>CAMBRQ010000013.1 GCA_945870325.1 uncultured Dorea sp. | reverse complement strand
CGCCCATACTGCCCCTCTCTGCCTGACATTCTTATGTGTGACTCTTCATGAACTGGGAGGATTCCTGGCAGGAGTGCGTGTCGAACGGTGTTTGCTAAATAACAGATTGGAAATGGAACGGATGTGAGGGAGAACTGGGCGAGTGATCGCTTTATATATTGGAATTGTGTTGACTGGAATGTATATGTATTATGAAGTAAACAGGAGTTTTGTGATTAAGACATAAATTAGTGCAGGGAATATGCTTTACATATAATTTTTCATCATTGCATACCGTAGAACAATCCTTTTTGAGCAAAGTTTTTCAGAACACATGGGGTATGTAAAAGCGAATAGAATCACTGCACAACAGCCAGGAATTACATACCCTCCTGAAGATTTCATACAAACAAAGTATGTAAAGCCACTTTCTAAGATATATAATAGCCGACTTCCCTCTCCCTGCTCTCTTTACCCGCCCACTCTGCTATCTTCCATAAAGTGCTTCTCCACGTACATACTCTGTTATCTATCCAAAACGTTCCACACGCATCTCCGCCAGAATCCTCCACTAAAGAAACTCCCGAGTACACGGAACTGTCAGGTGCAAGGGCAGGGAAGTTGTGGGCTGCCCTTGCACCGTACACTTCCGATAATCAATTTTCTCCCCTAAATTCGATTTTATTGAAAGCTTTTTCCAAATGTAAAGTGCGTATCCCAGGGAAACTATCGTAATGACAAAACATACGGTAAACTGATATGCTATTGTAATTCCTGCTTCATTTGAAAATGCAGCCAATGCGTTAAAAATGCCGTGGAACAGACAGCAGGGTAGGATATGCCCTGTTTTCACTATAAATACCGATAGCATAAGACCAATGGCAATAGCATAGATCAGTTGCAGCATTGTGTGCAACAACTCAGCCCCATTTATAAGATTGACAATATGGCCTAAGCCAAAGGTAAGACTGGAAACGATAATCGCCAGCTTAACTGAGCGTTGCTGCAAAGCATGAAGTAAATTTCCTCGGAACAGGATTTCCTCAACAAACCCGATACAAAGCATGGCCACTATGTAAAGTATGGTTGCGCGTGGTTCAAAGCGTATTACAATACCGTGCCATAGGTTCATCGTACATAGAATTGCCATGGGAAGTAAAAACAGTAACTTCCCATAGGGCAGTGGCGTGGTTGATCGAAAACCGCATGTTTCAAGAACTTTGTTACGCGCCATGCTCCAAAGTAGGTAAATCAGAATCAAAGCCACAGGAATAATCCTATAATTCTCATAAGATCCATCCGCATTGATGTTTTCAAATACGCTCATCACAATCACATAAACGATGATTTGACAAAGCACTATCCGCAACTTACTTTTTGACTTTTTCATATCATGCACAATCCGCACCTCCTGTAGTTAGTAATGAACAACGCAGCACCGGATTGTTCTCACAATCAGCACTCTGTAAAAGGCCACAGACTTTCCTACATTGCTCAATCCGCTTGCCGTTATCGCCTTGCTCCTTGTCATAAGAAAATTGCATTAACATATCGCAGGGGAAGTCCCCGCATTGTCCGCAATGTTCATATTCCTTTGCCTCGCAGCATGACTTTAGGGGGCAAGCCTCTCCCTAAAGCGGATCTGCATGACCGCTGGCAAACAGCACCCAGTCCAGGAAGATACAATCGTACCAATCTACCAGTAGCCAGATCCCGTAGCTGGCAAAGAACGCTGTTTTGAAGTTGTCCGCTCCGGCCAGCAGCACCAATACCACAAATACCACCAGTGCTAGAACAGAGCAGCGCACTTTTTTATCAATACGGTCTCGCTAAACGACTGCGTGGGGATTCGCTCATGGGTTTCAAAATATTTTTCCTGAATGTCCTTCGGATAATCGTGAATCCAACAAACAGGATTCCGGCATAACGGAACCATAATCGCACAGGTGAACAGGATAATAGCCATAAGGCATTCCAATCCGTAAATTGTCCAACTCATATTTCCTCCTCCATCGCAAACTGAAATTATTCAATATTCATGTTCGTTAAAATTTTCTGGTAAAAAGTCACACTGACTATCTGGAATACCCAGTGATTTTGCATATGCTATCATTTCATCCCACTTCTGCTTTTCCACTGCGCAAGATGTATCTATTCACTTGTTTGCGATATTCGCACTCACTGCATAATATCCCACATCTCGACTCAACCATAATGATTCCTCCTAATTTTTTTTAATTGGCAGACTATTTAGTCTTTTTTTTAATACCGAATATCACCATCCCAATCCAGTAAGCCATTTGTTCACTTTTTCTTCTCTGTATTTTCCTTCCGATATGCCTACAAGAGATAATTTACCCTTGATACTGCCATCCAGAAGATATAAGATTCTGTCACATTTTGCAGCGACCTTGCTGTCATGGGTTACTATGAGAATGGTAGTGCTTTCCCGATTCAGGCGGGTAAATTCCCTCATAACCTCCTGCGCCGCATTTTGGTTAAGCGCACCGGTTGGTTCATCAGCAAATAAGATTTTCGGCTGATTTATCATGCTCCGGCAGATGCAGGCTCTCTGAAGCTGACCACCGGATACCTCAGTGATTTTCCGCTGTGCCAGTTCTTCAATTTCCATTTTCCGCATCAGCATCCGCGCCCTATGTTCAATCTCTTTGCCGGAAGATTTTCCCTTTTTCATGCGGCAGGCGGGCAGCATGATATTGTCTATCAGATTCAGATTTTTCAACATATTCATTTGTTGAAAGACAAACCCCATCTGTTCAAGCCGCAGCCTTGCCCGCTCATCCTCCGATAAGGCGCAGATTTCCATACCGTCCATCCATACTTCTCCGGAATCTGCACGGTCCATACCAGACACTTGATAGAGTAAGGTAGACTTTCCGGAGCCGGATGGCCCCATGACAGCCACCATTTCTCCAGCGTTCACCGCAAAACTGATTTTTTTCAAAATTCCTTCTTTACAAAGGTTTTTAACAACCAACAACTCTGACATAATCCTTCACTCCTTTCCCATACAGCACTCGTATGCCCTGATGTTTTTGATTTCTGACAGTCCAAGCAGAATTGCACAAAATACGGTTATGACTACAATAACTGGAATCCAACCAAATACTGTTTTATAATCAATTAGGAAGTGAAAGCCTGTTGCACCAAGTGTCTTTAACAGCAATCCTGCCAGTTTCTCACCCAACAAATTACCAGATAAAATCCCTGTCAGAATGCCTGCCAGAAGCACCGGCAGATAACCAAGCAGATATAGTTCTTTGATATCCTTTCCGGTAAAACCAATCGCCTTTCGCAGTGAAATATCACAGCGGTCATTTGCCACAAGCAGACGGGTAAATAAGATCACAACAACAAATATGACGAAAGCCGCTGCTATAATCGCCACCCACGCCGCTATGTGGATCTCACGAATTGTCTGTCCATAGGTATCGGCTACATATTCCTGAATATCTACCGCCTTCACACTGATGCCGCTGTCAGACAAGATATCCGCATAATCAGATAACCATTGATCCTTTACAGCACCATCCTTTAGGGAAACATAAAAGATGCTCCACATAAGAGGCCCTTCACCATGAAGATATGCGGCTTTCGCTGTCTTTCCTCCGTTTGTGATGTCCGAATAGATACCGCAGACGATATATTCCTGTACGGCTCCCTCAATCGAAAGGTGAAGCCGGTCTCCCACACACAGCCCCAATTCATCGGCACACAAGTAAGAAAGTGCAATCTCGTTTTTCTCTTTTGGTGATTCTCCCTCTGCATAGGTTACAGGGAAAGTAGTGTGGTTGCCTTGCTCCACCTGTAAGTTGGTATAAGTGCCGTCCGACAGAACTACACGGCAGGAGTTTGTCTGCAATGTAACAGCGCGTTCTATCTGTTTATCCTCTGACAGTAGCTTCGTGACCTGTTCTGTCTTGCCTGCAATATCATCTGTCTGACGAATATCCAGACGGATTTCCCCATTACCGATTCCCATATATGTGACAAATTGCGGAGAGGAAATCGTGCTTAACAGGTTCTGCGGCAAAATCATCATAAATATCCCTAACCCGATAATCAGCACAACAATCAAATGCTGTGGGGAGAGAAGATGTTTCTTTTCGTTTTTTTGTCCCCAATGTTGTCCGGTCAGCGCCTCTACCGCTGATAATTTTTCTGTTCGCCTTAGTGTCTTTCCAACGGAAAAGAGCAGAATACCTTCCGTTAATACCACACCTGCGAAAGCCGTTAAAAATTCAAGCAATCCATTTTCAGAGGCCCCATATAATTCTTGTATTTGTGCCGATATGGTTCCCTTCGCCACAAGTGCAAGAAGAAATCCGGTCACAGCTCCCAATCCGGACAGTGCCAGAAATTTCTGATTATAGAACTGCCGGATGTCACCTTTAGATATTCCAATCGCTTTCAGCATTCCGATTTCTTTTCGTTCTGCCTCTAACTGCGTCAGCAGCGTAAATCGGATACAGAGCATAGAGATCAATAACAGCACAATGCTCACCAGAAGAATCACCAATATCATCAGTCCGTCCGAAAGTGCATTCATCATGCGGATCAGAGGTTTTGTAATGGCGGGCCCATTGGACGGCAATCCGGCATCCGTATATTTTGTAGCAAATGCGTTTACGTCTGTTCCTTCCTTCAACAGAAATTCAATCAGATATTCCTCACTTCCAGCCTCTTTCAGTTTGTCATAGTCGGACTCACTTATCAGAAAGCGCTTGGAGGATGCCATCATGGAATTCATTTGGGAGTCTCTGAGAAATCCGGCAAGAATGAAAGAGTTTGCACCAATCTGCACGGTTTCCCCAACAGTAAGGTCATACTCCTGCCGATAGCAGACCGGAACATAAATTTCGCCATCCGATAATCGGATCATTTTATTTTCCAAATCCAGAAGATAGTCGAAACTTCCGCTTTGTACGCAGACACCGTTATCCTGAGTGCTGTCTGTCAGAGAATGTCCATTTAGTGTTATGGAACTGTTCTCCAGATTCAAAAAGTTCAAAACCTGATAATCCCGTACTTGTTCATTTTCTTCGGCAAACCGAAGAAGCTCCGTTTCTGAAATCTCTCCGGCGTGCATCTGTAAAAAATCCGGTGTCTGAGCCTTTTCCATTAACGTATCCACCGAACCCAACAGACTGACAAAGAGAAAGCAGGTCAATGCAAACATAAATGCGCTGATCGCCATGAAAAGCCATGTTGTGACAGCCATCAGGCGGTTGCCTTTTATATCACTCCATATAATCCTTTTTCTCATAATTCACTCCCTTTATCAGCATTTGTTATTCCATGCTCCAGTTCACGCACTGCTTTTATGGGATAAACCACTAATGCCAAAATACCAAGCAGTACCCCCGATACCATAATGACTGCGGCAGCGCCCCGGCCAACGCCAACCTGAAACTGTTCCCCAATCCCGTCAGTTAAGACACCAGCAACACCATAAGCTACCACATAACCAATCTGCGACAAGAATCCAATGAATCCCCATGCTCTGCCCTGTAATTCATCCGTAATGTTTGTCCTTACAAGAAAATCCAGACAATTATTCGCAAAAGGAAGCATGGCAAAGAATAGAAATCCCGCTGCACAAATCAGATAGATATTTTCCTTCAGCCCAAAAATAATCATAGCGATACCCGCTATGGTGAGGGATGCAGATAAGACCTTCAAGTAGCCTTTTTTGATCCCCCTGGCTCCTAAAAACAAACCGGAAACCAGCATTCCGCTGGCACAGATTGTTTCCCCAATTCCCAATGTAGCGCTATCCGCAAAATCCAGGATCATCGGCTCCGCCAGAATTTGAAAGGCTCCCATAAAGCAGGTCATAACAGAAGAAAGCAATATTAAAAGGAAAACCCCTCTTTTTTCCGTAACAGCCTGCCATCCCATTCGCAGGGCAGCAAAAAATGGTTCTTTATTTTCTGCTGTTTTTGCTGCCAGACCGTTCCTGACTACTCCGGTACAAATCACTGTCAGGAAAAACGTACAGATATCAAGAACTAAAAGCAGCCGGATGTCCGATACTGTCAACAGGGCACCGGCAAGGACAGGGGAAATCAGATATCTGGCGCTTCCTGCAAGACTGACCATTCCGCTGGCTCTGGAATATTCCTCTGCATCCAAGAGATCTGTTACTGTGGCACGATAAGAAGGCTCCAGCAGGGAGGAAAAGACCGAGCTGATTGTCACGCCGATACAGATTTCCGTAAGGCTGGCTCCACCGTTTAACATGCAAAACAGAATATATAGAATACCAACCGCAGAACATCCATCCCCAAACATCATGAGCAGCCTTCTGTCATAGCGGTCTGCCAGAACACCCGCCGGAACACTCAAAACCAGTGTCGGCATAAAAGCCAGGAGGGTAACAAGGGTCATACTCGCTGCACTCCCGGTCTGCTGAAATACATACACGCCCAGACCAAAGCTGGTCAAACCTCCGCCGATAGAGGACACCAATTCTCCTACCCATAATAAAAGAAACCGATTAAAATTGCGTTTGCTGTTCATACTATTTTCCTTTCTTTTAGACCGACTGTCTATCGGTAAGTATATAAAATATAAGAGAAAGCATGATATACAGGCTTTCTCTTATTGTATATCGTCTTTTGCCTTAATTTTCACCGCTTCCCAATCTGCTTCTGCGAAAAATTCCCATGATTGCTTCCTGCAGACTGCCTTCCTTCATTCCCATGAGCCGCTCCACATTGTAGATAAAACCGGCAATTTTCTTTTCCCTTTGCTCCGGACTTATCCCCTCTATATTCAATTCATCGAAAGCAGTATTAGCATAAAGCATCGTCATCTCCACCACCGATTCCGGATACTGTGTATGACAGATTCCCTGTTCTATGCCTTCCTCCACCAGTCGTGTAAAAATCGGATTAATCCCTGCTAATAATGTTACTTGCATCTTCTGATGCATCAGCGCATTTTGTGGACGGTGTACCTGCTCCATGACTTCATATCCAATCTTCGACTCCACATTCAAAGCCATAATCGCTTTTGTAAAGCGTTCAAGCACTGGCAGTTCTTGGTTCTGTGCAATCTCTTGCGCATCCTGCATCAGACGATTTGTCATCCGCTCAATTACACCATCCAGAATTTCTTCCTTAGATTTGAAATGATAGTAAAGAGTTCCTCTGGCAATTCCTACCGCATCCAATATGTCCCCTGTGCTGGTATTATCAAAGCCTTTCGTAGCAAACAGTTTTTCTGCCGCATCCAGAATTTCTTGTTTCCTTTCTTCTGCTTCCTTAACTACCCGCATATCTCATCTTCCTTACTTTGCTATAAAGTTTATAGACCGACTATCTGTCGATTGCAAGTATACACGAAAAACATTTTATTGTCAATTCATATTTAGAATCGCATATTGCAAATACTCTAAAACCGTTCACCTCTATACTTCTGCAGTCACTTTTCGTTTAATAAAATCATAAGCAAAAACTACTGCCTCACAAGTTAATTGCTCACATAAATGCAGAGGATCATTCTGTGTAAAATCATTTGGGCGTAAATTGTAGCATCTTAGTGTCTGGCTCTAATTCGTTTTTATATTACCCTATCTTTTGACTCAATGCAAGCGGGTCTGTAATGCCTAAAAACAAATATAAGTATCTTTTTTAACTTTTCACGTTCTCCACGACATTTTCCGATACTCTGCGGGCATTAATCCCGTACTCTCACGATGTAATGTCGCAAGACGGCTGGTGATGGAGTATCCGGCACTCTCCGCGATCTGTCCAATGGTTAAATCGACCCCCAAGTACAGTATTGGCACATGAATCGCTAATTCTACAATACATTTTCTTATGCGAAAAGGTACAAGGGGGTTCAAATTTATTGGAGAGGAGTTCATCACTTGAACCCTCTTATTTTCTTCATCATACTTGTGAAAAGAGAGGAAATTTATGGACAAAAGACAAAATCAACTCCAAGAAAAATCAAAAGACAACAATCATTTCTTAAGCAAACTGAAGGGCTTAAAAAGCAAGCCAAGACTCATTTTGGAAATCATAGGAATCATCCTAATACTGAGCCTAGCAACAGCATCTTCGGGCATGATACCGAAGGAAGACTATGATACACTGCAGTCAGAATATACTTCTTTGAAAGAAGACTATAATTCCCTGCAAAAAGAATATGATGATGCTGCATCTGACCTGAAGGTAGCAAAAGCCTCTTTGGAGGATACGCTTTCTGAATAAACGAATATAAAGACAGGATGCAGCCATTTGAGCAACTATCAGATGAAGAATTAGAGATTGTATCGTCAAGAATTGAACAGACTCTAGCAGCCAAAACCGCCGAAGATGAAGCACAGAAAAAGGCTGAAGAAGAGGCCGCCGCCCAAACAGCAACTCAGGCACAAGCAAGCGGTTACGAGCCATGTAAGAAGTGCTATTGATAATCCTCTTCCGCTGATTCATATACGCCCGGTACCCCGGTGCCGGGCGCATCTTGACAATAATATATTTACCCAGGCAACTGGGAGAGTGATTCCATCCGTTTCGGAGTCTTGCGAAAGGGGTGGTGCTTATGAGTACATATGAGGAATTTATGATTATCCTGACAACAGCCAGTTTGATTATAGCCATCCTGAATTATACACATAAAAAATAATCGCCCTGCACCTGGAAATGTAAGAGCGATTATCTTTTAATTACTGTTTTTCCCGGAGCGGATAGGCTTCATCTATCTACCCCAGTTGTCTTGCTAAGTATATTATAGCAAATTTAACCGGAATGTCAAATTATAATATCTTTACCACTGCTACCGGGTGCCGGTGGCGGTTGCAAGGGTATTAACCCATAGACGGATTCTCAATGTATATTAAACCAAAAGAAAGGGGAACGTTATGCATTTCCAATATTAAAGATCCAAAGCCGAAAGATCTGTCACTGGTGCTCTGCATGCCCCATTTTCACACAGATAATACACTGCCCCTTGCTTCGGTACGGGATATTCCCTCGTAAATGGCGCGCAATCGGATAATTTCCCCGCATTTTCTTCCGTCTTCACCAGAACATTCAGTCCATATCCAGGATCTCTTCTCCTATATTCTTCTAATTCCTTTGGAACTTCCCCGCTCACAGCACATATCAACTCTCTATGCGAACCAATCACATCCTCCATCGCAAGCAATGAAAACGCATATCCGGTCGGATATTCCCTAATCTCCCTCTCAAGAAACTGCATCTGTTCATCTGCCTCTTCCTGCCACTTCACTTCCCCCGTCAACATCGCAAGCCGATTAAGAACCATCGCCGCTACTGAATTACCAGAAGGAATCGCTCCATCATAAGTCTCTTTTGGCCGCACGATTAACTGCTCCGCATCCGAAGCCGTCGCATAATACCCTCCATGCTTCTGATCCTTGAAATACATTCTCATCTGCTCTACCCTAAGAAGCGCTCCTTCCAGATGTTCTGCCTGAAAATCCGCCGAATACAGTTCCAGAAGTGCCAACGCATAGACTGCATAATCTTCCAGTTGTCCGGCATGAGCCGCCTCCCCGTCACGAAAACGTATATAGAGCCGATGATCTGTATCCGTCATGTTCTTCTCAATAAACTTCTGTGCTTTCCTGCCCGCATTCAGATACCGTTCTTCACCGAGAACCCTTCCCGCCCGTGCAAGTGCAATAATTGTCCATGCACTCCAGGACAGCAGAATCTTATCATCCTTATGCAGTTTCGTACGCTTCAGCCGGTATTCATATAACTTCTTCATCCGTGCATCTTCCACCGGCCAGCCTTCTTCCTTCTGACCAATTCGATTCACAATATTCTTTCCCTCGAAGTTCCCTGCCTCTGTAATCCCATAAAGTTCCAAAAACTTTCTTCCATCATTCACGCCTAGAACGAATTCCACTTCTTCAGGAAAAAATACATAATATTTTCCTTCTTCCCCTTCACTATCCGCATCCTGTCCACAATAAAATCCGCCCTCTTCATCCGTGAGTTCCCTGAGAATATAATCTGCCGTACTGCGTACAATCTGAGCATATTCCTCCTTCTTCGTCAACTGATATGCCTCTGTATAAGCCAATATCAGAAGCGCATTGTCATACAACATTTTTTCAAAATGCGGAACCAGCCATTTTTCATCTGTCGAATACCTAGAAAAACCACCTCCGATGTGATCGTAGATTCCTCCTCTCGCCATTGCATCCAAAGTAACTTCCACCATCCGAAGCCCCTCCGCCGAATGCTCCTCATGCGCATATCTCATAAGAAAAAGAAGATTATGTGGCGAAGGAAACTTCGGAGCAGAGCCAAATCCACCCCATCTGGTGTCAAACTGATTCTGAAACAGACGATACGCTTTATTCAATATCTCCTTTTCCGGTCTCGTTTTCCCATCTGCATTCTGAAAAGAATTTTTCCTAATATCCTCCGGACTATTATCCTTCTGCCGAATCACAGCCGTAATCTCCTCCCCCGCATTCAAAAGCGTCTTCCGGTCATTCTTCCACATCTTCGCAATCTGCACCAGAAGTTCCATAAGCCCCATACTCCCATAGCGCCCCTTCTTCGGGAAATAAGTTCCTGCAAAGAAAGGCTTCTGCTCAGGTGTCATAATAATCGTAAGCGGCCATCCGCCAGCACCCGTAACTGCCTGGCACACCGACATATACACCATATCGATATCCGGTCTCTCCTCCCTGTCCACCTTAATGCAGATGTAATTCTGATTCAGAATCCCTGCAACCTCCTCATCCTCAAAAGACTCATGCGCCATCACATGACACCAATGACAAGTAGAATACCCGATGCTCAGGAAAACCGGCTTATCCTGCAAAACCGCCTCCCGAAAAGCCTCCTCACCCCAGGCATACCACTCCACCGGGTTATCCCTATGCTGCAACAAATACGGTGATTTTTCACTCCCCAACCGATTCGCCATAATATCTCCTTTCCATTTCTACACATCTGATATTCAATCCCCAAAGTATACTTCTTCAACTACACTCATCCAAGCATACCTTAATTCACACACTAGTCATAGTATACCACATCCCCTAGAAACTATCCCCATACTCACCTCAGAATTCCCCTCGCTCATCCAACCGCCTCTTTATAAACAAAATTCCAAACTCATCTTCTGCAATTCCACCATCCTTCGATACACTCCATCTTTCTCAAGCAATTCTTCTGGTGTCCCATCTTCTACCACCTTACCATCTTCCAGCACAACCAGATGATCCGCATTCGCAACCGTCCGCATCCGATGCGCGATCATAATGACCGTCTTATTCTCAATCAACCTGGACAACGCCTGCTGCACATACGTCTCACTCTCCACATCTAGTGAAGCGCTTGCCTCATCCAAGAGAATGATCGGTGCATCCTTAAGAAGCGCTCTGGCAATAGAGATACGCTGCCTCTGCCCGCCGGATAACTTTGATCCGTTCTCTCCAATGACCGTCTCATATCCATCCGGGAATTCCTCTACGAATTCATCACAGAACGCAAGCCTTGCCGCCTCTCTCACCTGTGCATCCGTAGCATCCTTTCGCCCAATCCTGATATTTTCCAGAATACTGGTATTAAAAAGAACAACATCCTGGAACACGATTGAGAACTTGGATAACAGCACCTCCGGATCAACTTTGCTGATGTCAATTCCGCCAATCGTAATACTTCCCTTATCTATATCATAGAACCTTGCCGCCAGAGATGCGCATGTAGATTTTCCGCCTCCACTGTTTCCAATCAGTGCAGTGATCTCATTCTGCTTCGCTACAAAACTCACATCATTGAGCACTGTTTTTCCTTTCTGATAGGAAAAGTACACATTTCGGAATTCAATATCATAATTCGCCGGTTCAAATGTCTCTTTCCCCGCCTGAATCGGGTAATCCTCAATCTCATTCAGACGCTCGATCTTCGGATTACAACTGATGATTGCTGCCAGATTCTGCAACGTCGCATTCAGCGGATCGTATAATCTTGACGCTACAATCAAGAACAACATGAATACTTCAATGCTTAAATCTCCCTTCATCAGCAGATGAATCCCTTCGATCACTACCGTTGCAATTCCTAATTTCAGGATCAATTGTGAACTTACAACGAAAAGCGCATTCGTAATCTCTACTTTAAACTGACTCTTCTCACAGTGATCGATTGCCTGGTCAACTTCCTTTAGATACTGAGCAGTGTAATGATTCGCCTTCAAATCCAGAATCGTTTCCAGACCCTCTTGAATCTTCTCCGTTCTGACAAGCTGCACTTGTCGGTCTCTGCGCCCTTCTCTGCTTAATTTATTCTGCGCCAATGCAACCAGCAAGAAAGAAACCGGTACACACCACACTGCAGCCGCTGCCATTCTGACATCAAAGAAAAACATGCCGATTGAAAGCAGTGTTGTGGAGATAATCGAACCTACGAACTCCGGGATAAAGTGGGACAATGCCTGCTCCATTCCCGTCACATCCGACAGAATCGTTGCTGTCAAGTCTGACAGATCTCTCTTTGAGAAGAATGCCAGAGGGAATTTCCTAAGTTTTTCCGCAACACCGATTCGAAGTCTGGCACTCTCTGTATACGTATTCAAGAATGTCATATTATACTGAATATAATGCGCCGCAAAGATTAGCACCAGCACAACCACGAATTCCATCAGATACATTGTAATCCCTACATTCTGCATCGTCCCTGCCATAATCCCTAACACATCACAGGTAAAATAATACAGAACGCCTATCGACATAGCGATTACCAGATAAGACACCGTACAAGAGATGCACGCTTTCACCAGATTCACAGCCCCGTTTCTTGTCAGAGCAAACCTTCTCTGTATTCTTGCTATCATCTGCCTTCACCTACCTTCCAATCAATTGACTGACTATACTGCTCCCACATCTTCGCATAGATACCACCCCTCGCAAGCAACTCGGCATGGTTTCCGCTTTCAGTAATTCTTCCTTCTTCTACCACATAGATACAGTCCACATTCACAATCGTAGACAGCCTGTGGGCGATCATAATCGTTGTCTTATTCTTAGACACTTCCAGTATGGCTTTCTGCATCAGCGCCTCATTATCACTGTCCGCGTATGCCGTAGCTTCGTCAAGCAGAAGAATCGGAGAATTCTTAACAATCGCTCTTGCAAGCGTCATTCTCTGAGTCTCTCCTCCGGACAGATAGACGCCCTTGCTTCCAATCTTCGTCTGAAGTCCGCCATCGAATTTCTCCACGATATCATCGCACTGAGCCTTATGTACCGCCTCATTTACTTCTGCATCCGTCACGTCAAATCCCATTTTGACATTCTCATAGAGACTCTTCTTCAACAAATGACTGTTCTGGAACACGATTGCAACCTTATTCATTAATTCTTCTTCCCGGATATCCCTCACATCCTTTCCACCGATCCGGATGCTTCCCTTCGTCACATCATAGAATCTCGGAATCAGTGATACCAGCGTAGATTTTCCGCCACCGCTCTTCCCAACGAATGCCACCGTACTTCCATTCTTAATCTTCAGATCGATATCATGAAGCACCTCTACATCACTGCCCGGATAAGTAAAAGAGACATGATCGAATTCAATATCATACCCATCAAGTCTCTTAGCTGAATCCGGATATTCGAACGGCTTCTGATTCAGAATTCCCTCAATCCGGTTCACTGCATCCTGCGCCATCATTGTATTCTCACTGGCAAACATAATCTTATTCGTCGTTACTGCAATAATCGGACTGAATATCACATAGAACATAAAATCAGGAAGCATTCCATCCACCTGAAAACCGTGTGATATCAGAAGCATCATCGCGCCAATCAGAAAGATAAAGATACCATTAATAAATGTGGTAAATAAAGTCATCGGCATCCGCATCTGATCCGTATATCCCAATGCGAATTTTTCGTATTTCTTGATAGATTTATAAAAACGCTCAAAAGAATATACCGTCTGCTGGAATGTTTTCACCACCAGAATCCCGCGCACATACTCCACTGCTTCATTACTCATACTTTCCAATGCGTCCATGTATTCCTTCATGGATTGCTCAAGCCCTTTTCCTATCATCTTAAACATATTCGAAAGTGCCAGAATCAGCGGAACCAGACAAGCAACTCCGAATTTCCAGTCGAATACAAACAGGCAGATGAACACCGCACATACCGTTGTCATCAACTGAACCATATCTGGAAGTTGGTGAGCCAGATAAGTTTCTGTGGATGCCGCAGATTCGTCAATAATCTTGCGGAGTTTCCCACTTCCCTCCGTAGAGAAATACCCCAACGGCAGTTCCACTACATGATGCATTGCTTCTTTCCTCATATTCGAAGCAATCCGAAAAGCCACCAGATGGGAACACATAAGAGAACCCACATACACCAGGATTCCTAAGACCGCACTGCCAAAAGCATACCACCCATAACTCACAGCAGCACCTGCCTGGCTATAATCAGGATAGACCTTAAGCAATACTTCAATTACCTTCCAGATCCAGATAAACGGCATCAGAATCAAAAGCGCACTGGCAAATGACAGCACCAGTGAAAGCATCGTCAGATACTTATGTTTTCCTGCATACGAAAATAATGATTTTAATACAGACATATACAAAAATCCCTCCTTACACTTACTTAGTTAGTTTATGCTAACTTTAAACAAGTATAAAGAAGGATTCAATTTTCATCTACTCCATTCTATGACAATTACTCCATTCTGATATGAGATTTTCGATACTGTCTGGGGGTCATATCCATGTATTTGCTGAATGCTGCTGAATATTTGCTAGGGTTCGAGTATCCGATCTGATTGGCAATATCGATGATTGACAGATCCGTTTCCTCCAGAAGTTTCATGCTATATTCCAGGCGATACTCCTTGAACCACTGATAAATAGGCATCCCATATATCTCTTTAAATGCCTTGCGAAGCGTATGGATATTAATGTGATACTGCTCTGCCAACTTATCAAAATCCGGATTCTCCGACAGATGCATGGAAAGATCATTTTTCAAGGCTTTCATCGTCTCAATCTGATTCCGGGGATAGTATTTTCTCTGATTATGTATGAATTCAAAATCATTATGCTGAAGGAATAACAACAATTCTAACACCTTAATCTTCAGATAATCTAACTTCATCCCATTGTCAATCTCATACATTTCAAGGCAGATATGCTGAATCTGGCTGGTTGCACGCATAATACAGATATCTCCATTCAGGGCAAGTTTCTTCTCCAGTTCATCAAGATCTATGTGGAATGCTGCAAATATCTGATTCCTTCTGGCTTCCCGCACATCAATCAGAATCTCCACTCCTTCATAATATCCAAATGGGAAGCCATCATCCGTCCGTTCAAGCGACCACTTACTGATAGAAAGATCCCCTTCACCAAGATATGCATAATACTTTTGCCTGAACAGGCTCTCATATTTCCCTCGAAGGCAATGATTAATCTCGATATGATTCGCATCGTAAACACCATGCTCAGGTGTCTGAAAACTCTGAAAATGATTATAGATCACCTGTACCCCGGGATATACATCCACACAATCCATAAGCCCCTGTCCCTGCATATCCTTAATTCTATACTCTGTCTCATATTGGCTTAATACTTTTTTTACGGTAACGATCTTTGAGTCTTGTAACATAATCATCCTTCTTAAGTTATCACAATCATAACTCTGACATCAATTCAGTTTGTCGCATCTAACTTTCCGTAAATATAGCACACATCCAATCCTCTTACAATTCTTATTACTGATAATATTTTTCATTTTTTCTTCTATTACATAGTAAAAGAAATACCATGACTCCCGGAAATACAATTGCCGCTGCAAGCCCTGCCTTCAATCCATATGCCGGAAGATGTTCTGACACCAGACTCACCACTCCCGGTCCGGCTGCACATCCCAGATCTCCTGCCAATGCCAGGAGTGCGAACATCATCGTACCTCCCTGTGGGCACAATTTTGCCGACATGCTGAATGTTCCAGGCCACATGATTCCAACCGACAGACCGCATAATCCGCACCCGCACAACGCAAACATCGGATTCTTCATCAATACCGCAAGCAGATAACTCGCAACGCATAAGATTCCACTCCCCACCATGAATTTCCGTAAGTCTATCCTCTCACCGAATTTCCCGTAAAACATTCTGGAACATCCCATTAACACTGCAAAGAAACAAGGTCCTAACAGATCCCCCATCATCTTCGACTGCTTCAATCCTTCCTCTGCAAATAAAGAAGCCCACTGCGACATACCCTGCTCTGAGGCTCCGGCGCAGACCATCAGCGCGAATAGCAGCCAGAACATACGCATTCTCAGAAGATGACCAGCAGGCATCCTCTCTTCCTCCTCCACCAGCGTCCGAATCGGTACTTTCAAGAACAGATAAATATTCACAAAAGGCACGATGCTCCATATTATCGGTAATATATACCAGTTCTCCATTCCCAGCAGTCGGAATCCTACCGTTGACATTACAACGACCAGGACATGCCCCCAGCAGTAAAATGAATGCAGCAGGCTCATGGCCGCTTCTTTTGCCTTCGATGACGGCGCCGCCTCGACAATCGGGCTTACCAGAACCTCAATCAATCCGCCGCCAATTGCATTAAACGTCATAGCGATAATCAGCCCCACATATGAATGCTCCATAATCCCAGGCAGGATTCCAAGTCCGATCAGTCCGGATACACTGCATATATGCGCCGCTATAACGGATGTGCGGTAACCGATCCGATCCACATATCTTGCTGCCAGAAAATCCACCACGATCTGTACTCCAAAATTCACAGTAATCAAAAGTCCGATCTTCTCAATCGAGATCTGGAATTCCTGCTGAAAAGTCAGAAACAAAAGCGGCGGCAGATTATTAATAATCGCCTGCACAATATATCCAAGATAACATGCATATATCGTGTAAGTATATTTTTCTTTCATTTTCTTACTCCAAACTATTCATCCATTTTCTCCGCCTGAATACCCATACCGATATTCCAAAACGAACGCATTCCTCAAGCGATAGCACGAAATAGACGTACGGAATCGAAAGTTTCCATACAAAGGCTGCCAGCAGCCCCAAAGGTACCCCGAAGATCCAGGTTCCGATCATATCGATCCACATCACATAATTGGTCTTTCCACCGCTTCGGATAATCCCTCCACCCAGAATCATATTCTGCACCTTCACCGGAGATATCAGCGCAAATGCAACCAGGATCTGACATGCCGTTATTCTTACTGCCTGCTCTACCTGATAAATTCCCACATAATATTTGCCAACCGCCATCAATCCGATTGATAATATCACAGAGCCACCCAAACCATACAGCATCAATTTTTTCGATTCGCAATATGCCCTGTCATACTCTTTACTTCCCAGCGCTTTTCCGATGATTACGCCTGCTGCCTGAGACACCCCGCTGAGCGCGCCGATCATCAACACCTGGATGGGAATCGTAAGTGTCATAGCCGCACATGCTGAAGTTCCCATGTGACCATAGATTGCCGTATATACATTCTCTCCAAAACTCCATAAGAATTCACAGGCAAGAATTGGAAACAGAATTCCAATGTACTGCTTTCGTCCATTCCGGCTAAGCCCCAGGACAACTTCCATCCTGATCTCCTGTCTCTGATAATGCCACAGAAACAGGCTCAATGTCAATAGGCAACTGACCACTTGAGAGATGACCGATGCCAAAGCCGCACCTTTCACTCCCATACGTGGGAAACCTAACTTGCCAAATATCAGAACGTAATTAAGCCCGGTATTTACAACCGCCCCAAACACGCTGGAATACAGCGGCAGCATTGCCGCTTCCATACAGCGCAGAAGCGTAGACACTAATGATCCTGCTGCCATCGGAATATAAGAAATCGCAAGAATACTCAAGTACTCCGCCGCTATCTTCCTTGTCGCCTCATCTTCCGTATACAACCGCATAATCTGCATCGGCATTCCTACGCACATCGCCATAAATATTACCGCCAGGCCAAAGGCCATACACAGATTCAGCCAAAAACTCCGGCTTACCTCCCTGTCGCTCCTTTTTCCCATATACTGTGCTATCATAATTCCTGCTACCGTTGCGATCGCCGATAGTAATACTGAGAAAATGGACGAGAACTTGCCTCCCAGTCCAATCCCTGCGATACTGGTGCTTCCAAGTTGTCCCGTCATAATCTGATCCACTACGCTGAATGATGATGAAAGCAGCGACTGGAGCGTCACCGGAAGCGCGATATTCAATACTGTCTTGTAGAATCTTCTTTCCTGTCTCACACTATATCCCTCCTCCCCCTTATTCTATTTCACATCTTTTGCATTCACAATAGGTTAAGCGCGTAACCTATCACAAAAATAAGACTGCAGATTTGTACATATTCGACAAATTTACAGCCCCATATCGTATCTCTCTTTTTTGATTCTTTTCCAGAATTATTCGGTTTTCGTTTTATTCGGACACCAGTTTTATTCCGGCATCAGTTTTCATATCGCCTTGTGCTTTGCCGTTCCACCAATGTCACCGGAAGCACGATCGTCATTCCTTCTTCAATCCCTTCCTTCAACTCTCGAAGTTTCATAACCGCCAGTTCTGCCCTCTTCTTCCCATCCTGCTTCACAGTGGTAAGAGCCGGCAATACTTTCCCGCAGATTGGTGTATCATCGAATCCTGCAATGGAGATATCCTCCGGAATCCGAATCCCTTGCCCTTGCAGGAAATGCATCAGATCAATTGCATAATAATCCGAAACCGCGAAGATTGCCGTATATTCTTTCAAATGTTCCAGATTCTCCTGATAAAAACGCAGACGTTCCCTATGATCCATTGGTACTTGCATAAAATCTATCCCACTTCCGTTAAACCCTTCGCAGAATCCCTGATACCGCTCTAAATCCATACAAATCTGATTATCAGACACACATAACACTCTCTGATGCCCTAATCTTCTAAAATACTCTCCCACCTGGAGGCCACCGCTATAATGATCTATCGTCAGATTGCAGATTCTTCTTGGCTCCTCAAAATATCCATCATATACCACGAATGGAATTCGAATAGAATCTCTTAATTTCTGATAATCCTGCTCGCAGAACCCAATAACCACCATCCCCTCCAGATTCCACATGGAGGCAAATCTTGCGATCTCATCCCACTTCGTTGTCGTCTTAACCATCATAAAATAGCCGGCTTCTTCAATCTCTGCAGACAGATAATTTAAAGAAGAGGCAATAAATGCATCCTCCAGAACATGGGATTCATACTTCTCATGGTTATTCACCACAACTCCAATAATCCGGGAATCATTCTGCGCCAGCAGGATGCCCGCCATGCTGGGGATATACTCCCGTTCTTCTAAGAGTTCCTGTACGCGGCGTACCGTCTCATCGGAGATCTTCTTTGTCTTGCCGTGGATAACGTTGGATACGGTTGCCGTACTGACACCTAGTTCGTCTGCAATATCTACAATTCTGGTTCGTTTTGGGTTCATAATTCTCTAACATCCTCTCTCCAAATAACAACTACTTTTTCTAACCCTCTCTTTCTAGAATAGAGACGTCGAAAAAACGGGCTTTTAAAAAAACGGAGTTAGTCTAACTCCGTTTTTTCCTAGTCTTTTATATGTAAGAATAATCTAATGATTCAATAGAACATTTACCGGCTCCGCTTCTTTTTCAAAACACCGCCAACTATTACCGCTGCTCCTATTACAGTAACACCATATAACAGCCCCATAGAATCATCACCGGTTTTTACGCCGCTCGTCTTCTTATTTTGTATCTGCGCAGGCTTCGTTGTATCTGCTGGCTTCGTTGTATCTGACGGTTTCATCGGTTCTTCCGGCACAGACGGCTTGTCCGGTTCTGACGGATCTTCCGGATCTTTTACCGGGATAACTTCACGATAACTGTCTCCACAGATAGCACAAGTATACTCTTTATATCCCGGCTCTTTTCCTGCTTCTACAGTTTCTGTAAGTTCATATTCACAATTCAGAGCGGTTCCCAACACTTCACCGCAATCGCCACAAACCAGATCATGTGTATGCGTACCTTCTCCATTGCTTACCCCGCCAAGTGTCTCATGCTGATGCAAGTACATAGCATCAGCACTTCCCCAGCCACCATCTGCTATCTTAATCGTAACACGAAGCATTACTTCCGTATCCTTATCCAATACAAAAGTTACATAAGGAGTTTGGAACTTATCCGGTTCCATTGTATATCCGGTCAGAACAGCCGGTTCTCCTGTAAACAGGACATTTCCGTCCTTATCTAGCACAGATACTGTCACTTCATCATTCACTGCTCCCATAGCAAGTGCTTCAAAAGTATAATATCCGGCGCTCAGAGCAATTGGCTCTTTATATGTAACAGCAGTCTCTGTCGCTGATGCAGAATACCAGTGAAGCGCCTTGCTTCCTTCCAGAACATCTTCAGTAGAAGCTGCTTTTACTCCCTTTCCATCAATAATAAATGGATCTGCTTTCTCGAATCCTGCCGCATCAGCATCCGTAATAAGGTTCCCTTCCAGAACGATTACCGTACACTCTACATCCACCTGTGTTGTTCCATCCGTACACTCCTGTGATAACGCTGCTACGCCGCGAACTGTATAGATGCCCGGCTTCATGATATTAATTGCAGCCACGTCCTCTTCATTCCATGTTACTTTTTCATTCATTGTGCCCACACTCGGCTTATTATAACTTACCGCCACAGTTTCAGGCAGAGTAACCGTTTCTCCTTTTGATACTTCTAATTCAGGAGATACCACACCACTTACAAACAATTCTTTAATAGTCGCACCAGTCTTAACATAATTCCATACATGCAGAGATGGAAGCGGATTCCCCTTCGCATCAAATAATGCCTGATTGTCCCACTCACTTCCGCCATAAGTACCTACAGAATTCGGGTCGTATTCCTGTGCATAACTGCTTGCCCATCCAGAACCATACTTCTCCCATATCTTCTGATTCTCTGCAATCTGTGCATTCAGTTCATCACCTTCCAGACCAGTAATATCACCTACCGTAATCCATGCCGGCTCCCAGTAATACACGCCAAGTCCACCTGCAGTGTTAACTGCATCAATAATATCGCGTACAGAAGCCGCCTGTCCTTGTGCAGAGATCTCATAGCCAGCTGCCGCACTGGATATACCATTTGCCTTTCCATCTGTATCCTCTGATGTATAGATGTAACTTGTCTCCGCTACCATTACTTCTTTTCCGTAGGTATCCTGAACAGCCTTCATCTGACTCTTCAGGTTTGACAATGTTCCGTGCCAGAATACATAATAAGAAGTTGCCATTACATCATAATCCACATGATATGTATCCAGATTCTTAGCCCATGTAGTCATTGCTCCCTTATTCGGGTTTGCTACATGAATTGCAACCTTTACAGCCTTCTCATCACCATATGTCTCTTTCGCAAATGTACGTACACCATTGCTGCCTGCTGTGAAAAGTTTACACATATTTTCTACGTTGTTCTCTCCGCAGACCGCACTGTTTGTCTCATTGCCAACCTGCACCATGCTGATCTTAGCACCGGTTGCAGCGATTGTTTTCAGGCTCTCATATGTATAATTACGGATTACTTCTTCTTTCTGTTCTACAGTATAACCCTTCCATGCTTTCGGCACAAGCTGTCTGCCTGGATCTGCCCAGAAATCAGAATAGTGGAAATCAATCAGCATATGAATGCCGGCTGCTGCACAGGCTTCACCAATTTTTGCTGCTGTATTCACATCACAGTTTCCTGCTCCATATCCATTGTCCTCTGCATCAAACGGGTCATTCCATACACGGACACGAACAGAATTAATACCACAGTCCTCTGCAAGGAACTTACAGAATTCTGTTACATCTTTCAATTCATTTCCATCGAAATCCTTGTAGATAACGCCGCTATTATACTGGGATACGATCGTTGAGATATCCACGCCCATGATGAAATCTTCAGACAGATTCTGTACTTTCTGCACTTCAATCTGTCCCGGAACTGAAGTATCCTCTTCATCTTCCTTCTCTTCCGGCCCAAGGACTACCAGATTATCCAGACTTCCCCAGAAACCGGCTGGTGTTGTTCCAGCAACGGTTACTACAACGGTAGTTGGTTCTGTCAATGTAAAGGTATTCGTTTTAAACGTAGACCAGTTATTATAATCACTAGTAGTCAAAACAGTTTTTTCAGTCAACGCTTTTCCGGCTTTATCCGCCACATACAAACTGAGACCTGTTTCACCATTTCCCCAGCCCTGCATATCAATACTTGCCTGATAAGTACCTGCTGCCAGATCTTCAATCTCATAGGATACATTCAGATCAGTAGTTTCTGTATCAGATACCCAAAGTTTCAAATAATGGCTTGTATTATTTGTCATCCACTGATCAGTCTCAATAATCAGATCTTCCGGTGTTGTTGTCCATCCCTCTTTGCCGTTTTCAAAATCTGCATTGTCCAGTTTCAGTGGAACTGTCGGTATCTCAATTGGTTCTTCTGCCTTTTTGACAGTAAAATCCGTATTCACCATTGCCAGACGTGAACTATCATTTTTCAGTTCTGCCGCAATACTGTATTTACCCTCTTCATCAAATTTAACATCCGTAGTAAATGAATAACCATTGACAGAGTCATAATTGATATAACTACATCCATTCTCCTTATATCCATCTGCCGTTGTCTTACCCGCGCTCCATACATCTGTCCAATACCAGAGATGAAGTCCGGCTTCTTCCAAATTCGTAATTTCTTCACCATTATAAGTAACTTTTGCAGTAAATGTAACGGTATCTCCCACGGTCGGTGATTCCGAACCTTCTACTGCCACCTTGAGCTGATAGCCTGCATTCTGATTCTCTTCTGCTGCATATGCTGCGGCAGGAAATACAGACATTACCAGCAGGATTGCCGCAACGACAGACAGCCATCGCTTTAGCATAGTTCTTGCTTGCTTTTTCATGAATTGATCCTCCTTCATTCTTTGTACATCCCGGGCAAATCTCACATCCTTGGCATATCCCTACATATATGGCCTAAAGTTACCCAAAATATACAATATATATTATCTTACCTTAGAATACTTTTATCTGTCAATTCACATAATTTCCAATTTCATCTTTAATTTTTTGTGACACTTTTCAATCCGTTATTGTTTTTTATGCGATACACACGATATGCACCGTCCCCTTCCAAATCCACTCCCCCTTTTACACACTTTTCACACTTCCCCCACATTTTACATATCGACTTTTATCAGGAGGAAACCACCCACCATGAACAACCAATACCTTTTTCAACGTGTCGAAAAAAAATATCACTTGGATCAGAAGCAATATGATGCCTTTCTAACCGCCATCCAGGATAAACTTCACCCGGATCAATACGGGCTTCATACCATACATAATCTCTACTACGACACCTCAGACTACGAACTGATCCGCAACTCCATCGAGAAACCAAAATACAAGGAAAAGTTCCGTGTGCGCGGCTACGGAACGATCACTGATGACAGCCCGGTATTCCTGGAGATTAAGAAGAAATACTGCGGGGTTGTATATAAACGCCGCACTTCCCTTCCAATGGCGCAGGCAAAGGTCTTCTTAGAAAACGGCACTCTGCCTGAACACAGCGACCAGATCATGCGTGAAATAGAGTATTTCATGCAATTCCATCATCCGGTGCCTCAGGTATATCTGGCTTATGACAGAACCGCATACGTAACCCCTGACGACTCCAACCTTCGCATTACCATAGACCGGAATATCCGCAGCCGCTATCACCGTCTGGAACTCGGATATGATGGAGAATGCCGGATACTGAATCCGGAAACATACCTGATGGAAATCAAAGTCCCGGCAGCATATCCCATATGGCTTGCAGATCTTCTATGCACACTTCAGATATACCCTATTTCCTTTTCAAAATATGGGAATGTATACTCTGACTCGGTAAAGCGCGGAGAACTGCATCCCTGGATTACGGATAACATCAGCAGCCCTATTCCTTCCACCCAGCAGCCGGATCTGCCATCAGATATCTATAATGCGAATAAAAAAGTAACAGATAAGGAGAAAGAGAATTCATGTTCACAAGTATACTCAACAGTGTAGAAGGTAACCTATCCATCCAGACTGCTATTATATGTACCGCAGTCTCTTTGCTCATGGGCATATTTATTGCAGTTATCTACATGCTGCAAGGAATTTACACGAAGAACTTCGTAATCACTCTTGCCATCCTCCCTGCCCTTGTACAGCTAGTCATTATGCTGGTGAATGGCAATGTAGGCACCAGCGTAGCGGTCTTAGGAACTTTCAGCCTCATCCGTTTCCGTTCCGTACCGGGAAGTTCCAGAGATATTACCAGCATCTTTTTCTCTATGGCAGTAGGACTTGCAACGGGAATGGGATTTCTTTCTTTTGCCGTAGTCATGACACTCCTGATTGGTGCCGTATTTCTCATTCTTGGAAAAACTTCTTTTGGCGATACGAAGAATACGGAAAAAGATCTGCGGATCACGATTGCAGAGAATCTGGATTATACTGAGATCTTCGAAGATATTTTCCAAAAATACACTTCTAAATGTAGCCTGCGGCAGGTAAAGACAACCAACCTTGGAAGCATGTACGAACTAGATTACCATATCACGCTAAAAGACATCCGACAGGAAAAAGAGATGATTGACGCCATTCGCTGCCGAAACGGCAATCTTACCATCGTCTGCGGACGCCGCCAGACAATACAGGAGGAATTATAAAGATATGAACAGGAAGAAAAAATTAATATTAACAAGCGTTATACTCCTGACACTATCCTTAATGGGATGCAGCAATAACACTTCCGATCGTAACAATATTGCTTCTGACAATACTTCTGATGCTACAAACCATGCGACAAAAAGTACGGTAACTCTAACCGAAGGAAAATACAGCGAAGAGAAACTAGACGCTTCTTGGGATGAAGCATCCTCCAGCACACTAACCTTCGATAACAATACCATTTCTTCAGATGATACTAATATTCAAATAGAAGAAAATACTGCAACCATTACTCAAACTGGAACCTATATCCTTACCGGAACGCTCACAGATGGGCAGATTATTGTTGATGCTCCGGATAAAAGTACTGTAAAACTGGTGCTTAACAATGCTATACTTTCCAGCAGCACCTCTTCTCCCATCTATATTAAGAGCGGAGATACTATTATCACACTGGCTGACGACACAGATAATAGCGTATCGGATGCCACAGAGTATGTATATGACAGTGATGCTGAAGATGAGCCAGATGCCGCTATCTTCGCTAAAGACGACCTGACCTTCAACGGAACCGGGAATCTTACAGTAACCGGGAATTATAATCACGCTATCCAAAGCAAAGATGCTCTGAAGTTCGTTTCCGGGACATATTCTATCACCTCAGCTGGAGATGGTGTCGTTGGCAAGGACAGCGTCTCTATAAAGGATGGCAATTATACAATTGAAGCCGGGGAAGACGGGATTAAGTCAACTAATATTGATGAAACGGACAAAGGCTATGTCATAATTGAAAACGGAGATTTCCAGATTACGGCTGCCAATGATGGAATACAAGCAGAGACTCTTCTGCTGATCAATGACGGGGAATTTAATATCCAGACCGGAGGAGGTTCCAGCAATGCTGCATCTAAAAATGATATGAGGGGAGGCGGGCAGATAATGGAAAAATCTCCGAATGGCGGTGGTATGCCACAAGGGGAAGCACCTGATGACGGTAATCTGCCGCAAAGGGAAATCCCCGATGACAGCGAACTACCAGAAGGAGGAATTTCCGTTGACAGTAATCTGCCAGAAGGGGCCGATCCCGGTAATAACAACATGCCAGAGGGAACAGCAACTGTTGATAATATGCCAAAAGGAAAGGCACCCGATGGTGGTAAAGCACCGCGAGACCAGGATTTCTCCGGAAAAGATATGCCACAAGGTGATGTCCCAGACAATGCAGATACTAACAAAGATAATATTGCTGAAGGCACAGATGACTCAACAGAAAGTGACAGTACCAAAGCATTGAAATCTTATGTGGAACTTACCATCAAAGACGGTATCTACTCCATTGATTCCTGTGACGATGCTCTCCAAAGCAATCAGAACGTTACCATCGATGGCGGAACTTTCAGTATTACAAGCGGAGACGATGGTATTCATGCAGATGCTTTGCTTACAATTAATGACGGCTCTATTGATATTCAGCAGAGTTATGAAGGAATCGAAGGATTTGACATAGTAATCGATGATGGAAATATTAACATCATTGCAAGTGATGACGGCATCAATGCAGCCGGAGATGATGACAGCGCATCTAATCCGGAAGATGATACTACTTCTGATACGGAAACTACGGAACGTCCGGAAAACACAGGCAATAAGGATTTCAAAAATGGTATGCACGGCGGCATGGCAGGCGAAGATCAGGGAGCCGCCCTGACGATCAACGGCGGCACTCTCTGTGTAAATGCAGAAGGTGATGGTCTGGATGCTAATGGCAGTATCTTAATCACGGGTGGTACTTCCATCATCCATGGACCTTCTAACAGCGGCAACGGAACACTTGACTACGTAGCTGGATGCCAGATTACTGGCGGTACTCTCCTCGCTGTCGGAAGTTCCGGAATGGCACAGAATCCAGATGAATCTTCCACGCAGCCTGTCATTGTCCAGAACATACAGTCGACGATTGAAGCCGGTACTACGATTGCCGTAAGAGACTCTGACGGAACTGTCATCGCAGACATACTGACAGAAAAAAATATTCAGTGGTATGCAATCTCGTCACCAGAGTTACAACAAGGCGACAGTTACACAATATGTATTGGAGATGATGAAACGACCATAACATTAGACTCTATCATTACACAGATACAATAGTTTCTCTTTAAACCGTTCCCTGCCTGCTTCATATAGAAAGCCTTGGATAGGGAGCGGTTTATATTTTTTCATCTGGAACTTGACTGCTTTTCCAATGACTTAATATATCTTCTGATGTATGTATTTCTCCCTAGATAACTGTTTTTAACTTACCCAATATCGACCGGCTGACAACTTCGGCATACTGTCCCGGGGATTCCTCCATTCCGTTCCTGATCCATCGATATAAAAGACTAAGAAATCCTCCTGCCGAATAATCTGCGAAATATTCCATCCCTGAATCCAATCTGAGTTCGCTATCACCGATACGTTCTCTGACAACCTCAATGGAGGTACTGCTAACTCTATCATACAACAGGTAATCCAATTTATGATGATGCAGCAATAAAAGAAAATCCCGATACTGATACCAAAAGGTAAAATAATCTTCCGCAATCTGCCTGATATCATATCTTTCCAAAACCGTACTTTTCCTTCGATATTCCTGACATATCCGATCAAGATAAAAGGTAATGACATCTTCTTTACAATCATACAGGCGGTAAAAAGTTCGTCTTGCCACATCTGCCCTCGCTACAATCTCCATGACCGTAATCTGTGCATACCCCTTTTCTTTCATTAAAGCAAATAAAGCCTCTTCTATCATCCGTCTCGACTGTTCCTTTTGCCTTTGATGACCATCCATCTTCTTACATTTCCTTTCTGATATCTCTCATATGTCCGCCATATATCTGTCATGTATCTACCACATATTTCTCATGCATCTGCTGTATATGCAGCCAAAAAATGGCGCAAATCCCCAGTATTGTAGCACTTTCTTTCTGAATCTTGATTTTTCATCATAATCAGTATACTATAATCGCAGAAAAGACACAACTGTAACACTTTTTTCATCCACCTACAGGATCTGCCACTGGCAGTTCCCTTCGGATGTTTTGGAAACTCAATATTCAAAAAAGGAGATAACCTATGAACCAGACGATTGTCATATACGAATCAAAATACGGATTTACTGAACGCTATGCGAACTGGATCGCCAAGACCCTATCCTGCCCAATGATAGAAAAAAAGAATTTCCACGCCAAAGATTTTGCCAATTACGATACTATCATCTATGGAGGAGGGCTCTATGCCGGAGGTATAAGCGGCATCAAACTTCTGACACAGAATTTCCCCCAAATCCGCAGCAAGAATATCATCCTGTTCACCTGCGGACTTGCCAATCCAGATGATCCAGCCAATGTAAGCCATATCCGGGAATCATTAAAAAAAGTATTGACACCCGAGATGCTAGATATCTTCCACATCTTTCATCTCCGGGGTGGTATCGATTACTCCAGACTAAACCTTGTTCACAGATCCATGATGGCAATGCTGGCCAGAATGTTATCCAAGAAATCACCTGAAGACCTACGGGAAGAAGATCAACTGCTACTTGAAACCTATGGAAAAACTATTGATTTTACCAATCAGGATACCATCCAGCCACTGATTGACTATGCATTGGGGACAGGGCAAATTGAAAAAGGGACACGGTAAATCGAATCTGGGACGGGGGAAATTGAAAAAACCCCCGTCCCCTCCTAATCACACACTTGATATTTCAAATCATAAATGTTATAGTTTAACCAAAGCAATATTATAGTTCTATTTACAATAATTATAATTCAAAAAGGTGTGTAATTATGTCATTTCAGGAAGAAAAGAGAGAAAGCATCAAACGCTACATGCTTGACAAACTCCGAAAGGATGATACCGGTTTCATCCAAAAGACAATGGAGAATTTCGGCATATCTATAACCACAGTAAAAAGATATATCAAAGAATGTGTTACCGATGAGATTCTAAAGGAAGATAAAGATACCAAAACAGGATATTCCATGATATCTGTTATGAAGGATTTTACCTATACACAGGATGGGAACTTATCCGAAGACAGAATATTCTATGAAGATATCCTGCCCCTCCTGCAATCAATGTCTAAAGGGGCCAGGAATATCTGGAGTTACGTATTTATGGAAATCATGAATAACGCAATTGAACATTCACAGGGGCAGAATATTTCCTGCCATATCATGCAGGACTATCTCTACACAGAAATATCTATTACTGACGATGGTATTGGAATATTTAACAATATCCAGAAAAATCTTAGTGAAAAACTCGGGACAAAAGCCTCTATTCAAGATGCGATTTTAGAACTCCATAAAGGGAAGTTCACAAGCAATCCCGCCTGCCATTCCGGTGAAGGAATCTTCTTTTCCTCCAAAATGATGCGGGAATTAGCCATCTGGTCGGATCAGGCTATCTATTCCTATGGATGCTATGAGAAGGAAAAACTTGTTCAATCGCATCTGATATCCTACTACACACGGCTTCAGAAGATAGGCACCCTGGTCGTTATGAAACTTGAGAATCAAACCACCCGTAAACCACAGGAGGTGTTCAATATGTATGCTCCAATTGACGAAGGATTCATCCATACGATTATTCCAATAAAAGAAGCATGTCCATACGGAGAGCCGATTGCCCGTTCCCAAGCAAGAAGAGTGTTATATCGGCTGGAGCAATTCAAAAAAGTGGAATTCGATTTCACTGAGGTCGAATTCATGGGACAGGGATTCGCAGATGAAGTATTCCGGGTATTCCAGAATCAGCATCCCGACATCGAATTACTGCCAATACATGCTAACCAGTCTGTACTGGGTATGATCAAACATGTTACAACCTGAAAAACATCAAAAAAAGGTAACAGTTCAGCCCGCGCCATTCGCAAAACGCATCTGCGATGCTTCTCCGCTGCTACGCAGCTCTTTTTGCTCATAAAATGGCGCTCTGCTCATAAGCCGGATTGTGTGTTCATTCATGCAAGCATGATTCGCCCACAATCCGGCTTATGGCTGAACTGTTACAAAAAAAGTTACGAAAAATCGAAAAATCCTAGTCAACTCCCACCCACTGTGCTATTATTTCTATAGATTCATTTTATACACATATGGGGAAAGGAGACTAAAAAAATGAACGAAAGAATTAACCGCGTATTAGGCAAGATGGAGAAAAAGGGACTGACACAGTTACTCGTATCAGATCCACTAAGTATCCGTTTCTTAACAGGAATCATGGTAAATCCTGGTGAGAGATTATATGCGCTGTTACTGAGAAGCAATGGAAAACATACTCTGTTCCTCAACTATCTGTATTATGTATCTGATACGGGATACGAAGAAGTATGGTTCAGTGATATGGATGACCAGATTGGTGTCCTGATGGAGCACATCGACACTGAGAGCACACTTGGCATTGACAAGACATGGCCGGCTCGTTTCTTAATTCCTCTTCAGGAGCGCTGTCCACAGATGAAGACAATTTGGGGATCTGACTGTGTGGATGATGTGCGTGCAGTAAAGAACGAAGAAGAGATCGCAATCATGAAAGAGGCTTCTGTAATTAACGATAACGTTATGGAGAAGGTTGCTGCTTTTATCAAAGAAGGCATGACAGAGAAGGAAATTGCAGATTTTATCGATGCAGAGTTCCTTGCAGCAGGTGCAAGCGGAGTAAGTTTTGATACCATCGTATGCTTTGGACCGAATGCCGCAGACCAGCATCATGAGCCAAGCGATACCAGAACTCTGAAAGCAGGAGAATGTGTACTGATCGATATGGGTTGTGTCTGGAAAGGATACTGCTCAGATATGACAAGAACCTTCTACTGCAAGAGCGCAGATGACGAGCAGACAGCAATCCATGATCTGGTTCGCACGGCAGTTGAGAAGGCTGAATCAGTGATTAAGCCAGGCGTACGCTTCTGTGACATTGATGCACAGGCAAGAGATCTGATTGACGAGGCTGGATACAGCGAATACTGGAAGATCCGTCTTGGACATTTCATTGGACAGGAAGATCACGAGTATGGTGATGTAAGCCCGATTAATAAGAATGTTGCAGAGCCAGGCATGATCTTCTCTATCGAGCCAGGTATCTACATCGAAGGAAAATACGGTGTTCGTATCGAGGATCTTGTACTTGTAACAGAAGATGGACATGAACTTCTGAATGCAGTTGATAAGAAATGGAGAATCGTAGGCTAATAATGTAAATAATATGCATACCTGAGGGAGTTGCTAATAGCAGCTCCCTCATTCTCGTAACTCCCCTTTCTTCAATCGGAATACCACATCAGCCTGTTTTGCCAGATCATTCGAATGCGTTACGATAACGACGCATTTGTTCATCAGATGTGCACACTCTTTCAAGATTCCCGTAATCTCTGCTGCTGTATCTTCATCAAGATTGCCTGTCGGCTCATCAGCGAGAATCACATCTGCGTCAGAAGCCAAAGCCCGGGCAATCGCCACGCGTTGCTGCTGCCCTCCGGAAAGTTTCAATACATTTCGCCTGCTTTCTTCCTCATTAAGTCCGACACGCCTAAGAATAGGAAGCGGCGGCAACTTAGAAGTCAAGGCAACATTTTCCTTCGGTGTCAGATAATCAATCAGGTTGTAACTTTGAAAAACAAATGCAACATGGTTCCTTCTGTGGTCGGCAAGCCCCAATTTCCCAATATCTTGTCCGTTGTAAAGAATCTGCCCCTCCGTCGGACTATCCAGACCGCCAAGTAAGGAAAGCAGTGTCGTCTTTCCACAGCCGGACGGACCAAGGATTGCATACATTTTCCCTGCTTCTAATTGAGAATCTACGTTCTTTAACACATATCGCTTATTGTCATAAGAGTAACTCATTTTACATATTTCCAGTCTGTTCATATATACCTCCATCAACTCATCTGTGCAAGTATCTCCCGTGGCTTCATTCTCAACACAGGCATTGCCGCTATCACAACCGAAAAACAGATGATCACAATTCCTGCACCATATAAGATGAGAATTACAAGCGGCTGAATCGTCACTTCAATCTTTGTCAGACTCCCCTGTCCCTCAAATTCAGGTGCGAAATCACCAGAACCTACAATCGTTGCCCCATCTACGTTGGCACCTGGAGTGCCGGAACCATTTTCTGCAGAAGCATCAACGGAGGTACCGGCAGAAATATTATCCATAGTATAATCCTGTAATTGATTACCAATCGTGTTCGCAACAGCACCACTTGTGAAGATTGACAATGAAAATGCCAATACCGCTATCACCAGGATCTCCGTCAGATACTGGCAGATAATATTCTTCTTTGAGAAACCAAGAGACAATAGGATACCACTTTCGTGCACACGCTCCTTAATCCTGCCGGACAGAATCAGATACAGGATAACTGCTCCCACGAAAAGCACCAGCACAATCAAAACAGATACCAGACGATTCATATTCATCAAATGCTTCATGACCGAATCTACATTATTACTGTCACACTGCACGATAAAGTCTGTCGGGTCAATATCCGGCAGAGCCTTTACCTGTTCCACAATCCTGTCAAGTTCCGCAGGATCATCTACATAGAAATGAATCTTCTCATACCCTTCATCCGGCGTATCAGGACGTACATAACGCACAACATTCATAGTCGTATAGAGGGAATTATCCATCGACCAGTTGGAAAGTGTTGCGGAACTTTTCGTCGTTGCGTGGAATAGACCAACAATCTCTACTTCCATCCTGGTCTCTTCCGGATTCACACCAACCATGGATGCCTTAAATTCAGACATATGAAGAAGGAGTTTGTCTCCCACACTCAGACCATTGAGTTCTGCCAGTTCTTTGCTGATCATAACTGCATTTTCATCTTCTGCGGTTACATGACGGCCCTCCACCAGTTCCAGATATCCGCCAGTAAAGTAACTGTCAAAGGCCGTATCCGTACTTGCATAAGTTGCAACCGTTGAATTGAAATCCCCATAACTGCCAAGCAGACCATTCATCCCATCATCACTATCAGATTCCAATAAGTCCAATGTATTACCCTCGGAATCTGCGGCAACCACATAGTTGGTAGCAGTGGCATTATATCCCCGGATACCATTTACCTTCTCCATAATAGTGTCTGCAACTTCTTCTGAAAGAGGTTCGCCTGTATACCATGACTGAGTGCCGTAGCTGCCGACTTCTTTCGATTCCCATTTACTGGAATCACTCGTGTTCTGCTCCATGGTAAATACACCGCCAAGCGCCTGCCGCACATTGAGCTGTGCTGTCTGCGTCGCATCTTTAATGGCAACACCGGAAAGTACCAATGTTGCAATCACAAGGAGCAGCAGAAATAGAAGGATCGACCTGCCACGCTTACGGGTGATATACGCCAGCGCACGATAAAATAATGACATAATAAAAACCATCCTTTCTTTTAATTTATTTTAGTATAAGAATGGATAGTTTTATTTTGATTTTGCTTGTATTTAGTTTTCACTTAATTTTGCAATTTTGATTTATCTTTTTAAGAATATCGTAAAAATAACACAATGATCACCATTTGCAATTGAAAATGGAAGGTGATGTAAATCAAGGATTGTTTTTACCAGATATAATCCCAATCCACTTCCGCCGGTCATCTTATTCCGGGACTTCTCCACCCGATAAAATGGAGTAAACAACTCGGAAATATCTTCTTCCGGCAAAGTGACTCCCGAATTCTGTACAGTCAGTTTTTCTGCCGTCAGACAAATCTTAATCTCACTCTTCTTGGGGGAATGGCAGACTGCATTACTTACAATGTTATGAAGCGCCTTTTGAAACAGGAGTCGATTGCCGGATACTACAGCCTTCTGTATGTCATCATGAATCTCCATCTTTTTGTCCTGTGCCAGAGGCATAAGCTGCGCAATTACTGCCCGTAGACATTCATCTACCCGGATCTGCTCTAAATGCTCTGTAAGTCCATTCATTTCAAGTCGTGAAATAGACAAAATCTCTTTTACAAGCTGCTCCATATTTTCAACTTCCTGCAACGTCTCCGGCAGAACGCTCTTTACATCTTTATATTTGCCAATTTCCAATATCATACTCTCAATCTGCCCCTTGAGGATCGTAATCGGCGTTTTCAATTCGTGAGATGCGGCTGCAAAGAAGTCACGCCGCTGTTTTTCAATCACGTTTACAGCTGCAATCTCTGCTTTGAGCTGTTCATTTGCCTGCTCTAATTGATTCATTGCCTGGGTCAGTTTTAAAGACATCATATTAAGGCTATTTGCCAATGTCCCCAATTCATCAGAGCGATTTACATCACAATGCCACGTCATATCCATCTGTGCCATTCGCTTTGATATGCTGCTGATGTCCAGTATTGGCCGGACAATCACCCTGCTGCATACCCATGCACTGACGGTAGAAATCAGCAGTATAATAATTAAAATGAACGGCAGCATATGAAGGAATGTAGAATTAAGTTCATCTGTGGTTGAAGCAGCAGAAACAATGGTAAGGGAACTTGGTGTTTCACAGTCTGTAAACTGTAGCACAATGGATACGGTAAAACTGTTTTCGCTTTCTGAAATGCTGCTGGTATCGCCAAAACTAACCGTATTTTCTCCCGTTACCAAAAGGGCCGCCGAATGATTGTTCATGCAGAACTCATAGATCTTATCATTCGCACTTTGAAAATCTATATGTTCCAGTTCCGCTTCCAGTTCCTCTGCCGCCATATCAATTCTACTATTGGAAAAAGCGGTATATTGACGCGGAATCACGACCATCACAATTCCATAAATAAGCAGACTACATATGGTAAGTACTGACATTACCCAGAGAAAAACCTTTGCAGAAAGGCTGTTTTTAATTTTTTGCAAGACGATATCCCACCCCTCTGATCGTTTCAATGCAGTCGGCGCCTAATTTGCGGCGCAGGTTCATAATATGTATGTTGACCGTCTTCTCATCTCCGGCAAAATCATATCCCCACACTTGATTCAGCAGATTGTCCCTGGTGAATACCCGTTCCTGATTCTCTAAGAACAATTTCAAAAGTTCAAATTCAATTTTTGTCAGAGAAACCTCATCCTGCCCACGATACACGCGCATAGTCTCTACTTCAAACCGGAGTTCTCCATATGTAATAACAGTCTGCTTTTTTGTCTGCCCCTTCGTATCTGCCGTTTTACTTCTTCTTAGCACTGCTTCCACCCTGAGCAGGACAAGTTTCAGCGAAAATGGCTTTGTGATATAATCATCAACTTGTAATTCGAATGCTTTAACCTGTGCTTCCTCATCATCCAACGCTGTCAGCATAATAACCGGCGTATCTGAACTTTCCCGTACAGTCTTGCATACACTGTATCCATCTAAACGCGGCATCATAATATCATTTAGATTTGATTTAGATTCCAGAGATTTTTTATGTTTTGCTACCTGTTTTTAATTGTAATCAAAATACCATCTATTAGCAAGAAGGACAGCAAAATTGCTGTCCTCCTTTACTCTGCCCGGTTTTCCTGTGAATGTTCTGCTTGATTCTTCGTTTGATGCTCTGCCTGATGTTCTGCTTCCTGCATTTCTCTTTTCTTCTGCTCCGCCCGTTTTTTGGCCTCGTATAGCACCCCAGGGAGAAGGTCCGTCTTAATCTCGCCCATGTACATACTCCTTTCACTAAGAATATCTATCATTCATTATATCCCCAGAAAAAGTATGCCTGATTTTGAGAAAAATATACCTTCCATCACACGATTTTCCACTTTTACACTATAATCTGTAATCCCTTTCCCAGTATTCGGATTCCCGCCAGAATACGCCACATCCGCCACAAAGCCTACCAAAAGTGCCACACATATCACAAGTGCCGCTTTCTTCGACAGCCTTTGCAGCAAATTATCCACCATCGGTGCCACCAGATAGACAATCGCCATGCCGCCAATACTGAACACCAGAATTCCCTCTGCACAGATACGTCCCTGCAGATTCAGGAAATATCCACTGTAGTCCCACCATTTCTGTCCATGATGCAGCCATTCCAGTGTTGCTGCCGTCAGATATTCTACACTTCCACACAACACCGCAATCATCCAACACTCCATCATCGGCTTCTTACGGAAATAATTCAAAAATGTCAGGATTAAGATACCTCCTGTCCCATAGATTGGAAGCCAAGGACCATGCAGTACGCCACGATTCACGAACTCTCCTGCCATAATCAGATTCAGGCAGACTTCCCAAAGCCATCCAATCATAGAAAACAGGAAAAACACATCATATCCTGCGATAAGCGGATTGCCTGTTTTGCCGAAATGTCCGGATTCTCTGCCACAATATATGGCACAAGAAAGTATGCGTAATATTTAATCACTCCTCCAATAATCGTAAACAGCCACAATAATTGAAAGAATCTGACTACCAGCATCGTCCATGATACTTTCATCCATTTCTTCACGCGAAGCAGATACACCAGACGCTGCACCGGTACTTTCTCATAGATGCGGCTCTCCAGAAACATCCGCCTGGAAATGACTGTATAAATATTGATAAAGAGATAATTAACAGCACAAAATAATAAAACACTTAGGATAATAAATACAATCCATGTCATCCGTACAGAACCTAAGATTGATTGCACAGCAGTAATCACCGTTGCAAGCAATGCCCCCGATGATATCTCGTTTACCAGATGTGCCAGAACTCCCCGGCTTCTCCCCAGGATCACTGCTCCGGAGCGCTCTTCCGTATTCCGGATTGCCTGCTTCTGGAGTTCTTCTGCCGTCTTTTTACTTTCATCTGATCTGCCATCCAAAGCTTCGACAATAACACTCCCCATCGTCGGCTGACCAGTAACTACTGCATTGGCAGTCTCCACCGCAACAGGTTCCCCAGACGGTATTTTCAGGAAATCTAAAGATCCGGTAAATTCTGTACCGATGGCTGCTGCCACCAAACATAATGCCACAAGGAGAAAATAATGTCTTTTCACTACATGCCTTGCCCGTCTCTTAATCTCTTTGCGATTGATTCTCAATTTTGTTCCTCCAATTCTTTTCTTTGGTGTATGGGTAAAAGCATATCAGATTTGGAGGACGTATTCAATGAAAAACTATAATAAATCCTTTTCCCATTTTTCTTCCAGAACAGGCACTCCCCATTCATCATTTTCATGGCTTTCTGTCAATTCAAATCCAGCCTTCCTGTATAGATTCCGTGCAGTTTCCTGAGCACTTACTGTCCATAAAAATATGTGTGAGTATTTTTTTTCTTTACAAAACGAAAGGGCTTCTTCAAGAAGTCTGCGTCCAATACCGATTCCCCGCAGTTCCGGCTCAACAAAGAAATACCGAAATTGTGCTACGCTTTCTTCCGCATGCGTGATAGCAACACATCCGGCCGGATTCCCATTATATTCTACAATCAACATACAATCTTTCTGAGGGTTAAACTTTTTCAGAAGTTCAAGTACGCCTTGTCTGAGATACGTTTTCCAGACCTCGGATGTGAAGTGCCGCTCTGTTTCATACAGGGACAGTTGCCGGTCAATCACATAAGATACATCTGCCTTTTTATATGGGCGGATTACAATATTTGCAGTAGCCTTTGTCAGATACCGCTTTACTACTTCCATTGATTTCAAGAGATTCAACTGCTCTTCTTCATTTAATTTCATAAGAATATCTTCAACTTGCTGGTTGGAACGCTCGTTTAGTTCGTGGAATAGTTTATCCCCTTTTTCTGTCAATTGAATCTTGATTACACGACTGTCTTCTTCACTTTCCTTTCTACAGATCAGATTATTTTTTTCGAATTTGTGGATAATCCGGCTCATGTATCCGCGGTCCATTTTTAATATGTTACACAATTGCGCAGCCGTACAATATTCCGTTTTGCTGATTTCAAAAAGCACCCTTGCTTCAGAAAGAGAATATCCCGAACCGAATAAATCTTTTTCCAACAACCCTAGAATATTGGTGTAAAACCGGTTAAATCCCCGTATTTCTGTAATTTTATCAATATTTCTTTCATGTTCCATCTCTTTCTTCCTCCTAAATAATAATAGTTGACTACATCAACATTTATACATCATCTTGTTGATATAGTCAACTATTTTTCCAAACTTTATAAATATAAAATCCTTTTCATAAAAGTTGATATACTATCGGATAGAATCACTTATGCTATTCCCAGTTTTATTCTCCATCTTCATTTTTCACAAATGGCTTCAACATCACCCTAATAAGTACAGAATTTGCAAACGACAAAACCGATACCCCTATCAGGCTCCAGATCACCGCCCCCACCATAATCGTAGTCTGATTTAACAAGGTAAGTATCACACACATTACTGTCAAAAAAAGAACCAACAGCATAAATGGAAGCCTCGACACCGGAATCAATATTGCATTTTTTATCATGTTCATTGTTGTATTCTTAAACTGTGCAATGAGAGGGAAAACAAAAATAATTTCTATCACATAAATTAGAATTGCTCCACCCATCAGCACGGTCCCTATCTTTTCAACACTTTTTGGAGCCGTACGTACAATCATGAAATCAACCCCCAATACCACTCCTATAACCGCAAGAATCATCCAGATAACAGTACTCTGCTTAAAATTCTTTCTAAACGCATCAAAAAAACTTCGAATAATATAGCCTTCTTCATTCACCACAATTTTCAGCATCACTGAATATAGTGCCGTTGTAGATGCACCAATAGTGATAATTGGCAGGGAACAAATCAGCCATAAAATATTCAATAAGATAAAATCAAATATCCGGGATAACGTCCGAATAAAAATATTGTCCAATAACATAGTCCACACCTCTGTATCATTATAACAACAGGAGACAGAGCCCGCAATATTGCAGTTCTGCCCCCTGCCCGTTATACATCAGCCATTTTATTCTAGTATTCCACTTTCCACATATAGCGACGTGTTGTATAATCTACGCCCGTTGCCTCAGACAGTGCTTTCATATATACATTATTCAGAACCGGTGTAAAAAGAAGATGATTAAAATATTCCGCCACAGAATCTTTCATATTGTCCAATCCCAGTTCTTTTGCATCCAATATGTATACTTTATCCCCAGCATATTTATTCATAAATGTAATTGCCCTTTCGTCTGCTTTCCTGGTTCTCCCATCTGCAACCAACACGAAGAATGCCTGGTTCTTATCTGTGATTTCAAATGGTCCATGGAAGAAATCACAACTGTTGAATGTCGGTGAATGAATCTGAAGCATCTCTAAGATGTTACAGGTTGAGAAGATATGTCCTGAACCATATGCGGGACCACTTGCCAAAACGGTAATGCATTCCTCATCCTTCATCTGCTCCGCCCACTTTTCTGCCAATGGCGTACAATATTTTCTCGCTTTTACGTAAGCCGGCTGTACCTTTGCAAATGCATCCATTGCATCCTCATAATTCTCATATCCTTCTACAACATCTACAATTGCCATTGCTATTCGAAGTGCATTACCTGCATTGGTCCTGCCTTGATCCTTATCATCTTCCCATATGCTTCCATACTGTATATTATGCTCGCAAACTTCTGTAAGTTCAGATTCATCTACATACTGGCTAATGGTAACCGCACCAAGTTCTTTTGCAATCTTAGCTGCCTCTATCGTCTCCTTCGTTCCTCTCATAGAAGTAAGCACTACAATTGAGTTCTTACCTACTTGTTTCGGCGGTGCATATACGAATTCACTGCTCGTAATCATCTGAGAACGAACAATAGTAGACTCCCGATCCATAAAATACTGTGCCGCATAATGTCCGTCATGTGATCCTCCGGCTGCAACCCATACCACATTCTTGATGCCGCCGTTACCTTCCATGTCCTTAATGATTTTTTCAATAAGCTCTCTGATTTCCATGATAACACACTCCTTTAAATGTTTATATATTCCTTTAATTTTTGATAAGATGTCCCCATCGCTGTATGGGGATCTCTTACATATTTATCATTTAATATTTCCAGGCTTAATGCCCCTTTATATCCAATATCATCCAATACCTTCAGCATTCCCGGAATGTCCAGATTCCCCTCTTCCAGAATCAGATGTCCGTTCGGTACTCCATCTGCGACATGTACATGCCTTAGATTTCCCTCCAGATCATCAACTGCCTGTCTCATCGTTTCCCCTGAAAACCCCAGTGTTGCCGTATCAATCATTCCCTTTACCGCTCCCGAACCTATCTCACGAATCATTCGGACTACATCCTTAGAATTATGTGTAGTTGTGTATTCTCTCGGTGAAGTCTCCAGCACCAAGGTAACCGCATTCTGCTCTGCCAAACGGCTAAGTTCTGCCACAGATTCTACGGATCGCTTCCAGATTTCTTACTCCTCTTCATCCAATGTCCCATAACCGGCAAGTAATACTACATACTGTCCGCCAAGTTCTGCCGCACACCGGATTGCTTTCCGAAAGGTCTCCAGACTCTTTTCTCTCCGAATTCCATCACTAGACGCGATATTTACCGGATACATACATTGTTCCGGGGTGACACACCTAACCTGCAATTTCCTATCATCCAATTTTTTCTTCAGCATAACCAGATCTGATGACAGATTCTTGTCATTAAAGTAAAAATGTGGAAAACATGCATAGAACTCAATCTCTCTCGCTCCAATTCTTTCCAGAGAATCCAGCGCATACTCCAACGAATACCGATAATACGGATAATTGGAGGTCAATATCTGTTCCTCAGTCAAATGCTTCATCTTTGTCTATCCTTTCACACCGCCTGCAGTCAAACCACGAATGAACTGTTTCTGCAAAATCAGGAACACAACTATTAGCGGAACAGATGCAATAACCATACCTGCCATCAGCATCGTCCAATTTGTAGTAGTTGTTCCCTGCAGGTTTACCAACCCGACCGGAATCGTCTTTTTCGCCGTTGATTCCAAAAGCACGTTAGCAAACATCAACTCATTCCAGACAGCACGGAAACTAACGATTGCACAGGATGCTATAATCGGCTTACTAAGCGGCATGATAATCTTCCAAAACACCTGCCTGGTCTTCGCTCCGTCAATAAATGCTGACTCATCCAGACTGACACTGATATCCTTATAAAAAGTCATAATCAGAAATGTCGCAAACGGTATTCTAAACGCTCCCGTAATAATCATCATTCCGATATATGAATCATAAAGTCCAATCACCTTTGCCATCTTGAACAAAGAAATAACCGCCGATTGCGGTGCCAGCATCAGCCCTCCAAGAATGATAACGACCCATATCTTTTTCGTTGAAAACCGAATCCTTGAAATCGGATAAGCAGCAAAACATGCAAGCAATGTAGAAAATACAGTAGAACCTACCGTTATAATTACACTGTTCTTAAAAAAAGTTCCAATTCCTGCTTTCCATGCATCCAGGTAGTTGTGGAACTGCCATACCTCCGGCAATTTCCACGGTTCAAGAAATAACTCTTTATTCGTCTTAAATCCTGTAAGTATCATCCAGATTAATGGAAGGAAGATAATCACTGCAAACAGAATCAAGAGCGCCACGATAATAACGTGCCCTATTTTTTTCGCCATATCCTCTCCTCCTTTAATCATCACCCAGGTCATAACCCTTCATCTGGAACAGACCCAGAACGAATGTAACTACAAATACAAAAAACGCTATTGCGGATGCGTATCCCATCTGATCGTTCTTGAATCCGACCTGATATAAATAAGTTGCAAGTGTCTGTGTTGCACGTCCCGGTCCCCCATTTGTCATAACATATACCTCATCGTATACACGAACCGCACCAGTGATAACAATAATCATATTAATCATAATCGTATCTTTCATCATAGGAACTGTAATCCTAAAAAATCTCTGAATCGCTCCGGCTCCGTCAATTTCAGCGGCTTCATAGATATCTTCCGAAATACTCTGCATTGCCACAATAAATAATACTACCGTATATCCAATATACTGCCATTGAGATGCTGCAGCCACACCAAAGATTGCACTGCCTGCATTCCCCAAAATATCAATACCAGACGTGTCGATTCCTATCTTCTCCAAGATCGGGTTAATCAGACCAATCGACGGACTGTATAACATCTTGAATGTAATACCAGTAACCGTAACCATCAACAGCGACGGTATAAAGTAGATTGTGCGAAACACCGATTGCCACCTTCTTAAGAATTTACTTTCTAATACTGCAGCAATTACCAATGAAATCCCGATCTGGCATACCACCGACATAACTGCAAATACCAGATTATTCTTGATTGCAATCCGAATCGTCTCATCCTCTAACAGTTCTTTATAATACTTTGCTCCTACAAATGTTACTTCTGTAGACATTGCTCCCCACTTATATAAACTATTCATAAAGTTCAATATAATCGGGAGATACAAGAATACGATGATAACCAGCATCGCCGGTGCAAGATAGATAAATGCCGTCTTTCTATTGCCCTTTCTATTCATAACCTCACTCCTTCTATGAGTGCTTTAGAAGCGTACCCGCCTGCACGGCATGGCACGCTTCTGATTATAAGCCTATAAACTCATCTATATATGCCACATCCTACTCATTCTCGGCCTTAACCTCTGCCGCTACTTTCTGAACATCTGCCATAACATCTTCTGCGGATTTACCATCCAATCCTTCCTGAAGGCTTGTCATATACTGATCTGCAATTGTTGCCTCTACCGCACAGTCAAGCCAGTCAGCAATATTCGTGTAACCTTCTGCCTGTTTATAAGCATCAGCAAGCGTTGCTGTTGAATTCTCCTCTGTAATTCCACCAACCAGTGCATTCGGCAGCCCCGCTTCACTTGTCTGCTTGTCAGCCATTTCCTTACTTGTCATAAATTTCAAGAATTTAACTGCCTCTTCCGGATGCTTGCAAGCGGAAGAAATCATCCATGCTTCTCCGCCGCCTCCAACAGTTCCCGAATCACCTGCTGCACCCTCCATAGTAGGGATTTTAAAGAATCCCCAGTTTCCGGTGCCCATACCGTCATCATACTGGGTAAACTGTGGAGTTGCGTCCAACATCATAGCTGCCTGCCCTGCACAAAATTCCTCACGAACCTGATAGTAATCCTTAGAATTCACATGATCCCCAAAGTATCCTTTGTCATTCAGATCAAGGAACGCCTGAACTGCCTTTACATAATTTTCATCTGTGAATGCTCCGCTTGACGGATCATAATCTGTATCCATAACATCTGCTGGCACCATCATTGCATTCAGCATTCCAATCCACCATGATGCATACCAAGGCGAGGAATTACCAAACGCGATTGGCGTTACCTCCGTATCATTCTTAATCGTCTCGCAGAGTGCCAAAAATTCATCCCATGTCTCAGGAATCTCATAGTTGTTTGTCTCGAACACTTCCTTATTGTACATCATGTACATAATTCCACTTCTATATGGAATCGCATATGTACTCCCATCAATTGTAGAGTTGTTCAAAAATGCCGGCAGGAAACTATCTGTCCACTCTGAATCTTCTTCCAGGTATGGTGTTAAATCAAGCGCCTTACCTCCACGTGCAAACCTCTTAACTCTTTCACCTGTCCATGACATATAGATGTCCGGCATGTCTCCGCCTGATGCGATAACTGTTAATTTATCTTTAATCGCCTCATCTGAAACATTCTCCATCTCGATATCAATATCCGGATTCTGCTCCTCAAACTCTGCAACTGCATCTTCAAAATACTGAGCATATGGTTCTTCCGGATACTTATTAAGGAATGAAAGCGTCACCTTACCATCTGCACTTTCATCCTTTTCATTATCAGAAGATCCGCCTGCTCCAGACGTTGCACATCCGCCCAATAGACCAACTACCATTGTTGAAACCAACAATACTGACACAATTTTCTTTTTCATAATCTGACCTTCCTTTCTTTACTTGCTTTGAATTTTCTTATCAACCCTGTATCAAAGATTGATGTAATCGGACAGCCGGCTTAGATCGACGTCATAACCTACACCCAATGAGCCATCCTTTACTACCACTGTCGCAGCAAATTCTGCCGCTTTCTTCAGTGAAGCATTTATCTTATCATCAGCTTTAGACTCGTCAGTCTCTGCTGATAAATAATTCATTAAAAAAGAACTGATATAGGAATCTCCTGCTCCCATAGTATCCTTTGGCTTTACCTTACAGATATCCTGGTAATAATACTTTGCTCCATCATATGCAATTGTCGCCTCATGTCCTCTGGTCGCTACTGCAACTGCACATCCCAGTTCTACACATTTCTTAAGAACTCCCTTCGCTTCCCCTTCAGATATATGGCTGCTGGAAAAGAACCCATACTTGGTATATGGTGAAATACTGTTAATGTCCTCATCTGTAAAATTGTCATAAAAATCATAACAAATAGGAATTCCAGCAGCAGATAGTTTCTTAATCTTATCTAAATTCACTCTCGCTCCCCAACTGATACATGCCACATCAAATGTCTTGATATACTCAATCTCTTCATCTGAAAATGTAAATGGGTACAGATCTGTAACTCCCTTCTTGTTCCAATCCAGGAAAATTCGGTCTCCGTCTTGCAGATCTACCAGTGCATAACCACTTGAACCAGACTCATGATGAGAATGACTGGTATCAATTCCTGCTTCTTCCAATGTCTGTTCCAGAATCCTCCCCACCTGATCATCTGCAAAAATTCCCATGAATCCTGTATCGGCTCCCTGAAGTCTTGCATTATACGCTATATTGTACTCATTTCCCCCTGGATACATACGCCCCTGATGGCAGTAGATATCCATAGTAGCAATTCCAATTCCAATAATTCTTGGTGTTTTCATTTTAATAATCTCACCTCATCTTGTATTAACTCGTCTTATAACGATTATATCCACAGAGTGCATTATTGTCAATATATTTTGATTTCAAAAAATATTTTTAGTTATTTTTTTACAATTTTTCATTTACTTTTTTGTGCAAAAAAGAGACGCCTCCATAGAAAGCATCTCTTTTTGCAGTCGTATTAACCCGTATCTATTTTTCTTTTTCACTTTGTTCTATTACATTCTTTATACATACCATTTCATAAATCTATCATTATCTCCTCTTACAATGTCCTTTACTGTATGAATTGGATCTCCATTCATATCATAAACACACATCTCTGATTCAATCACCGGTGTTCCCACCGAAAGTTGCAGCCGATCAGCAACCTCCTCCGTAGCAAAGATAATCTTCACACTTCTTCTCCCCTTATTAGAAGGAATCATGTGATATTTATTAATCAGTATATCATACAGAGACTTCGTCAGATCTTCCTGTTCCAACCCTTGCAGACTCGCCGACAAATGATTCTCCTCTATGACCAGCGGCACTCCATTCGCACAGCGAATCCGCTTTACACACATAACCGGCTCCCCTTCCTGTAGACCAAAGAATTCTTTATCCATCTCGGAAACCTCATTCTTAAGTCCCACCTCCAACACACTTGACTGGAAATCAATTCCCTGCATCTTGGCATCCTCCGTAAAACTGGTAACGCCGATTGGAAGCCTTAACATATCTGACTGGGCAACAAAACTCCCCTTCCCCTGAACTTTGATAATATACCCCTCCACTTCCAATTCTGCCATAGCATTACGGACTGTTACACGACTCATTCCATACTCCTTCTGTAACTGAGTCTCTGAAGGAATCCTGTCCCCAGGCTTCAGAATTCCCGAACGAATTTCTTTTTTAATCTTATTCTTCAGTTGCAAATACAATGGTGTCGAGTTCGTTTTCTCAATTGCACACATAACCACTCCTCCAAACTCGTATTATAACTCGTATTATTATAGTTTCATAATAAACCATTTCTCATAGAATTGCAACTTTTATATTTTGTAACTACTGACTTTGCTTTTCACTTGTATTAAGATGCCTTATAGTATTTTAGTGACTATCTTTTCATTGAGCAGGAACAGACTTAAATCACTTGAAACTTTTGCCATTTCCCGGACTTCTGCAGCCAGATAAAGATTACTGCACGAATCATCCAGTCACAGACCATCGCAACAACAATACCGATGATCTCCATATGAAGAACAATCATACTCCGCCGCCCCTAGGTCCTTCTTTCCCATACACTGCCCAATCACCGTGATGAACACTGGACCCATAGCAACTCCGGCCAAAGCAGCCAAAGACCAGATACTCTGCGCCACTCCATTTGCCGCAATCTGATAAGTGCCACCTAAGCATCCTCATCTGCAATATACTCAAAGAAATCAAAGTCTGCATAATGCTGATGCTTTACCCGATCCGCGCAGGTAAGTCCCACCATTGTTCCCGTGAACTCCCCGTATTTGCAATACTCATCCGAGAACTTCGTAGTATCGAACATACGCCCGATCTTCTCATAATTCTCGTTGTCATAACTCCACTCGAACCAAGACTTCCTGCCTTCTATATAGAGCCGCAGATAGATCGGTCTATCTGCCACAGGAATCCTTGTATTCAAGAATTCTGTCTTCTCCCCATTTTCCAGATGAATGATGGACAGCGCGCTCTGCCCCAGTGTCTCACTGTAATATTTCCTCAGATTAATATAATTCATATTATCATAATACAAGATCAATCCGGCACTGTGCTGGTGAACCTCCGGGACGAACTCCATCTTCGTGGTAATCCTTGCATACACGCTGGTCAGTTTCCGCGCAAGGATACTCACCTTGTTCAGCGAAGTCCTGGATTCCTGCCCCCGGATTCTTACATACCCCGGTCTTGCCTTCACATCTGCAAAACGCTGTGGCATAATGCGAGGCGCATAATAGAAGTTTCCTAACTCTTCTGCGTCAAAATCATCATAATCCGACACCTGTGGCATCGACACTTCCGGCAGTGAACTCTCCTCTACTTCCATCTTTGCCAAGTTACTTCCATCCGCCATATGAAGCCATCCGTCTTCTGTCCACATCATTTTCTGAATGGATGTCTCCCTTCCAAGAGTACACCGAAGTTCCGGCACAAATGGTCTGGCGCAGAGATGTACCAGATAGACTTCTCCCGTGGTAAGTTCCACATAACTTCCATGCCCGGATTTCTGTAAAACAGATTCGGGATTGTAATACTTCGGTTTCAGATGATCTGGATCCTGACGCTCATAGGATTCTCCCGGAACACTGGTCACGATCGGATTCTTCGGATCTTTCTCATATGGTCCCCACACATTCTTAGAACGCCCCATCGTCACACAATGATTATATCCGGTGCCGCCTTCCGCACACATGATATAATAATACTCACCTCTTTTTGTCAGATGAGGTGCCTCAATACAGCCACGATCCGTGCCACCTCTCCATATTCTCTTAGGATAGCCGACAATCTCCTTCTTCTCCGGCGAATACTCTGCCATGCAGATAGCACCCGGCTTCTCATATCCTTCTCTCGTCTCCCATTCCAGAGAAACTACATACTTCTTCCCATTATCATCATGAAATATCGATGCATCGAATCCAGACGAATGCAGATATACCGGATCACTCCATGGACCTCTGATATCTTTCGCCGTAATCAGGTAATTATCCACATCGAAATATCTTGCGTTCATAGAGTTCATCACTCCATATACCACATAGAACAAGTCTTCTGCCTCACAGTATGTCAGGCACGGCGCCCAGATTCCCTTTGCACTTGGCAGTTTCTTCAGATCTACCTCTTCATCATCCGTCAATACATGGGTATATAATTCCCAGCTTTTCAAATCCTTAGAGTGATAGACCGGAATTCCCGGAAACCATTCAAACGTTGAAACTGCCACATAATAATCCTCCCCTTTTCTACAAATACAGGGATCCGGATTAAATCCTTTAAATATTGGATTCTGAATCATACTCTTTCCCTCCACTTTTCACACCATTATAATAACATATCCAGCATATTGCAGATAGATTCTATGTTCTCCACGCATTTTAATGCAACACCTTCGCAGGTCCGCAGGAAGCAAGCCCGACACCAGTTCAACAGGCAGTTATTCCGTTATAGAGCCAACTGCCTATTATTTTACAATATCATAAAGATCCTCAAATGATATCTTTGTATTCACAATCTTCAGAATCCTTGCCGTATCATCAATTCTTGACACCATCCCCGTCAGTTTCAGATATTCATCTTTACAATAATACACCACTGTTACGATATCATTTTTCTTCACCTGACGTAACTTTCTGTCCAGTTCTTCCTGATACTCTTCTGAGAACTCCACTTTCGGCACCACGATCTTCTCTTTCTTGCGAAGTGCATCCGGATATCCCTTTAATGCAGCAAACGGCATGAATTGCTTCGCCCGATCTTCCCGGCTCATCTTATACACCACTTTTATGTCCTCCAATCTGACGATTTCTCTCCACCGTTGTTGCGCCCTCCTGCAGATTCATTCCCTTAAGGATTGCATTTTTCCCAAACTTCTCTTTGATATCCAGCATGGCTTTCTGCATCCGGTGCTCCCGCTCCATCTCTGCCGGATCTGTAAACAGATCATACTGTTGATACCTCTCATCCATTACATGATTAAATGACAGATTCACCCGGTGGATTGGCGCATACCTGTCTACAATTCGTTCATATAATTCCATTGCATACGAGATAATCCTCTTCGCCGAACTTGTTGTAACCGACATTGTCGCCGTTCCATGCACCGGCTTCTTATCAATCCGATTGGAATACCCAACATAAAGTGTAATGGAATCCGTAACCAGCCCCTTATCAACCAACTCCAGACAAAGCAGATCCACCATCTCTTTCACAACTAATCTTCCTTTCTCATATGAATAATCACACCCTAATACCTGACCACTGGAGATAGAATTCTCCTTTGGCTTATATGCTTTAATATCTGCCATCGTCGTAGTCTCTCTTCCCCAGGCATGATCAATCAAAAGTTCTGCATCAATTCCGAATAATTTATATAAAAGTGCTTCCTCCGCCTGGGCGATTTCACCCATTGTATGGATTCCTACTTGCTCTAACCGCCTGGCGATACCTGCTCCTATTCTCCAAAAATCCGTAAGAGGCTTGTGATTCCACAGACTTTTCCTGTAGGTCTCTTCATCCAGTATACCAATATGATCCTCCACATGCTTGGCAGTGATATCCAGGGCTATCTTGGCAAGATACAGATTCGTCCCGATTCCGCAGGTTGCCGTAATGCCAGTCGATTGCAGGACATCCTCCATAATTCTTATACTTAATTCCTTTGCCGTCATCTGATACATGGCAAGATAATCCGTCACATCCATGAACACCTCGTCAATCGAATAAACATGGATATCTTCTTTTGCAATGTATTTTAAATAAATAGCATAGATATTCGCTGAATAATCAATATATAACTGCATTCTCGGCGGCGCCATAATATATTCCATATTCTTCGGAATCTGGAATACCCGGCATCTGCCTGGAACTCCTTTTGCTTTCATGGCAGGTGATACCGCAAGGCAGATTGTCTTCTCTGTACGCTCCGGATCTGCAACTACAAGATTCGTTGTCATAGGATTCATTCTGCGTTCCACACATTCTACAGATGCGTAGAATGACTTTAAATCTATACATATATAGGTACGATTCTCCACTTGGTCTCACCTTCTATTCAAACTTATAACTTTCTATATAAATATTTTATCAGAACATACGTTCTTTTTCAAGGGGGGGGTTTTTATACTACTTTCGTATATGCAGAAAAGCAGGTAAACATACGGTTCACCTGCTTCTGTTCATTAGACGTTCGATCTTAATTCTTCATTTTTTTCATAATATGCCAATAGTTTACAACAATTTCCCATAGTCCTCATCAGACACAGATTCGCACCATTCCGTTTTCGTCTCTTCCCCCGGAACCTCAATTGCAAGATGCTGGAACCAACTGTCTCCTGCTGCGCCGTGCCAATGTTTCACACCTGATGGGATATTTACGACATCACCTGCGTGCAATTCCTGCGCCGGTTTGCCCCATTCCTGATACCAGCCTCTTCCACCGGTTACCAGAAGGATCTGTCCGCCGCCTGATTTAGCATGATGGACGTGCCAGTTGTTACGGCAGCCTGGTTCGAACGTTACGTTTCCTACACCAACTCCTTCTGTCGTCAGCATCTTCAGATAACTTTCTCCTACGAAGAACTGTCCATATGGATTAACCTCGCCCATGTCAAATACGGCGCCACCGCCCAAATCCTGTTTTATCTGTTCTATACTCATAATCTGATACCTCCTGAAAATATAGTGTATAATGGATTTTTTTCTTTCTGTTGATATTATATTCCTAATATATCATATATGTCTAATACTTAGGTTGAATGGTTCTTCATGCCTTTTACGCATAGAAAATGAAGACTCTCCCACACGGGAGTTTGACAATTGAATATTAGGAAAAACACTTGCTTTGTACACAACTACGTATCGATTTAATCTGTCGAAAAGTGAAGGCTCAACATAAGTTCTTGAAGAATATCGCATGATTATTTACACAATGTTTGACTTTTGTTTGAGTTTTATTAATTTGCATATTCTCGATGCCACTGACAGTTCCCTCCGGATGCTATGGCAACAAAAAGCGCACCTGCCGTGAGACAAATGCACTTAGCCGTAGGCTAATACAACTATTCCAACTTCGATACCGCCTTCAGATACAACAAGACAGATACAATAATAGCAACCGTTACGATTCCATAATATACATATACAATATGAATCGCATTGATATCACTTCCTGCCAATGTATAAATCAATACCGAAAGCGTAGATGCCAATGAACTGGAAATCTGACGTATCGTGTTGAAAACCGCGCTTCCGTCTATACGGATATTTCCGGTAAGTTTGCTAAGCGCCATAGTCGTAGCAGGGGAATTCAACACAGACATCGCAATCGTCTGAAGTGCAAAGGTTACTGCAATGTATATAATTCCTGTATTTTCCGAGAAGCAGATTCCCATGACAGAGTATACTGCAAATAGAATAATACCAGCGAAAAACATAGGCTTAATCCCCATTTTATCATAGATTCTGCCTGCATACAGCGTCGTAAATACGGCCAGAATTGATCCAACAAGCGTTGCATATCCATAAGCCGAATCAGAGAAGCCACAGATAGATTTTGTAAAAATCGGCAGAATCACTCCCGTTCCCATGGCAATCAAATACAGACAAATGCTGATTACAACTGCAATCAGAAAAGAAGCTTTTTTAAATACTCGCAGATTCAACATCGGCTTTTTTGAGGTAAGCTGAAGCCTCGAAAATATAGCAAGGGAAATAACACCTATCAACATCAGTCCGCCACTTGTTAGTTTCAGAACTGAACCGCTTCCCATGTTGCTGACACCAATTAGCAGAGTGGTAAAGCCGACAGCCGAAAGAAGAACATAACCTACATTTAATTCGGCATCTGTCCGCGGGATGATATTTTTCATAAAGATACTTCCAACAACAATGAGCACAAGTCCAAACACAAACAAGGACGCAAACACACCGCGCCACCCGACTGCTTCCAGCATCAGCCCCGCATAAGTCGGACCTACCACAGTAGATACCATAGACGCCATGGAAAATGCCGCCATAACCCTTCCGTGCTTCTCAGCTGGATAGAGATTCAAAAGCATAATCTGCCCGAAAGGAATCATCATGCCGCATCCAACTGCCTGAACCAAACGACTGACAAGCAATACCGGGAAAGCCTGCGCCAAAAATGCAAATAGAGAACCCAACGTATATGCTAACATTGTCGCAAAAAAATAAATCTTGTTCGGCACCTTCTTAAGCAGAAATGCCGTAACAGGAATAATAATTCCTGATATTAATGTTGCACCGCTTGTCAGCCATTGAGCGAGATTGGCAGACACCCCAAAATATTCCGTAAAGTTCGGAATCATATTTGCCGTAACCGTAGTAGACATCGCTGTAACAAAAGTTCCAACAATCAAAGTAAGAAAAATACCCGTTCGCTGCTTTGGCGAGATTGTATTGTTTTCCAAGTTTATTCCTCCAATCTGTATCATACTTTTTGGCAATCTAAAACTTAATCGTCACGTTAAAAGCCCTATCCGGATCTGCCGCAGTCTGAATCGCCTCGGAGATCTGCTCCAACGGAAATTCCTGTGTAATAATAGATTCCAGATTCCATTTTCCACTTGCCATGATTGCCATAACATCCCGCACATCTTCTGGGAAATAACCGCCAGATCCAATAATGCTTTTTTGTGCATAAGTCATATGCAGAAGATCAAGCTGGCGTGGTTTATTGTTCACAGCCACTGCTACGAAACGACTAATGATCTTTCCATGCTGCATGAAAGAATCCAGAATGTTTTCCGCACCTGCAGCATCAATCCAGCAATCAATATTTGGTACCATGCCGGTCAGAGAAGGGGCAGTTCCAAAGTATTCCGCTGCCCTTTCCACAAAATCCTCTTTTCCCGTGTTGCAAACAGCAAATCCCAACTCCTCTGCAATCCCCAAGCGGAAATCCGATACATCACAAAGCATAACCTTATCCATTCCGAAATATTTCAAAGCAACAGCGGCAGCAATGCCAATCGTTCCGCAGCCAAACACTACGGCACTCTCTCCCTTTTGCGGCTGTCCACGGCGGGCAGCGCGGCATCCTACTGTAAAAGGTTCAATCAAACATGCCAGCCGATCTGATATTTCCTCCGGGACGGCATAAAGAGAATGGTCACGCCTGGCTTCCGGCACAAGAATATACTCTGAAAATCCGCCAATCGTACCTGCACGTTTCGTATCATTTTTCGCATTGCGGGGGTATGGATAAACACGCTCTCCCACCTTAAATCCGGTTACATTCTTACCTACTTCCACGACACGGGAAACGGTTTCATGTCCAAACTCACCTCCCACCTTGATTCGATGACCTGTGTTCGGACCTTTCACATAAACTGCCACATCAGTTCCACAGATACTGGAATAAATGTTTTGAATAATCACATCATTATCGCCGCAAACGGGATCTGGTAATTCCCGAACTTCTACATTTTCCTGTCCTAAATAAATTGTCACTTTCATCTGCATACCTCCTGATTTTTATTCTTTACTCCCAATATTACGATTCCTCCATTCTGTGCCATACCTTTTGATTGATGTTTTCCATCATCTGTTCCATCGTGCGTTCCGTCAACTGTATATCCTTTGATGAAATACCGGAACACAATGTATTGTAGAAATCACTGTGTATTTCTTTGATACGATTTACTGCCGGAATACCTTTCTCCGTAAGATACAAATGCCTGATGCGCCTGTCCTTTTCATCACTGGCTGTTTCCACATATCCGATTTCTACCAGTTTTTTAATAATCTTAGTCAATGTTGCCTTATCAACCCGTATATACTCTACCATTTCCTGCGCAGATGTCCCCGGGTGGTCGTAGATATATTCCACATAAAATTGCTGTCCCCAGCCGATTTCAAAATCCGCCAATCCGTGATCATAATACATCTTCATCAGACGGTCCAGAATAGAGATGCAGCGTCCGATATTTGGAAAAATATTATTCATGTAATTTTCACCTCCATTTTCCGCATTATAGTATAGCACAAAATAGTAGCGTTCGCCACTATTTTTGCTCCTGGACAATAAGCTGCATAAAACATTAGGGTTAAAGGTAATTGCCCCTGACGATGTTATGCTTAGTCCAAACCTCTTGAAATAAAATAGTTTAAGTACAGGCAGATTTCACTGCACCAGAATTTAGCCTTACACATAAGACATGTGTAATTTAGTCTCGCACACTATTTTCAGATGCCCGTTTTGCATGAGTAAAATTTAGTTTTTCATTTAAGTGTAGAAAAGCAGGTAAACATACGGTTCACCTGCTTCTGTTCATTAGACGTTCGATTTTAATTCTTCATTTTATTCCATAATACGCCAATAGTTTACAACAATTTCCCATAGTCCTCATCAGACACCGATTCGCACCATTCCTGATACCAGCCTCTTCCACCGGTTACCAGAAGGATCTGTCCGCTGCCTGATTTTGCATGGTGGATGTGCCACTTGTTACGGCAGCCTGGTTCGAACGTTACGTTTCTTACACCAACTCCTTCTGTCGTCAGCATCTTCAGATAACTTTCTCCTACGAAGAACTGTCCATATGGATTTTTTCTTTCTGTTGATATTATATTCCCAATGTATCATATATGTCTAATACTTAGGTTGAATGGTTTTTCATGCCTTTTATGCATAGAAAAAGGAGGATTCAAAGATCCTCCTCAATAATAAACCATGTGCAAAAAGATAGAATCGTTTAGGTTTCGCAGGCTTCTATCTCCTTAATATTTGTCTCATTCCCCTGAATCAGATACGTATTTCCTCCTCCGCAATACGGACAAGTCCTTCCATATTCAACCGTGCTGTATGTCCTCTCACAATCCTCGCAATAAGTAACTGCGGGAATCTTCTCAACGATCAATTCTGCTCCTTTTAGTAACTCCGTCCGGTCGACTGCCCATTTCCAGCACTCTGTCAGATAGTCCGATAACACCGCAGACACCTCGCCGATTTCCAGCGTAACACTGGAAATCTTACTTAAGGAGTTCTCTTTCCCCACTTCGGTCAGGCTGTCAATAATATGAAATACAATTCCAAGTTCATGCATCGGCTATTTCTCCTTCTTACCGAACCGAATCTTCAATTCTCGCTTCAGCATGTATGGCAGGATTGCTTTCATCTTATCTTCTGTCTTCACCATCTTACTGCATTCCGGATGCTCTCTGTGAAGGTGGATTGCATCGAATTCGCACTTTGTCGTACACAAACCGCAGCCAATACATTTGTTCTCATCTACCACAGACGCACCACATCCCAGGCATCTCGCAGTCTCAATCTTCACTTGTTCTTCTGTAAACGTCTTCTTCGCATCTCGGAACGAATACTTAGAATCAATCGTACGATCTAAATTTACCGTTTGACGCTCAGAATGATCATAACTGTTCACATTAATCGCAAGATTCTTCTTATCAAGTTCCACAAACTGTCGGCGATTACGTCCGATCGTCAGGCTTGCATTCTCATGTACGAAGCGATGGATCGATTCTGCTCCCTGCTTTCCTGCCGCAATAGCATCAATTGCGAATTTCGGTCCGGTGTACACATCTCCGCCAACGAAGATATCCGGTTCCGCCGTCTGATAAGTAAGCGCATCCGCTTTCGCGCCATTTCCTCTTCCCAGTTCAACCTTAGACCCTTGAAGCAAATCTCCCCACTGGATACTCTGACCAATACTTAAGAATACATGATCACATGCAACTGTAATGGTGTCACTCTCATCATATTTCGGACTGAATCTATGTTCCTCATCAAAAACAGAGAGACATCTCTTTAATACAATTCCTGTCACCTTGCCATCTTCTGTCAGGATCTCTTTCGGTCCCCATCCACAATGGATCACAACATTTTCTTCCTCTGCCTCCATGATCTCTTCCGCAGATGCCGGCATCTCTTCTCTGGACTCCAGACAATACATGGACACCTCTTCCGAACCACAGCGTCTTCCCGTACGTGCCACATCGATGGCAACATTGCCGCCTCCGATTATCACAGACCTGCCTGTCACCTTATATGTATCGTCCTCTGCCACGGTATGCAGGAACTCCACAGCACTCATAACACCTTTTGCATCCTCACCATGGATTCCGGCACTTCGACTTCCCTGACATCCGATTGCAAGATAGAATGCCTCATACCCCTGAAATCGCAATTCTTCCAGCGTAATATCTTTTCCGACTTCCACGCCGCACTTAATTTCTACACCTAATTCACGGATAATCTCTATCTCCGCATCCACCACATCTTTTTCCAATTTAAAAGATGGGATGCCATATACCAGCATACCCCCCGGACGATCATTCTTCTCAAACACGGTTGGATGATATCCTTTGGTCGCCAGATAGAACGCACAGCTTAAGCCCGCCGGTCCGGCACCAATAATCGCAATCTTCTGCGGAAATGGTCCCCGAAGTGTAGGAGTAACTACCGGAGGTATATATCTGGTCTCTGCTTTTAGATCCTGCTCTGCGATATCCCTGTACTGCAATATGTGCAGGACAGGCAGTCTTACACGGAGCGGTTCCGGTATCATAACAGTTGATTCGGTTATTGTCACGGTAATCTACATCCCATTTCTCCGGTCCCCACTTTACTCTATCCGGCAGTTCATGCTTTGGATATTCTACCGGTCCATCTTTGGTACAGAGTTTCTGACCTAATTTTACCGCGCCGGCAGGACAATATTCTACGCAGCGCCCACACGCCACACAGTTCTCCTTCTCCACTCTGGCAACATAAGCAGAACGGGACATGTTCGGTGTATTGAATAACTGTGAGGTACGAAGCGCATTACAGATTTCTACATTGCAATTACAAATACCGATAATCTTATCCTCACCGTCAATATTCGTGATCTGATGAACGAATCCATTATCTTCTGCCTTCTGGAAGATCTCAAGAACTTCTTCTCTTGTAATATATCTGCCTTTTTGTACTTCCACCATGAAGTCCGCCATATCCCCTACACCGATGCACCAGTCCTCCGGGTCATCCGCACAGCCTTCTCCCAGGACAGTGCGAGAATAGCGGCAGGAACATGGGGTTGCTGCATACTTGCCGTCGTATTTATCCAGCCAATGCGAGATGTGCTCAATACTGATAGATTTATTTTCCGCCTCGATTGCCTTCTCCACCGGGATTACATGCATCCCGATACCGGCACCTCCGGGCGGTACCATCGGAGTAATCTTTTCAAGTGGCAGGAAGGTCATACGCTCAAAGAATTTTGCCACTTCCGGATGCTCTCTGATCTGCTCCATATTCATATTCAGATATTCCGCACTACCCGGAACAAACATAGGCAGGATATACTGTTTCTCATGTCTGGGATTCTCCCATCCGAATTCAATAATTCCGATCTCACCCATTCGCTGCAGCAGATCTTTCAGATACTCTCGTTCCATCCCTGTCAGTTTTACCATCTCATCCAGGGTCTTAGGCTTACGAACACCCATCTTCAATGCAACCTCTGCCATCTCATCCGTTACGACTCCTGCCAGCCCCCAATATTCCGGATCATCTGCCGTCACTTTTACCCCGATTCGGTCAGTGATCATTTGCCCGAGTTTTAGAATCGGTTCACGGCCTTCTACTTTTTTCTTTGCCATATCTTCACTCCTCCTGCCTCTTCTACGCGTTCCACTGCGCTACTTCTCTTCGAAGCCAGTCGAACCACTGTTCCATCCCCTCGCCAGTCTTTGCACAGATAGGGATTACCGTTGCTTTCGGATTACGCATGTGCACGTACTCTTTACATTTCTCCATATCAAAGTCAAAATATGGCAGAACGTCCATTTTATTTACCAGTACCACATCACACACGCTGAACATCAGCGGATACTTAAGCGGCTTATCATGCCCTTCCGGAACGGAAAGAACCATAGCATTTTTAGAAGCTCCAGTATCAAATTCTGCCGGACAGACCAGATTGCCCACATTCTCAAGAATCACCAGGTCCAGTCCGTCCACGCCAAAGTTCTCAATTCCTTGTCTAGTCATATCAGCATCCAGATGGCACATACCTCCAGTATGCAGTTGGATTGCCTTCGCTCCCAGTTGTTCTATAGTACGTGCATCTACATCGGAATCGATATCCGCTTCCATGACTCCAATCTTCATCTCATCCCGAAGTGCCTCTATGGTTCGGCTAAGTGTCGTCGTCTTACCGGAGCCAGGACTTGACATCAGATTCAGAAGATAGACTCCCTGCTCTTTTAATTCCTTGCGAAGTTCCTCCGCCTGTTTGTCATTGTTCTCAAATATACTCTGCTTTACTTCAATTACTCTGAATTTGTCCATCTTATTCTCCTTCCTCCCTTAATATGCTTCAATACTTTTAATCGTCATGTCTGTTCCTGATATCGGCGCCAGTTTTACACTCCCGCATAACGGGCATCTGAGATTGCATGTAACCGCCCTGCATTCCTCTCCACAGTCCAAACACCGAGCAATCCCTGGAACCATCTCGATCTGGAGTTCTGTATCTTCGTATTTCGTCCGAGCAGTTACTGCTATCCAGCTATCTTCCATAAAATGTGCTTCTACACCGCTTAATTCCCCAATCTCCAGTACAATCTTATTCGCACCTTCCATACGTTCTTGCTCAAGAATGCCATCCATCATCTTGACAATGGCATCGCATAATCCTAATTCATGCATAACTTTGCCTCTTACCGTTTTACATTCTTTGCAATCATCTTGCCTGCTTTCTTTACCACATGCTCTGCCACCTTGATCGGCATCGTCTCAAAACTACCTGCCTGTACCGGACGCATTTCTCTGGTCTTTTCTAACTTGATCGCATCAAATTCACACTTTGTGGTACATAGTCCACAGCCAACACATAGATACGAATCCACCTTCGTAGCACCACAACTTAAGCATCGTGCCGTCTCCTTCTTTACCTGCTCTTCGGTAAATGTAACACGGGTATCTCCAAAACTCTTTGCCTTAGCAGAATTATAACCTGGAATCTGGCGCCTGCAGTTATCAAATGACTCAATCGGAATCAGAACATTCTTCTTATCCAGCGCACGATAATTCCTCCTGTCACGTCCCATCGTCAGAGTCTGTCCCGGCTGAACATAACGGTGCAATGATATTGCCGCTTCTTTGCCGGCTGCAATCGCATCAATCGCAAATTTCGGTCCTGTATATACATCACCTCCGGCAAAGATATCCGGTTCTGTCGTCTGGTAAGTAAGTGCATCTGCCTTCACGGTGCCATTCCGATTCAATTCCACTTTTGTCCCTGCAAGAAGGTCTCCCCACTCAATGGACTGTCCAACGGACATCAGGATATTCTCACATTCTACCGTAAGAAGGTCACTCTCGTCATACTGCGGTGCAAACCGATGATTCGCATCGAATACTGCCGTGCATTTTTTAAGGACAATTCCCTTTACTTTTCCATCTTCTGTCAGAATCTCTTTTGGTCCCCAGCCATTCTGTACCTGGATACCTTCTTCTTCTGCCTCTTTCACTTCATCTTCCGCTGCCGGCATAATATCTCTGGACTCCAGACAGAACATGGAAACAGTATCAGATCCCACACGGGCTGCCGTTCTTGCCACATCCACAGCCACATTGCCGCCACCGATTACAACTGTCCTTCCTGTCAGTGTGATATCTTTTCCAAGATTCACATCTGTCATAAACTTGACACCTGCCAGGACACCGTCTGCCTCTTCGCCAGGCACACCGACACTGCGACCTCCCTGTGCGCCAATCGCAAGATAGAAGGCCTTAAATCCTTGTGTCCTCAGTTCTTCTATCGTAATATCTTTGCCAACTTTAACTCCACATCTGAATTCCACGCCCATCTCACGCAGGATATCAATCTCTGCCTCTACCACATCCTTCTCTAACCGGAAAGACGGGATTCCATTCATCAGCATACCACCCGGACGCATAGCCTTATCGAATACTACCGGAGAATAGCCCTTTTGTGCCAGGTAAAACGCACAACTCATACCAGCAGGACCTGCTCCGATAATCGCGATCTTCTGCGGATAAGGTCTCCCAATCTGATTCACCATCGGAGGAATGTATCTGGTCTCTGCATATAGGTCATGATCTGCTATAAACCGCTTTACTTCATCAATGGCAACCGCTTCGTCCACATTTCCACGTGTACATTCCGTCTCACAGCGATGGTTACAGATGCGGCCGCATACTGCCGGAAATGGATTTTCTTTCTTAATCAAAGCCAATGCATCCTTGTATCTTCCTTCTGCTGCCAGCCTGAGATATCCCTGTACTGCAATATGTGCCGGACAGGCAGTCTTACACGGTGCAGTTCCGGTTGGCACAACATCTTCTCTATTTTCTCTGTAATCTACATTCCAGTCTTTCTTACTCCACAGGCTGTCACTCATCTTTTTATATTCCACATGTGGGAGCGGAGTTTCCGTACATAATTTCTGTCCCAGTTTCAGCGCATTGCCCGGACAGTTCTCCACACATTGTCCACATGCCACACATTTGCTCTCATCAATAACAGCCGTATAATTAGAACGGATCAAGTCTCTGGCGCCATACATCATACCGACACGAAGTCCAAAACAGGAACATGCACAACAGTTACAGATTGCCGCGCTCTCTCCTGCTTCTTCCACATTCGGAATATCATGCATCAGTCCATTGTCTTCTGCGCGTTTGATAATCTCATACACTTCTTCCCGAGATATCTGGCGAGCCCGTCCGGTCCGGATGTAATGTTCTGCACCTTTTCCCATCTGGATACACATATCTTCTTCCAGATGCCCGCAGCTATCCCCAAGAACACGTCTGGATGCACGGCAGGAACAAGGCGATACAGAGAAAATATCGTATTTATCGATATAATAGCTTAACCGGTCATATTTATGGACTCCTTTTACATTCTTTAAAGCGCTCTCCACGGGAATCACCCTCATAAGTCCATAGCCGTTCGGCATCATCGGTGCCATATTCGCCATACGAATCCGAGTGTATTCTTCAAATGCTCTTGCCACCTCCGGATGCGTCTTTAGAAGATCCTGATTATTCACCAGCATCTCCATAATTCCCGGTGCGAATATCTGCATATAATACCGGTCCTTCTTATCTATCGGATCTGTCGTCACCCGGAATACGCCAATCCATGCCAAATGCTCTGCCAGTCTATGTACTTCCTCCTCCGATTTCCCTACCTTTTTTGCAAGATACTCCACCGTACGCTCTTTTCTAAGTCCACAGGCAATGGCTACATCCGCTTCATCATCCGTTAGAATCGAGGCCAGAGAATAATATTCCGGTGCATTCTCATCAATCTTATTGACCACTCCGGTTAAGCCTCCCACGATTTTACACAATTTTACAATCTTGGGTCTCAGTTCCTGTTTTTTCATCTGTATTTCCTCCTTTACGTTATATGTGATTCCGCTCTTTACTGGAATTACCAGTAATTATATTTTGTTAAATACTTATCTAAGTTATAACATTTTTCACAAAATACAGTCAATAAAACCTACTTGTTTTGTATGATCTTTCATCCTTTTATTGCGTTTTTTTTATATTTATGCTAGACTCTGATTATCTGGTATTACCAGAGCGCCAACATAACAGGAGTGCTACTATGGGATTCAAGAAAATATCTGCCCCTTCTCTAAAAGGGCTTTTTGTAAAAGAATTAGAAAGTATGATTTTATCAGGGGAACTTCAGGTTGGAGAGAAACTGCCCTCAGAACGTATCCTTGCCGAGCAGATGGGGGTCAGCCGTACCATTGTGAATGCCGGGCTGGCAGAGATGGAAGGAAAAGGATTCCTTGAGATCCGTCCGCGTATTGGAGTCTTTGTCGCAGACTATCGGCGCAGCGGTTCCCTGACTACCCTCGTATCTATCATGAGTTATAACGGCAGAATGCTTCGTAGGGACGAGGTAAAGGCTTTGCTGGAAGTCCGGTCGGCTCTGGAAACCCTGATTTTAAAACTGGTAGTCCCGAAGATCACTATGAAAGAATTCCTGACGATGGAACAGATTCTGGAGGATATCCGTAACTGCCAGAACGGCACAGAATTCGCTGACTGCTGTTTTAGATTCGACCATGAATTATGTATTATCAGCGGGAATATCCTTCTGCCTCTGTATTACGGCTCTTTCCGGGAACCATGCTGTAATCTGTGGCTTCGGTATTATCAACTCTATGGAAAAGAACCGCTCATCCAATATAACGAGCAACTCCTTGCATTTATTCGCAGTGGAGATCTTACAAAGGCACTGAAATTGTCAGAATATCGATTGAAAGAGACGATTGATGGGGAGAGACAACTATATTACTAAGACTTCCCATACCTAAAATGGGCTTCGCACCTTGAAAATTCAATACTT
>CAMBRQ010000012.1 GCA_945870325.1 uncultured Dorea sp. | reverse complement strand
TATTTTAGCCGGTGTTAAACCCATCAAATTAATTAAAAGGCTGAACTGTTACCCCAATTGAAGAGAATTCGTGAAAAAATGTTGTATAATCATGGCAAACCTTATATAATATATTGAGTGGAACTGATTGTACAAAAAAATCGGTAGATAAGATAAATCATATGAAGGAGACATATTATTATGGGAAAATATTTTGGAACTGATGGGTTCCGTGGCGAAGCCAATGAAGTACTTACAGTTGAACATGCCTTCAAAGTAGGAAGATTCCTTGGCTGGTATTATGGACAGGATCATAAAGCCAAAGTAGTCATTGGAAAGGATACAAGAAGAAGCAGTTATATGTTCGAGTATGCGCTGGCAGCAGGCATCACAGCATCAGGTGCGAATGCACATCTGCTGCATGTAACAACGACGCCAAGTGTATCTTATGTAACCAGAACGGATAATTTTGACTGTGGAATTATGATTTCTGCAAGCCATAATCCATATTATGACAATGGAATCAAGATTATCAATGGAAAGGGACACAAGATTGAGGCAGAGGTCGAAGAGAAGATCGAGGCATATATTGATGGTGAGATCGGGGAACTTCCACTTGCAAAGAAGGATGATATCGGACGTACCATCGATTATGCGGCAGGAAGAAACCGATATATCGGCTATCTGATTTCTCTGGCTACCCGTTCTTTTGAAGATATGAAAGTTGGCTTGGACTGCTCGAATGGTAGTGCATTTGCAATTGCAAAGAGTGTATATGATGCGTTGGGTGCTAAGACTTATGTGATCAATTGCGAGCCTGACGGAACGAATATCAATACCAATTGCGGTTCTACACATATCGAAGTATTGCAGGAGTATGTAAAGGAGAAGAAACTGGATGTAGGATTCGCATACGATGGAGATGCAGACAGATGTATTGCAGTAGACGAGAATGGCAATGTGGTTGACGGTGACCTGATCCTGTACATCTGCGGTAAATACATGAAAGAGAATGGACGTCTGAATGGGGATACGATTGTAACAACGATCATGTCTAACCTTGGGCTGTACAAAGCCTGTGACAAAGCGGGGCTTAAGTATGAGAAGACCGCAGTAGGTGACAAATACGTATATGAGAATATGGTTCGTAATAACTTCTCTCTTGGCGGAGAACAGTCCGGACACATTATTTTCAGCAAACATGCAACAACGGGTGACGGTATCCTGACTTCTCTTATGATTATGGAAGTTATGCTGGAGAAGAAAATGAGCCTGTCCAAACTGGCTGAGCCGGTGAAGATCTATCCACAGCTTCTGAAGAATGTCCGTGTGGCAGATAAGAAGACTGCAAGAGAGAATCCGGAAGTGACCAAAGCGGTGAATGCAGTGGCAGAGGCGCTTGGCGATGATGGACGTATCCTGGTAAGAGAAAGCGGAACAGAGCCGGTAATCCGTGTTATGGTAGAAGCAGCAACGGATGAGTTGTGTGCAAAATACGTGAACCAGGTGATTGATGTAATCAAATCAGAAGGACTCATGGTAAGTTAATAGAGTTATGATATGCAAAAGGGTTTCACTCTAGACTGAGTGGAACCCTTTTCCTATAATCTCGCTGGTGTTGGAGATCAGCAAGAATGCATCCGGCGAGTTCTGTTTGATATAATTACGAAGTTTTACGGCTTCAACGCGGTTTAAAACAGTAAAGATAATGTATTTATCTTCTCCGGAAAATGCGCCCTGAGCCAAAACGATCGTTGCGCTTCTGTGCAGATCATCTTTGATGAAATCGCAGATTGGCTTCGGGTTGCTGCATACAACGTTGAAATACTTGGACAGGTTCAAACTTTCGATAAATCCATCGATCATGAAAGAGCGAAGCGCGAGTCCAAGGAAAGAATATAATCCGGTCTGGATATCGAACACGAAGCAACCTGCCAATGTAATGAAGAAATCTGTGATTAGCAATGCTTTTCCGATATCGAAACTGGTGTATTTCTTCATGATCATGGCAATAATATCCGTACCGCCGCTGGAAGCCCCGATGTTGAACAGGATCGCAGAACTGACGGAAGGCAGAGCAATTGCAAAAGCCAGTTCGAGGATTGGCTGGTCGGTCAGCGGCTGGGACATGGGATAGATTCGTTCCAGCGCCGACAGGGTAACTGAGAGCAGGATACTGCTGTATGCAGTTTTGGCGGCAAATTTCTTGCCCAGGACAAAGAGTCCGATGACCAGCAGAACCATGTTGGCAACGAAAGAAAAATCACTGGCTGAGATTGGGCAGAGTCTGGCAACTAAGACGGCAAGACCTGTAATGCCTCCGAATGTAAAGTTGTTGGCGAATTTGAAAAAGTAGATGCCAACAGCCATTACCAGTGTGCTAAAGGTTAACAGACTAAAGTTTTTCAATTGTGATTTCATAATATATTCCCCAAGTGATTCATCATAGATTTGCTTTTGTAAAAAGCAGTGAAACTCCATCAAAGATTGTAACGCTCGTGTCTTTAAAAGTCAACGGATTAGTGGTATATTAGAATTATTAAAGTAACAGTTCAGCCCGCGCCATTCGCAAAACGCATCTACGATGCTTCTCCGCTGCTACGCAGCTATTTTTGCTCATAAAATGGCGCTCCGCTCATAAGTCGGATCGTGTGTTCATTCATGCAAGCATGATTCACCCACAATCCGGCTTATGGCTGAACTGTTACTTATTAAAAAAATGCATTTTAAAGAGGCTTTTCATGCATTTTATGGAAAATATACGAGGTGAGACAAGATGAAAATATTTCAACAGAAACCAAAAATTCAAAAGTTTGAACATGCAGAAGAATTCGTGAAAGAATATCAGATTGGCAAGGGAGATTTTATCCTGGCAAGCAAGAGTATCTATGAGACGTATTTTGCGCCGCTTGGACTGGAAGCCCATGTTGAGTATAAGAGTAAGTATGGGGCTGGGGAACCAACGGACATTATGATAGATGGTCTGATACAGGATTTTGCCAGGGCTGGATGTACAAGGATCATAGCGATTGGCGGTGGCGCGGTCATTGACATGGCGAAGATTCTGGTGCTGGAGGGTACATATAAGGCAGAGGAGATCTTTCAGCGCAAAGTGCCGCTTAAAAAGGCTCGTCAATTGGTCGCGGTGCCAACTACGTGTGGTGCAGGATCTGAGGTATCGAATGTGTCGATTACAGAACTTACCAGCCTGCATACGAAACTTGGATTGGCAGTGGATGAGATCTATGCCGATGATGCAGTGTTGATACCTGAACTTTTGAGTGGGCTTCCGTATTCTTTTTTTGCAACCAGTGCGATTGATGCATTTATTCATGCAATTGAGTCTTATGTATCCCCGAAAGCGAATCTCTATACAGAGATGTTCAGCATGAAGGCGATGGAGATGATCATTGAAGGATTCCGTAAGCTTGTGGAACATGGACCGGGCTACCGTATGAATCTGCTGGATGAGTTCCTGACAGCGAGCAATCTGGCAGGAGTAGCATTCGGCAATGCGGGAACAGGCGCGGTACATGCGATGTCTTATCCATTGAGTGGTGTGTATCATGTGACGCACGGAGAGGCGAACTACCAGTTTCTGACGGCAGTATTCGCTGTGTATCAGGAATTGAAGCCAGAGGGAAAGATTGAGAAACTGAATCGTTTCTTAAGCGGGCTGTTGGAGTGTAATGAAGAAGCAGTGTATCAGGAACTGGAGGCATTGCTTGACAAGATTATTGCAAGAAAGCATTTGCATGAATATGGAATGACGGAAGAGGAGATTGAAGGCTTCGCAAAAAGTGTGGAAGAATCACAGCAGAGACTTTTGAATCAGAGTTATGTCAAACTGACCTGGCAGCAGATGGCGGATATATACAGAAAGTTGTATTAGTGATTCTGTTTTCCCGCATTAGAATTCTGGAATCGGTGCATAATACTTCCTATGAAGGAGGAAGTAGAAGATGCATAAGTATTTACCGATTACAGATGTGTACGCGAGAGAAATACTGGATTCCCGCGGGAATCCTACCATAGAAGTAGAGGTACTGGCAGGAGATGAGCATTGTGGAAGAGCCTGTGTGCCTTCCGGGGCATCTACCGGTCAGTATGAGGCGTTGGAGTTAAGGGATAAAGAAGAGCGCTATGGAGGGCTTGGCGTGGAACGGGCAGTAGACCATGTGAATGCTAAGATTGCTCCGGCGGTCATCGGAATGAATGTATTCGAACAGACAGAACTCGACCGGGTTCTGGTTCAGTTAGATGGAACGGAGAATAAGTCCCATCTGGGAGCCAATGCGATGCTCGGGGTATCTATGGCAGCAGCAAGAGCAGCGGCAGACGCATTGAGACTGCCGCTTTTTTCATACCTGGGCGGGACGAATGCCAAGCAGATGCCGGTACCGATGATGAACATTATGAATGGAGGAAAGCACGCGGATAATACGATTGATATCCAGGAATTCATGATCATGCCTGTGGGTGCGTGCTGTTTTCGGGAAGGACTTCGGATGTGTGCGGAAATCTATCATGCATTGAAGAGGCTTTTGAAGGAACAGGGGTACAGTACTGCGGTGGGAGATGAAGGCGGGTTCGCCCCGGATCTTCCGGATGCGAAGGAGGCGCTTCGTTTCATTGCGGAAGCAGTAAAGACAGCGGGATATAAGTTGGGAGAAGATATTGTATTTGCTCTGGATGTGGCAGCAACAGAATTATATGATAAGAACTTCCGCAAATATGTATTTGAAGGCGAGAGCCGGATGCATGGGCATAAGATCATACGGTCAGCGGAAGAATTGATTGATTATTACGAAGAACTGACAGAGGAATTCCCGATTGCTTCTATTGAAGATCCTTTGGATGAGGAAGACTGGGAAGGATGGGAATTGCTTACGACCAGGCTGGGTCTGCATATCCAGCTGGTCGGAGATGATCTCTTTGTTACGAATACAAAACGGCTGAAAAAAGGCATCGAGAAAAAGGCGGCAAATGCAATCCTGATTAAAGTGAACCAGATTGGAACACTGACAGAGGCATTCGATGCAATAGAGATGGCAAAGAATGCAGGGTATAAGACGATTGTATCCCATAGATCCGGAGAGACAGCGGATGCCATTATTGCAGATATTGCGGTGGCTTTTAACGCAGGACAGATTAAGACCGGCGCGCCATGCAGGTCTGAACGAGTGGAAAAATATAACCAGTTGCTTAGAATAGAAGAGCGGCTGGGGGATGTGGCAGAGTATATGAATCCATTTGCGATTTAAATAGGTACAGGGTATATGCTAGTTTGGGACGTAGTAAAATGTACTTTTACTATGTCCCAAACTGAAAAAAATCCTTGTCATTAATTCTCTCCTGTGATAGAATAATAATGGTTTATCCGCAGGAGGTGTAGAAAGTGGAGATTTTAAAGACGGTTTTAATGATTATATTTGCAATAGACTGTATCGCGTTAACGGCAATCGTGTTGATGCAGGAAGGTAAGTCAGCAGGACTTGGCACCATCGGTGGCATGGCTGATTCTTACTGGGGACAGAACAAGGGACGCTCTATGGAGGGTGCACTGGTGAAGTCTACGAAGTTCCTTGCGATTCTGTTTATTGTACTGGCAGCAGTGTTGAATTTGAAAGTATTTGCATAAGACAAGGCATACTCATTCGAGCATACCGCAATACACACCTTATGGGTGGCGTGCTTTGCACGGTAATGTATATTTTTATGAGAATGGTGGGACACTCCTGTATGGGAGTGTCTCTTTGCGTATACCAGGGACAGCGGATGTGTTTAAAAGATATGCCATTGGAGGACTTGTAAGAGATGGACAAGACATTTGAAAAGAGAAAAAAGGTAATCTATGACCTCATATGTGATGATCTGTATGTTCCGATGAAGTTCAAAGAACTTGCCATGCTTCTGCAGGTTCCAAAGGAACAGCGGGATGACCTGCGCAAAGTGTTGGAATCGCTGGAGACAGACGGTAAGATCTATCTGTCGAAACGGGGAAAATACTGTAAGGGAGAAGCAAAGCGCCTGACCGGTATTTACAGGGCGAACCTTAGAGGCTATGGATTCGTTGTGATCCCGGACGAGGATTCTGATATATTCATAGGAGAAGAGGATACGAACGGAGCCTTTGACGGAGATGAAGTTGAGGTCACGATTACGAGAGAGCCACAGGGGAGAAGCCGTGAAGGGAAGATTGTACGAATTGTATCCAGAGGCCTGACGAAGGTTGTTGGTCTGTATCAGATGAAGGAAAACAAGAACTATGGATTTGTAATTCCGGATAACCAGAGATTTTTCCAGGATATTTTTATTCCGGTGGAGAGGTCAAAAGGAGCCATAAACGGGCATAAGGTGGTTGTAGAACTGACTTCTTACGGAGAACCGGGAAAGAAGCCGGAAGGAAAAGTGATAGAGATTATCGGTCATATTAATGATCCGGGGACAGACATTATGTCCATTGTGAAAGGTTATGATCTGCCGGTAGAATTCTCAGAGAAGATTCTGAATCAGGCAGAACGTGTAGCGAAGGATGTAAGTGAAGCTGACCGTGCGGGACGAAAGGATATCCGGGACTGGCAGATGGTGACTATAGATGGCGAGGATGCTAAGGATCTGGATGATGCAGTATCGGTGACAAGAGCGGGAGAGAACTATATACTGGGGGTTCACATTGCTGATGTAACCAACTATGTGCAGGAGAATAGCGCAATTGACAGAGAGGCTTTGGAGCGTGGAACCAGCGTATATCTGGTGGACCGGGTTATCCCTATGCTGCCCCATAAGTTGTCGAACGGTATCTGCTCGCTGAATGCGGGAGAGGATCGATTGGCACTTAGTTGTATCATGACGGTGAATCCAAAGGGAATCGTCATCGATCACGAGATTGCTGAGACGGTGATTCATGTGGATGAGAGGATGACCTATACCAGTGTGAAGAAGATCCTGGAAGACAGAGATCCGGAAGAAATAGAACGTTATCAGACGTTAGTGCCGATGTTCGAACTGATGCGGGAACTGTCAGGCGTATTACGGGCGCGCAGACAGAGACGTGGATCGATAGACTTTGATTTCCCGGAGACGAAGATGGTGCTGGATGAGAAGGGAAGACCTGTGGAGATTAAGCCTTATGACCGGAATGTGGCTACGAAGATTATTGAGGATTTTATGCTGCTTGCTAATGAGACGGTAGCGGAAGACTATTACTGGCAGGAACTGCCTTTTGTATACCGGACGCATGAAGTGCCGGATGAAGAAAAGATCCGGGCGTTGGCAACCTTCATCAATAATTTCGGTTATTCCATGCATGTTGGTGTAAATGAAATCAGACCGAAAGAAATTCAAAAATTGCTCGCGAGAGTAGAGGATACACCGGAAGAAGCACTCATTAGCAGACTTGCGCTGCGCTCTATGAAGCAGGCGAAGTATACACCGGAGAATACAGGGCATTTTGGTCTGGCAGCGAATTATTATACGCATTTTACCTCTCCGATTCGAAGATATCCTGATCTTCAGATTCACCGGATCATCAAGGATAACTTAAGGGGAAGGATGAATGAGAAGAAAGCAGAACATTATCAGGCTATCCTTCCGGAGGTGACGAAGCACTCCAGCGAGATGGAGAGAAGGGCAGAAGAAGCGGAACGTGAGACTGTAAAATTAAAAAAAGTTGAATATATGCAGCAGCATATCGGGGAAGTGTTCCGGGGAGTCATATCCAGCATAACCAAATGGGGAATGTACGTGGAACTTCCGAATACCATAGAGGGGCTGGTCCATGTGGTGAACATGACGGATGATCATTACGATTATTATGCAGACCGGTATGAGATGGTAGGAGCGCATACTTATAAAATATATAAATTGGGGCAGCAGATATCTGTACGGGTGATTGACACCGACCGGCTGCTTCGTACGATTGATTTTGAGATTGCAGATGAAGGAGATGAGGAAGATGGCGAAGACGAATGGTAAGATGGTAGCCAATAACAAGAAAGCATATCATGATTACTTCATATTAGACACCTATGAAGCAGGCATTGCACTGCATGGAACAGAGGTAAAATCTCTTCGGATGGGCAAATGCAGTATCAAGGAATCATTTATCCGAATAGAGAATGGTGAAGTCTATATCTATGGTATGCATATCAGCCCTTACGAAAAAGGCAATATCTTCAACAAGGACCCGCTTAGGGTCCGAAAACTCCTGCTTCATAAAGCGGAGATTAACAAAATGCTTGGCAAGACGAAAGAAAAAGGAGTGGCAATTGTGCCGCTAAAGGTGTATTTTAAAGGAAGTCTTGTAAAAGTAGAGATTGGGCTTGCGAAAGGTAAGAAACTATATGACAAGCGCCAGGATATCGCAAAGAAGGATCAGCAAAGAGAGGCGCAGCGTGACTTTAAAGTTCGTAATTTCGGATAGGAGGATAAGATGGTACCGACAAAGAAAGCAGACTTAAGAAAACTGGTAACCCAGACGACTGTGGAGATGTACGAAGAACTAACGCCGCAGCTGATCCAGTTGATTGATCAGACGAAACATGATGATACACTGACGGAAGCACAGAAGCAAGATGAGATCTCCTTACATATGATGGGTTATGTAAAATCCTGTACCAACGAGATCATCATAGAAGTGCTGGCTGAGATCCTGGGACTGGAAGATGAGTAGAACTGTGAAAGGTGATAGAGTAAACAGAGGAAAAGAGAGGAGAACGAGATGGCTTATTGTGTAAAATGTGGTGCGAAAGTAGATGACGGCGTAAAGTTCTGTACACAGTGCGGTGCAGAAATACCGAATCAGCAGTATGAATATGGTCCGCAGAATAGTTATCATCCACAACCTTACGTAGATGCAGAAGAATGCTTTGATCCGGATGAAGTGAGTAAGAACAAAGCGATGGGAGTATTGTCTTATCTGGGGATTCTGGTACTGATACCAATCCTTGCCGGTGATAAAAAGTCGCAGTATGTAAAATTCCATGCCAATCAGGGACTTGTGCTTTTTATTGTATCTGCGGTAGTAGACCTGTTGGACGGCGACTGGGTATGGGGACTTCATTCATGGATTAATTTTGGCGGCAGTATGTTCTCATGGGTATTTGATATCTTGAGTTTTGTATGTTTCATTCTTATGGTCATGGGCATTGTAAGTGCATGTAAGGGAGAGAAGAAGGAACTACCGATGATAGGAAAGATTCGGTTATTAAGATATTAGATTGGAATTTAAGAAAATATCAAGCTAAGGCGGCTGTTGTGAAACAGCCGCCTTAGCTTGATATACAGAAAGGAATCGGGTTTCTATTCTGTATTTATATAAATATTACACAAGATAGGATGATTTATATAAAAGGGAATATTCCCTGACAACATGGGACCGAGCCCCTCTATAATGAAAATAGTGTGTTGGTTAGGTAAAGATTATTCAATTGTAATCAGTTTAGGCTGCTCTTCCTGTTTCTGTATTTCTTTTGGAAATCTCAGATGAAGAACTCCGTCTTTGAAAGCAGCTTTGATATCTTCCTGGGTGAGAGCATCACCTACGTAGAAACTTCTGTTGCAGGTTCCTGTATAACGCTCTTTGTGAACGCAGTTGCCTTTCGCATCTTTCTCTTCTTTGGTCTCATTCTTATGAGCGGTAATGGTAAGATAGCCATCCTTCAGATCCGCTTTGATATCCTCTTTCGCATATCCCGGAAGTTCCATCTCGATCAGATAGTTGCCGTCTTTTTCATGAATGTCTGTCTTCATAATCTGAGCAGATGAACGGTCATAAGAATGTGTAAAGAATGGATCACTGAACATATCATCGAATAAATTGTTAAAACCTCTGTTTGCAAGTAACATAAAACATTCCTCCTTAAAATAGTCCCTTATTGTGATTAGTATATCCAATAAGGTATGTGAATTATTAATTGTTTTATTTGCTATAGTTATTATATAACACATATTTTGGCACTCGTCAAGTGTGAGTGCTAATAAAATTGTGAAAAAAGTGTGAATTTAATTCATGAAGAGTAATTCGTAAGGTGTACGGCAGAGAGGGGCAGTATGGGAGTTCACATCCGGCTCCTCTCTGCCTGATATACTTATGTGTAACTCTTAATGAACTGGGAGTTTTCTTTATTCCCCTACACTTCCAATCTGTTATCCCGCCGACACCGCTCCACACATATTTCCACCGGAATCCCCCCAATGGAGATAATCTTGAGATTTCGGAGATGTCAGGTGCAAGGGCAGGGAAGGTGTGGGCTGTAGCCGTATCATGAGCCTTAGACCCCGTTACAGAAAAAGATACCGTCAGTTCGTACGAAACCAGGACCACAAGTCCTGGTTTCGAGGGCATCTGAGTCGTAAGGCCATCAAGGGCTTACGGCGAATATGCCCGGTTAGAACCGACGGTATCTTTTTCTGTAACGAGGTCTTGGCGAAATGATCCGGTTACAGTTTACACCTTCCCTGCCCTTGCACCGTACATTTTCAAAAATCTATTTTTCTACATTAAATTCGCTCTTCAATCGGAAGAAAACTTCCATGCGCCCCAACGTATTTGTAAGCCGGACGAATAATCTTGCTTGCATTGATTAATTCCTCCAGGCGGTGAGCGCTCCATCCCGGCATACGTGCAATAGCGAAGATCGGAGTGAACAACTCCTGCGGGATGCCAAGCATTGTATATACAAAACCACTGTAAAAGTCTACATTGGCACAGACATTCTTGAATAACCTGCGGTGTTCCATGATCAACTGACCAGCAAGACGTTCTACCAATTCATAGAGAGCGAATTCCTCCATTAATCCCTTTTCTTCTGCCAGAGCTTTGGCATATCTCTTTAGGATTACCTCACGGGGATCAGACAGTGTATAGACAGCATGTCCCATACCATAGATCAGACCGGAGCGGTCGAATGCATCTTTATTCAGGATTTTTTTAAGGTAAGAAGCAACTTCTTCTTCATCCGTCCAGTTCTGGATGTGCGCTTTGATATCGGCGAACATATTCTGCACTTTCAGATTAGCACCGCCATGGCGGGGACCTTTCAGTGAGCCGATCGAAGCAGCGACAGAAGAATAAGTGTCTGTTCCGGAGGAGGTTACTACATGTGTTGTGAAAGTTGAGTTGTTACCACCGCCATGTTCAGCATGGAGAATCAAAGCGATATCCAATACCTTCGCTTCAAGTTCCGTATACACACTGTCAGGACGCAGCATAAGTAATATATTTTCAGCGAGTGATAGTCCTTTTTGTGGATTGCGGATGAATAGCGTTTCATCCCTGCGGAAATGCCGATAAGAATGATAGGAATAAACCGCAATCAATGGGAGTTTGGCAATCAGTTCCAGTGACTGTCGCAGTACATTGCCGGCAGCAATGCTTTCAGGATCGGAATCATATGTATATAATGTAAGGATACACCGCTGCATAGCATTCATGATATTTTCATTCGAAGCCTTCATGACAACGTCACGGACAAAGCGTCCGCCTAACTCTTGTAATTCGAACATAACGTCAAGAAACATGTTAAGTTCCTGCTGTGTTGGCAATTTGCCGAACAAAAGCAGGTAGATTGTTTCCTCGAATCCATATTTCCGTCCTTCTAATCCGGCAACAATATCAGTCACGTCAATTCCCTGATAATATAACTTCCCTTCCGCAGGAATCTGACGCCCATTCACCAGATTATAAGCACAGACATCTGAGATCTCCGTAAGTCCTGTTAACACACCTTTTCCGGCAGAATCACGCAGCCCCCTCTTTACATCATATTCAATATAAAGATTAGGGTCGATCCGATGATTCTTCATCAACTCTTCCTCAAGCCTGTCAAATCCCTCTTTTAAAATTCCATTCTCCTCCACATTCTGCATTCCATTCTCTCCCATAGATACCTCCATCTTCCAAAAAACAAAAAACACCTATTACATTACATCCTTGTAACTAATTGGTGTTGATTAACAAATACATGAATTCTCACCTATTCTACACGAAAACTTGCCATAATACAAGAATTTTTTTCCGCTTTATACATTTTCCTGCATTTTTATACTCTTGCTGCAAACATCACATCTTCCATATGCATTAGTTTCTGCACTGCATACACTGTCCGGAATAAAAAATCCTTGATAGTTCTTACCTTCTTCCAGATTCTTTCTTGCATCACAATATTTACCTGTGTTAGAATAGCACGTAAGATTAATCAGAAGAATAGGAGGTTGTCGTGATGGGAATGACAATGACGCAGAAAATATTGGCGGCTCATGCAGGACTTGACTCTGTGGTAGCCGGACAATTAATAGAAGCGAAATTAGACGTAGTTATGGCGAATGATATTACCGGACCAATGGCACTGCCAATTTTCAGAGAGATGGCTGAGAATGTATTTGATAAGGATAAAGTTGTACTGGTACCGGATCATTTTACACCGAATAAGGATATCAAATCAGCAGAGAATTCCAAATCCATCAGAGAATTCGCAAGAGAGCAGGGACTTACCTGGTACTTTGAGCAGGGGAAATCCGGTGTGGAACATGCGATTCTGCCGGAGGCAGGAGTCGTAGTTGGCGGAGAGTGTATTATCGGTGCTGACTCACATACATGTACATATGGAGCATTAGGAGCATTCTCAACGGGTGTTGGAACTACTGATATTGCAACAGGAATGGCAACCGGAGAATTATGGTTCAAGGTTCCAAGTGCGCTGAAGTTTGTCCTGACCGGAAAACCGGGACCGTATGTCAGTGGTAAAGATGTAATTATTCATATCATTGGCAAGATTGGCGTAGACGGAGCACTGTATAAGTCTATGGAATTTGTTGGAGACGGTATTGCGAACCTGTCTATGGATGATCGTTTTACTATGGCGAATATGGCAATTGAAGCTGGCGCTAAGAATGGAATCTTCCCGATTGATGAGAAAGCAGAAGCATATATGAAGGAGCATTCTAAGAAAGAATATAAGATCTATACAGCAGATGAAGACGCTGAATATGATGAGGTTATTGAGATTGATCTGTCAGAAGTCCGTCCGACCGTTGCGTTTCCGCATCTTCCAGGCAATGCTAAGACGATTGATGAGATCGAGGCAATGGATCCAATTAAGATCAATCAGGTAGTGATCGGTTCCTGTACCAATGGAAGAATGGAAGATATGAGAAAGGCGGCGGCAATCCTTAAGGGACATACGGTTCATGAGGATGTGCGTGTTATGGTAATTCCGGCAACACAGAAGATCTATAAGCAGTGTATTGCAGAAGGGCTCCTGGACATCTTCGTAGACGCCGGATGTGCAGTTAATACACCGAGCTGCGGACCTTGTATGGGTGGTCATATGGGTGTTATGGCAGCAGGCGAGAGATGTGTGTCCACGACGAACCGTAACTTTGTAGGAAGAATGGGACATGTGGATTCCCTAATCTATCTTGCTTCTCCAGAAGTGGCAGCGGCAAGCGCAATCGCAGGATGTATTGCGAATCCAGAGAAAGTAGGTGACAGATAATGAAGGCATTAGGACATGTATTTAAATATGGCGATAACGTAGATACAGACGTTATCATTCCGGCAAGATATCTGAATTCTTTTGATGCACAGGAACTGGCAAGCCATGCAATGGCTGATATTGATCCGGAATTCGTGAATAAGGTGAAACCAGGGGATCTGATTGTGGCGGATAAGAATTTTGGATGCGGTTCTTCCAGAGAACATGCGCCGCTTTGCTTGAAGACAGCGGGAGTTAGTTGCGTAATTGCGGAGACATTTGCCAGAATCTTCTACAGAAATGCAATCAATATCGGACTCCCGATCATCGAATGTCCGGAAGCAGCGAAAGGTATTGAAGCAGGAGATGAAGTGGAAGTGGACTTTGACAGCGGCAAGATCTATAACCGTACCAAAGGAACCCAGTTCCAGGGTCAGCCATTCCCGGAATTCATGCAGAAACTGATTGCGGCAGGCGGACTAGTGAAGTATACTAATAGCAAAAAAGCGGACTAAAGAATGATAGAAGGGTGAAAAAAGATGAATCTACATTACAAAAGTACAAGAAATTCGAATCTTAAGGTAACAGCTTCTGAAGCGATTCTGACAGGGCTTGCTCCGGACGGAGGATTGTTTGTGCCGGAAGAGCTTCCGGTTCTGGATGTCTCTATGGATCAGTTGAAGGATATGTCTTATCAGGAAACTGCATATGCGGTTATGAAGCAGTTCCTGACTGACTTTACAGAGGAAGAATTGAAGAACTGTATTGGTAAGGCTTATGACAGCAAGTTTGATACGGAAGAGATTGCGCCTCTGGTAAAAGTAGATGATACGTATTATCTGGAATTGTTCCACGGAGCAACGATTGCATTCAAGGACATGGCATTATCCATCCTGCCACATCTTCTGACTACATCTGCGAAGAAGAATCATGTGGAGAATGAGATTGTAATCCTGACTGCAACTTCAGGAGATACCGGCAAGGCGGCTATGGCAGGATTCGCGGATGTGGAAGGGACCAGAATTATTGTATTCTATCCTAAGAATGGTGTCAGCAAGGTACAGGAACTCCAGATGGTGACGCAAAAGGGAAGTAATGTAGACGTTGTTGCAATTCACGGTAATTTTGACCATGCGCAGAGTGGCGTGAAAGCCATGTTCGAGAATCAGGAACTTGCAAAGGAACTGGCGGGCAAGGGCTACCAGTTCTCTTCTGCGAATTCTATTAATATCGGACGTCTGGTTCCGCAGGTGGCATATTATGTCTACGCTTATGCGAAACTTCTGGCGAATGAAGAGATTGCTGACGGAGAGAAGATCAATGTAGTGGTTCCGACAGGGAATTTTGGTAATATTCTGGCTGCTTATTATGCGAAGCAGATGGGAGTGCCGATTGATAAGCTGATCTGTGCTTCGAATGAGAATAAAGTTCTGTTTGATTTCTTTGAGACGGGCACTTATGACAAGAACAGGGAGTTCATGCTTACATCATCCCCGTCTATGGATATTTTGATTTCCAGCAATCTGGAACGTCTGATTTATCTGATCGCAGGTGAAGATTCAGAGAAGACGAAGGAACTGATGGAAGAATTGAAGAATGGCGGAAGTTATACCATTACATCTGATATGAAGGATAGACTTGCTGATTTTGCAGCAGGCTTCGCTTCAGAAGAGAAGACAGCAGAGAGTATCAAGGCAGTATATGACAAGACCGGATATGTTATGGATACGCATACTGCAGTTGCTTCCTATGTCTGCGGACAATACAAAGAAGAGAGTAAAGATGGGCGGAAGTGCGTGATTGCCTCTACTGCAAGTCCATACAAATTTGTGAAGAGCGTTATGACTGCAATTGATGATAAATATGCATCAGCGGATGAATTCAGGTTGTTAGAGGAACTGCAGAGTGTCTCAGGGGTTACCATGCCTCAGGCAATTAAGGACATTCTGGATGCACAGGTGCTTCATACTCTGGAATGTGATGCAGACAAGATGGAAGAGACGGTAAAAGGAATTCTTAAACTGTAAGTGCCAGTAGTCTATCTGTGTCCGTAAAATGATTGGAAAAAACTGATAAAAATTTTTGCACATAAAAATGCAAGATTTGGATGTGAATCTTGCATTTTTATTGATTTTTGGCATAATTATAAAGAACGTTTATATTATAAATGAATTATAACTATAATTGACCTTCGCGAAAACATTGTTAAAGTATTGACTTTTCTATGGGGAAATGCGATAATAAAGCAAATGTCGCTGTGGAAGTATATTGATACAAAGATACGATGACATAGCGAAAGTGAATATGAAAGAAAAGAGGTTAGATGAAGATGGCGAAAATCGATTTAAGCAAGTACGGTATTTCCGGAACCACAGAGATTGTACACAATCCTTCTTATGAATTATTATTTGAGGAAGAGACGAAAGCCGATCTGGAAGGTTTCGAAAAAGGTCAGGAGAGTGAACTTGGAGCAGTGAATGTAATGACAGGTGTATACACAGGACGTTCACCTAAAGATAAATTCATTGTAATGGATGAAAACTCTAAGGACACTGTATGGTGGACTTCTGATGAATATAAGAATGACAACCATCCGGCTTCTGAGGAAACATGGGCTGTAGTAAAGGATATCGCAATCAAGGAACTTTGCGACAAGAAACTTTATGTAGTAGATGCTTTCTGTGGAGCAAACGAAGATACTCGTATGGCTATCCGTTTCATCATGGAAGTAGCATGGCAGGCTCATTTTGTTAAGAATATGTTTATCCAGCCTACAGAAGAAGAACTCGAGAAGTTTGAGCCAGACTTCGTTGTTTACAACGCTTCTAAAGCAAAAGTAGAGAACTATGAAGAGTTAGGTCTGAATTCAGAGACAGCAGTCGTATTCAATATCACAAGCCGTGAGCAGGTTATCATCAATACATGGTACGGCGGAGAGATGAAGAAAGGTATGTTCTCTATGATGAACTACTATCTGCCACTGAAGGGTATCGCTTCTATGCACTGTTCTGCAAATACAGATATGAACGGCGAGAATACAGCAATCTTCTTCGGACTTTCCGGAACAGGTAAGACAACTCTGTCTACAGATCCTAAGCGTCTCCTGATCGGTGATGATGAGCACGGCTGGGATGACAATGGTGTCTTCAACTTTGAGGGCGGATGCTATGCTAAGGTTATCAACCTGGACAAAGAGTCTGAGCCAGATATCTACAATGCAATTAAGCGTAATGCTCTTCTTGAGAACGTAACATTAGATGCTGAAGGTAAGATTGATTTTGCAGATAAGAGTGTAACAGAGAATACACGTGTATCTTATCCAATCGATCATATCGAGAAGATCGTTCGTCCGGTATCAGCAGCACCGGCAGCACAGAACGTAATCTTCCTGTCTGCAGACGCTTTCGGTGTACTTCCTCCGGTATCTGTATTGACACCAGAGCAGACACAGTACTACTTCCTGTCAGGATTTACAGCAAAACTTGCTGGTACAGAGCGTGGTATTACAGAGCCAACACCTACATTCTCTGCTTGCTTTGGACAGGCATTCCTGGAACTGCATCCTACAAAATATGCAGAAGAACTTGTTAAGAGAATGGAGAAGAGCGGCGCTAAGGCATATCTGGTTAACACAGGATGGAACGGAACAGGCAAACGTATCTCTATTAAGGATACACGTGGTATCATCGATGCAATCCTGAATGGTGATATCCTGAATGCACCAACGAAGAAGATTCCATACTTCAACGTTGAAGTACCAACAGAACTTCCGGGTGTAGATCCGGCAATCCTTGATCCTCGTGACACTTATGCAGATGCTGCTGAGTGGGAAGAGAAAGCTAAGGATCTGGCAGGAAGATTTATCAAGAACTTTGCAAAATACGAAGGAAACGAAGCTGGTAAGGCATTAGTTTCTGCTGGTCCTCAGTTATAAGAAGAGGTTAGAACTGAAAGGGTTCTTTGAACTTCTAAGAAGTAATATAATTCAAGCGTGAATATTAAGGAGTGATTTCGAGGAGGAATCACTCCTTTTTGGCTGCCAATGCATCCGGATGGAACTGATAGTGGCAAGTCCTGTAGGTATGTTTCTCTATTGTGAAAAATTTGTTGAATGTGCTGTAAAAATCATAAAAGATTGTACAAAAAATATCATTCATGACTAAAAAATATCAATTGTATACAATTTGAGAATTATATGATATTGTTAGATTAACAGGTATCGTTATCAAAAATATGAAAGAGAGGAACAAACTATGTTACAAACCATTGAGGCTGTTAATTCAGCGATTAACGACTTTGTCTGGGGAGTGCCAGCAATGGTCTGCATCATTGGCGTAGGGCTTGTGTTAAGCTGCCGTACCGGATTCATCCAATTCCGTAAGTTTGGGTATGCACTGAAGAATTCTATTGGAAAGATTTTCTCAAAGGAAGAGGCAAAAGAGGGAAGTATTACTCCATTCCAGGCAGTTTGTACTGCGCTTGCGGCTACCGTAGGAACGGGAAATATTGCGGGTGTAGCTGGAGCCATTGCAATCGGAGGTCCGGGAGCTGTTTTCTGGATGTGGGTATCTGCACTTCTGGGTATGTGTACGAAGTTTTCAGAGGTTACGCTTGCTGTACACTTCCGTGAGAAGAATGCAGAAGGCGACTATGTTGGCGGTCCTATGTATTACATTAAGAATGGACTTGGAAAGAATTGGTACTGGATGGCAGTCATCTATGCAGCACTTGGTTCATTAACTGTATTGGGAACAGGTAATGCGACTCAGGTAAATACCATTACAGCATCCATTGATTCTGCCCTTCTTAACTATGGTATCATTGGGGATGGACAGGTAGGAACGGTTAATCTGATCATCGGTATCGTAATCGCTATTCTGGTAGCAATCGTGCTTCTTGGCGGCGTGAAGCGTATCGGAAGCGTAACAGAAAAACTGGTGCCGTTTATGGCTGTTTTCTATATTATCCTTGCTCTTGGAGTTGTTTTCATGCACATTGGTTCTGTACCGGCAGTATTTGAATCAATCTTTGTTGGTGCATTCAATCCATCAGCATTTACAGGTGGTGTGGTAGGAAGTCTCTTTGTAAGTATGAGAAGAGGCGTATCACGTGGTATCTTCTCTAACGAGGCTGGTATTGGTACCGGATCTATCGCTCATGCATGTGCAGATACAGACCAGCCGGTAAAACAGGGCATGTTCGGTATCTTTGAAGTATTTGCTGATACGATTGTTATCTGTACACTTACAGCCCTTGTAATCCTGCTTGGCGGCGAAGGTATTGAGTGGGGAGCAGCAGCAGGTGCGGAACTTACGATCTCCGGATTTACATCCAGTTATGGTAACTGGGTATCTATCTTTACAGCAATTGCGATGTGCTGTTTCGCATTCTCAACGATTCTTGGATGGGGACTTTATGGCGCACGTTGTATTGAGTTCGTATTTTCAACTAAGATTGTAAAACCATTCTTTATCGTTTATTCACTGGTAGCAATTCTTGGTGCAACAGTAGATCTCGGAATCATCTGGGGAATTGCAGATACATGTAACGGACTGATGTCTATCCCGAACTTAGTTGCATTGTTCTTGTTATCAGGAACTGTTGTGAAACTGGTGCGCGAGCATTTTGCAAAAGAAAAATAATCGTACATAGATGATACATTTTTTCTGGATTTTCAGAGAAGCAGTTGTAAATTCTATGTAAATAGGTTATAATATCCTCAGTAACAACCTGGGATGCTCGATAACTTCTGTAATTTTGAACCTACAAAACTTTAAACGGGACTCTTATATCTCCGTAATATGTCAAGCCTCCGAACGTGCAGTGGAAGGCAGAAAAGCGGATGCGGACACCCACCTGGCTACGGCTAGGAGTCAAAATACAGAAACCGGCATTTTGGGGGACATACAAAAGATGAAGGACAGTCGTTTATCGGCTGTCTTTTTAATATATACTATTAGGGATGGATATCATTGGGAGTATGATTTTCTGAGATAGTGGTGATGCGAAAGTAAATGACGGTATATTATACCGGGACAAAGCATACATTGAGAAAAGAGCATTGGACAAGAGGATATCGATAGATTGAGTAGATATTACAGAAAGAAGACGAATAGAAGATCTGGAAATAGATGGAAGAGTTGGAACAACTGGAATCGGTATGGAGGAGAGCGTATCTTTCTATATGGATTGCTTGTATGTGTCAGCCTGCTAATTGTCGGCAGCCTGTTGTCGGCAGTGATGCCGGGAAAGCCTGAACTACATAAAAGGGTAGAGAGGAAGAAGGAAGAGGAAGTGCAGGAACCGAAACAGGAGATCGACAATCCGAATATCAGAGTGCTGATTATGACGAATGGATATGCGAACATTGTACATCCAAGTGTGGTATTATCCTCAGAGACTGGATTGACCGTTACATGTGGAGAGGAGCAACAAGAGATAGAAGCCGGACAGATGCTTGCGATTGTACCGGATGACGAGAGATTCCAAAGTGGCAGCATACGTATCTGTGCACATGACGGAGGGGAAGTTGCTATACATAGTATACAGAGAGGGTACGGAACGCCGTCTTATGCCGGAACACTGGAACTTCGGACTACAGCGGAAGGAATTGCAGTGATCAATGAATTGCCGGTGGAGACCTATCTATGTAAGGTGGTGCCAAGTGAGATGCCGGCATCTTACGAATTAGAAGCGTTAAAAGCCCAGGTGGTGTGTGCAAGAAGTTATGCCTATCAGCAGATGCAGGACTATGCGTACCCAGAATACGAGGCACATGTGAATGACAGCACGGATTATCAGGTGTATGGGAACTCTCCGGCTCAGGAATCATCCAGTCAGGCGGTAAAGGAGACGGCGGGACAGGTTGTGCGGTATCAGGGACAGGTTGCCACAACTTATTATTATTCTACTTCCTGTGGAAGGACTACAAGTCCGGAAGCATGGGGAACGGCAGGTAATGAGGGGAATCAGTATCTTCAGGCGGTGGAAGTGAAAGATGAAGATGGAGACTATGAGAAAGAACTGCCGTGGTATCGTTGGACGGCGGTGGTACCGGTGGAGACGCTTTCGAACCTGATAGGGTTGAATACGGGGAAGGATGTCGGAACCTTGCAGAGTGTGGAAGTTACGAAAACCGGGCCTGGGGATGTGGCGCTTCAGATCTGTGCAACAGGAGACAAGGGGACGGTAACAGTAGATACGGAGAATAAGATTCGAAGAGCCTTTGGCGGCAGTGGATATGAGATCTGCAAGCAGGATGGGACGACGGTGCCCAGTTCTGCGTTACTTCCAAGCGCATTTTTTACAATCCGAAGAGAAGGAGATGCTTTCGTGATAGAAGGCGGCGGGTATGGTCACGGGATTGGAATGAGCCAGAATGGGGCCAATGAGATGGCGAAAAAAGGAAAGAATTATGTGGATATATTAACGTTGTTCTTTTGTGATATAACAATTGAGGGGCTATAGATTCAGAAGGAATCATAGCCCCTTTCGCTGATATACCGGTACATTTGCAAGAATCAATGTGACAATTCTAACTTTTTTACATAGTCAAGGAATTTCAAAAGTGCAAGTGATGGAGGAATATCTTTGGACCATGCCACGCCAAGTACTCGTGAAAAATGTTCGGTAAAGGATCTGACACATACATCAAACGGTGCGTTGTGAAGCAATAACTTTGGAAGAATTGTAATGCCGAATCCTTTTTCCACCATCTTGAGTGCGGCAAAATCCTCGTTTAATTGATATCGAATCTTAGGGTGGATATTATTCATTTCGAAGATTTTTCCGGTTTCAAAATCCAATTTATCGGCTGAAAGGACGAAATCCTCCTTGTCAATATCTGCCAGGGAGATGGAGAGTTTTTCTGCCAAAGGATGATTCCTGGGTGTTGCCAGCATCAGTTCATCCTTCATAATCGGAACAAAGTTTGCGGATGGTATGGCAAATTTTGAGGTGAAGATACAATCTAATTGTCCGGAGTTCAAAGAGTCTGTCAGCGGCTGGAAATCCTGAACTATAATGTCAAATGTGATATTCGGATATGTATCGGAAAATAGCCGTAGTATATCTGGGAGAATATGGTAAGAGATACTTTGGATTGTTCCGATGCGGATATAGCCGCTGTCAAGGCTTGTAAGATTCGAGGCAATCTGTTGTATCTGATTTTGTGCGTCGCAGATGATACGAAGCTGTTCGATGATTGACTCCGTATTTGGCAGCAGTTCCATGCCGGTTTTAGAACGATTGAATATGGAAAGTCCGATTTCCTGTTCAAAATTCTTAATACACTGGCTGACAGCGGAACGGGTATAATTTAATTTTTTTGCTGTTTTCGAGATGTTTTTCGTCTCGCAGACGTCTAAAATAATCTGATATTTGTCCACAATCATTATCCTCTTATCAATGTTAGATGATAGTCATAAAAAATGAACAGGAACGTAAAAAAAATTGGACGACTGTATGGTTTTGTTCATAAAAGTACTAAAACACATACATATGTTAAAGAAATTTAACAGTTCGTCAATTTTCAATTACTTTTTCAATTCATTTTTTTATAGATATATTATACACAAAAGATAAATAATTGTCATTCGGTATCGTGAAGAAAGAATAATGTATATTAGGAGGAAGTGCTATGGGTAAGGAGTATTGGAATGGAGCAGATGCGGCGCACAGGCGTGTCATGATGAAAGCGGCTGGGTATTCGGATGAAGATATCCGGAAAAAGCCGCATATCGGTGTGCCGAACTCCTATATGGAAGGATCGCCGGGAACTGCACATTTAAGAAGAATCTGTGATGCGGTCAAAGAAGGAATCTGGGCAGCAGGCGGTGTACCGGTGGAGTTCGGGATTCCGGCAACCTGTGGGAATGTTGCAAATGGAAGTGATGAGATGAAATACGAACAGATTGGGCGTGATATCGTGGCTATGTCTGTGGAGTTCGTATCTCGGGTTCATCATTTTGACGGACTGGCAATGATTGCTTCCTGTGATCTTATTATTGCGGGATGTTATCTTGTGGCAATGCGTCTCGATATACCGGCAATGGTGGTGACGGGTGGGTCTATGATGGCTGGTCAGTACTGTGGAAAGACGGTAGTGGAAGCGGATCTTGATGCAGCTCGTTTTTCCGGTGCAAAAGAAAGCGAACTTTTTGACCTGGAAGAGAGTGTGTGCCCATCCTATGGTGCATGTCCATCCATGGGGACTGCCAATACGATGCAGATGTTAGGCGAGGTGCTGAATCTTGTACTCCCGGGAACTGCGACGACACCAGCGGCGGATAACGCAAGAATCCGGCTTGCAAGAAGTGCCGGGAAATATATCGTAGAGATGGTGAAGACGGATATGCGGCCATCCAAATTGATTACGAAAGAAGTTCTGTTGAATGCTATTATGTTTGATATGGCGGTTGCCGGATCTACAAATGCGGTGCTGCATCTGCTTGCCTATGCGTATGAGATGGGAATCAAACTTACGTATGAAGATTTTGATAAATATGCCCAGGAGATCAAATGTATCAATGCTGTGATTCCAAGTGGTCCTTATACGGTCGTTGATTTCCACTATGCTGGCGGAGTGATGCAGGTGATGAAGCAGTTGGAAGGCAAGATATTTACGGATGCGCCGGGAATGTATGGCACGACATGGGGAGAAATGCTTGCAAAAGTAGAATCGAAGCCGAATAAAGTGATTCACTCGCTTGAGAATCCGGTATCCGAACTTCCGGGGCTTAAGATTATGTATGGCAATCTTTGCGGCAAGGGTGCAATCGTAAGACCTACCGCTGTTTATGATGAAGTGAGATATATAAAGGGGAAAGCGAAGGTCTATGAGGGAGATTATCCGGCATTCGTTGCGATTCAGGAAGGTGAGATTGTCGCGGGTGATATCATTGTGATTCGTTACGAAGGATGTAAAGGGGCGCCGGATATGAAGGAATTGATGCTCAGTATTGATGCTTTGATTGCCAAAGGGCTGGATAAGAGTTGTGGCCTTATCACGGATGCAAGATTTTCGGGGTTCAATTTTGGGGCGATTATCGGACATGTATCGCCAGAGGCTTACGATGGCGGTGTAATCGCGCTGGTGGAGAATGGAGACGAGATTGAGATTGATATTCCTGGCGGAACCGTGAATCTGCTGGTATCCGATGAAGAATTGGAAGAGAGGAGAAAAAATTGGGTACAGCCACAACTGAAGCAGCAGAAAGGATGCCTGAATATTTATGCCCAGATGTGCCGACCGGCAGAAGAAGGCGGGGCGATGCAGCCATGGCCGCTGGATGCAAAATATACTTAAGAATTATCGATTAGAGATAGATGGGAAAACGAAAAGAATAGGAGAATGAGAATATGTTATTATTGAATCGGGAAGACATTAAAAAGGTATTTTCTATGAAAGACGCGATTGAGGCGGATAAGAAAGCATTTACATTGGTGGTAGAAGGGAAATGCGATGCGCCGCTTCGCACCAATATCCAGGCGCCAAGATATGAAGGGTGTTTTTTATTCATGCCGGCTTATGTGGAAGAGATGGATACGGCATCTCTGAAGATTATTAATATCTTCCCACATAATATTGATGAAGGGCTTCCGTCTTCTCCGGCGCAGGTATTGTTGATTGATGGCAAGACTGGCATCGTAACGGCAGTGCTGGATGGAACCTATGTAACGCAGATGCGTACCGGGGCGGCATCAGGAGCAGCGTTTGATGTGCTTGCCAAAAAAGATTGTAAGATTGGCGCTTTGATTGGAACAGGCGGACAGGCAGCCACTCAGCTTGAGGCTATGCTGGCAGCCAGAAAATTGGAAGAAGTCCGCGTATATGATTTGAATTACGACCGTACAGAAGTGTTTGCCAGGAAGATGCAGGAGGAACTTGCTTCTTATGGAGCGAAGATTACCGCAGTCAAGTCTTCGGATGAGGCAATTGACGATGCAGACCTTCTGATTACCGTTACTCCTTCGTCGACACCAGTATTTGATGGGACGAAGATTAAGAAAGGTGCGACAATCAGTTGCGTTGGCGCATATCAGCATCATATGCAGGAGATGGATCCGGCGATTCTTCCAAGAGCATCTAAGATTTATTTTGATTCTAAGGATGCAGTCTTGTCTGAGTCGGGTGATATTCTGATTCCGTTGGAAGAGGGAATCATTACAGAAGATGATTTTACAGGAGATCTGGGAAGTGTCATTAAAGGAGAACTTGTTGGCCGTGAGAATGATGATGAGATTATTGTGTTCGAGACGGTTGGTGTTGCAACACAGGATCTTATGGCGGCAAAGACGATCTATGATAGGGCGGTGGCAGCAGGTGTTGGTATCGACTGGAAATAATTATGGCATATACGAAAACTAATTGATAAACGCAATAAAGATGAATTGTATGTAGAAATTATTTTTTAAGGAGTAAGAAAGAGGGCTATAGGTTCATGGGTTTGAACGGCAGCCCTCTTTTTATGCTTTGTTATCAATGATATCGGTTCTTTGACAAACTTTCTCTTTTATCTGAAATTGTGGGAAGATTAAGCAAATGTCAGACCTGTATCAGTCATGGATTCTATGATTGCCAGCGACTCCAGATGGATTCCGCTGTCACGGATGATCTTTCCTCCCTGCTGGAATCCTTTTTCGATTACGATTCCTGCGCCTTCAATGCTGGCACCAGCCTCATGGATCAGATCGATCAATCCAAGCAAGGCGCAGCCATTGGCAAGAAAATCATCAATGATCAGTACATGATCGTCTGCGCTTAAGAATTTCTTGGATAATATGACATCATAGACCTTCTTGTGGGTGAATGATTCTACTTTTGTGTGATAGACATCTCCGTCAATATTAATACTTTGTGCCTTTTTGGCAAATACTACCGGTACATTGAAATACTGGGCAGCAATACAGGCAATGCCGATTCCAGAGGCTTCAATCGTCAGGATCTTTGTGATCTTATCACTGGGGAAGCGTCTTCGGAATTCCTTGCCAATCTCATTGATCAGGTCGATATCCATCTGATGATTCAGGAAACTATCAACCTTCAGTACATTTCCTGGCTTAACAAGTCCGTCTTTCAATATGCGTTCTTTTAAGAGTTCCATTGCTCATACCTTCCTTAAGTAATATTATATACAACTTATAGTAACTGATTAGAGTGTGTTTTTCAATAGACAAACGGGGAAAAATCGGGTAAAATATAGAGCAAATGTATTGGAGAATAAGATGAAGAGAGTAAAAGATAGTTACCAGAGGATTATGAATATAGCCGCAGATGTATCGGCGGATCATGTGGGAGCATATGCTGCTCAGTCAGCATATTTCTTTATGTTGTGTATGATTCCGATTATACTGCTGCTTCTGACCATGGTGCAGTACACGCCGGTTACCAAGGCAGATGTGATGACGGCAGTGATACAGGTATTCCCGTCGTCGGTGGATTCTATGATCACGTCTATTGTGAACCAGGTATATAACCAGTCAACCGGAGTCATCCCGATTACGATTATCGTAGCGCTCTGGTCTGCGGGCAAGGGTGTGCTTGCGGTGACATCCGGGCTGAACTGTGTATATAAGTGCAATGAGACGCGTAATTATATTGTGCTTCGTATCCGTGCTACCTTTTATACGGTACTGTTTATTCTGGTTATCATTCTGTTGCTGGTACTGGCGGTATTCGGTAATACGTTGAATATCTTCATTGCGGAGCATATACCGATTCTGGAGAATGTGGCGGATCGGCTGATTGAGGCGAGAGTGGTCATTGCGCCCGCAGTTTTGGTTGTGTTCTTGCTGTTCCTTTATAAATTCCTGCCAAACAGAAAGGATAAGATTCGCAATCAGTTGCCGGGAGCAGTATTTGCTACGATTGGGTGGATGGTTATTTCATGGATATTCTCTGTTTACCTGGATATTTTCAAAGGATTTTCCAATATGTATGGAAGCCTTACTACGATTGTGCTGATTATGCTGTGGCTGTATTTCTGCATGTATTGTATTCTGCTTGGCGGTGAAGTGAATGTGCTGGTCGGCGATAAGATATTCTTGGGGAATAAAAAATAGCAGTTATACGGGCTGGATGATATGAGAGGAATTGTGGAAATCAGGGAAGAATTTCTTGACATCGGGAATACTTATGGTACAATAATTAGGTATTCATACTCATTCGAGCATCCCGTAATACATGCCTTCGGCTGGCGGGCTATGCCCGATAACGTATAGATAGAAATGATAGATAAAAGCAATGACCGTGTAAGTAGAGAACCATTTTCCGATAGAGAGAGGAGATCACTGGCTGGAAGTCTTCTTGGGTTCAGATGGTAATCGAATTTCCCACGTGAGCTGCATTTTTGAAAATAATAGTAGGAAATGCCGTAAGATGCACGTTACGCAAGAATGAGTGCCTGCATTGTGAAGAGATGCAGGAATCAGGGTGGTACCACGGGTTATACCTCGTCCCTTTTAGGGGCGGGGTTTTTTATCATTATAAACATCGTTCCCTATCGCATAATCTGGGAGGTGCATGAAAGTGCACGGACTGTCAGGCTGAACTCTGGCAGCAAGTAAAGTATAAGAAAGGAAGAAAAAAGATGAAAGACAGATTGCAGAACATCAAAGATGAAGCATTGAAGGCGATTGAAGCGGCCGATATGCCGGAAAAATTGAATGATGTGCGTGTAAGATTCCTGGGTAAGAAAGGAGAACTTACCGCGGTCTTAAAAGGAATGAAAGATGTTGCACCAGAAGACAGACCGAAAGTCGGCCAATTGGTGAATGAGACAAGAGCGGCTATTGAGTCAGTTCTTGAAGAGAGTAAGGCGAAGATGGAGAGAGCCATCCGTGAAGAGCGGATGAAGCAGGAAGTCATCGATGTAACGCTTCCATCTAAGAAGAATATGGTGGGACATCGTCATCCGAATACGATTGCATTGGAAGAAGTTGAGAGAATCTTCGTAGGCATGGGATATGAGGTTGTAGAAGGACCGGAAGTAGAGTACGATCTGTATAACTTTGAAAAATTGAATATCCCGGATGGTCATCCGGCAAAAGATGAGCAGGATACATTCTATGTTAATAAGGAAATCGTGCTGCGTACTCAGACATCACCGGTACAGGCGCGTGTGATGGAACAGGGGAAACTTCCGATCCGTATGATTGCACCGGGACGTGTATTCCGTTCCGATGAAGTGGATGCTACCCATTCTCCATCCTTCCATCAGATCGAAGGACTGGTCATTGATAAGAATATTTCCTTCGCTGATTTGAAAGGAACACTGGAAGTATTTGCCAAGGAATTGTTCGGACCAGAGACTAAGACAAAGTTTCGTCCGCATCATTTCCCGTTCACCGAGCCAAGCGCAGAGGTAGATGTAACCTGCTTCAAGTGCGGTGGAAAAGGCTGCCGGTTCTGCAAGGGATCTGGATGGATCGAGATCCTTGGTTGTGGTATGGTACATCCTCATGTATTAGAGATGTGCGGAATCGACCCGAATGAATATACGGGATTCGCATTCGGCGTAGGTTTGGAGCGTATCGCACTGTTGAAATATGAGATCGACGACATGCGGTTGTTGTATGAGAATGACGTGAGATTTTTGAAGCAGTTCTAAATGGGGACAGGTACGTCCCCAATGAAAGGAGAAGTAAGATGAATACATCATTATCATGGATAAAGGCATATGTTCCTGACTTGGATGTGACTGCTCAGGAATATACAGATGCAATGACATTATCCGGAACAAAGGTAGAAGGATATGAAGTGTTAGACGCAGATCTGGACAAAATTGTAATTGGTCAGATTGACAAGATTGAGAAGCACCCGGACGCAGATAAACTGATTGTGTGTCAGGTAAATATTGGAAATGAAACCATACAGATCGTAACCGGTGCTAAGAATGTGAATGAAGGTGACAAGATTCCGGTTGTGTTAGACGGCGGTCGTGTTGCCGGCGGACATGAGCCGGGCAGCCGTGTGGCAGGTGGAATCAAGATTAAGAAGGGCAAACTTAGAGGTGTTCCGAGTAACGGTATGATGTGCTCTATCGAAGAACTTGGCTCTAACCGTGACATGTATCCGGAAGCGCCGGAAGAGGGAATCTATATCTTCCCGGAAGATGCGGAAGTTGGAGCAAGCGCAATTGAGGCACTTGGGTTAAACGATGTCGTATTCGAGTACGAAGTAACCTCTAACAGAGTAGATTGCTTTAGTGTGGTTGGCATTGCAAGAGAGGCGGCAGCAACATTTGGTAAAGAGTTCCATCCTCCGGTAGTGACCGAGACTGGTAATGACGAGGATGTGAATGACTACATCAAAGTAACAGTAAAAGACAATGACTTATGCCCGAGATACTGTGCAAGAGTAGTAAAGAATATTAAGATTGGACCATCTCCGAAGTGGATGCAGAGACGTCTTGCTTCTGTCGGAATCCGCCCAATCAATAACCTGGTTGATATTACCAATTATGTTATGGAGGAATATGGCCAGCCGATGCATGCCTATGACCTGGATACAATCGCAGATCATGAGATTGTAGTGCGTACGGCAGCCAAGGGAGAGAAATTCACCACTTTAGATGGACAGGAAAGAGAGATGGATGAATCTGTCTTAATGATCTGTGACGGTAAGAAATCCATCGGTATCGCAGGTATCATGGGTGGAGAGAATTCTATGATTACGGATGATGTTAAGACCATGCTCTTCGAGGCGGCTTGCTTCGATGGAACGAACATCCGTAAGTCCAGCAAGAAGATCGGTCTTCGTACAGATGCTTCTGGCAAATTTGAGAAAGGTCTTGACCCGAATAATGCACAGGCAGCCATTGACCGTGCATGCCAGTTGGTAGAAGAATTAGGCGCCGGTGAAGTAGTAGGTGGAATGGTTGATGTTTATGGCAAGAAGAAAGAGCCTGTCAGAGTGCCATTTGACCAGGATGAGATTAACAGACTTCTTGGAACCGATATTTCCAAAGAAGATATGTTAGGATATTTCAAGAAAATTGATCTTGAGTACGATGAAGAGACCAATGAAGTGATTGCACCGACTTTCCGTCATGACCTGTTCCGTATGGCAGATCTGGCAGAAGAAGTTGCAAGATTCTACGGATATGACAATATTCCAACTACGCTTCCAAAGGGCGAGGCTACCACTGGTAAATTGTCCTTCAAGCTTCGCGTAGAAGAAGTTGCTCGTGATATTGCAGAGTTCTGTGGATTCAGCCAGGGTATGACTTATTCTTTCGAAAGCCCGAAGGTGTTCGATAAATTAATGATTCCGGCAGATTCACCGCTTCGTCAGACGGTTGAGATTATGAATCCACTTGGAGAAGACTATAGTATTATGCGTACTACTTCTCTGAACGGAATGCTGACTTCACTTGCAACCAACTATAATAGAAGAAATAAGAATGTAAGACTCTATGAACTGGGGAATGTATATATTCCAAAGGCACTGCCGCTTACTGAACTTCCGGAAGAAAGAATGCAGTTTACACTTGGTATGTACGGAGACGGTGATTTCTTCAGTATGAAGGGCGTGGTTGAGGAATTCTTCGAAAAGGTCGGTATGAGCAAGAAAGAGATTTATGATCCGAATGCCGGCAAGCCATATCTGCATCCGGGACGCCAGGCAAATATCATCTATGAAGGGGAAGTTGTAGGATACTTAGGAGAACTTCATCCGGATGTTGCAGATACGTACGGTATCGGAACGAAAGCATATATTGCAGTAATTGACATGCCTGAGATTGTTAAGAGAGCATCCTTCGATCGAAAATACACAGGAATTGCGAAATTCCCGGCAGTCACCCGTGATATCAGTATGGTAATGCCAAAAGAGATTCTGGTCGGACAGATTGAGGAAGTGATCGAAAAGAAGGGCGGAGCATATCTGGAGAGTTATGCACTGTTCGATATCTATGAAGGAGCACAGATTAAAGACGGATATAAATCTGTTGCATATTCTATCGTATTCCGTGCAAAGGATAAGACACTTGAAGACGCAGAAGTTACAGAGGCTATGGACAGAATTCTGAAGGCATTAGAAGGTATGGGTATCGAACTTCGTAAATAATAAGTGAAAGGACAGAACATGAATAAAAAGCAGATAGGCGGTCTGGTGATAGCAGTTGTTCTCTTTATTGTCGTTGGGGTAAGCAGCGTTTTGACCAATGCATTCTCACAGGGAATCCTGGAAGAGAGCGCGGGAGAATTGTTAACAGGCAAATTCGAATTCAATCCACCTGCAGATGACTATATCGCAGTTGTGCGAGTGGAGGGAACCATTCAGGAGCAGACAAAAACCAGTGCATTTGAAGTGGCGGCTGGCTATCAACATACTACGACTCTGGAATATATTGACAATCTGATGTATGATGAAAATAATCAGGGGATTCTCTTGTATGTGGATTCCCCTGGTGGAACCGTCTACGAGTCAGAAGAATTGTATTTAAAACTTCAAGAATATAAGGAATATACTGGGCGACCGGTCTGGGACTATATGGCACATTATGCAGCATCCGGGGGCTATATGATCTCAATGGCAGCGGATAAGATCTATGCCAATCCGAACACGACAACAGGTTCTATCGGTGTGATCATGTCCGGTTATGATCTGACAGGATTATATGAGAAATTAGGAATCCGCTATGCTAGTATTACCAGTGGAGTTAATAAGGATAGTTCTAAACTGACGGATGAGCAGATCGCGATTTATCAGGATCAGGTAGATGAGTACTATTCCAAGTTCGTTGATATCGTGTCAAAAGGACGAGGAATGTCAGAAGATGAGGTAAAGGCACTTGCGGATGGAAGAACATATACTGCGAATCAGGCGCTGGATAACGGTCTGATTGATGAGATTAGCCTGTATGATGATATGACATCAGATATGAGTTATGAATTGGGGACAACTAAATTCTATGAATTGAAACAACCGTCGAATGTTCTGGCTTCTTTATTTGTAGAAGTAAAAAGTATGATTCCAAAATCAGAAGCCCAGATACTGACTGAAACCGCAGCAGATATGGAAAGCGGGGTGCCGATGTACTATGCAGAACAGTTACAATAGCCAGAAGGCAGAATACGCAGGCTTCTGGGTACGTCTGGCGGCCTACTGTATCGACAGCGCAGTCGTATGGATTGGACTCATCTTTGTGAAACTGGTGATAGGAATGCTGTCATTGTCGGGCGGAACGATTTTTCGGGCAAATATATTGTTCCATTATACGCTAAAAGACATTATTCTGTATGTGTTTCAAATATTGTATTTTGTGATATTTACATATAATACCGGAACCACTCTTGGGAAAAAAGCATTGAATCTGAGGGTGATTCATGCGGATGGCAGTCAGAGGCTAAGTTTGATTAACGTGTTGTATCGTGAGACGATCGGAAGATTCCTGTGTGGTCTGTCTATCGGGATTGGTTATATTATGGCAGGTGTTGACAAGGAAAAAAGAGGACTTCACGATATGCTCTGTGATACGAGAGTCGTTTATGCTAAGAAGATTAAGGTGTATCCAGTATATCAGGCGCCACAGGGGCGACCGATGCCTCCGATGGGTGGACAGATGCCGCCACAAGGACCGGGAACAGTGCCGCCATGGAATCCGAGTGTGATGCCACCGCAGGGACCGGGAACAATGCCGCCAATGCAGCAGGCATCATCACAAGAGAATGTGTCTACAACAGAATCAGAAAGTTAGAGTGAAAGCTTGTAAGATTGGGAACTCCCAATCTTACAAGCTTAATTTCGTGATAGGATGCGAATAGATAGAACTCAAAATAGAAAAAGGCAGGGTTGAATTATATTGCACCAAAGGATATAATGAATCAATGACATTAGAAATCAAGAAACAAGAATATAGGATAAAAGGGGATTCATAATTATGAAGCGTCAGGATTTTTATTATGAGTTGCCGGAAGAATTAATTGCACAGGACCCGTTGGAGGATCGTTCCAGTTCCAGGCTTCTTGTACTAGACAAGGAGTCTGGAACTGTTTCCCATCATGTATTCAAAGAGATTATCGACTATCTGCATGAGGGAGACTGTCTGGTAATTAATGACACGAAGGTAATTCCGGCAAGATTGATCGGTTCAAAGATAGGAACCGATGCAAAGATAGAAGTATTATTGTTGAAGAGGAAAGAAAATAATATCTGGGAGACTCTGGTAAAGCCTGGGAAGAAAGCGAAGGTCGGAACCAGGATTCGTTTTGGCGGGGGACTTCTTGTGGGAGAAGTTGTTGATATTGTAGAAGAAGGTAACCGTCTGATTCAGTTCACATATGAAGGCATCTTTGAGGAAATACTGGATCAGTTGGGACAGATGCCGCTCCCTCCATATATCACGCATCAGTTGGAGGATAAGAACCGTTATCAGACGGTGTATGCAAAACATACCGGTTCTGCTGCGGCGCCGACGGCAGGGCTGCATTTTACTCCGGAACTGTTAAAAGCGATTGAGGCGAAGGGGATAGAGGTTGCTAGAGTTACATTGCATGTAGGACTCGGAACATTCCGCCCGGTGAAGGTGGATGAGATTACAGATCATCATATGCATTCGGAATTCTATCAGATCGATGAAGAGGCGGCAAAGAAGATTAATCATGCGAAGGATGCCGGACATAGAGTGATCTGTGTAGGAACGACAAGCTGCAGGACGATAGAATCTGCGGCGGATGAGACCGGGCATCTTAAGGCTTCCAGTGGCTGGACGGAGATATTCATCTATCCGGGATATCAGTTCAAGATCTTGGATTGCCTGATTACGAACTTTCATCTGCCGGAGTCTACATTGATCATGCTGGTATCTGCATTGGCGGGAAGAGAGCATGTGTTGGCGGCTTATGAGGAGGCTGTGAGAGAACGGTATCGATTCTTCTCATTTGGAGATGCAATGTTTATACAATAAAGTATGGATAGAACATAAATAATTCCTGCATTCACTGCATAGAATGCCACAAGGAGTGTGATGGCATATATGAAGAGATTGGAAGAGAATCCTGCGGCATACGCAGAGATAGCAAGAAGCAAAAAATATCCGGACCTAAGAGGAAGGGTTGATCTGTACGATACATATGAAGGAACGTTATTAGTTATATCAGTTCGTGGGATTACAGATGCACAGGGAAAGAGTAGTCAGTCATTTCATGGTTTTCATATTCATGCAGGTGATGCGTGTACGGGAAATGCAGAAGAGCCATTTGCTGGTGCAGAGGGGCATTATAATCCCGGTAATGCGCAGCATCCAAATCATGCGGGAGATCTTCCGCCCCTTTTAAGTAATCATGGGTGTGCATGGATGTCGGTATATACGGATCGGTTCTATCCTGAGGATGTGATTGGACATACGGTGATTATTCATGCGATGCCGGATGACTTCCGTACGCAGCCTTCGGGTGATGCGGGGGAGATGATTGCGTGCGGAGTAATTGTGTCCGGGTGAGAATTCGTGTTATTTTCATGAAATGTGGCGGCGGTAACGAGGGAACTCGTTGCCGCCGTAGTTTGTTCGCACACCATGGGCGCACTTTAACGTGTGAAAGTCCCGAACATGCCTAGGCAACGAGGGAATTATAGTGTATATACATCAAACGAAAAACTATTTGATTTTATACTTTGTTTTATAGAGGGCTAAGTTTGCAGGCAAAGATTATGGTAGTCTGGAAATGTAACAGGTGTATTATATATTACAAGTAGGGAGAGAAATGAATTGAACAATTTTACGAAGATTAATTGCTATTGTATTAAGTTACGGCGTGCTGCCAATATTGTATCTGATATATATGATCACTGTCTCGATTCGATGGGGCTTTCAATTACACAGTATTCTTTATTAGGCAATTTACAGAAGATTGAAAGTTGTAGCGTAACAGATCTTGCTAATTATATTGGTCTTGAACGGACGACAGTTGTGAGGACAATACGTCCGCTTTTTTCTAAAGGCTTGATTTCTGATGCATCTGCGCCAAATCAGAGGAATAAAATTTTACAGTTGACGGAAAAAGGTGAAAAAATTTTAGAACAGTGTAAGATTTTGTGGCGGGATGCTCAGGAGGAGGTAGAAAAGCGTATTGGAAAAGAGAATGCAGATATGTTGATGAAAATTTTAGATCAGATCAATGATGGGTAATTTTTTAGCCTAATTCGTGTACATACATCAAACATAGATTCTGCTTTCAAAGTGGAATTATGTGAATAAAAGTTTAATCAGAGAGGAGAAAGAAATATGTTATATGGAAGCAATGAAATGGAAGGAAAGGCTTTGTTACAAGTTGCAGCAGAGATGTGCGCAGCGGCCGATGCGCGAGTAGATAACCGTGTTATGATGTCAATCGGAAAGGCGACTGAAGAGATGAAATATTCGGAGGAAGATATTTTCTGGCACGGTATCCCATTAAGCATCACAGGAAAGAATGTATTTTTTGATCGTGGTAAAGAGCATTGACGCATTTTTCATTTTGTAACTTTCAGGATAACTTCCTTTGTGAACAGATGGGTGAGCATCGCCGTGAAAAAGGGCGCTATGGAAATGATCACACCTACGTTGGAGGCCATGGGAGGAGTAAAAAAAGGCTTACGTGGTTGGAAGCCTGTGAAATAAAAATCAATTATCTGAGAAAAACTGCGAAAGCAGATAATCAATATCCGTTGAGAATTGTGGATGGTACCCGTTGGCATATGCGTCAAGATATGTCTGGGAGGTAACGCAAAATACTGCTCATAACAATGATATCCTCCCGTAAAATAAAGGACCTGCCTTGCGGCAAGCCCTTCTACATGTAAGCGATATTCTACGCTTTGCAGCACCCCGTCGTTTGCGGAAGCTAAACATACCGTGTTGATTAGGAGTGGGAAAATTCATAGATATATGGTAGAATGAAGGTCAATGACAGATTTGTATTTGGTGGAGAGAAATATCATGGGTATCATTGAGAAATTACAAGATAAGAATAACACTGTTGCTTATAGATTCCTTTTGGAACTTGAAACTACGTCTGCGGAATCAGATGAGTTGTATAACTACTTTGAGGATTTTCTAAAACTGCTTTCTCATAAAAGTTCGTTTGTTCGTGTAAGAGGTTTCCGTATGTGCTGCGCACAAGCACAGTGGGACTCAAAAAATAAACTGGAACATTATATAGATAAACTACTTACAATATTGGATGATGACAAGCCGACCGCAGTAAGGCAATGCTTGTCTGCGCTTCATACCATAATCCTTTATAAACCTGATTTATGTGGAAGAATAGAAGAAAAACTAAGGACATTGAATCTGGAAAAATATAAGGACAGTATGCGTCCGCTTATTGAAAAAGATATTGAAGAATTGAGAAAAGCATTTGCGTAAGTTGGGCTTCCCCGGAATGAATTGGAGGTACAGCGTATGAAAGGTTTTTATAGAGACAATCAGTTATTTTCCCTTTGTGGTTTGGATTGTGGATTATGTTCTATGCATTTGAATAAATATTGTCCCGGCTGCGGTGGTGGAGAGGGGAATCAGTCTTGTGAAATTGCAAAGTGTAGAAAAAACGGAAATATTGAATTTCCTATTAGTTAATTATAACGATGGCAGGAAAAAGAATCTTTTTTGTGTGGCGGTCAATCTTTTGGAATTGCAGGAGATAAAAGGGATACTCATGCAAATTGAGAGCAATCCGGAACTGGAGAAATTCACATTCAAAGAAAAATGTTCTTTTGTTGCAGGTTTGTTTCAAAACGCAGCAAAGCAAAAGAATATCGAACTAAAACTCCGTAAGAAAAAATAATTTCAAGAGAATATCTTTCTAAATTAAGGGGAATTCATGGGAAAAGTAGTGTCCGGTTGAACAAATAGAATTTCATAGAAAGGTAGAGAGAATATGAAAATGATTATATGTAAATTTATAGTGATAAAAAAGGGGCATGTCTATAAATGAAATACAAAAATCTTATCCGTTCTGAATTAAAGCACATAGCAAGAAATGTGCCATATAATAGGATGATAATAAAGTGCGCTAATATCTTTCAGATCATATCCTTTCATTTTACAATGATTCCCAAGGAAGTTGTTCATAGAACGATTGCGCTGCAAGGATATGAAGGGATGAAAGTTAAGGTAGAAGTATTTGAGCCTTCGAATATAAAGGAAAAACTACCCTGTTTGATTTATGTGCATGGAGGCGCGTTTAGTTATAAGGCTTCTGCCTATCATAAAAAACTTGTGTGTGTGTATGCGATGAAGGCAAACTGCAGGGTTTATTTTCCAGAGTATCATCTGACACCTAAGTATCCATATTCAGCCGCATATGGTGATGTTTTGGCGTTATATAAACACATTATGAAACATTCAGAAGAACTTGAAATTGATGATGAAAAGATTGGAATAGCTGGAGATAGTGCGGGTGCAGCTCTTGCGGCGCTGATTTGCAATCGGTATGAACAAGAAAACTTAAAACCACCCTGTATTCAAATGCTTGTATATATCGAAACCGCCGAATATGACTGTTTACATGATGAAGGCATTCTGTATGGAAAGAAATTGCGGGAAGCGGGAGCAAAGGTTGAAATAAATGAAACTAGAGGAACCATCCATGGATATGACTCGGTCATAACTACCCAAATAGCAATTCGTAATATCCAAAAACGCATTACATTTTTGCAGAAAGGGTTCCTGGTGCATCCCCTGACACAGAAAACGCCCTAACCATGGGCGTTTTCGTATACTCAAAAAACGATAGCCGTCTTTTTAAAATTGTATCAAGTTGATTACGCAATACGATGTGAAAGGTACGAATTTTTCAATCAAGAGAAATTCCTTCTATTCGATTTTATAACACAGATTAAGAACAAATTTTTCAGAAGGAAATAAGGTTTGACATGCCTAAGTCAAACGAATAGAATAGATGGTAACGTAAGCAAGATAATATTCAGATAGATTAAAGGAGAAGTAGGATGCCGCAAAAAAAACTTGCAAAGGGTTACACAACCGGAACATGCGCCCAGGCAGCAACCAAAGCGGCTATGAGAATGCTGCTGACCGGAAGAAAAACAGAACAGATCGAAGTAGAACTGCCAAAAGGCAAGCGCCTGCAGTTGGACATTCAGGATATTCAGATGCAATATCAGGATGCCACAAAGAAGTGCCCGGTTAGCGTATCCTGTGCAGTAAAGAAAGACAGTGGTGACGATCCTGACATTACGAATGGTGTTCTTGTATACAGCAGGGTGGAAAGGACGGATACCGGGGAGGTCATTCTGGAAGGCGGCAAGGGAATCGGAAGGGTCACGAAGCCGGGACTGGAACAGCCGGTGGGAGGTGCTGCCATCAATCGTGTCCCAAGGCAGATGATTCTAAGGGAAGTACGAGAAGCCTGTGAAGAGATTGGATATGACCAGGGAATCCGCGTGGAGATATCCATTCCCGCGGGTGTGGAACTGGCTGCAAAGACCTTCAATCCAAGACTTGGGATTGAAGGGGGATTGTCCATACTTGGGACAAGCGGTATCGTGGAACCCATGAGCGAACAGGCTTTGATTGATACGATTCGACTGGAGATGCAAGTGAAACTGGCAGCAGGGAAAGAATATCTGATTGTGACTCCGGGAAATTATGGTCTCGATTTCTTGAAGACTGCATATGGAATCAAAGAACAAGAGATTGTAAAATGCAGCAATTATATTGGACAGACTCTGGATATGGCGGTAGAACGAGATTGCAAAGGTCTTCTGTTGGTAGGGCATGTCGGGAAATTAATCAAGGTTGCCGGGGGAATTATGAATACACATTCAAGGTGGGCAGACTGCCGGATGGAACTGCTGGCCGCAGCGGCGCTGCGAGCAGGAATTCCGGGAGATAAGGCCTGTGAACTGTTGGAATGTGTAACGACGGATGATGCATTGGAGAAATGTTCAGAAGAAGAGCGGCATCGTGTTATGGAGCAGATTATGAAGCAGATTGAAAAATATCTGAATTATCGGACAGGTGGGCAGATGCAGGCAGGCGCAATTGTATTTTCGAATGTATATGGAATTCTTGGGAAGACAGAAGCGGCAGAAGATTTGTTGAAAGGATATTTCGTGAGAGAAGAAGGAGGAGCGGTATGATACATTTTGTAGGAGCAGGACCGGGAGCGGCAGACCTGATTACGGTTCGGGGCCAGCGGCTGCTTGAACAGGCGGATGTCGTGATCTATGCAGGTTCTCTGGTGAATCCGCAATTATTGGAATCTGTAAAAGATGGATGCAGGATCTATAACAGTGCTGTCATGACATTAGAAGAAGTGATGGAAGTGATGGAGGAAGCGGAAGCAGAGGGGTTTAAGACGGTCAGACTTCATACAGGAGATCCGTGCCTGTATGGCGCGATACGAGAGCAGATGGACTTATTGGATGAAAAACAGATTCCGTATGAGTCTTGTCCTGGTGTAAGTTCTTTCTGCGGAGCGGCAGCAGCGCTGAATTTGGAGTATACTTTACCTGATGTGTCCCAAAGTGTGGTGATAACAAGAACAGAAGGCAGAACGCCGGTTCCTGAGAAGGAAAGTGTGGAAGCATTCGCAGCGCATGGAGCGACAATGGTGCTGTTCTTAAGTACAGGATTGCTTGGAAAATTAACGAGTGAATTGATACGGGGCGGCTACGCGCCGGATACACCGGCAGCGATTGTGTATAAGGCAACCTGGCCGGAAGAAGAGACGCATATCTGTACGGTAGAGACATTGGAAGAAACTGCCGACCAACACGGGATCAGAAAGACGGCATTGATTATCGTGGGAGACGTGGTGAGTCATCATCACTATCAGCGGTCAAAATTATATGATCCGGCATTTACGACAGAATATCGGATGGGAACGGATCAATCGAACTAAGAATGAACCGGAAATGAATCAGGATGATGCAGAACGGATAGAGGAAATCGGGAATGAATATTGCGGTTATTAGTTTTACTCAGAATGGGCGATTGCTTGCCAGGCGGATTGCTGGCTATTTGGAAAATGGGAATCATAATGTAAGCATAGATATGAAGTGTGCTAGTTCAAAGGATTCTATAAAGTATACACTGTCAGAATGGACAGACAGGCAGTTCCAGAAGAAAGATGCCCTCATTTTTGTCGGAGCGGTTGGAATTGCTGTTCGTGCAATTGCGCCTTATGTGAGATCGAAAGTTACAGATCCGGCGGTTCTGGTGATTGATGAGAAGGGGAATTACTGCATTCCATTGCTATCCGGGCATATTGGCGGGGCGAATGAACTGGCTGCTTATATCTGCAAAGGGATACAGGCGATACCGGTGATTACGACTGCAACAGATCTTAATCAGAAATGGGCAGTAGATGTGTTTGCATCAAAGAATGGATTGCATATTCAGAATATGCAGAGGGCGAAAGAGATATCAGCAAGGATTCTGGAAGGCGAGAAGATAGGGATTGAATTCCAGAATCCGGAATCGACACCTGATATGGAGGGAAGATTGCCGGAAGGAATCTTTTTATGGTCTGAATCAAAATCTGATTACCAGGAGTGTTCTCGCCAGGAGCCGGATATTTCCATAGGAATCTATAAGAGACCGGAGTATCAGCGGACATTATCTCTCATTCCCAAGGCTGTAACCGTAGGAATCGGGTGCAGAAAAGGGACGTCCGCTGATCAGATAGAATCCGCTGTGAATAAAGTACTGCTAAGAGAAGGAATCTGGAAGGAAAGTATCCTTAAAGCAGCAAGTATTGACCTTAAGGCGGAGGAACCTGGAATTCTGGAATATTGCAGGAGGCAGAAAATTGAATTTTCTGTCTATAGTGCGGATGAATTACGAAGAGTAGAAGGGCATTTTTCGGAATCGGATTTTGTAAAGCGAACTACAGGAATCGGGAATGTCTGTGAAAGGAGTGCAGTCTGTGCAGGTGATTCGGGCAATCAGGGGCAACTGATTGTCAGAAAACAGGCGGAGGATGGCGTTACAGTAGCATTGGCAGCAAGAGAATGGAGGGTATATTTTGAATAAGATCTATGTGATAGGAATTGGACCGGGTGCTTATGAACAGATGACGGTAAAAGCAGCAGAAGCATTAAAGGAATGTGAAGTAATTGTGGGATATACGGTGTATGTGGATCTTCTGCGGGAGCATTTTGGCGAGAAGGAATTCTTAACAACTCCCATGCGGCAGGAAGTAAAGCGGTGCGAGATGGCTTTTTTGGAGGCGGCAAAAGGGCGGAAAACTGCGATGGTTTGTAGTGGGGATGCCGGAATCTACGGAATGGCGGGTCTGATGTATGAGATTGGCGAGAAATATCCTGATGTAGAACTTGAGATCATCCCAGGGGTTACGGCTGCAATTGGCGGTGCTGCGGTACTGGGGGCGCCTATGAGCCATGACTGTTGTCTGATTAGTTTAAGTGATCTTCTGACACCGTGGGAAACCATTGAAAAGAGGGTGAAGGCAGCAGCAGAGGCGGATTTTGTTATCTGCCTGTACAATCCTTCCAGTAAGAAGCGGGGAACATATCTGAATCAGGCATGTACCCTGATGTTGCAATATAAGCCGGAAGATACGGTATGCGGAATCGTCAGAAATATAGCAAGAGATGGGGAAGAGATGGAGATTCTTACGCTAGAGGAACTGAAAGAGACTCCGGTAGATATGTTCTCTACTGTATTTGTGGGGAATCAGGATACGAAAGTGATTGGCGGGAAGATGGTTACACCGAGAGGATATCGCTATGAGAGAGACTAAGATATTGATCTATGCAGGCACAACAGAGGGAAGAAGACTTGCGGAGTATCTGGTGCGGAGAAAGGTAAGAGTGCATGTCTGTGTTGCAACTGCTTATGGAGAGAGCCTTCTGCCGGAAGAAGCGTGTATTACCGTTACGCATGAACGGATGGATTGTGAAGAAATGCAGAACTTCATAAAGGAGTATGACCCTTTGTATGTCATTGATGCGACACACCCTTATGCCAAAGAAGTTACAGAGAATCTGAAAATGGCATGTGAGCAGTGCAAGGTTTCTTACCTGAGACTGATCAGAAGGCCGGAAGAGATACAGGATTGTATCTGTGTGGAGAATGTAGAAGCGGCCGTTCGTTATCTGGAAGGAACGAAGGGAAACATTCTGGTAACTACCGGCAGTAAGGAACTGGAAGCCTATACGCATCTGACAGATTATCAGGAGCGTGTCTATGCAAGGGTGCTGTCAGTGAAAAGCGTGGCAGCAAAGTGCGAAGATCTTGGATTCGCGGGCAGGCATCTGATCTGTATGCAAGGTCCGTTTTCTGTGGAAATGAATCTGGCGATGATAAGAGAATATGGGATTGATTATCTGGTTACGAAGGAGTCGGGTGTCGCAGGAGGATATCCTGAGAAATGCCAGGCAGCATACATGGCAGGTGCAAAACTTGTGGTCATAGGGAGACCTTTACTGGAAGATGGATATACATATGATGAAATAATTAGATTTTTAAAGAAAGAAATTAATTTACAAGATAAATGGAAAGTGACACTTGTAGGAATCGGTATGGGATCGGAGGATGTGTTTACGATAGAGGGAAAGAGAGCCTGCCAGAGCGCACAACTGCTGATTGGAGCAAAGCGTATGCTGGAAGCCGCATCCAGTGCCGGGCAGCCTACATATGCCGCATATAAACCAGATGAGATCCTTCAGTATATCAAAACACATCCGGAGTATGAGGAAGTAGCCATTGCATTATCCGGAGATGTAGGGTTCTACAGTGGTGCAAGACGACTGCTGAGTCTGCTTAAAAAGGAACCGCAGGTAGAGGTGAAAGTAATTCCGGGTATCTCATCGGTTGCCTATCTTAGTGCCAGACTTGGAGTCTCCTGGGAGGATGCTGCACTTGTCAGCGTTCATGGAAGAAAAGAGAACCTGATCTCTGTGGTATGCAATTCGAAGAAGACGATTGCGCTGGTAGGAACAGCAGATGGTGTACGGGATATCTGTAGGAAACTGGTAGAATTCGGTTATGGTCATCTTACGGTATGCGTTGGAACGGAACTGGCTTATGACACAGAAAAGATTGTAGATGGAACCGCGGGGTCTTTGGTAGATTATCAGGGAGGAGATCTGGCTGTGGTATATATAGAGAATCCGGATGGTGGAGAGGGGACGGTGACGCAGGGCTTGCCGGACCAGGCATTCATCCGCGGGGATGTCCCTATGACGAAGGAAGAAGTGCGGTGCGTCAGCATTGCCAAACTTAGGCTGCGAAGAGATTCGATTGTCTATGATGTGGGAGCAGGAACCGGATCAGTTGCCGTAGAAGCGGCACTTAAGGCTGACCGGGGATGGGTATATGCGATTGAAATCAAGGAAGAAGCAGCAACCCTGATTCGGGAGAATCAAAAGAAGATGAGAGTGGATAATCTCACGGTTGTTAAAGGAGAAGCACCGGGTGTGCTTCAGGAACTTCCCGCTCCTGACTGCGTATTCATCGGAGGAAGCAAAGGTCATCTGAAAGAGATATTGCAGATGGTCGCTAAGAAGAATCCCAAAGCACGCGTTGTGATCAATGCAATCGCATTGGAGACACTGGCAGAGGCGATTGCCTGTATAAAGGAACTGTCGATTGCAGAGGAAGAGATTGTGCAGATTGCGGTTGCGAAAACAAGGAATATAGGACACTATCATATGATGATGGGACAGAATCCGGTATTTGTCATTAGTTTCACCTTGAAGGGAGAGTAACCAGAATGCATATTCCAAGAATATTGATTACTGCACCAGCCAGCGGCACTGGAAAGACACTTGTTACCTGTGGGATTCTGCAGGTATTGAAAAGCAGGGGAATGAAGACGGCTGCATTTAAGTGCGGACCAGATTATATTGATCCGATGTTCCATAGAGAGGTATTGGGGATTCCCAGTTACAATCTGGATACTTTCTTATGTGGAAAAGAAGGAGTAAGGAACCTTCTTGTTAAGAATGCAAAAAACGCGGAGATTGCAGTATTGGAAGGTGTGATGGGATATTATGACGGTCTTGCAGGGATCTCGACGGAAGGCAGTGCGTATGACGTTGCAGATACCACGGATACGCCAGCGATTCTGGTGGTGGACTGTAAAGGAGTCAGTGTATCGGTGGTGCCTTATATCCAAGGATTCCTTCATTATCGGGCTCAGAAAGACGAAAAACGTCATCGCAATAGCCACATTGCTGGCGTGATTCTCAACCGTTTATCTCCGATGATGTACGGACGCATGAAGCAGATGATTGAAGAAGAGACGGATATCAAAGTCCTGGGATATGTTCCGGTTATGAAAGATTGTGTACTGGAGAGCCGGCATCTGGGGCTTAAGATGCCAGGAGAGGTGGATTCACTTCAATTACGGATCATGGAGTTGGGAAAGAAACTGGAGGAAACAATTGATATTGATGGGTTGTTGGAGATTGCCAGAAGAACCACAGAATTAACACCGGGAGTTGTTGGTGGAATGGATGGAAAAGTACCCATGTGTGAGGAAACGACTGCATATGGGAATATAACTTTCGCTGAGGAAAGCGGGTGCCGATGCGGTGCAGATAGCCCATATCAGGGGCTTCGAATCGGCGTTGCAAAGGATGAAGCCTTCTGTTTTATGTATCAGGATAATCTGGATCTTATTGAAAGCATGGGTGTGAGGCTGATTCCTTTCTCCCCGATATCAGATAAGCATCTTCCGGAGCGATTGGACGGCTTGCTTTTATACGGGGGATACCCGGAATTGTATGCGGATAGACTAAGCCAGAATGAAAGTATGCGTATGGAGATTAGAGAGGCGATTGAAAATGGTCTGCCCTGTATTGCGGAATGTGGCGGCTTTATGTATCTTCAGGAGAGTATTACGGATGAAGAAGGACATACATATCCTATGGTTGGGGCGTTGAAGGGGAAGAGTTACTACACGCCTTCTCTTAAGCGGTTCGGATATATTACCTTATCAGGCGGCACTAAGACAGACGATATAGCGCAAAATGGCGCAGGAGTTAATGTGATAGGAAGTGGAAAGGTATTTGGCAAGGAAGTAGGAGAGATTCCGGCACATGAATTCCATTATTATGATTCAGATGAATGCGGCAGCTCATTTACTGTGAAGAAACCATTGTCCCAGAGAAGTTGGAAGTGTATCATTAGTACAGAGACCTTGCTGGCGGGATATCCCCATATTCATTATTATGGAAACTTGAATGTGATAAGGGCATTTTTAGATACATGCAGAAAAGAGGAGAAGGAATGACATTAGAGCAGATCATAGAAGGAATAAAACCGATAGATAGACATGCAGTGGAACTGGCTAAGAAAAAATGGAATTCTATTGCCAAGCCACTGCACAGCCTGGGGAAATTAGAAGAGCATATCATCAGAATTGCAGGAATGACCGGAACCATCAATGTGGAAATGGATAAGAAAGCATTAATTGTAATGTGTGCGGATAATGGCGTAGTAGAAGAGGGAGTAACCCAGACCGGACAGGAAGTAACGGCGATTGTGGCAGAGAATTTCCTTGACTGTAATGCCAGTGCGGCGATTATGTGTAAAAGAGCGGGGGTAGATATCTATCCCATTGACATTGGAATGGTGGCAGATACCAGAGTGCCGAATTACAAAGTGGCGTATGGTACCAGGAATATGACCAAAGAGCCTGCCATGACGAGAGAAGAAGCAATGCAGGCAGTTCTGACGGGAATCGAACTGGTAAAAGCAAGGAAAGAAGAGGGCTATCAGATCATTGCAACCGGAGAGATGGGGATTGGCAATACGACGACCAGCAGTGCGGTGGCATCAGTGCTTCTGAACCGACCGGTAGACGTGATGACCGGACGAGGGGCAGGGCTTACCAGTGAAGGACTGAAACGTAAGATTCGGGCAATTGAGAAGGCAATCGAGATGAATCGCCCGGATGCAGAAGATGCGTTGGATGTGCTTGCCAAGGTGGGAGGATTCGATCTGGCAGGGCTTGCGGGAGTCTATCTGGGAGGCGCTTATTACCGGCTTCCGGTGGTGATTGATGGATTCATTTCGGCAGTGGCAGCACTGGCAGCAGTCCGTTTATGCCCTGTGTCAAGGGAATATATGCTCGCATCCCATGTGTCGAAAGAGCCGGGAACGCAGATGATACTGGATGAACTCGGAATGTCTGCATCCCTGACCTGTGATATGTGTCTGGGAGAGGGAACCGGAGCAGTTGCGTTCTTGCCGGTGCTTGAGATGGCGCTGGAAGTGTATCAGAAAATGAGTACATTTTCGGAAAATAATATTGAAGATTATGAGGAACTTGGTGATAAATAATGATACATATGGTAACCGGCGGCAGTGGCAGTGGAAAGTCGGCATATGCGGAGGACTGGCTTCTGAAGAGGCAAAAAGAGAATCCGTGTACGCAATATGGTAAGGAATATAAAGAGAACAAGCTGCCGCTTCTTTATATCGCTACGATGATCCCATATGGGGAAGAGGCGAAGAAGAAGATTGAACGGCATCATCAGCTCCGGGCAGGGAAAGGATTCTCTACAATCGAGCGCTATACAGATCTGAAAGGACTTGAGATTCCTGCGAATTCAGGGATTCTGCTGGAATGTGTATCGAATCTTGCAGCAAATGAATTCTACTGTGAAGACGGAACTATGAAGGAGAGAAAGGAGACACTGGATCGGATCATTGAGGGAATACAGCATCTGTCCCGGGAGACCTGCTGTTTTACGATTGTGACGAATGAAGTGCATTCGGATATCAATGGCTACAGTCCTGAGACGGAAAAGTACCGGGAACTGCTGGGAATGGTGAATCAGCGGATTGCGGAGTTGGCAGATCGGGTGACAGAAGTGGTGTATGGGATTCCAGTGTGTATAAAAAGTGATGAGCAGAGTATGGAATAGTTTTAAAATAGCATTCGCTATGTATAGCAGAATTCCTATGCCAAGAAGTGAATGGACGGAGGAAAATATATCGTATGCTATGTGTTTCTTCCCGTGGGTAGGGGTAGTGATAGGAGCGGTATCTTACGGAATCTTTTGCCTGAAAGGTCTGGCATGTGAGCAGGGGATTCTTCTGAATGATCTGTTCTGGACGGCGTTGTTGGTATTAGTGCCGATCTTTATTACTGGTGGAATTCATATGGATGGATTCTTGGATACTCAGGATGCTTTGAGTTCTTATCAGCCGAAAGAAAGGCGCCTGGAAATTCTGAAAGATTCCCACGCGGGAGCATTCGCGATTATCTCTTGTGCGGTGTATATGGTGTTGTACCTGGGGGTCTATTCATCGCTTACCAAGGCGAGTATCGAGGTGATCGCCCTAAGTTTTATGTTGTCCCGGACTCTAAGTGGATTATCGGTTCTTACATTTCCACAGGCAAGGAAGAAAGGGCTTGTGGCGACATTTTCCCAGAATGCGGCGAAGCGGACATCAAAAATGATGCTGATGGGGTATCTGGTGATTCTGTGTGTGGTAATGGTATTCGTAGGAAGATGGATGGGTCTGGCTGCATTGGTGGCGGCGGGACTAACGTTCCTGTATTATTATCGGATGTCAATGGAGAAGTTCGGGGGGATTACCGGAGATCTGGCAGGATATTTTTTGCAAATATGTGAATTACTTATGGCGCTGGCAGTGGTGATTGTGGATTCTTTGGTTTGATAGTGTAAGATAGATTTGGGGCTGCTATCAGAAGAGGAGGAGAAGATGGTCTTGATTATAGGTGGTGCGTATCAGGGGAAACTTAGGTATGCACGGAAAGAATATCCGGAGATTGGATGGGTTGATGGGAGAGAGTGTGGAGAAGAGGATCTGTACGTGTGCCAGGGGATTCATCATTTCCATGCTTATATTGAGCGGATGATGAGAGAAGGACGATGTGTGGATGATCTTGCCGGGAGAATATCTCTGCGGAATCCGGAAGTGGTGATTATCAGTGATGAGATTGGTTATGGGATTGTTCCTGTAGATCCGTTTGAACGGGAATATAGGGAGATGACAGGAAGGATATGTACAGAACTGGCGGCAGATGCTAAGAAGGTGTGCCGTGTAGTCTGCGGAATCGGGACGGTAATAAAAGGATGAAGATATATTTGATACGCCATTCTATGACGGAGGGAAACCGCTTAAAGCGGTATATTGGAACAACGGATGAAGACCTGTGTGAAGAAGGGATTGTGTTGCTGAGAGGCAGAAAATATCCGGAGGTGCAAGAGATTTATGTCAGTCCGATGAAACGTTGCTGTCAGACTGCCGATATGATCTATCCGGGACAGATTTATACTGTGGTAGAGGAATTGGCGGAGTGTGATTTCGGACTCTTTGAGAATAAAAATTATCAGGAACTGGCGGACTGTGTGCAGTATCAGGAGTGGATTGACAGTAATGGGACGCTTCCATTCCCGGAGGGGGAGGGCAGAGAGGCATTCATCGAACGAAGTCTTCGGGGATTTGAAAAAGTTGTGAAGCAGTGCAGGGAATCGGGCATTCATACGGCAGCGCTTGTCGTACATGGTGGGACGATTATGAGTATTATGGAGCGATATGCGTATCCATTGGGAGATTATTACAATTATCAGGTAGGAAACGGAGAAGGATATGAACTTATTTTGGAAGATGACAATTCCGGTGTGCGTAGGATTCGTACTGGATCTGATCTTGGGAGATCCCAGGTGGCTGTATCATCCGGTGCGTCTGATCGGGCATCTGATTACGGTGTCGGAAAGAATTATAAGAGGTTGTTTCCCAAAGTCTAAGGCGGGAGAAAGGATTGGTGGAGGGCTGCTGGTTCTGATTGTTGTCAGTATAAGCACTGCGGTTCCGGCTTTGATTCTATCTGCTGCTTATGGATATGCATGGCAGCTTGGAATGGTAATTGAAAGTTTCATGTGTTATCAGATTCTTGCGACCAAGTCTTTGAAGGTAGAAAGCGATAAAGTGTACCGGGCGTTAAAGACGGAAGGGCTTGAGCAGGCAAGAAAAGCAGTATCCATGATCGTAGGAAGAGATACGAAGAGTCTTACGGAAGAAGGCGTGACGAAAGCGGCAGTAGAGACGGTGGCAGAGAATACTTCGGATGGAATTATCGCCCCGCTATTCTATATGATGATTGGCGGAGCGGTGCTGGGATTTGGTTACAAGGCTGTCAATACGATGGATTCCATGGTAGGATATAAGAATGACAAATATCTGTATTTTGGAACGGCAGCGGCGAAATTGGATGATGTGGTGAATTATATCCCGGCGAGGCTGTCGGCATGGTTCATGATCCTGTCGGCAGCGGTAACAGGGATGGACTGGAAGAATGCAGGATATATCTACCGGAGAGACCGGTTCAACCATAAAAGCCCGAATGCGGCGCAGACAGAGTCGGTGATGGCGGGAGCGCTTGATGTCCAACTGGCGGGGAATGCATGGTATTTTGGCAAACTATATGAGAAGCCGACCATTGGAGATCCGATTCGAAAGATTGAAGCAGAGGATATCCGAAGAGCACATACGCTGCTGTATGTAACGGCAGTCTTGGCGTTGCTCTTGATGAGTGTAGTGAAGATGGGGGTATTTGGAGTGTGTGGAATCTGAATGAGAAAGTGGAGCAGAAGATGAGAGAGCAGATTCATGGCGGAGATATTTACCGGAATAGGGATGTGATAGATTTCTCAGTGAACAGCAATCCTTTGGGACCACCAAAATCGGTATTGGAGACAATCCGGGAACAGGCAGGTAAGATCGTTCATTATCCTGATATTTTGTGCAGTGAGCTGCGGGATGCAATCGGTTGGTTTGAGGGAGTAGACAGCGAACAGATCTTATGCGGCAATGGTGCGGCAGAGTTGTTCTTCTCAGCGGTACTGGCGGTTAAGCCGGAACATGCGCTGTTGATTGCACCGACATTTGCAGAATATGAAAAGGCATTGAACGTGGTGGATGCTCAGATTGATTATTATGAATTGAAGGAAGAGCAGCAGTTTCAGGTACAGAAGGATATCCTGGAGCAAATCACTTCAGATGTGGATATAATGTTCCTATGCAATCCCAATAATCCGACCGGACAGTTGATGTCAAAGGAAATGATCAGGGATATCTTAATGAAGTGTAGGGAGTGCGATACCTGGCTTGTGTTGGATGAATGTTTTATTGATTTCCTGGACTGTCCGGAAATGTATGAAGTGAAGGAACTGATATGCGAGTATGAGAATCTTCTGATCGTTAAGGCATTTACGAAGGTTTTCTGTATGCCGGGACTCAGGCTTGGATATGCCATGAGCGATAACCGGAAATTGCTTCGGAAGATGGCTTTGGTATTGCAGCCATGGAATGTGTCAATACTGGCACAGGCTGGTGGCATAGCGGCACTTTCTGGGTGTGAAGAATATATTTCAAAGACAAGACAATTTATCAAAGATGAAAGATTGATTATGATACAAGCATTAGAAGATCTGGGATATTGCGTGTACGGTTCGAAAGCAAACTATGTATTTTTTCAGGGGAAATCGGGATTATATGAGCAGGCATTAGCAGCAGGATTCTTGATTCGTGACTGTCAGAATTACCGTGGACTGTCAGAAGGATATTACCGGATTGCAGTTCGGACAAAAAGTGAGAATGAGAGGTTGATTGCATGGCTAAGACAATTATGATACAGGGAACCATGTCTAATGCGGGGAAGAGCCTGATCTGTGCGGGGCTGTGCAGAATCTTCCGGCAGGATGGGTATAAGGTGGCGCCTTTTAAATCCCAGAATATGGCACTGAATTCCTTTATTACAGAGGACGGGTTCGAGATGGGGAGAGCCCAGGTAGTTCAGGCAGAGGCGGCAGGTGTCTCGCCCAGAGTGGAGATGAATCCGATTCTGCTTAAGCCGACCAATGATACCGGCTCTCAGGTGATTGTGAATGGAGAAGTACTAAGTCATATGAGTGCCAGAGAGTATTTTGCATATAAGAAGCAGCTGATTCCTGACATTATGAAGGCGTTCCATACTCTGGAAGAGGAATATAATATCATTGTGATTGAGGGGGCAGGAAGTCCGGCAGAGATTAACCTGAAACAGGACGATATTGTGAACATGGGAATGGCGAAGATGGCAAAGGCGCCGGTGCTTCTGGTAGGAGATATTGACAGGGGCGGTGTATTCGCCCAGCTGCTTGGTACGCTGATGCTTCTGGAAGAAGACGAAAAAGAAATGGTAAAAGGTCTGATTATTAATAAGTTCCGTGGTGATAAGACAATCTTAGATCCGGGAATCGATATGCTGGAAGAACGGGGTGGCATCCCGGTGGTGGGCGTTACTCCCTATCTACAGGTGGAAATCGAAGATGAAGATAGCCTGACGGAGAGATTTGGCGGGCGAAATGAAGCGGGATTGATTGATATTGCTGTCATACGGACTCCAAGAATCTCTAATTTTACAGATTTCCTATTGTTGGAGAATCAGGAATATATATCCCTCCGGTATGTGAAGAACCGGTCAGAGTTAGGACATCCTGATATGATCATCCTTCCGGGAACGAAGAATACCATGGGAGATCTGCTGTGGATGCGGCAGAATGGACTGGAGGCAGAGATCTTAAAGGCTGCGGCCAAGGGAACGGTAATCTGGGGAATCTGTGGAGGCTATCAGATGCTGGGAGAATGCTTAAGTGATCCGCAAGGCATAGAAGAGGGGGGAAGTATGAAAGGAATGGGGCTTCTTCCAATCGAGACAATATTTGCCGGGCAGAAGACGAGAACCAGAGTTCAGGGAAGATTTCAGCATGTGGAAGGTTTGCTGGCAGGATTAGAAGGAATTGGCTTCGAAGGCTATGAGATACATATGGGCGAGACGATTCTTAAAAGTCCGGCTGTGAACGGGAAGAATTATGATATGAATGTAATAAAAGATTCTGTAAAAGATGCAAAGGGGCTGGATGGATGTTCAAAAGGAAATATATATGGAACCTATATCCATGGCATATTCGATAAAGAAGAAGTGGTCAGGGCAATTGTCAGGGCATTGGCAGAGAAAAAGGGGATTGCGCTTGAAGATAAGAAGGGCATGGATTTGAAAGCGTTTAAAGAGACCCAGTATGATCTTCTGGCCGACAGTTTAAGGCAGCATTTGGATATGGAAAGAATCTATAAGATTATGGGCTTGGGGATTGAAGCGAGGGATTGAGAAGAATGAAGATTGAGATAGAAAATGTACTTCCATCAGAGATAGAGAAGCGGAGTTTTGAGATGATTACAGAGGAATTAGAGGCAGAGGGAATCTTACTTCCGGATGAAACGGCTCCTGTTATTAAGAGGTGCATTCATACCAGCGCTGATTTTGATTATGCGAGAAATCTGGTGTTTTCCGATGCGGCTGTAGAGCGGGCAATGGAAGCAATTCGTGGTGGTGCTTCGATTGTGACCGATACCCAGATGGGACGTTCCGGGATTAACAAGAAGAGACTGGAAGCCTATGGAGGGAAGGTCTATTGTTTCATGTCTGATGAAGATGTGGCAGAGGATGCTAAGAAAAATGGAACGACAAGGGCAGTTGCCAGTATGGAGAAGGCGTGTACGCTGGATGAAAAACTGATCTTTGCCATCGGAAATGCACCGACCGCGCTGATTCGTCTGTATGAACTGATCCAGGAAGGGAAGATTCGCCCGGAACTGGTGATTGGCGTGCCGGTGGGGTTCGTGAATGTAGTGCAGTCAAAAGAGTTGATTCTGACGCTTCAGGATACGCCTTATATTGTGGCGAGAGGGCGCAAGGGCGGGAGTAATATTGCGGCTTGTATTTGTAATGCGTTGTTGTATATGATGGGAATTTAGTTCTTGAAGAGTTGTTCAAGAGTGTACGGCAGAGAGGGGAGATTGGGTGGTTCAGTGTCGACTCCAGTCGCCTACAATCCGTAGATTCAAAATAGATCTAAAATCAGGAACCGAATGTAATCACCGGACAAATCTGAAGATTTCTCCGGCTCAGACATTCTTGAATTCTGTGCTAGTGGCACAGAATTCATCCTGATTTTAGATCTATTTTTCATTAACGGCTTGTACGGCTCTTCTACGACACTGAACCACCCTATCTCCCCTCTATGCCTGACATTCTCCGTGTGTAACTCTTAATGAACGGGGAGGATTCCTGACGGAGCGTGCGTGGAACGTTTTGGATAGATAACAGGGTGTGTACGTGGAGAAGCACTTTATGGAAGATAGCAGAGTGGGCGTGTAAAGAGAGCAGGGAGAGTGCGGTGATTCTATTCTCTTTTACATACCTCGTTCGCATGAAAATGTTCGACGGTATGTAATATAGGGCGATCAGAAGTGTATTTCCATGTATTTTTACATGCCTTATCACAATAAACTTGTCCTGCAGTATGTAATATGGTGCAAATTGCAGGTTAATCTACGCATTTATGCATACCTTGCCCAAAAAGAAGCGTTCTGCGGTATGTAATGACCAAGAAGAAAACTTCTGTATACTTTATGAATATAAATCTGTTCCACTCCCAATCTGTTACCCATCCAACACCGTTCCACACGCATCCTCCGCCAGGAATCCTCCCGGTGGAGAAAACTCTGAGATTCCGAAAATGTCAGGCGAAGCAGAAGCGGATGGCTGGCTCTGAGGCCGTTAAGTAAGTTTTACAAGGCGTTAGCGTGAGAATCCCCGTAAATTGGCATGAGTCTTTGACTTCACGTCAAAGGCGAAAGAGTACTCTGACTGCGAAATCATCAAGATTTCGGAGTGAGTGTACTCGGTTGCCAATTTACGGGGATTCTCACGCTTACACCTTGTTAACGAAACGTCCCGGTTTCAGAGCCAGCCATCCGCTTCTGCTTTGCCGTACACTTTCGAAAATCTACTTTTCTACATTAAATTCCCATGTTAGTTTTTTATGATATGTTTTATTATGGAGATATTTTGCGTGATCAGGATGTGGTCAAAAAATATATTGCAAATTATCACATTAATCTTATTGATGTGGGGAATATGGGGGATTTGAAGAAGTTTAGGAGCGATTTACAAGTGATTTTCGGCATGTTACAATATAGAAATCAGAAAGATGAATTGTTACAGTATATCGAAGCGAATAGAGGGTATTTTTCAGAAGTAGATTTGGAGACTTATCAGGCGATTCGAGAACTTTTGCATTCTCGGAAGAAGTTGAAAGCAGATGTAGAAGAAAAGAAGGGTAAGGGAGTGAAGGTCAATATGTGTAAAGCGTTGGAAGATATTTACAAAGAAGGAAGAGAAGAAGGAAGGGAAGAAGGAAAAGAAGAAGGAAGGGAAGAAGGAAGGGAAGAAGGTATTGAAAAGGGAATAAGAATTTTAGTAGGTACTTATAAGGAATTTAAAGTAGCAAAAGAAGAGGTAATCAGTCAAATCGAAAAGAAGTATTCGATATCTTTAGAGGATGCCAAAGAGCATGTGAACAAGTATTGGGAGGAGCCGGAAGAATGATTGCTCGGGAATACTGTTAGAGAATTGTTATATGGAAAAGATAAACTAGGATGCTCGAATGGGTATGATTAGCAATAGCAACCAGCCGTTGACATAATTCAACCAGCGTTTGGTAGCAATGCAACCAAAGGAAAGAGTAGTATGACACTATCAAAATGAAAGGAAGTGTCGAGTATGAATATTGCAGACAGAATACAGAATCTAAGAAAGATGAAAGGAATCTCCCAGGAAGAATTGGCTGGCAGGATGGGAGTATCCCGGCAGGCGGTATCCAAATGGGAAAGTGAGCAGAGTCTTCCGGATCTGGAGAAGATTGTCCTTATGAGCGAATATTTCGACGTAACAACGGATTATATTTTGAAGGGGATTGAGACAACAGAACAATCGGAGAAGAAGACGGATGCGAATATCTTCGTTATTGTGGCAACAGTTCTTGATTTCATAGGTCTTATCATTACTTGTGCCGTGTGGTATGAAAGGCAGGTTGCAACAGCAATTGTGATAGGTCTGGTATTCATGGCTCTGGGGTGTATGGTGTATGGAATTGGGATGCTGGATTCAGCGAAGAATACGAAGGCAAAGGGAGCGTTTTATTTCTGGGTGATTAATATTTGGATGCTGGTATTTATACCTCTTTCCGTTATTTATAATCTATTAGTAGTGGGATTGGTTGCCCCATATCCGATGATTGTTCATCCGTTGATCGCATATCTTGTATTCTGGATGACGTATATTGCAATATGTTTGGGCGTGACATTGGTAATGCGAAAAAGGCGGATGAAATTCCGGAATTAAAATAAATAAGAGGAGTGAACAAAGATATGGAAAAGAGCAGATTAGAACAGCAATTTGATTTCTTCAGGGAAATCGACAAAGAGAAATTCATCGGCAGGCAGACGTATCTGACGGATGCCCAAAGGAAGGAAAATGATGCAGAGCATGCCTGGCACATGGCGATTATGACCATTCTCTTAAGCGAGTATGCCAATGAACAGATTGATGTATTGAAGACCGTGACAATGCTGTTGATTCATGATCTGGTTGAGATTGATGCTGGTGATACTTATGCATATGATGTGGAGGGAAATCAGACGAAACGGCAGCGTGAAGTGGCAGCGGCAGATCGGATCTTTGGATTATTGCCGGAAGATCAAGGGGAGAAGATGCGTGCACTGTGGGATGAATTCGAGGCATGGGAGACGCCGGAAGCAAGATTCGCCCATACGATGGATTGTATACAGCCGTTGATGCTGAATGCGGCGACGGATGGAAAGAGCTGGGTAGAGCATGGAGTCCACTTAAGTCAGGTGCTTGGAAGGAATCAGAATACTGCAAGTGGTTCGAAAACTTTGTGGGAGCATGCATATAATGATTTTATCGCTCCAAATGTTGAAAAGGGAAGGCTTAAGAACGATTGACAAACGACTGCTTCCACCTTATAATGAAGCCATGTGAAAAAAGAGAGAGGTGAAAAGATGAGGAGATAATTTACTTTTGAAAACATGAAATGCTTACTCATATCATCCTGCATAGACAGGAGGATATATATTTTGTGTTGCCAAAAGTGGATTATGTTCTCATAACCTCTCTTTTTTGGTTGCTATGCATTCGGAGGGAACTGTCAGTGGCAGGTCCTGTAGATGGAAAAATGAATAGTTCTATATATTTTGAGGTTATTTACGGCATAACTTCCTTTGGCAGCAGTTTAAGGAGGAATTAGAATGGCACAAATAAACGTAAATAATCTCACTTTTTATTATGAGGGAAGTTCGGATCATATATTTGAAAATGTATCGTTCTCGATTGATACGGATTGGAAACTGGGATTCATCGGGAGGAATGGGAAAGGGAAGACGACCTTTTTGAATCTGCTGCTTGGAAAATACGAATACACAGGTTCTATCAGCATGAACACAGTCTTCGATTATTTCCCATATCGGATAAAAAGTGAATATCTGGATCTGCCCGCTGCAGAATTCGTGGAAGAATTAAAACTGGGATGTGAGCAATGGCGTATCATATGCGAGTTAGACAAGTTGGGGCTGGATGCAGAGGTTCTGTACCGTCCGTTTGATACGCTCAGTCTTGGAGAACGGACGAAGGTTATGCTGGCAGTACTATTTTCCGGGGAAAATGATTTCCTGCTGATTGATGAGCCGACCAATCATCTGGATCAGGAATCCAGAGAAATGGTCAAGGCATATCTGGCGAAGAAAAAGGGATTTATACTGGTATCTCATGACCGAGATCTGTTGGATGCCTGTATTGATCATGTGTTAGTGCTGAATCGACATTCGATAGAGGTGCAGTCTGGCAATTTCTCCAGTTGGTGGGAGAATAAGAGCCGCAAAGATGCATTTGCTCAGATGGAAAATGAGAAGCATAGGAAGGAGATTGTCAAATTAAGGGCGGCCAGTGAACGGACGAGACGATGGGCAGACAAAAATGAAAGTACAAAGATAGGGTTTGATCCGGTGAAAGAGCCTGACCGATGTAAAGGTACGAGGGCATATATTGGAGCAAAGACTAAGAAGATGCAAAGCAGAGTGAAGCAGATGGAGGTGCGAATTCACCAGGAAATCGAAGAGAAGGAGGGGCTGCTGCAGGATATAGAGAATCCAGTGAATCTGAAGATGCTGCCCATGAATCATTATAAGAAGATGCTGATTATGGCGGATCACTATGGTTTGAAATATACAGATGCAGCGGATGTTCTTTTTGATGGGTTGAATTTTGACATTTATCAAGGAGAGCGTGTATTTTTGAAAGGTGCGAATGGATGCGGCAAGTCGAGTTTGATCAAAACTATTTTATACAAGGCAGCAGATGCAGAACATGGACTATGTCAGACGGAGTATGGAGGAGAATTATATCTGGCAGAGGAGATGGATCTGACGGAAAAAAAGAGGCTGGCAGGGGAAATGAGTCTATCAGGGGAAGCAAGTCTGAGAGAAAGCGGAACACTTCGGATTGCATCCGGGTTAAGGATTTCTTATATTAATCAGGATATCTCGTTTCTACATGGCAGTATCAAAGAGTTCTGCAAGAAGCGGAATCTGGATGAGAGCCTGTTCTGTGCCATTCTTCGGCAATTAGATATGGAAAGAGTTCAGTTCGCAAAAAATATTGAGGATTATTCTGAAGGACAGAAAAAGAAGGTTCTGATCGCGGCAAGTCTGCTTACGCCGGCACATCTGTATATCTGGGATGAACCGCTGAACTATATTGATGTGTTTTCGAGAATGCAGATAGAAAGATTGTTGCTTGCATATCATCCGACGATGCTGGTTGTGGAACATGATGAAAGATTCCGGGAGAAGATTGCAACAAAAACTATTGAAATAAAAAAGAAAGCAGATGAAAAGCAGAAGACGATTAGAATGAAATAGGAGAATGTGTATGAATATTTTTATAGAAGGTCTTCAAGGAATGGGCAAGACAACGCTGTTGCAGAGATTATCACAGAGATATCCAACATACCATGTATTCCGGGAAGGAGATTATTGTCCGGTGGAACTGTCATGGTGTACCTATATGACGAAGAATGAATATGCAGCGGCGGTTCGCCGGTATCCCTCGTTGACGGAAGAGATAAAGCGGTGGACGACCAGGGAAGAGGAGCATTACATTGTAGCATATACCCGTATCCTTACGGATGAACCGGGATTCCATAAGTATATGGAGCAGTTCGAGATCTATAACGGGAGAAGAAAAAGGGATGATTTCGAGCGTATTATTTTGAAACGGTATCGGAATCTTCCGACAGAAAATGCAGGGAATCTGTTTGAGTGTGCTTTCTTTCAGAACATTATGGAGGAATTGCTTCTGTTCCAGCAGATGAATGATGACCAAATCTGCGCATTTTATAAGAAATTAATGCGTGTAATGCCAAAAAAGGATTTCCGGCTGTACTATCTTTATAGTGAGAATGTTGAGGAAACGATCATGCAGATTCGGAAAGAACGTTCGGATGAGCAGGGAAATCAGTGGTGGTATCCGTTGATGCTGGGGTATCTGAGGGAGTCGCCGTATGGAAAGGCACATCATGTCCAGGGATTCGAGGATCTGATCGTACATCTCAGACACAGGCAAGAATTGGAGATGCGGATCATAAGGGAATGTCTTGGAGATTGCGCGAATGTGCTTTTGGCGAGGCAGTATGGGGATGAGTAGTTGAGAAACTCTTGTAAAAAAACGTGCATATTTGATCATTATAATTGGTAGAGCGGGCAGACCATTTCAAAATGGGAGACGGATGAAACGGTTCCGGATATCCGGCAGTCGAAGAGGAGGGTGATATTATACAACGTATATCGACTGGACAAATGTATGGGGGGAAAAATATCCGATTCTGTTGAAATATCAAGAGGTTGTGAATATTCCGAATTATGCCCGGAGGCTAAATGTTATACTGGATGAAATAGAGCAGGAATATCAGTTTAGTGAATTGGATACGATGTTAGTGCTGAAAGATATTTTGGATCATGTATGAAAAAAACGCAAGAATGGAAGGAAGGACTCAGCCTCATCATGATAAATTGTGATATACTGTAGAAGTGGTGGAAAACGTAAGTCGAGTTAAGAAAAGGTGATGAAAAAAATGAAAGATGAGGAGTCAAAATCAATGATAAAAATAGAGCGAGTCAATATAGAAGACGCAGAAGAACTTCTTTCCATATATGCGCCATATGTCCGTGATACGGCCATATCATTTGAATATGAAGTCCCTTCGGCGGAGGAATTTCGGGAAAGAATCTGGCGTATTTCATCATGTTTTCCCTATATCAAAGCAGTAGAAGGTGATCGAATCCTGGGATATGCGTATGCTGATAAATTCAAGGATCGGAAAGCATACGATTGGTCTGTGGAAGTGACGGTCTATGTGAGGAAAGACGCAAGAAAGACAGGGATTGGAAGTCTGTTATATGGTGCATTAGAGGATTCTCTGCGTCGTATGGGAGTTCTGAATATGAATGCGTGTATAGCGATTTCCAAAGAAGAGGATGAACATCTAAGCAATGACAGTTATCATTTTCATAAGAAGATGGGATATCGTTTCGTGGGGACATTTCATAATAGTGGGTATAAGTTCGATACCTGGTATGATATGATATGGATGGAAAAGATGATCGGAGAGCATAAGAACTGCCAGGAAGGCGTGAAGTATGGGGAGTGGACGATTGCTGGTCAAGAGAAGAATTCCAGCAGCGCTGTGTCCTAGACTTCGTCAAAATGTATGTGTTGTGTAGAACTGTTTCAGAGACTGTACAGTGAAGACAGCACCAAGGAGCGGGAAAGTGAGAGGGGTGTTTTGATGAACTGTCCAGACAGATTGAACAGGAACTTTTGGCGGAGTAGGTAAGGTGGAGTTTATAACATGAGCGAAAATATAGAAATAAAAGAGGAACGAATAACTGCGGAGGAATATATTGATTTTTTGAAAAGGACGGATTTAGGTTCACAATATCCAAAAGAACGGTTTGCGGAAAGAATATCTAAACTTGTAAACAATGTTTCGATAAGTCTTGTTGCAAGAAATAAGGATGGCTTAATCGTGGGCGTTTTATTTGGATTAACAGACTATGTATATTGGCTTTATGTGACAGATTTAGGGGTTGACAGAGATTATGAGGGGCAAGGGATTGGTAGTCAACTTATGAAGACTGCACATGATAAAGCAGGGGGTGAAAAGAATATTGCCGTATATCTGATAGCAAATGAAAATGCTATTCCATTTTATGAGAAACTTGGTATGAAAAAAGCAGAAGATGTTATGCAATATAACCATATAGAATGGACTGGATTTACAGTGCAATAGAAACCCCTAATTCCAGATTGTCGGAGTCAAAATCTGAAAGTATTAGAAACATATGGATTTCAAGAACGAGTAGTCTGCAAAGTAGAAATAAATAATAACGGATAAAAAGGAGGCAAAAATCATGAATATGCAACAACGCAAAGCAGCCGAACAATCAATGATAGAATGGCTATCACATCCCAATGAACTTGGAAAAGTTCCCGTAAAAATAGAGTGTACGAAAGAATTTGATTTACATGGTCTACATTATTATGTCTTCAGGTTTAAAGCAAAGCGCTTGGGCGAATGGATGCTGGCGGTTTGTGGTGGCTATGAAGGAGATGAACTGGAACATTGCGGGCATATTTACAGTAACATGGGAAAATACAATGATAAGACATCTATTGAAGATGCTACTGCGATGGTTGAAGCGATTCGCACTTACTGGATAGAAAGAGCACGTGAACAGGAAGATTTTCAGACGAAATTCAGAATGAACACGGACTTCAGAACGCAAGAAGAAATCAGCGCAGAAGAGATTGAAAGTCAGTTCATAAAATCCGAAAGCAGATATTTCCTGACGGTTGGTGAGATAGATTGTCCTACAGGCCAGATTGTGGTAGCGGATCCGTTGGCGTATTTGCCAAGTGTCAAGTTCTCCCCTGTTTTGGCTGAAAGTATTCCTGTCGGCAAATACCCTGTGGAGGTCTCGATATGCAGACAAAATGATATTGGTATCCGTATGTGTACGGCGAAACTGAAGATTACAGATGCAAAGGCTGTAAAATATAAGAAGACGGCGTCTACGGATTCCACAGGGATTAAGTTCAAGGATGGTGTTATGGAAGGCTTCCCTGTTGATGCCGGAATGATGGCATTTTGTGATGTGAAAGTTGCTGAAGAATATAGAGCATTCCTGGATAAATGGCATGAATCCAATCCGGAGGGTAATCACTATGATGATTATTTTGCAGTTTATTTTGCAGAAAGTTATAAAGCATTGCCGGCTTACCAGAGAGAGGGCGGGGATTTCATCGAATGGGCGAATCCCGACACTGGTAATAAGATGGTTATGGTCGCTTCCGGTTTTGGAGACGGTTTTTATAATAGTTATTACGGTTATGATTTGGATGGACAACTCTGCCAGATTATAGTACCGATGGTAAATCCGTCTATTTTTATAGAATAATGGCAGGAAAGAGGAGAAAATTACAATCGTCTAAGTATGGAAAAGGCATGGAGATTATTCCGGCTTCCAAATACAGAGAAGGTGATATGGTAGAATTGCGGGTTTACATAGACAAGCCGGAGTATGCGATTGTCAATGATGAGAAAAATATTAAATTGCCATTATATCTGGGGATTCCACTTACTCTTTTGGGGATTGGGATTTTCGTGATAGCGATACAATTGACAAGGGGGTAACGCATGAATTTAACATTAAAATTGAACGCCAGATTCCAACCAAAACATAGATTTGAGTTAGAAGATGCCTTGCAGGAAATATGCATATTATTCAAACGGAGTTGATTTACCTGCTGAAATTTATCAGACCTGTGATATAAATTATGTGATTGAACGAATGGAACAAGCGATAGAAGGAATAGGCAGAATGTATAGTTATTGGGAAGGGAATACATATACTGCTCTCTATTTTATGGCACTTCTTTTTCTGAAATGAAAGAGAAAATAGCACCTTTTATTGCGGAATATCCGCTATGCCAGAAGTGCCGCATAGAACAGGTTGCTTAAATACAGTTTTTAAAACCAGATAAATCGAAGATATATATGAAAAAATTGCAAATATGTGGAGGATTGTGAACATGGATTTGAATAATTTTAAATGGATACGTGAGCCGGAAAGTTACAAAATATGTGATGATAAAATTGAAATTGTTACAAAGCCGCATACGGATTTGTGGCAAAAGACATATTATCATTTTCAAAATGATAATGCTCCGGTTTTACAGATAGAAACGGATGAAAAATATTTTAGTTTTGTCGTAAAAACAGACTTTACTGAAAGCCATCATAGATTCGACCAATGTGGGATAGTTATGTATTTGGACAGTGAAAATTGGTTAAAGGGTTCAGTAGAATATGAAAATAATGAATATCAGCATTTGGGAAGTGTGGTAACCAATCACGGATATTCAGATTGGGCTACTACGGCGATAGATGCGTCTATCAAATCCATGTGGTATCGTTTCAGCAGAAGAGAGGATGATTATTGTATAGAATGTTCTTCTGATGGAGTGGTCTTTAGCCAGATGCGAATATGCCATATGTTTAAAGGTGGCGGAAAAATTACTTTTGGTATTTATGCTTGTTCACCGGAGGATTCCTCGTTCAAGGCGGTATTTACTCATATGCAGATCATGGAGTGCCAGTGGAAGGCTCATGAGGGGCAGAAACCAGATATAATCATAGATTCTTCACCATTGATGTAAATACGAATGCAGATGATACAGGCTGGCAAGGGAATCTGGCGCTAAAAGGGTTTTGGGCTAATTAGAAGTTGTAGAGGAGAAATATGATAAGAATATTTAGGGAAAATGATTTAACTGCTGTTATACAGATATGGCTTGATACAAACATCAAAGCACATAACTTCATACCAAAAGAATATTGGATGAGTAATTATGCGATGGTAAAAGATACATTGCCACAAGCAGAAATATACGTGTATGTAGATGATGAGACTAAAGAAATAGATGGATTCATCGGATTAATGGACAATTATATTGCGGGAATCTTTGTAAAAGAAGCCGTTCAGTCAAAAGGCATTGGAAAACAATTATTGGATTATGTGAAAGAAATTAAATCAAATATGAGATTAAGTGTTTATCAAAAGAATACGCGGGCAATCGTTTTTTATCAGAGAGAACAGTTTGTGATTCAATCTGAAAATATCGATGATAGTACGAACGAAAAAGAGTTTATTATGGCTTGGAGTAAATCGGAATAGCCATAAAATGAGTGTAAGGACGTGAGAAGTTGAATAGGAGGCAGAAATCATGCAATCTTACTATTTATATAGATTGAGTTTCACAGGCGCAACGTTATGGAAGTATGTCAGAGCAGATCAGATTAACGAAATCGGGGAAAAATCGAATGATATGATGAGCGCCCTGGTAGTTCCGGATTATCCGATAGATATTGTGTTATTGACCTCTTAAAATAGCGTAATAATGATTAGCTTGCGTGTCTCTGGA
>CAMBRQ010000011.1 GCA_945870325.1 uncultured Dorea sp. | reverse complement strand
AGATCTATTTTGAGTCTACGGATTGTAGGCGACTGGAGCCGATACTGAACCACCCAATCTCCCCTCTATGCCGTACACTCTCAAACAACTCTTAAAGAACTAAATTCCCATCTACTCCCGATCCCACTTATCTGCTAGATTCTGAATCTGGGTTTCGAATTTGGCAAGATCCTTATTCGCCAATCCTTCGTTCTTATACACAACCTCAAGCAGCCTTTTTGCTGCTGCAACCACGCGGTTGAATGCCGTAACGGCTCTCGCCCTCGCCGGTTTTTCTGCTGCTTTCTTTGGCATCTTCACGCCTTCAGTGATAATCGTATTCGTCACCAGATCCACAGCCCCTCCGGAATATGGCGCGAATGCCGGACAGCCAATCGTTTCCTGAACCAATTCTGCAAAATGATCAGTGACCGTATCTTCGCCATGTACCACAATAACACGCTCTGGCTTCTTCTCGAACCCACGCAGCCAATTCAGAAGCCCATTCATATCTGCATGACCGCTGATACCTTTTAACACTTCAATATGTGCATTGACCGTAATCGTCTCACCGAATAGTTTCACGCACTCTGCTCCTTCAATCAGTTTCCGTCCTAATGTTCCGACAGCCTGATATCCCACAAAGCAAATCGTGCATTCTGATCTCCACAGGTTATGCTTCAGATGATGCCGGATTCGTCCCGCCTCACACATACCGGAGGCTGACAGGATCACCTTCGGCTTTTCATTAAAATTAATCATCTTAGATTCTTCGCTGGTGATCGTCGTCTTAAGCCCTTGAAACAGCAATGGATTGATTCCACGCTCTACTAATGCCATCGCCTCTTCATCAAAACAAGACTTTACATTCTTATTGAATACGTTCGTAGCCTCAATTGCCAGCGGACTATCCACATACACTTCGAATCCCGCATACTCCGGCAGGAGGTTACGTTCTTTAATCTCCCGGATGAAATATAGGATCTCCTGTGTACGCCCTACCGCGAAAGACGGAATCACCACATTGCCGCCTCTGGCAAATGTCTCCCGAAGAATTCTTGTAAACTCTCCCACATAATCCGGTATGTCATCCCCGTGGGTTCTGTCTCCATACGTAGATTCGATCACAACATAATCTGCTTCTGCTACCTTTTGCGGATCTTTGATGATCGGCTGGTTCGTATTCCCCACATCACCGGAAAATACGATTTTCCTGGATACATCCTCTTCCGTGACCCAGACTTCGATACTTGCAGAACCAAGCAGATGCCCCATATCATTGAACTGCACATCAATCCCCTCGCACAGTGTAATCCGCTGTCCGTAATCACATGGCGCAAGCAATTTTATAGCAGCATCGGCATCCGCCATGGTATAGAGCGGTTCATATATCTCCTGACCACTTCTTTTCGCCTTACGATTCCGCCATTCCGCTTCAAATTCCTGAATATGGGCACTGTCACGCAGCATAATATTGCACAAATCCGATGTGGCAAATGTCGTCACGATCTCTCCTTTGAAGCCCTGTTTGCACAAAAGAGGAATCTTCCCGGAATGATCAATATGTGCATGGGTTAAGAGAATATAATCAATCTCTCCTGCTGTCACAGGCAGTTCCTGATTCTCATAGAGATCCGGTCCCTGCTCCATCCCACAGTCAATCAGAATATTCTTGCCACACGCCTCCAGGAGATGGCAACTGCCGGTTACCTCATGGGCTGCCCCAATAAAACTAAGTCTCATATACCCAACCCCTTTTTCTTTTATTGTATCACTTTATCCGGCAAGTTGCCACGATGACTTTAACCTCTTGCTACAAACATGCAATTATGAATACTTCACCATCTCCCGCTTCAATCTCTGCATAATCTTCTTCTCAAGCCTTGATATGTACGACTGCGAGATTCCAAGCATATCAGCCACTTCCTTTTGCGTCCTCTCTTCCCCGTCCGGCATCCCAAGCCCGAACCGCATCTGAATGATCGTACGCTCTCTTCCTGACAGATGGCTGATTGCCTTTATCAGAAGTTTCCTCTCCACCTCATTTTCCAGATCTTTATAAATAGTATCCTCATCCGTCCCCAAAATATCTGACAGCAGGAGTTCGTTCCCATCCCAATCCACATTCAGAGGTTCATCAATGGATACCTCCATCTTTGTCTTATTATTCCTCCGAAGATACATCAGAATCTCATTTTCAATACAGCGGGACGCGTAAGTTGCAAGTTTGATATTCTTATCCGGGTTAAACGTATTAATTGCTTTTATTAATCCAATCGTACCTATAGAAATCAGATCCTCCACGCCAACACCTGTATTGTCAAACTTCTTCGCAATATACACCACCAGCCTCAGATTGTGTTCAATCAGCAGTTTTCTCGCCAGTTCATCATCTTCCGAACCCAAACTGTTGATCGCTTCTGTCTCTTCGCTGACATCCAGCGGTGCCGGCAGAATATCGGAACCGCCTATGTAATGGACATCCTTCTTATCCGGGAACAATAACGTCCGAAAATCCGGAACCACTTTTAATTTGAATTGATGTGGTACTGCTACTTTTATCACCATAATTTATTCCTCCAAACTATCTAAAATATCAGGATTCAGAATCACCTCATAACGATCAGATGTCATCTCCTCCTCGCAGACTGCTATCAGGGGTTTTTCAATCCATTGTTTTTTCCGTCTGCATACGTACATGCCATCTAATGTCATTGCCGGCATGACCCCCTCTGCCTTTCCAATCGAATGATAGGGAATATAGCGTATCTTCACCGTGCTGTCTTCCCGGTACAGTTCTTTCATCACCTTCCTGCTGGCAATACTGACCGGCTGTCCGGTAACTCCATCCTTCAGACAATTCCCTGTGTCAATTAACGCCTGCACCTGGCACTGGCTTTCGCCCTGACAGAGAATTACCTGGCACCTGTACTGGCTCTGACGTGCCAGATAGGTAATCAGGCTCCAGATGCCGGATACCACATAATAACTGGCCACTGCCAACACGAAGAATACACTTCCGATCCGCACATACTGCCCAAGAAACTGGAATACTCCGCCTAGCAGAAAGCCGCTGGCATAGAGAAGAAGCCACGCTTTTATCAGGTCGAGCCTATCCTTAATTCCAAGCCCTGTTATTACCATTGCAACATTCACCAAACCATGGAACAGTATGAATTTCACAGACGCATAGGGAATCGGGGAGACTACGACCAGACAGGTAAGGAATGCCCCAAGCAGCGCTCCAAGAGCGATCCGCCTATACGAGCCGGAATGTTTAAGCATCTTGCGGACAAGCACAAGAAGGATATAGTCCATCGTAAAATTCACCACAAAGAACACGTCTATGTATAATTCATAGTACACGCTCCACCTTCTTTCATTTTTATAAGCATTTGTGTATCCTAAATCGATTTGGTACATTCGCAAGATTCATTATACGAGCCGATGCGAAAAGATTTTGTCAGATGATGGAATGATTCTTGATTTTCGTTCGACAGTTCATGCCGACCACAAGATATAGTTTTTGAAGAAATGGATTTGTGGCGATTGCTTTATCGAAACCACAAGACTTTGTATCTTTTTTTGGCATAAAAGAAAGAATTTTGAGAAATAAAAAAGATTTTTTTGTCAGATACTGTCAGATTTTCCCGAATCTATTTCCCATATATAGATTCCATTGGAGTATCATACATAAAAAAGAATGTAGTGCGCATCCTCTCGGAGATTTTTTTGTATAGGGAACGAAATTTCCTATACAAAAAAACTCAGTCACATACATCTCTGCATGTAACTGAGTCTCTATCACATAAGTCACTATATTATTTCTTAAAGAAATCCGGTATCTTAATGGACTGCTCTTTCACCTTGCTGGTTGGTGTTCTTGGAGTATCCAATGTCGGCGCTGTTCCTCCTACCGGTCTTCTCGTTGTTGCCGTTGTTCCGCTGCCTGCACTCGGTGCTGCCCCGAAGTCAAGTCTCGAAGAACTCTGAGCTGCTGTTCCCTGGTGTGCCGGTCTTTCATATCCCTGTGCCGGTGCTGCAGTATGCGGTACCGCAGATCCTCTTGGATTCTCAAGTCTCGATTTTAACTTAGAAGCACTTCCGCCTACATTATGAAGTCCGGTTGCGATAACTGTGATTGTTGCCTCATCTGCTCTGGAATCATCATACATCGCACCAAAGATAATATTCGCATCTTCTCCTGCAAGATCCTGTACGTACTCGGCTGCATCTGAAGCATCCATCAAAGTGATATCACCTGATACGTTAATAATAACATGGGAAGCTCCCGCAATCGTCGTCTCAAGCAATGGACTGGCAACCGCCTGCTTAACAGCCTCAAGAGCCTTGTCATCACCACGGCCTTGTCCAATACCGATATGTGCAATACCTTTGTCCGTCATAACTGTCTGAACATCGGCAAAGTCAAGATTGATCAGTGAAGGTACATTAATAAGGTCTGTGATACCCTGAATACCCTGCTGCAATACCTCATCCGCTTTCTTCAGTGCTTCCGGCATGGTTGTACGTCTGTCTACAACTTCCAACAGCTTGTCATTCGGGATAACGATCAATGTATCTACACTCTCTTTTAACTTTTCAATTCCTGTAAGAGCATTATTCATACGTGTCTTAGACTCGAAACGGAATGGCTTCGTTACAACGCCAACCGTCAATGCTCCCTGCTCTTTTGCAATTCGCGCAACTACTGGCGTAGCACCTGTTCCGGTTCCACCACCCATACCACAGGTTACGAATACCATGTCTGCACCTTTTAATGCAGCTGATACTTCCTCTGCGCTCTCTTCTGCTGCTTTCTCACCAATCTCTGGTCTTGCACCTGCACCTAGTCCTTTGGTGATCTTATCCCCGATCTGCATTAATGTTGGGGCTTTACACAATTGAAGTGCCTGCTTATCTGTATTAATTGCAATAAATTCAACACCGGCAATCTGCTCGTCGATCATTCGGTTCACGGCATTATTGCCACCGCCGCCGACTCCAACAACAATTATTTTTGCCGCTGCTTCTGATTCGTTCGTTTTGATTTCTAGCAAGGGTTTCTCCTCCTTTGTTATCCTTATTATATATTATACATCCCATACATAAAGCAAATGAAATGAGTTCACTTTGCCATATATACTATATAATATAGACTTTCGTGCAAAATATCAATAGAATTTATCTAATTTTCTTAATTTTCTTGCGGAATTTCTCCAATATCAAAGGTAATCGTCCCACTGACTTCCGAATAGTTCTCCAGATGCAAGGTTCCTTCCTGGTCACCAAGTTTTTCTAAGATCGGTTTGATCTGTGCAATCTGCTCAGAAGATACACTTTTTCCCAGATTCACACACACCTTTCCGATATACAGATAGATGTTGTCATCCTTACATACAATCTTATCTGTAGGCAGTTCATACTTCGTCACTTCTTTAGAAGTCTCCAGAATCTCCTCGAAGATCCTCGTATCATCACTCTTCAACTGTTGATATAACTTGATATCCTTCACTTCAATCCCGTCAATACGAGGCAGTCCCTCAATCAATGCTGAGGATTCCAGTACGACCAGCCCTTCTTTATCAAAATAATCATAGTTATCCCCATTCCGGACATAACCTACAATTGGCTTTTCCTCCACCTTAACATTCACAATCCACGGTGCTTTCAGTCCAACCTTCATACTCTCAAAACAAGGCAGCACCTCTCCCTTGCCCAGAGCATATTTGCCCACAATATACAACGCATTGATCGAATACTGATCATTCTGCACCGAATCCACAATCTCCTGATCCGAACAATACTCATTTCCACTAATCTCTATCTTCTGTACATAAAAGAGAAGCACAATCCCCAAAGCAATAATCGCAACTCCCAGCACCAGCACAACAAACGCATACAGACGATGCGACTTCTTCTTTTTCTTCTGTACCTTCTCCATCTCTTCCTGCTCCAAATTACCCATCTTAAACTCCTACTAATCTACTTCCCTATTTTACACATTCTTATTCTCGTGACATATTCTGCCCTTATAAATTTTCACCATTCCATACCACAACTCAATTTACATGCGCCCCACAACCTCAATGTATCCCCTCCGACTCCTTCCACTGCTACTCCCCCCGCTATCCTTGTCAATGCACAGCAGTTTCAAGAGGCAGTATATTCCTAAGCAAACAATCAAGGGGCGCTCTTAATGGAGGTGAAATCCACTGCTTACGGAGACTTAGGCACGAAGGCTCTCCTGAGTGTCTTAGTCGCAGTTGGCAGTTAGTTCACCGCAATGTTGCCCCGTTTGCGTGGAATATACTGCCCCTTGGAACTGCGTCCCTTGCCAAGATACACTCCTTATTTTACCAAAGATGATACACTGAGTACAAGCCCCATTTCCACCAAAAGGAATACCACCGAGGTTCCCCCATAACTAATGAAGGGCAGCGTAATCCCCGTATTCGGTATTGTATTCGTAACCACCGCTATGTTTAAGATCACCTGGATCATCATATGTCCCATCGCTCCCGAAGCGATCAAGGCTCCAAACAGATCCTTCGCATGGGTTGCAATCACGAAGAACCGCCAGATCAGAATCAGGAAGAGAAGCATAATGAATCCCGCCCCAAAAAGCCCCAGTTCCTCACAGATAATCGAGAATATCATATCATTCTGCGCCTCCGGAACGAACCCCAGTTTCTGAATGCTCTGTCCAAGCCCCCGCCCGAACAGCCCTCCGGAACCGATCGCATACAGTCCCTGCAGTGTCTGGAATCCTTTTTCATAGGCTTCCGGATTTCTCCAGATTGCCAGCCGTTCAAGCCTGTAACTTTCCAGTGCCAGGAATATGGTCATGAATCCGATTCCTAGGGCCCCCATGAACACGAACTGCCCATACTTGGGACTTGCCACGAAGATCAGGATGACCGCAATTCCCAGGATAATAATCGCCGTGCTTAAGTTATTGGCTCCCACCAGCGCCACAATCGGCAGAACCATCACCATAATCTTAATCATGGTTCGCATCTTCCCCATGTCTTTGGAATTCTTTGTCACCATATAAGCAAGGAACAAGATGACCGCAACCTTGGCGAATTCTGACGGCTGAAAAGAAAAAGGTCCCAAAGACAGCCATCTTTTGGACCCATTATACTCATCACCTATGAACAGGACTGCCACTGACAGCAAAATCGCCGTAAAATATCCAAGCACAGCCACATGTTTCCATATATGATAATCCATATTGGCGACCACAAACATTCCGGCAATTCCAAGCAGCGTTGCGAATGCCTGCTTCTTCAGATAGTAGAAAGAATCATGGAACTTCACTTCGCCATTATACGCGCTTGTGCTGTACAGGATCACCAGACCCATGAGCACAAGCAGAAATAACGCAGCAAGAAGTGTATAATCATACCTTCTGTTATTAGACTGTGTCAATATATGCCACTCCTTATAAGGAATTTACAATCTCTTTAAACTTCTCTCCACGTACTTCATAACTCGGGAACATATCCCAACTTGCACAGGCAGGTGACAGCAGTACCGCATCTCCAGGTTCTGCAGTCTTCGCTGCCATCAACACCGCTTCCTCGAAGGTATCTGCGAATACATAGTCTTTGAATCCACACGCATCTGCATCTTTGGCAATCTTTTCCTTCGTTGCACCAAGCAGGATCAACTTCTTAACCTTGCCATCGAAACTTTCAATCCATTCGGTATAGACAGAATCCTTATCATACCCGCCGCCAAGCAGCACCGTCGGACGATTCATCGCCTGAATTCCCTTGATCGCGGCATCCGGATTCGTTCCCTTGGAATCATTATAATATGCGACTCCATTCTTCTCTGTTACATACTCGATCCGGTGTTCTACACCCTTGAACGCCTGAATGCTCTCACGGATGACATCCATCGGCACACCATAGACTGCAGCCATCGCGACCGCAGCCATCACGTTCTCATAATTATGAGTTCCTAACAACTGCAGGTCAGACACATGGCAGACCTTTACCGGCTCCCCATTATGATAGATGATATTGCCATCTTCAAGATAGATTCCTTTCTCTAGTTTACGCTGGCTGCTGAAATATAGAACCTGAGCCTTCACATTATTTCCAAATTCTCTTGTTAATTCATCTTCATAATTCAGGATACAGTAATCCTCTTCCGTCTGATTCCTGGCAATATTCTTCTTGGCATTTACATACGCCTCCATTGTATGATGGCGATTCAGATGATCCGGCGTAAAGTTCAGAATCGCGCTGACTCTCGGGCAGAATTCCTCGATCGTCTCCAACTGAAAACTGCTCATCTCAGCCACAACGATGGTATCATCATTCATCTCGGATGCAACCGTTGTATACGGATTGCCGATATTGCCGACCACGTATACATTGTCCTGATAATTCTTCATAATCTCGCCGAGAAGAGTGGTTGTTGTCGTCTTGCCATTCGTTCCGGTGATTGCAAGCACGCTCCCCTTGCCCAACTGATATGCCAGTTCAATCTCACCGATGATCCGGATACCTTTCTCTCTCATCGCATTTACAATCGGAAGATCCGTAGGTACGCCTGGACTTAGGATTACCATATCCAGGGTATCTATCAGTTCCTGTGGGCATACACCGATCACAATCCCTGCCTTACTCTCTTCTCCCAGTTTTCTGCGCAGATCTTCTTCTTTTAATTTCTCATTACCATCATAGAGTACCACCTCTGCCTGATGTTCCTCTAACAGTTTCGCCGCTCCGATTCCACTGATTCCTGAGCCGAACACCAGAACCTTCTTCTTAGCCACTTCCATATCGTTTCCTCCTACATAGCCATCAATGCGATCAGGCAGAGCAGTGCTGTGATAATGGAGAATACCGCCACTACTCTTGTCTCTGACCAGCCACACAATTCAAAATGATGATGTATCGGCGCCATCTTAAAGATACGCTTGCCGCCGGTCTTCTTAAAATATGTCACCTGTATCATAACTGACAGAACTTCTACCAGATAAATCAGTCCCACGATCAGAATAAATATCGGCATCTGAAGCATATATGCCGCAGATGCAACGAATCCTCCCAGTGCCAGAGAACCCGTATCTCCCATGAACACGCTCGCCGGATATACGTTAAACAGAAGGAATCCAAGCAGCGCACCTACTACCGCACAGGTAATCGGCTCGATTCCGCTCTTGGTTCCGATGGCAACCACTGTAAAGAAGGTTGCGACCAGCACCGTCACGCTGGAAGCAAGACCATCCAGACCATCCGTAAAATTCACGCCATTCACCGTACCGATCACCGCGAAGAACATCAGCGGAATTGCAAGCCAGCCGATATCCAGATATTTGCCGCCTGAGAATGGAATCAGCATTGCCAGCGGCACTTCCGTGAATCTCACCATATAGAATGCGAATACCGCCGTTACTACAATCTGCAGCGCCATCTTCTGCTTCGGATACAGTCCATCAGACCGTTTCATTACAACTTTCAGATAATCATCCAGGAATCCGATCAGACCGAATCCCAATGTCACAAACAGAATCGGAATGATCTGCGGATAATCCTTAATATAGAATACCGATGTGATTACCACACTTAAGAGGATGATCACTCCTCCCATGGTCGGAGTACCTGCTTTCTTAAGATGAGACTTCACGCCATCTTCTCTCTCCGTCTGACCCATCTTCAACTTTCGAAGCACCGGGATAATCAATGGTCCCATAATCACACTCAACGCAAATGCTATCAATACTGGAATAAATACTTTATAATCCATACATCCACCTCTTTGTTTCTTTCGTTAATTAATCTTTTCTCAACTTAAATAGTATACTTCATTTCCTACTCTTTTTCAATGCCAAGATAGGGTAATACGCTCTCAAATATATTCCGAACCACCGGAGCCGCAATGGTTCCGCCGTAATACACTCCCTGCGGATTGTAGATCACACACATTCCTAACACCTGCGGATCATCTGCCGGAGCAAACCCAATAAAGGAAGAGATATACTTATTCGCACTCCTCGGGAGCGTCTGGGAGGTAGCCGTCTTTCCGCCGATCTGATAGCCCTCAATATATGCATTCTTTCCGGAACCTTCTGACACAACACTCTCAAGCAGCATACGCATGGTAGCGGAAGTCTCCGAAGATACAATATTCTTCTTCTCGTCATATTGGAACTTTTCCACTTCATTTCCATCTGCATCCAGAACCCGCACGCCAAAATGCGGCGTCACCCTTCTGCCTCCGTTAATCAGAGAACTTACAGTCGCTGCCATCTGTACAGGCGTAACCTGGAAAGACTGCCCAAAACTCATAGTTGCAAGTTCCACCAATCCAACATTTTCTTTTTTGTGCATAATCGTACCGGCTTCTCCCGGAAGATCCACCCCGGTCAGATCCATCAGACCAAACTGCTTAAAATATTTATAAAAATTGTCAACACCAAGCCTTAATCCAATATCAATAAAAACAGGATTGCAGGAATTCTGAATTCCCTGAACAAAGGTCTCAGCACCATGCCCGCCTACTTTATGACACCGTATCTTACGGTCTTCTACCACCCTGTATCCGGGGCAGCTAAAGTTATCTTCAAGATGGACGACTCCCTCCTCCAGGCATGCCGATGCAGTGATGATCTTGAATGTGGATCCCGGTTCATAAGTATCATTGATACAGCCATTTCTCCACATCTGATTCAGCGCATCCTGCTTCTTCTCATCCGATAGATTCTCGCCATCCTCACCCGTATTCAGGGTAAATGGCTCATTCAGATTGAATTCCGGGACATTGACCATGGCAAGGATCTCTCCATTCTGCGGGTTCATAAGCAGGATTGCGACTTTATCCGCCTGTTTTTCCTCCATCACCTTCTCCGCCATCTGCTGCGCATACATCTGGATATTATAATCCAGACTAATCTGCAGAGTGTTCCCGGCAACTGGCTCTACCCGATCCTCCGCAATGCCATCCAGTTCCACACCCCTTGCATCCGTCGTCGTTAATATCGTTCCATCAATCCCCTTCAGGTATTCTTCATACTTTACCTCAAGGCCGATGATTCCCTGGTTATCTCCCCCTGTGAATCCTAAAACCTTAGAAGCCAGTTCATTATACGGATAATACCGCTTAAAATCCTCATCCACCTTCACGCCATCCAACTCCATATTGCGGATTGCATCCCCAACCGATTTATCCACATTCGTCTTGATTCTCTCCATAGAAGACACCTTTTCCACTCTTTTACGCACCGTCTCCTCGTCCATCTCAAGCGCCTCAGACAGTGCTTTGATTACTTTCTCCGGCTCCTTCACCTGGCTGTGGATGACTGATATGGTGCATACCGTCTTATTCGTTGCCAGTACTTCTCCGGTTGCATCCAGAATCTCTCCTCTTGCCGCCTTAATATCCCGTTCTCTCTCATGGAGATCTTCTGCTTTCTTCTGATAATATTCTGCATCAAATATCATCAGATATACCAGCCTGCCGATCAATGACAGAATCATCACCATTGCACAGAAGAATACCACCAGAATCTTTTTCTTATTATATGTTTTATTCTTCATAATAAAAAACCTCGCAAAAGCCGTTTTTATAACTTATTATGGCTTTTGCAAGGTTATTCTGCTAATTCTCAGTATTTTGTACATCTCCTGCGGATTTCTCAACGCCAAGATATGGAAAGATCTCCGTCATGATCTCAGACGCAAGTTGTGTCGCATAGCCGCTGTTCGCCTGGGATGCCGCATTCGGCTCGTCAATGACTACATACACCATGACCTCCGGATTCTCCTGGGGCGCATAACCGATAAAGGATACCAGATATTTTCCCTGATTACGCGGCTGCTTCTCCGCCGTACCTGTCTTTCCTCCGACATCATACCCTTCGACTGCCGCCGAAGAGCCTGTACCTTCTTCTACAACTCCCAGCATATAATCCTTGATAATCTCACTGGTCTCCTTCGATATTGTCTTCTTAAGCAGTACCGGATCTTTATTCTCTGTCACATTGCCATTCTCATCCTGTATCTGTTTCACTACATGCGGCTTATAATAATCTCCGCCATTGATCAGCGAACAGAACGATGCTGCAAGCTGCGTCATCGTCACATTAAAGTTCTGACCGAATGAATTCGTTGCCAGACTGGCTGCGTCCATATTCTCAGCCTCGTACAGAAGTCCAACGCCTTCACCCGGAAGGTCGATTCCTGTATATGCCCCGAAGCCGAACAGCCTTTGGTATCTGCAGAATTCTTCTGTTCCCAGCGCCTGACCGATCTCCATCAACGCAACGTTACAGGAATTCTCCAACGATCTCTTCAACGTCTGTGGACCATGTCCTTCACGATTACTACAGTGGATATCATGATCGCCCACATGCTTCACACCGCCGCAGACATAACTTTCCTCTCCCGTCAGTATTCCCGTCTCCAGACCTGCCGCAATGGTAAACGGCTTGAACGTGGAACCCGGCTCATACACTTCACTTACGCAGAAATTATTCCACCGCGCACTCAAAAGTTCTATCTTAATATCATCTACCGTCTTTTTCTTTCCAGTTTCTTCAGTTTCTTCTTCAGCCATTGCTTCCAATTCCTCTTCCGAAAATGATTCAATATATTCTCTTGGATTATTCAAATCATAATTCGGATAGGACGCTTCCGCCAGAATCTCTCCATTCTGCGGATTCATGACCATGACCGCCGTATTCTTACTTCCCTCTCCAGGCGTCGCCTCATCCTTATGCGCTTCATTAAATGCAAGCACATGCTTCTCTACGATGCTCTGCACCTGAAGATCTATCGTTGATACAATCGTATTTCCATTCACTGGTTCCTTGACCGTCCGTTCAAAGGAAGACCCTTCATCCAGATACCCATACTCTCTTCCGTCTGTCCCATTCAGGATGGAATTATAAGCGGCTTCAATACCATTGCTTCCTACATTACCGCCTACAGTAAAACCAATCACATCACTGGCCAGCGTATGATACGGATACTTTCTGACGTAATCGTCTTCCAGCCAGATTCCCTTGACATCCGGATACTTCTCGTTATCCTCGTCAATTGCTTCAAACTTCTGGGCAGTCTCATAATCTACCCCTTTCAGAAGGATATTATATCTGCTGGACGGCTTCTCTTCGATCAGTTCCCGCACCTCATCCTCCTCGATTCCGAAGCAGTCTTTCAGCACTTCTATGGTCGGTTCAATATAATCCTTCTTACTGGTCATAACCTTCACATCCAGGATCACATTATATACTCTCTCGCTGGTTGCCATTTTCGTGCCGTTGCGGTCTACAATGTCTCCCCGCTTGAACGGAATCGTCCTGCTGTCATACTGCTGCTGATCCAGAACGGTCTTCGTATACTCCGCACCGTTGGATGCATTAATATACGTGATTCTTCCCACTAAGAAAACAAAAGCTAGTATAATTGCTCCAAATAGCATTACTAGCTTTTTCTGCATGATTTTTGAAAATTTTTTCTTAAAAAAAGTCTTTGTCCTTCTAGCCATAATTCACCTATCTCGCACTATTGTCCGATTGGGCAAGGACTCCATCCTCCGGGATATCCTCATACTGCTTCACATAATCAGTCGCCGGATTGTCATATTCTACAATCTGCTCCGGAGAAGCATAGACCATCCCCAGTTCATTCTGAGCCTTGTCCCTGATCTCGTCCAGATTCACAGAATCCATCACTGCGTTATACTTGGTATTATTTTCTTCCCTCAGATTCGCCAGTTCCTCCTGCATCGCCGTAATATTCTTAGAACGGCTGGTAATGCGGGACTGTAACTGCACATAGTTCACACATACGATCAATGCCATCAGTGCTGCTACCGTCAGGAAGATTACATAAGCAGAGTTCATATGGAGTGCTTGTCTCCTGTTCTTGCGAACCTGTCTGCTTGCTCTTTTTCTCGGTTTCTCGGGTGACTTTTCATGACGTCTTGGCTCTGACACCGGTTTTGTCACCGTGTTGCCATACACATACATCTGTGATGATGCACCGCTTGTCCTACTGTACTGTCTGCTGCTATACTGTCTGCTGTTTCCTGAATATTCACGTCTCGCTGCCATGTACGTCACCCCTTTCCATTAATTTATAACCCTACCGACGTTCAAAGATCCGAAGTTTGGCGCTCTTAGAACGGCTGTTATACTCCAGTTCCTCTTCACTTGGCAGAATCGGTTTTCTAGTAACAATACTCCCCTTTGAGACTTTTCCGCATACACATACGGGAAAATCCGGCGGACAGGTACACGGATTCTCATTCTTCTTGAATGCACTCTTTACAATCCTGTCCTCCAACGAATGGAATGTAATAATACATAACCTTCCACCCGGATTCAGTAATTCAATCATATCGTCCAATGAGTCTCTTAGAACTTCTAACTCCCTGTTCAGTTCAATACGGATAGCCTGGAACGTCCTCTTCGCCGGATGTCCAGACTTCTTCTGATACTTCATTGGTATGGCCTGTCTGATAATGTCTGTCAACTGGCCAGTTGTTTCGATGGGTTCCTTACCGCGCGCTGCTACGATATGCTTGGCAATATTCTTGGCAAACTTATCCTCCCCGTAGTCTCTGATCACGCGGTAGAGATCCATCTCACTGTAGTCATTGACGATGTCTCTGGCTGTCATCTTCTGACGTGTATCCATCCGCATATCCAGAGGTGCATCTTCTCGATAGGAGAATCCCCGTTCTGCCGTATCTAACTGATAGGATGATACGCCCAGATCAAGAATGATCCCATCAACCTTGTCAATTCCTAATTCACGGAGCCGCGACTTCATATCACAATAGTTGCTCCTGACTATCGTGACTTTCTCCCCGAAGTCTTTTAATCGGTTGCCTGCAGCCTCGATGGCCGCTGCGTCCTGGTCTATTCCTACAATACTCCCCTTTGTGCTTAGGCGCTTACACACTTCATAACTGTGTCCGCCTCCACCAAGCGTGCCATCTACATAGATGCCATCCGGCTTGATGTGCAATCCATCAATTGTCTCATATAAAAGTACTGACTTGTGTTCGAATTCCATATCTTCTCCCTCTAGATACTGAATCCGCTGGCTTCCATATCAGATGCAATATCTTCTATGTTCATTTCCACTTCAGCATTCTTTTCATCCCATCTTGCCTTGTCCCAGATCTCGGCACGTCTCCCCATACCGATGAACACGACCTCTTTATCCAGATGTGCGAATTCTCTGAGAACGGAAGGGATGAGAGTTCTACCTTGCTTATCAAGGTCGCCGTCTGTTGCACTTCCCTGAAAGAAATATGCAAAAGCACGGGCTTTTTTATCTGTGGTGGTTGGTAAGGCGTTCAGTTTCTCTTCGAAGGTGTTCCATTCGTCTTCCGGGTATACATATAAGCAATTCTCCATTCCTTTTGTTATGACGAAATTCTCCCCTAGATCGTCACGAAACTTTGCCGGAATGATTAATCTGCCCTTGGCGTCAATATTATGACTATACTCCCCTTTCAACATTAGAACTCACCTTCTTCCAAGTGGCTCCACTTTTCTACCACTTCGTTCCACTTTTCACCACTTTCTACCACTTGAAACCATTGTAAACTACTTTTTTACTGATTTCAAGACCTTTTTATGAATTTACGCAAAAAAAGAGAGAGCAGAAAAATCTCTACTCTCAACTTATTGTTCTCTTAATGATATCATCTATTCACCCGCACTATCCAACTCGGCAATTCCGCTGAACATGCTCGTCACCGCCGAATAATCTATCTGCGCCTCTGCTTTTGGCTTGTTAGATTCATAAGTTCCATACGCAGAATATCCAATCCATCCAATCAGCGCAAGTCCTATGATACCTACCGCACATTTGCGAAGAGCATTCTGGATCTTCTCTTTCTTCATATTCTTCTTGCGGTTTGCTTTTTCTTTTTTATATCTGTCTACTTTTTCCTGACTCATGTCTTTCCCGTGCTCCTTCTATATTATGTCCATGCCATATCAGCAGTGCAGGTCTGCACCACCGCAAGACTTATTATACCATATTCCAGGAAATTACACAACTACAATTATACCTCCGTCAGCCGCATACATGCTGCTGATTCCCGCCGTATCCAGAATCACCACATTCTTAAATTCTGCTCTTTCCACCAGTAACTCTTTCACATACTTTGCTCTTTCCGGACAATTACAGTGGGAAATAGCAAGAATCTTCTCTTTGGAATTCTTAAGATTCTTCACAATCTCATCCACCATCTTAGCCAATGCCTTCTTAACGCCCCTGGCCTGCCCCAACTGCTGGATCATACCCTCCGGAGTAGAACCCATAACCGGCTTAATATTAAGCGCAGTAGCGACCACCGCTTTCAAGCCCGTCAGTCTTCCATTCTTCCTCAATGTATCCAGCGTCTCTAATACAAAATACGTATGCTGCTCTTCAATATATGCTTCTACGGTCTCGATAATCTCCGAAAAACTCATCCCTTTTTCTTCACACTCCGCAATCTTCATGGCAATCAGTGTCTCGCCTATGGACGCAGAACATGAATTAAATACATGAATATCCTTCTCGCCATACTCTTCATGATACAGATTCTTGCCAAGCACTGCGCTGTTATAAGAACCACTCAGTTCCGCAGACAGGGTAACTGCATATACATGATCCGCGTCACAGCGATACCCTTCCATATAACGCTCCGGCGAAGGACAGGAAGACTTCGGACATTCCGGTGATGCTGCTACAATCTTTAAGAATTCTGCCTGATCAAATGTCTCATCATCAACAATATGATGACCACCTACATCTATCTGCAGCGAAGCCGTCTCAAAACATCCAGATGACTTCATCTCATCTGTCAACTCCCCACAACTGTCCACAATAATCTTATAACTCATATCGTTCCTCCCATCATGCCAACATCCGAAACGTCCTGGCATGTCATTTGCTTCTATAATATGTAGTTTTGGATACTACATGAGTTATCATAGCACATTTATACTAGAAAGAAAAGCCTTTTATTCATTGATTTTAATTCTTCTTGATACTCCTAACGCAATTCCCATCTCTGCCATTAAAAATAAGCTGGCTGTACCTCCATAACTGATGAACGGCAGCGTAATTCCCGTATTCGGAATCAGGTTACTGACAACCGCTATATTCAGGATCACCTGCAAAGCAATGTGGGTAAAGATTCCTGTCATGATCAGCGAGCCATACATATCCGGCGCATTCTGGGCAATAAACATCAGGCGGTATAGCAGAAGACCGAATAATACCAGCACCATGATCGCGCCGAATACTCCTAACTCCTCACATACTGCCGAAAGTATCATATCATTCTGCACCTCCGGAATGACCATCTTCTGTGCACTGTTTCCCAGTCCTTTCCCGAAGAAGCCGCCGGAACCAATCGCATATAACCCCTGCAAAGTCTGATATCCATAATCCGACGCATATTCCTCCGGATTCAGCCACACGATAATACGGCGCAGACGGAAATTCCCACTGTTCTCAAGCACTGCTCCAAGAATCTTAACCATAATCAGAAGGATTGCCATCCCCGCTCCTGCAATTGCCAGAAATGGCTTCGTCTTCGGATGCACCACGAAGATCATAATACAGGTAATACCCATAACAATAATTGCCGTACTTAAGTTATCCGTCAGGAACAGGACACAGGCAGATGAAAAACCGCCCCACAATAACACCTGTACAATCCCCCTGAGCGTCTTAACCTCCTTACCCATGTTACAGATCAATGCCGGAATCAACAATATCACCGCAATCTTGGCAATCTCTGCCGGCTGCAGCTGCTGGTCGAACGGCAACTTGATCCACCTCTTGGCACCATTTACTTCCTTTCCAAGCGGCGTCTGTACCAATGCCATCATGAACACCGAGAAATAATAGATTCCCTTCGACCACTTAATATAGATATGATAGTCAATCTTCTGAACAATATACATGCCTGCGAATCCTGCCACATAGAATATCACCTGTCTCTTAAAATAGTGCATACTATCTCCATAAGTCACAAGTGCGCTGTATGAACTGGTACTATACAGCATGACCAGCCCAAAGCATATCAGGGCAATCAATACGGTCAGCAGATTATAATCAAAATAGCGGACTGTATTTGCATGGATCTTAGGTTTTGTCCTCGTCTTTTTATTTTTTTTCGTTTCTTGTTTTATTGCCATCCTATTTACACTCCAATCGTATCTATTATACTCAGATATGCCGACAAAAACAACCGTCAAAAATCGAAAGGATGCACCATTTAGCCGATTTTCCATACAATATTATTGCAAACATTCTATGGAAGGAGTATCACATATGCCGAATTATCGCTATAATACACCGGATTATATGCGGCGAAATAACTATAGCAGGCAGACAGGCGCAGCAAATCAAGCCACCTCGTGTCCGTCCGCCGCATGTGCATCCAATTCCTGTTCATCCAAGCCCACAAGAACCTGCTGTGATAAGAGGAATGAGTATGACGAGTTAAGAGGAATGCCAATCGCTATGGCTTACGTGCCATGGCAGAAATGGTGCAGTCTATATGAAGCAGAAAAAGGCCTAAAACGGGGAACCATCTTCGAAGAACTGGATAAACCATTCAAAGGAATAGGAGGTTGCTGCAGATGACAGAGAACAAGCCAAACCGCCGGGAATTATTAGAATGGATCAATGTAGTCAGTTTCGCGGTTGATGATGTCAAGCTGTTCTTGGATACGCATCCCTGCGATGCCGAAGCATTGGAATATTTTGACGAATTCAAAAAACAGAGGGTCGAAGCATTAAAAGAATATGCCAGATACTATGGTCCGCTGACCCTAGACACTGCCAGCACATCAGCAGAACGCTGGGGCTGGATCAACGAGCCATGGCCGTGGCAGGAAGGGGGATGCTAAGTTATGTGGAATTATGAGAAACGATTACAGTACCCAGTAAAGATCACACAGACGAATCCGAAGATTGCACAGGTTATTATCACGCAATTCGGTGGACCGGACGGCGAACTCGCCGCCTCCATGCGTTACCTCTCCCAGAGATACACCATGCCTTATAGCGAAGTCACTGGAATTCTGACAGACATCGGAACGGAAGAACTTGCCCACATGGAGATGATCTGCGCCATCGTCCACCAACTCACCCGTGACCTGACTCCGGAAGAACTAGAGAAATCCGGCTTCGACAAATACTACGCAGACCACACGCTTGCACTGTGGCCACAGGCCGCCAGCGGCGCCCCATGGACGGCAACCTATTTCCAATCCAAAGGCGATCCCATCACGGACCTTCATGAAGACATGGCTGCTGAACAGAAAGCAAGAACCACCTACGATAACATCCTGCGTCTGGTCAAAGACCCTGAGATCTGCGAGCCGATCCGCTTCTTAAGGCAGCGCGAGATTGTCCACTACCAAAGATTCGGCGAAAGCCTCAGGATTGTCCAGGATCACTTAGATAGTAAGAACTTCTACGCAATCAATCCGGAATTCGATCTAAGATCCGGACACAGATAATCTTCTTACCTTCTTCATAATATAAAAAAGGGAACTGTACCCATTACTTAGCGTACAGTTCCCCATCTTCTGTTATCTCATTCGCATGAATACAATCAATCCGGCTACTACCACAATTGCAAGCGCAAGTATAATGATCGGTGCTTTGGACATCTTCTCATCTTCCTCGTCATCCAAATCATCAATGAAATCTTCTTCAATCTCTTCTTTGCGTTTTGGTTTTTTCTTTTTGCTCTTCCCATCTCCTACGGCAAGCATCTCGTCATAGGCTTTGCGCATCTCATCCTCACGCTTCTGGCGTACATGCTTCGGCGGTATATTGGAATACTTCTGCTCTTCCTGGGTCTCATCATCTTCCTTCTTCGCACTCTGAACCTTCTTCTGTGGAACTTTGAACTTCTTCTTACAATTATAGCACAAAAGGTAATTCGGATCTTTCTTTCCTGGCCTTAATTCCTGGCCGCATATTGGACATTTCATTAGAATGTGCCCCTCCTCATAGCGTAAATTTCTCACAATCTTATGCTGTCATTCAGGCAGCACTCACGTATGCTGCTATTATACTACATTTGACAGGAAATATCAAAAAAATCATGGAAATTTCTTTTATTTCATGTAACAGTTCAGCCATAAGCCGGATTGTGGGTGAATCATGCTTGCATGAATGAACACACGATCCGACTTATGAGCGGAGCGCCATTTTATGAGCAAAAATAGCTGCGTAGCAGCGGAGAAGCATCGTAGATGCGTTTTGCGAATGGCGCGGGCTGAACTGTTACTATTTCATTATTTTCTGAATAGTATCGCATAATTCATCCACGACTTCCATATTCCCTTCTCTAATATCGTCCACCACACAGCTGTGAATATGATTCGCAAGCAGTTTCTTGTTAAATGCATTCAACGCGGCCTGTATCGCCGTAACCTGAGTCAGGATATCAACACAGTACCTCTCATCTTCCACCATCTTCTTCACGCCTCTGACCTGACCTTCCACACGGTTAAGCCTGTTGATCAGATCTCTATACTCTTTATCCTCCCTGTGCTTCATTCTCTCTGCACAGCATTTCTTCTCTTCCATGACGCCCCTCCTTTGCTATCACAGCCGATATCAATCCATACCCTATGCGGGTATTATATCTTTATGCTCATCTTTTGTCAACAAAGATCCATCCAAAGCAAGACATAGCAGTCCTGTGGTCTGCTATGTCTTATCCATTCTCTAATCTTGATTCTGCTTATCTTGAGCCTTCTCCAAGTGTAACTTCTACATCACTGCTTTCATATTCTCCATTATTACCCGGCGTCGCAATCGTCAGAGTTACTTTTTCACCCACTTTATAATACTGAAGCTGCTCTTGCAAGGCTTCCATACTATTGACAGAAGTACCATTAATTGCAGTAATGACAGATCCTTTCGTGATTCCCGCTTTATCTGCACCGCCTCTGGAGATCACGTTAGAGACATAGACGCCTGTCGGCATATTATACATCTGAGAAGTATCTTCTGTTACATCCACTCCTTCAATGCCGATATACCCTCTCTCATTCTCTGCAACTTTGGTTCTGGTCTCCTGATTCATCAGATTCTCAATCGTATCCTGTGCCTGAGATATCGGAATTGCATATCCCATGCCTTCTACCGCATCCGTTGCAACCTTTGCAGTATTAATTCCAATCACTTCGCCTTTGGCATTCAGCAACGCACCGCCACTGTTTCCAGGGTTGATCGCCGCATCCGTCTGAAGCATGTCGCCTTCAATTCCATCCATCTGTCTGCTTGTTGCAGAGATAATTCCGGAAGTAACAGACTGTCCGTAACCAAGAGCATTTCCAATCGCAATCGCTGATTCTCCAACCTGTAACTGCGTGGAATCTCCCATCGTCGCAACTGCGATCTCCTTCATCGTATTCTCCGGAATCTTGCTGATATCAACTGCCACAACAGCCAGATCCTTATTCGGGTCGGTTCCCTTTACATTCGCCTCCACACTTTCTTCATCAATAAATGAAACGGTTAATGTGTCACAGCCTTCTACCACATGATTATTCGTTACAACCAGAAGTTCCGAATCGTTCTGCCCGATGATAATACCAGATCCCACACTCTTGCTTTCCTGTTCCTGGATGCCTCCAAAGAAATTCTGCACCTGCTGAACGCTCATGTTTGTAATGGATACTACTGACGGCATTGCATTCTTAGCAATCTCAGCCACATCGGAAGATACCTTGCTGTCTGCAGAAGTTGTAAGTTTCGCATTGCTTACCGTCTCTGTCTTCTTCGCAGTCTTACTGTCATCTGCACCAAGCACCTTTCCCGCCACAATATTGCTGGTCTGAAACGCCGCACTTGCAACTAATCCAAAGACAAGACCAAGACATGCCGTTTTCACCCACTTCGGTGTTCCCTTTTTCTTACGTGGCTCCTTATGATTATAGTTCTGATTCTCTCCATTCATATTAGACTGATTCTGCTGATTCGAATCCTGTCCCGGTGTATAGTAAGTATATTGGTTATCCATATTAATGACTCCTTTCGTCTTATGATCTTTTGTTTATTTCTTTTTTGTTTATGTTAGTAGTCTACCGCCAAATTGTGTTCAAACTGTGATAGAAAGGTGACAAAATCATTAAATCACCAACAAATTAAGGGACTGGAACTTCTACATTCCAATCCCTTGCTCTTATGTCTCATCCTCGCGCTCTAACATCCAAGTTCAGTTCTGATGGCTTCTTCCTCTCCTTTCAGAGAACCTTGTACCATCTCAGGCTTGCCGCCGCCCCTTCCTTCGAACACAGCATTCAGCCTCTTGCTGAGTTGTCGCACATCTTCTGTCCTGCTGCCAATCACATAACGGTAACCTTCCATATTATTTCCGGCAAATACAGCACATACTTTCGCTCCTCTGTCAAGGACCAGATTCATCAGTTCCCGCGGTGCATTTCCCGAGAGTTCCGAATCAAACACGGAGATCACATCCGACTCCAACGGAATCTCTGCCGCCCGATATGCCAGCAGCCTCTGCCAGAGGGATGCAAGTTTCCCTTTCAAACGATTCTGTTCCTCCTTCAGGTGTCCGACAGCATCTGCAATCTCATACTCTTTCGCACAGAGAAGAGCCGAGATCGCCTTGGTATTCTCGTCCTTCTTCTCATAATCTCTCAGCGCACGTATGCCGCAAAGCATGGTGATACGTTCTCCGCCTTTATAGTTCACCATATTCACCAGTTTGATAAGCCCTATCTCACCTGTCTTATCCACGTGGGGCGCGCAGCAGGCACAGACATCATATCCCGGAACCGTTACAATACGCACCTGTCCTTCAATCTCAATCTTGCTTCGGTACTTAAGATTCTTTAATTCCTCTTTGGAAGGATAAGTTACCTGTATATCCAGATTCTGAAAAACCGCTCGGTTCGCTTCCCACTCAATCTCTTTCAACTCTTCTCTGGTAATCGGTCCATTAAAATCCATCGTGCAATAATCCGCCCCCAGATGGAAGCCTACATTCTCATATCCGAATCTTGCATGTATAAGCCCCGATACAATATGCTCGCCCGTATGCTGCTGCATCTTCTCAAAACGCTCATTCCAACGGATTCTGCCTGTCACGACCGTTCCCACTTCCACTGGCGATTTCGTCGTATGATAGATGATGCCTTCCTTCTCATGGACATCCAGCACTTCCACATCATCCAGATACCCTGTATCTGCATACTGTCCGCCTCCCTCCGGAAAGAACGCAGTCTGATCCAGCACAACTTTATAGCTATCATCCATGTTCTCACATGCGAGCACCTTCGCCTGAAATTCCTTCAGGTGGCTGTTTTGATAGAATAACTTCTCCGTCATCGCCTACATCCTCTCCGGCGCTTCGAATCCCAGCACATCAATACAAGATTCCAATACTTGCTTCGTAAGCATCAGCAGTGCGATATAACTCTTCTGCTTCGCCTCGTCTTCTTCTGCCAGTATCTTCGTCTCATGATAGAAACGGTTGAATGCATTGGCAAGATCATAGATATAGGCACAGATCTTATGCGGTGCCAGTTCTTCATATGCATTCTCCATTACTTCATTATATTTCAAGACCTCCAGCATCAGCGCCTTCTCGCTCTCATTATGAGCGCCAGAAAGCCGAAGCCCTTCCACAGATTTTCCCTCTGCCTGATATTTATTCAAAATAGACTTGATACGCACAATTGTATATAAGATGTACGGTCCTGTATTTCCCTCGAAAGACGTAAAGCGGTCTACATCGAATACATAATCCTTGGACGCCTGATTAGACAGATCGCCATACTTAATCGCAGACAATCCTACAATCTTCGCAGTCTCCCTCGCCTCTTCTTCGGCAACCGTACGGTTCTCGGCAATCTTCTTATACATCTCTTCCGCAATCTCTGCAATCAGATCCTCCAGACGCATCACGCCGCCTTCTCTGGTCTTGAATGGCTTGCCATCCTTTCCATTCATCGTTCCAAAGCCTAAGAACTTAAGATCTGTTTCCTGCGGCAAGATGCCTGTCTTCTTCGCCGCACGGAACACCTGTACAAAATGCAGTTCCTGACGTTTATCCACAACATAGATGATCTTGTCCGGTTTATAGTCCGCCTCTCTTTGTACCATAGTCGCAAGGTCTGTCGTCCCGTACAAAGAAGCACCGTCAGACTTCTGAATCATACACGGTGGGATCTCCTTTGTGTCAGTCTCTTCTTTCACATCGATAACAAGAGCACCCTCGTCAATATGTGCATGTCCTTCCTTCTTCAGACGCTCGATCATATCCGGAATATAAGCCTGGGCATCAGACTCGCCCTTCCACAGGTCGAATCCCACATTCAGATTCGCATAATTCTTCTTAAGATCTGAAACTGACACATTCATAATATGATTCCAGATCGCAGTATATCCCTTATGCCCGTTCTGCAACAGATAGGTTGCATGAAGAGCCTCTTCACGATATGCGTCATCTTCCTTCGCTTTTCCGCTTGCCGTTGGGTAGATCTCCTCCAGTTCCCCTATGGTAAATGGCGCCTCTTTTGGATAATCACCCTCAAACGCATCATCAAAATACGGCAGTTCCGGCTGACGCTCCTTCAACTCTGTAATAATCAGTCCCATCTGATATCCCCAGTCACCCAGATGAATATCTCCCAGGACTTTATGCCCCATCTTTCTTGCAATCCGCTTCACACTCTCTCCAATGATCGCAGAACGCAGATGCCCTACATGAAGCGGCTTAGCCACATTCGGACCGCCGTAATCAATAACGATCATCTTCGGCTCTTCTACTTCTTCCAGTCCCAGTTTCTCATCGGATCCCATCTGATTCAGATAATCCGCCACATATTCTTTATCAAGTTTCAGATTGATAAATCCCGGATTCACGGCATTTACTTCACTTAAGCACTTGCTGCCCTTCAGATTCTCCACCACGTCATTCGCAATCATAATCGGAGCCTTGTGGTAAGCCTTAGCCCCTGCCATTGCACCATTACACTGATATTCACACAGATCCGGACGGTTAGAAAGGGTCACCTTCGCATAGGACCTGTCATATCCTGCCTTCTCAAACGCCTCTGCAAGTTCCTCTGCAATGAGGTCGATCATTTTCTTCATGTCATTTCCTCCATTTCTCCATCTTCAGCCCAAAAGTCTACTTAGTATTCTAACACAAGGAAATCCGCGCAACAACCTAATATTCAAACTCTTATTGCAAAAAATGGAAGAATATGATAATATAATTAATAACAATTACTATTATTATATTATTAAGGAGGGAATCCCATGAATACAAAAGTATTTCGCAATCTATCCTATGGCGTCTATGTTGTCTCATCCCTAGACCAGGAACGTAACACCGGCTGCATCGCCAACAGCATCATGCAGATCACTTCATCTCCTGCTACCATCGCCGTGAGCATGAACCATGATAACTATACCAATTCCTGCATCGCCAGCACAGGCATGTTCGCAGTATCCATCCTCTCAGAGGAATCAGACTCCTCCCTCATCGGAAGATTCGGCTTCCAGTCAGGCAAGGATGTGAACAAATTCGACAGCGTTGACTATAGCGTCAAAGAAGGACTGCCTATCGTAAATGATTCCTGCGGATATATTGTCTGTCGGGTCATCGATAAGATGGAGACTTCAACCCATACCGTATTCTTAGGCGAAGTCATCGACTGTGACACCATCGGAACCGCTCCAGCCATGACCTACGCATACTACCACAAAGTAGTAAAAGGAAAAAGCCCCAAAAACGCACCAACCTATCTGCCAGAAGAAGATGCCGCTAATGACATCCCCAATGATTCTTCTACCAAAAAGTGGACCTGCAGCATCTGCGGCTATGTATACGACGGAGACATCCCTTTCGAAGAACTACCACAAGATTACACCTGCCCAATCTGCAAACAAGGCAAAGAAAAATTCAAAGCATTATAAGAATTTATGACAAGGTGTACGTCAAAGAGTTGATTGAATCCACCTGTTATCTTTCCACCAACGACCTCCCCTTTGCACCCGCCGGCATCCCCTCCCAGAGGAAACGCCAATCCCCCGAACGCGCACAAGCGCGAGGGTGCATAATGGGTGGCTGGGGCGTCCTCTGAGGTCTAGAAAACGTTGCATCAAAATGAGCGATCCTTTCGCACGAAACTTGGATCACAAATCCAAGTTTCGAGGGCATCTGAGTCGCGAGCCCATCAAGGGCTCACGGCGAATATGCCCGATTGCGAAAGAATCGCTCATTTTGATGTTACGTTTTCTTACCGAAAGGTTCCGCCCTCAGCCACCCATTATGCACCCTCGCGCCGTCCCCCTTCGACCCAAACCAACATTCCTCTAAAACACCCCCTGAATCAACACCATATACAATACCGTCCCCACCCCAATACTCAAAAGATTATTCCGCTTCCACACATGCAGCCCCGCAGTAACCGCCACCGCGATCGTTTCCGGAAGCCCATGCGGCGCGTCCAGAACCGGAGTTGATTTAAGGCAATAGACAACAAGCATCCCTATTACCGCCGGCGTCAGTACCTTCCCCAGATACTGGATCAGCGGAGGTATCTCCTTCCCCTTCGGAAATACCAGGAAAGGCACTACTCTCGTAGCGAATGTGGCTGCTGCCACAACTAAGATAATTGCAAGCGATCTTGCCGCACTCACTGGCATATCGCATCCCCCTTCCTCTCCAATCTGGTTCTTGCCACCAGAAGTATCATAATAATGAACAGCATCGTCGGCAGCACGAAACTATCAGCCCCGAATATCTGAAGGCAGATGAAAGCCGCTGCCACTCCGATCACCTCAGGAATCCGGTTCTTCCGGTCCATCCATTGTTCCACAAAGATCACTACGAACAGTGCCGTCATAGCGAAATCAATTCCCTCTGAATGAAACGGAATCAAGGTTCCCGCCAATGCACCAATTGCCGATCCAAGAACCCAGTACGACTGATCCATAAGCGATATTGCAAACAAGAACTTATCCTCTGCAACCCCTTCCGGCACTTTCGTCGTACAGAGCAGGGAATATGTCTCATCCGTCAGACCGAATATCATATACCAGCGCTTTTTCCCCATACTATTGAATTTTTCAAGCAATGAGATTCCATAGAATATGTGTCTTACATTCACCATCAGGGTCATGAATATCACCTGAAAGAATGAAACTCCGGGAGCAAAAAAATTCACCGCCAGATACTGACCCGAACCCGCATACACCAACAAACTCATCAACATCGCCCACAGAAAAGAATACCCCTTCTCCGCATACATTATCCCAAATGCAATTCCAATAAACAGATACCCGGTCAGTACCGGAATCGTATACGGAAATGCTTTTTTGAATGCCTCCTTGTAACCAGACATACTTCTTCCTTCTTTCGTACCTCTTATATATTTTTCACATCTACGAAACCCGCTATCAGCAGTTCCGGATGCTATGGCAACCTACAGGATCTGCCACCGGCAGTTCCCTCCGGATGCTTGCAACAAAAAAGATCAGATCTCTGCATACTTACAGGGATCTGACCCCTTAAAATCTCTTTAACTCCCAGTGGAATCTTCATAAGCATCTTTCAAATCCATCAGCGCCTCCTGAAGTAAAGCATCCGACTGAACCGCTTCATGATATGCTTCCTGCGTCTCATTCATAAGAGCCTGTACATCTTCATGCTGCGCGATCTCCTGAATATATGCTTTTACTCCTTCATCATCAACATCCGGACTGACTTTCCATGCGCCTTCCTGATCCGCTTCCACATAAACTGTGCCAAGCCCTGGCACCTTCGTATAGATATCCTTTATCTTCATGTCATATCTGGCGAATGCCACATATGTACCTTTATATTTCCCCTGTTTTGTATAAACACTGACATCATCATAAGATTCTACAAAACTGGCTTTCTCTCCCAGTCGCTTATAATACTCTTTTACAGCACTGGTAACTTCCGGATATTCCTCCAGTCTGAGCGGATTCAGTTCCATGGTCTCACACCCTCTATTCTCCACCTTCATACTGTCAGAATTCGTCTTTTGTGCTTTCTGGACTTTTGCTTCGGTAAGGTCAGATCCAGCTACTCCTATGATCAATACCAGCACAACCAGAATGCCTATGATTCCACATCTTCTGTGCTTCAGGTAACTGACAGAGTAGTCTTTTCTTCTTCCTTCCATAAGACTACCTCCATATGCACCTATAGGACCTGCCACCGGCAGTTCCCTCCGGATGCTTTTGCAACTTTAAGTTTTATCATACGGGATTTCCATACGATAAAAAATACACACCCGGGCGGATTCGAACCGCCGCTCCCGCCTCCGGAGGGCGGTGCTCTATCCCCTGAGCTACGGGTGCATAATACCTTCTTACCGGACAATGCCTGTCCAATAAGATACAACTAATATGAAATTGCATTTGTTATATTAACACAATTTTTCCATAAAGTAAAGGAAATGATCTCGACAAATCTCACATTTCCTTTACTTTTTTTATTTATTTGCTTGATATCTCTCCTATAAAAGCAGTTTTCTCTTCTTCCTGTCGTAATAATATACCTGATTCGACAGCACCTCTTCTTCATCCACCTGCGTTTCATTAATCTCCGTCACCAGGCAGCACAATTCCTCTTTTCCCGGTGCTTCGCTTTCCGGCACAATGATCATCTCATGTACACTGCTTGGAAGAACGTAATAATTCTCCTTCAGATAATCTCCGATTCCCTCCAGACGATTCTCATACAAGATTGCCGCAGCGCCATAACTGCGGATGCGGTTACTCAAGATATACAGCACGTCTTTTTCCTCCGGCTCTTCATCTCCGGTAAGTTCTTCAATCACGGCATGCATCGTCTCGAACTCATAGGGCAGAACCCTCCATGTATTCTGACATGCCCTCTGGTAGATCTCCTTATCCGTCACGCCCCACATCTTCAGGTGCTCATCCCGGATCAACATGGATGCCATCCCATAAGAATTCACCTCCAGCAACACATAGAAGATGATTGCAAGATCCAGGTATTCTTCATATGGTACTTCCTTTAACAGTTCTTTATTCGCCTCACGGTTCACCAGATGATAGACAATCTTCCCCTCAATCTTCTGGTAATCCCTGATGAACTCACCTTCCCAGGATCTCTGGAAACGGATCTCTCTATACAGCCTCAGGATATCCCCCGCAATATCATCTACAGAATTCCCCTGCTGAAACTGCTGATAATATTCTTCAAGATAGATTGTAGGCGATATATTAATCCCTCTTTCTGCAAGTGTTATACCCAGTCTTCTTGTGCCATTATTCTTAACAGACGTCTGGATATATACGGTGATATTGTCTTCGACCCCCTCCTTTACCTTCACTTCTACTGCATGGATAAACTGATAATAATTCATTGAACTCCTTCCTTTACTGCAGCATCTGAATCTTTTCATGGAAACCGGCAGGAATTCTGCCTGTGAATCAATTAGAATATGATTATAAATATTATGGTAATATCATTATAAAAAAGCCCTGCACATATGGCAAGGCTTTTCGTTAGACATCTTTCGACATCATCTTCACATTATTTACAAATATTCTGCTTATGCTCTGGACAGGTATTCTCCTGTACGTGTATCAATCTTGATCGTCTCTCCCTGCTCTACAAACAGAGGAACCATAACCTGAGCACCTGTCTCAAGAATTGCCGGCTTTGTAGCACCTGTTGCTGTGTTACCCTTAACACCTGGTTCAGACTCTGTAATCAGAAGTTCAACAGTAAGTGGCGGCTCAATAGAGAACGGATTGCCCTGATAAGAGATTACAGTTACTTCCTCATTCTCTTTTACAAACTTCAAAGAATCGCCAACCGTATCCTTGCTTACCGGAATCTGGTCATATGTCTCCTGATCCATGAAATAATACAAATCTCCGTCGCTATACAGATACTGCATCTTTTTTCTCTCGATATAAGCTTCATCATAAGACTCTGTAGGACGGAAAGTTCTCTCTACAACTCCACCATCGATTACATTTTTAAGTTTGGTACGAACGAAAGCGGCACCTTTACCTGGTTTTACGTGAAGGAACTCTAATACCTGATATACGTTTCCCTCGATCTCCAGGGTCATACCATTTCTAAATTCGCCTGCGCTTTTCTTAGCCATTATATAATCCTCCTTAAATCGTGCCCCAGATGGACACTTAACGTTCTTTTCACTTTATTCATTCTATAATAGATTACGCCTTTTTTCAACCTTTTTTTGCCGTGATTCGCCATTCTAATGCTGTTTCAGACTTCTCTTATAAAAATGCAGCACAATTTTCTCCAGATAACGCTTCAGCACAATCTGAATCTCTTCCTTTGGATGGATTGGTTTCACCAGAATATTACTGATTCCTGCCCGCTTCGCTCCCCAGACATCCGTAAAAAGCTGGTCACCGATAAACATAGAATTACTCCTGTCGGTTCCCATAATCTCCATGGCTTTGATGTAGTTCTTCGTAGATGGCTTATGAGCATCGTACACATAATCCACCTGGATGTCCTGGTTGAACATCTTCACCCTCGGCTCCTGGTTATTCGAGATCAGACAGCACCTGAAACCAATCTTCTTAAGCCGTGCGAATAAAGCCACCGCCCTTGCATCAGCAGGCGCTCCGTGGGGAACCAGCGTATTATCAATGTCAAAAATCAGCCCCCGGTATCCTTCCTCATACAATTTTTCAAAATCAATGACATATGTAGAGGCTACATATCTGTCAGGAAAAAACATATCAAACATTAATCTTCATCCGTTTCTGTCAGTCTCTGTACTAATTCTTCACATATCTGAAGAACCGTCTTATTATCTGTATTAATTACAATATCTGCTGCCACCTCGTATTTCTCTCGGCGCTGCTCCATCAGTTCAGAGATGCCTTTTACATTCTTTCTGCCATTCAATACCGGTCTGTCATCACTGTCCTTCACGCGGTCATAGATGGTCTCCGGGCTTGCTGTCAGAAGCACCACCTTGCCGTTCTTCTTCATCTCTGCGACATTGCGCTCTCTCAATGCCGCACCACCTCCACAGGAGATGACCGTATTCTTGTGAGACTGCATCTCTATCAAGAGATTCGTTTCCAGATCACGGAAATATTCTTCTCCATATGTTGCAAAAATATCCGGAATGCTCATCTCTTCGCGATTCGCAATCACCTGATCCATCTCTACGATATCCATAGCAAACATGGTGCTTAAATAATCAGAGATTGTCGACTTGCCGGCTCCCATGAAACCAATCAACACAATATTATAATCGAATAACTTTCTCGCCTGGATTCTCTTACTGTTCTTCAGAATGCGTCTGAATACATCATAGATCTCATCTTTGTACTTATTTCCTACCAGTTTCTCTTCCAGCCTTGCCCTCTGCTTCTCTTCCTGCCGCGGTTGTAAGATTGGCATTCCATAAGTTTCCTTATATGTCATAATCTTTTCTACAATTGAATTACGCTCTACCAAAGCATCAATAATCTTATCATCACACAGACCTAACTGCTCTCTGTACATCTCTAAATCGTTCATCGTTTTTCTCTCCATTTCCATTACCTGGCATCCATCACACACTCGTGTATTATATCAATAAACCTGGCATTCCGCAAGATTTTCCTTCATTTCCTCTTTGGTATTTTTCTTTCATCTGTATTCCCTAACTATTTCGTATTTTCAATTGCTTCTTTAATATCTGCCTTAAAATTCACCCACGCTTCTTCATTCTCCACAAAATATTTCGGGCAATTCTTGCCAGTCACATCATAGTGACGGATCACATCCTCCTCGTTCAGATCGAACTTCATGCAAAGCCACGCACACAGCTGCACCATAGACCGATATGTCTCTCTGTTGAATTCTCCCGTCTCGTCAGGATGGCAGCATTCAATAGATACCGTGTCTATATTACGGCTATTGGAAGCATAAGCCATCTCCCAGGTAGGAACACACTGTACAATCTCACCTTCTAATCCCACGATAAAATTACTGCTTGCCTGCGTATCATGCCCGTCTTTAAGCCCTTCAAAATAATTCCTGTTATCCATGGCCGTTGCCCCCGGATTCGCCGTATAATGGACCACGATACCAGTGATCTTATTGGTTGGAGTCCCTGGTCTGGAATAAGGATTAACTGTCAATAACTCCACATCAATATCCGGCTTCACTGCTTCAATCTTATCTCCTTTTAATTCAACGTACTTATTGGTCAGCCATGTGGGTTTTAAAAACTTTACCAGAATAAGCAGAACTGTCAGTATTAATAATAAAATCAGGCCCAGACGTATATTACGCTGGACCTTTCTTTTCTTTTGCGCTTCCGTTAATCTTCTGCGGTATTTTCTCTTCTTTCTCCTCATAAAACTTCTCCGTTCAGCGATCTGATATTATCATAACATAACTTTTTTGTAATTTTATAAAAAGTTCCTTAGAAATTTATGAAGATAAGAGAGCATTTTTATACAAAAAATTTGTATGTTGTGGTTGTATCGTAAGTTTCTCCTGCTCTTACGACTGGTCCCTGGAAGTGATCTTTATGTACTGCATCCGGGAAGTACTGAGTCTCAAAGCAGGCAGCGTGGCGTTTTTCATAGATCGCTCCGTTTTTACCGGTTTCACGTACTATGAAGTTACCTGTGTAGAGCTGCATGCCCGGAAGGTCTGTGTATACTTCCATTGTGATTCCGGTTGCTTCAGAGTGCATAGCCGCTACTTTGCGGGTTCCGATTCCATTCAGTACCCAGTTATGGTCATAGCCACCGCCGAGGTGCAGCGCTTCATAATCAGCCTCGATTTCCTTTCCTATCGGCTTCATCTGACGGAAATCCATCGGCGTTCCCTCAACCGGAACAATCTCTCCGGTAGGAATTGATTCTGCGTCTGCCCTTGTGTATGCATCTGCACAGATCATAACCTCCTGATCCAGGACCGTACCAGATCCGTTACCTGACAGGTTAAAATAACTGTGATTCGTAAGATTCAAAAGTGTATCTTCCTCTGGAACTGCCACGTAATGGATCTTCACTTCGTTCTCTTCTGTCAACGTATATGTTACGCGGATATCCACATTTCCCGGATACCCCTGATCACCATCTTCACTGTGAAGCAGGAAAGTCACATGGTTGTCATCAACTTCTTCCGTCTCCCACATTCTATAGTTATAGTAATCCCTGCCGCCATGCAGAGAATTCTGGTTATCATTCTGCGTCAACTGATAAGTCTTTCCATTTAATTCAAATGACGCCTTCCCGATACGATTCGCAACTCTTCCCACTGTCGCACCAAAATACAATGTTCCAGCCTCATATCCCTTCACATCATCATATCCAAGCACTACATCCTGAACCTTCCCATCCTTATCCGGAACCTGGATCTGCACTAAAGTTGCACCAAAATCCGACACCGCAGCCACCATGCCATTCTGATTCTTCAACGTATACAACGACGTCTCCACACCTTTAGATGTAACTCCAAAACTACTTACCATAATTCCATTCCTCGCTTCCTTAATTTTAATATTATAAAAAGACCATACACACGTCTTCTTACTATCTTCCCAAAGTTCATCCCATCTGCTTACTATCTTCCTAAAGATCATCCCCATCTTCTTACACTCACCATAAAATTATCCCCACCACCACCTTATAACATTTTCCCCCTCCCGTCAATATTCTTTCCACACTCTCCCATCACACAACCGCAATCCTCCCACAATAAAGTCCTGACGCTGAGCGCACCAGGATTCACGAGAGTCTGGGGCTGTACGGGTCCGTCAAGCAAGCATACGGACCGTTAGTATATAAGAAGCCGGAATCCAGCATGAGGATTGGATCACCAATCCAATCCTCAAGAGCCTCTGAAACGGGAAATCATCAAGATTTCCTGTTGAATAGGCTCGGTTGCTGAATTCCGGCTTTTTATATACTTCGGACCGTTCGCGATGCGCCCCGGACTCATACAGCCCCAGACTCTCGCGAATCCGTCCGCTCACCATCAACTTTATCCCCAAGATTATTCATCCACACTATAATTCGGTGCCTCTTTCGTAATATGAATATCATGCGGATGACTTTCTTTCAATGATGCTGCTGAGATCTTCACAAACTGTCCGTTCTTCTTCAGATCCTCAATGGTAGGAGTTCCACAGTAACCCATACCCGAACGAAGTCCGCCCATCAACTGGAATACGGTATCTTCTACAGTACCCTTATATGCAACACGTCCTTCCACGCCTTCCGGTACTAATTTCTTAGCATCAGACTGGAAGTAACGGTCTTTGCTTCCGTTCTCCATTGCTGCGATAGATCCCATGCCTCGATATACTTTGTATTTTCTACCCTGATATAACTCGAATGTTCCCGGGCTCTCATCACATCCAGCGAAGATGCTTCCCATCATACATACGTTGGCTCCGGCAGCAATTGCCTTCGTCATATCTCCGGAATACTTGATACCACCATCCGCGATCACCGGGATACCATACTTATCTGCTGCTTCGTAACAATCCATAACTGCCGTGATCTGCGGAACACCGATACCTGCTACGATACGGGTTGTACAGATAGAACCTGGTCCGATACCAACCTTAACCGCATCAACACCTGCTTTGATCAATGCCTCTGCTGCTGCACCTGTTGCCACATTACCTGCGATCACCTGAAGATCCGGAAATTTGGATTTTACCATATCTACAGTACGAAGTACATTCGCAGAATGTCCATGCGCAGAATCCATTACGATAACGTCAACTTTTGCATTCACCAGTTCCTGTGCTCTCTCCAGGCAGTTTGCTGTGATACCGATTGCGGCACCGCAGAGGAGGCGTCCCTGAGAATCTTTTGCAGATAATGGGTACTTGATCTGTTTTTCAATATCTTTAATCGTAATAAGACCTTTTAAGTTGAAATCCTTGTCCACAATTGGAAGTTTTTCCTTTCTTGCCTTTGCAAGGATCTTCTTAGCCTCTTCTAACGTAATGCCTTCCTGTGCTGTAATCAGCCCCTCGGAGGTCATTGATTCTTTTATCTTTTTAGAGAAATCTTCTTCGAATTTCAAATCACGGTTTGTAATGATACCTACTAATTTTCCATTTTCAGTAATCGGAACACCTGAGATTCTGAATTTGCCCATCAGATTGTTAGCATCTTCCAGTGTATTCTCCGGCGATAGATAAAATGGGTCTGTAATAACTCCATTTTCAGAACGTTTTACCTTATCTACTTCTTCTGCCTGCTGCTCAATTGACATATTCTTATGGATAATACCGATCCCCCCCTGACGAGCCATTGCAATCGCCATACGATGTTCTGTAACCGTATCCATTCCAGCACTCATCATCGGTATGTTTAACTTAATCTTTTTTGTCAAATAAGTTGATAAGTCAACCTGGTTTGGAATTACTTCTGAATAAGCCGGTACTAAAAGCACATCATCAAATGTAATTCCTTCTCCAATGATCTTTCCCATGATTGTTCTCCTCTCTTTCTCTTTTTAGTTTAATAGTTAAATGCTATCATAACCAATTATGATAGCATTTGTCAACACATTTTTTGCTTTTATTTATCTTTTTCTTTACTTGCGTATTACCTTCCTTGGAGCCATTAAAAAGAACCCTTCTATAATCATATCATTTGGCTCAAATACAATCTTCTTCAGTTCGCCCTGTCCTGACACGATCAGAGCATATTCTTTCGCCTGTCCGGTTCCGGAAGTAAAATCATATGTTCTTGCATTCTGGAACTGGCGTAACTCTGCCGCATCAACCGGCGCAAGCAATTCCACATCAGCTACATTCGCTGAAAACATCTTTTTTCTTCTTGATTTGTTCATGATCTTATCAATATCCAGATCTCCATTCACGAACAAGTATTCATATTCTACCTTCAGCCTCTGGAACATGATCACATCCAGCACGATCATTGCAACCGGTGCAAGAATTCCAAAAGGAAACATCAGCATCACCAGAAAAGACACGATCGTTACCGCGACCAGCACCGCCTTTATTACAACATCTTTCATATTCGTCTGCTTCTTTACCAACTGTTCTGTATAAAAGTCACCCATCTTTATTCCTCCGTACTTTTGTAAATAATACCTGTCTATAGATACCAGATTCTATATCTATCCAACAGACGGGCTTATGCCCAACAAGATGGTTTTATTATAGCACACTACATATAAAAAAGAAAACTCCTCACACGAGGAGTTTTCAAAAATTTCACATATTACATCATGCCCATTCCTGCACCTGCGCCTGCTGGCATTGCCGGAACATCTTCTTTGATATTCGCAACAACAGATTCTGTTGTCAATAATGTAGAAGCAACGCTTGTTGCATTCTGAAGAGCGCTTCTTGTAACCTTAGCAGGATCAAGGATACCGCTTTCTACCATATCTACATAGTTCTCTGTCAGAGCATCGAATCCCATGCCAGGATTAGATTCTTTTACTTTATTGATAATCACTGATCCTTCCAGACCTGCATTCGCTGCAATGTGGAATAATGGGGCTTCCAGAGCCTTTAATACTACGTTAGCACCAGTCTTCTCATCTCCCTCAAGACCATCAGCAAGTACAGCCACTTCTTTTGCTGCGTGGATGTATGCAGATCCGCCTCCAGCGATGATTCCTTCTTCTACAGCTGCTCTGGTTGCTGCAAGAGCATCTTCCATACGAAGTTTTGCTTCTTTCATCTCTGTCTCAGTTGCAGCACCAACACGGATAACTGCTACGCCGCCTGCAAGTTTTGCAAGTCTTTCCTGCAATTTTTCTCTATCAAAATCAGATGTTGTCTCTTCAATCTGCATCTTAATCTGGGATACACGATCTGCAATCGCTTTCTTATCGCCCATACCATCAACGATGACTGTATTTTCCTTCTGTACTTTTACGGATTTTGCACGTCCTAACTGATCCAGAGTAGCCTCCTTAAGATCCATTCCAAGTTCATCAGAGATTACCTGTCCTCCTGTCAGGATAGCGATATCTTTGAGCATCTCTTTTCTTCTGTCGCCATATCCCGGTGCCTTTACAGCAACAACGTTGAATGTACCGCGCAGTTTATTAACGATCAGTGTAGTAAGTGCCTCACCTTCTACATCCTCTGCAATGATCAGAAGTCTTGCGCCGGACTGAACGATCTGCTCTAATACAGGAAGAATCTCCTGGATGTTAGAGATCTTCTTATCTGTGATCAGGATATATGGATCATCCAGAACTGCTTCCATCTTATCCATATCTGTTGCCATATATGCGGATACATATCCACGGTCAAACTGCATACCTTCTACCAGGTCTAGTTCTGTCTTCATGGTCTTAGATTCTTCGATTGTGATAACACCATCGTTAGATACCTTCTCCATTGCATCAGCAACCATCTCACCAACTTCAACATCGCCTGCGGAGATCGCTGCTACTTTTGCGATCTGATCTTTGTCTTTTACTTTGCTTGACATCTCAGCAATTGCCTTTACAGCTACGTCTGTAGCCTTCTTCATACCTTTACGAAGGATGATCGGGTTAGCGCCTGCTGCCAGGTTCTTCATGCCTTCATGTACCATTGCCTGTGCAAGTACGGTTGCTGTTGTAGTACCATCACCTGCTACGTCATTGGTCTTGGATGCAACTTCTTTGATCAACTGTGCTCCCATGTTCTCGAAAGCATCTTCTAATTCAATCTCTTTTGCAATTGTTACACCATCATTCGTGATCAATGGTGCTCCGAATGATTTATCCAGAACTACGTTACGTCCTTTTGGTCCAAGTGTTACTCTTACTGTATCTGCCAGCTGATTTACTCCTGCTTCCAATGCGCTTCTGGCTTCAGCGCCATATTTAATTTCCTTTGCCATAATTGCATGCCTCCTAAAACTTTATTATATTATTCACAAACAGCCAGGATATCATCCTGTTTTACGATAATGTATTCTTCATCATCAATCTCTACGGTTGTTCCTGCATATTTCGAATAGATAACCTGCTGTCCTACTGTAACATTCATCTGTACTTCCTTGCCATCTACGGTTCCGCCCGGACCCACAGCAATTACTTCTGCCTGCTGAGGCTTCTCTTTAGACTGTCCAGGAATAACGATTCCGGATTTGGTAGTTTCTTCTGCTATTAACTGTTTTAATACAACTCTGTCTCCTAATGGTACTAATTTCATAAGTTTATGCCTCCTTTAAAAATATCTATATTTGTTAGCACTCATAAAAAGAGAGTGCTAAAAACTCTAGATATAAAATAGCACTCTCTTCTGACTTTGTCAACACACTTTATATTTAGTTTACAAGATTTTTATAAAATCCATTCTTAATCTGATACTTCATCACTTTGCCACGTTTGTTCCAGTACCTTTCTCTGATACATCCCTTGCATCCGATCGTCCCATCCTTCGTCTCAATCCGGCATTCGTAGATTCCATCCAATGAAAATGCCGGCAGTTCCGTATCCTCTGATAACAGATATATGCTCTCCTCCTCAGGATGATACGTAATAATCTTACAATGATGAATCTTCTCGTCAAAATATCCATCCTTCAGTATCATTCGTTCCATCCTAAGTGTTACCTGACATTCCTCATACATATCTATCGCTCCCTTCCTTACGCAATCATTGCTTTATTGTCACAAAGGCATCTGCTGCGAGAGTCAAATAAGGGTATCAGTTGCCCGATACCCTTGATCTTTTTGATTATTTCATACGTTCCGCTTTAATATGCTCCAGTTCCGTGAATACATAATCATTCACAACCTTGATATAGGTTCCTTTCATACCGGAAGAACGGGATTCGATCACACCTGCGCTCTCAAACTTCCGCAGGGCATTGACGATAACGGATCTGGTGATTCCTACTCTGTCAGCAATCTTGCTGGCAACCAGAATTCCTTCCGTTCCATCCAACTCTTCAAAAATGTGGATGATCGCTTCCAGTTCTGAATATGACAATGTACTGATTGCAGACTGAACAATATGCTCTTTTCTGGTCTCCTCTGCACTCTCTTCATTCACAGAACGAAGCATCTCCAGTCCTACAACTGTTGTCCCATACTCACTTAAGATAATATCATCAATCTCATACATCTGTTCTTTCTTATAGATAAACAGTGTTCCAAGGCGCTCTCCTGCAATATCAATCGGAGTAATAATTGCCTGATATCCTTTTACCGCCTCTTCTGAAAATCCCAGTGTCTGCAGATTAACATTCTCCTTGGTAGACAAAATACTAAGAAGCCGCTCATTCAACATCGCGTCAATATGCTTGCCGACTTCCTGCTCAATCAATTCTTTAATATATGGAACGCCTTCACATTTACTGCCTCCAAGTACTTTTCCCTTTTTACTGACTACCAGCACATTGGAATCCAGAATCTCTGTGAGTACCTCACATATATCATTAAACACTACTTTGCTCGAGTTGTTATTGTGCAGTAATTTATTGATTTTTCTAGTTTTATCTAATAATTGTACACTCATTGGCAATCCTCCATCCTTTGAATGTTATATTATCATACAATTCAGGAACTTTCAATCAATTTCCTAATTATTTTTACTATTTTCTTTATTTTCTACGTATCCACATTTTTCATCACCACAGAGAAGTTTATTCCCCTTCTCTACCATGTAACTTCCACATCTCGGACACTTCTTTGTGGAAGGCTTCTGCCAGGACATAAATTCACACTCCGGGTTATCCTCACAGCCGTAATATTTTCTGCCCTTCTTCGTCTTACGGATTACTACGTCTTTACCACATATTGGGCATGGCACTCCCACTTTTTCAAGATAAGGCTTGGTGTTCCTACATTCCGGGAAACCTGGACATGCCAGGAATCTGCCGTGCGGACCGTATTTGATCACCATGTTTCTTCCACACTGGTCACACACAACATCCGTAACCTCATCTTCGATCTTCACCTGCTCCTGTTCTTTTTCTGCCTGTTTGACAGCCTCTTCCAGATCAGGATAGAAATTCTCAATAATCGTCTTCCAGTTTACTTTGCCCTCTGCAACACCATCCAGCAGGCTCTCCATGTTCGCAGTAAAGTTCACATCCACAATACTCGGGAAGGACTGCTTCATAATATGATTGACAACCTCGCCAATCTCCGTAAGATACAGATTCTTATTCTCCTTTGCCACATATCTTCTGGCAATGATGGTGGATATAGTCGGCGCATAGGTACTTGGACGTCCGATTCCCAACTCTTCTAATGTCTTTACCAGTGCCGCTTCGGTATAATGTGCCGGAGGCTGCGTAAAATGCTGCTTCGTCTCAAAACTTTCCTTCTTTAGCACAGAATCTTTATCCAGCCCCTTTATCAGCACGTTTCCTTCCTCTTTCTCTTCACCAGCCTCAATATATACAGAACGGAAGCCTTCGAATACAATCTTAGATGCTGCCACCGTAAACCGATACTGTCCTGCCGCAATCCGCACGGAAGTCGTCTCGTATCTTGCCGGCCGCATTCTGCTGGCAACAAACCGCTTCCACACTAGCTGATACAGACGGAACTGGTCTCTGGTCAGCGATTCTTTTACAGCCACCGGAGTACGGGTTACATCCGTCGGACGGATGGCTTCATGTGCATCCTGGATAATCTTATTGCCATCACCTGTCTTCGGTTCATTTGCTGCAACATATTCCTGTCCATAGTTCTGCGCGATATAAGACCGTACATTCGCATCAGCCTCTTCCGAGATTCTGGTGGAATCCGTACGCAGGTAGGTAATCAGACCAACCGTCCCATTGCCTTTGATATCAATTCCTTCATAAAGCTGCTGTGCAATCCTCATGGTCTTCGCCGTCGCAAAATTCAGCGCCTTAGACGCCTCCTGCTGCAGCGTACTCGTGGTGAAAGGGACTGGCGCCTTTTTGATACGCTCTCCCTTCTTGATATCCTCCACCGAATAATCCGCTGTCTCCACTTCCTTCAGGATCTCATCCAACTCTTCTTTCGAATGAATGGCCATCTTCTTTTTCTCTGTGCCGTAGAATTTTGCCGTCAGCAGTTTCTTCTCGCCTTCTACTTTCAGATTGGCATCCAAAGTCCAGTACTCTTCCGGTATGAAAGCATTAATCTCTTCTTCTCTGTCTGCAATGATCCGAAGTGCTACCGACTGCACGCGCCCCGCGCTTAAGCCCCTTTTTACCTTCGCCCAGAGAAGAGGGCTGATCTTATATCCTACAATTCTATCCAGCACTCTTCGTGCCTGCTGGGCATCCACTAAGTCCATGTCAATCTCTCTTGCATTTTTCAGAGATGCTTTTACCGCATTCTTTGTAATCTCATTAAAACTAATCCGGTATGTCTTCTTGTTCTCTAACTTCAGTGCCTGACTCAGGTGCCACGATATCGCTTCTCCTTCACGGTCAGGGTCGGTTGCCAGGTATACTTTGTCTGCCTTCTTCACTTCTTTGCGAAGATTGGCAAGTATGTCCCCTTTCCCCCGGATTGTAATGTATTTCGGTTCATAATCATGCTCCACATCTATCCCCATCTGACTCTTCGGCAGATCTCTTACATGACCGTTAGATGCTGTCACCACATAATTACTCCCTAAAAACTTTTTAATTGTCTTCACCTTGGCAGGAGACTCTACAATTACAAGATAGCGTGCCATAAACTTGCTTCCTCCATCAAAAACTAGCGAACCTTTATATAATAATTCTTCGATACTTCCCTAATATATCCTTTTAACTCTAATGTTATCAGCCTTTCTAAGATTTCCTGAACGCTAAGTCCAGTCTCGTCTATCAACTGGCTAATCCCCTTTGGGAACAAATCGAGACAACTATACACCATATTTTCGGGACTTTCAAGCACTTTTTGATTTTTGTCAGAATTTTGTTCAAATTTCTTATCACCCATTCCCAATTCACTTAGCAAATCTTCCGGCGAAATCAGAATCCCTGCTCCCTGTCTGATCAGCCTATGACATCCCTTGCTCAACGAACTTGTCACCGGTCCCGGAAGCGCATACACTTCTCTTCCCTGTTCCAGAGCCATATCTGCCGTAATCAGCGAGCCGCTTCGTTCCTTTGCTTCTATAATTAATACTGCATCTGCCAGTCCGCTGATAATCCTGTTCCTTGCGGGAAAATACATCGGAAGCGGCGGCTGTCCCGGAATCTGCTCAGATATCACGCCTCCCTTAACCTGCATATCCATATATAGTCCGATATGATCCTTCGGATAACAGATATCTACTCCACACCCTAATATACCATATGTCGCCCCTCCTCCATTTAATGCACCTCTTTGCCCCGCTCCATCGATTCCTCTTGCCATACCACTGATAATCTGTACCCCCGAAAGGGCCAGATATTCCCCATATTCTAATGCCATCTCTTCTCCATAAGGCGTACACTTTCTGGCACCGACAATCGCTACCGCAGGCAGTTCCTCCTCCGGAAGACGCCCTTTTACATATAATGCATATGGCGGATTCAGTATATCCTTAAGCCTCAGAGGATAATCCTTCGTGAAATACGGAATAAACCGGATCTTCTGCTCCTGCAGCCGTTCCCAGTTCTCCTTAAGTGCCATTTCTCCTCCCTTTCTTTTATTCAGAATCGCATCCACATCTTCAGGTTTCAGATAATCAAGAAAACGCAATTGCATTTCTTCTATATAATATACTGCTTTTCCATCGCCATATTCTTCCCGCAACCGTCTTTTTTTCTCGTCTGATAACCGATGAATTGACGCAAGCCAATATTCATACATCATATCCGTTTTCACCTCCCCCAGTACTTCTTATCCAGTGTGCGATATCCAATCGCCTCTTTCAGATGACACTCTCTAATCTTCTCACTTAATTCCAGATCTGCAATGGTTCTGGCAACTTTTAGAATCTTGTGATAGGTTCTGGCTGTCAGCCCTAACGCTACGAATGCCTGTCTCATCAGCAATTCCTCCCTGCGTCCAAGATGGCAGTATTCCTTTAATTCTTTCACTCCCAGCATGGAATTCGACAGAATCCTCGTCCCTATGTATCGCTCATTCTGGACCTCTCTTGCCTTACATACCCGGCTTCGGATCACAGCCGAACTTTCCTGCTTTTCTCCCGCGCTCAACGCTTCATAAGAAACTTTCGGTGCCTCTACGCAGATATCAATACGATCCAGAAAAGGCTGGCTGATCTTTCCCAGATATTGCTGAATCTGTCCCGGCGTGCAGCCACATTTCTCAAAATTCGGATAATTGCCACAAGGGCACGGGTTCATTGCAGAGGCCAGAATAAAGTTTGCCGGGAATACATAATTGCCATGACTTCTTGTGATACGGATCTGCCGCTCTTCCAAAGGCTGCCGCAGAACTTCCAGCACCGGTTTCTGGAATTCTGCCAGTTCATCTAAGAACAATACCCCGCCATGAGCCAGACTAATCTCTCCCGGCACCGGAATCATCCCACCTCCAATCAGTGCCGCCTTCGTTACCGTATGGTGGACACTGCGAAATGGTCGTCCTGTTATCAAAGGATGTTCTTTATCTACCATCCCAAGTACGCTGTATATCTTGGTAATCTCCATACTCTCTTCCAGGCTTGGCGGCGGAAGAATCGTCGGAATTCTCTTTGCCATCATGGACTTCCCACTTCCAGGCGGTCCTACCATCAACAGGTTATGTCCGCCTGCCACTGCAACTTCCGCCGCCCGCTTCACTGCCTCCTGCCCTTGAATATCACTGTAGTCTACAAGTTCAATATCCAGGGAATTCGCCACCTTGTTCCTAATCCGTCCAGACGGAACCTCAAGTTCCTGCTCCCCTCTTAAGTACTGACACGCCTCCCTTAGATGCCCGACTCCGAGAATCCGAATTCCTTCCACCAACGCGCCCTCTTGTACATTCTGCTCCGGAAGAATACACGCATGGCACCCTTCTTCCTTCGCCTTCATCACGATGGGAAGGATACCTGACACCTCCTGGACTCTGCCATCCAGGCTCAATTCCCCTACAACGAGCGTCTCCTTTAAGCGTTCTTCCGGAAATATCCCCATAGAAGCCAATACCGCCAACGCAATTGGCAGATCAAAAGACGCACCTCTTTTCCTGACTGTTGCAGGTGCCAGATTAATCACCATCTTTTTGGCAGGAAGCTGTATATCCGAATTGCGAATCGCCGTCCTTACCCTTTCGGAAGCCTCTTTTACCTCCGAAGACAGATATCCCACCATATGGAACATCGGAAGTCCATTACTTACATCTGCCTCAACATGGATCATCTCAACATGAAGCCCATGAATCGCCGCAGATACTACTGTGCTGAATGCCATTCGCATCCCCCTTTCTGCTTGATACTGTCAACGAATCTTAAATCAATGCTTATGATTCTGATACTTGTGATATATGGTCGAACCGACCGATTAGAGTTGCGGAAGGAAATGAATCAAAGCCATACGCTTCTATCATCTCCAATAAGATTAAGAACAATTGGATTAAGATAAATCCCTCTCTTAAAATGTGAATTTATCTTATCCCAATACCATAGGAATGTCAACTGCTTTTGACTGATTATCGCTTTACAATTTTCGACATTTATGTATTCTTGCGCTGGTACTAAAAATACCCGCGCAATTTTTCTATAGCACTTTTTTCAATTCTTGAAACATAAGAACGAGAGATGCCTAACTCTTTAGCAATCTCCCGCTGTGTATATTCTTCTTCGTTATACAAACCATACCGCATCTTAAGCACCAGTCGTTCTCTCGGAGATAGTTCTGATTCCACCTTATGATACAACATCCGAATATCATCGCTTAATTCCACCTTCTTATGGGCGTCATCCTCCTCCGTTTCGATAATATCGAATAACTGGATTTCATTCCCTTCCCGGTCCGTTCCGATCGGTTCATATAGGGATATCTCTTTTGAAGACTTCTTCTTCGCCCGAAGGTACATCAAGACTTCGTTTTCTATACACCGAGCAGCATAGGTTCCAAGCCTGACACATTTGTCCGGATTGAATGTGACCACTGCCTTAATCAGTCCGATAGTTCCTATGGACAATAGATCCTCTGTATCTTCTTCGAATGACTGGTATTTCTTCACGATATGTGCAACGAGGCGCAGATTCCGTTCTATCAGAATATGTTTTGCTTCAAGATCACCCTCCGTATATTTTTGCATATAATATCGTTCTTCCGTGGCTGTGAGGGGTTGGGGAAATGATTTCAAGAGAAGCACCTCTAAGCGTATTTGATATAGTTTATGTTAGAGAACTGTTTTTTGTGCTTTTCCTAAAAAAATTGATGGCGGAGTATTCCTACTCCGCCCGTCTCAGGATATCGTAACGTTCAGCTTTGCCGTCCAGGTCTACGTACAGTACCTGCTTTGGATGAGGGGCGCTTTCCTGGGCGCTGCCTTCTTCATCTACGATTCTTTTAACACTTACTTCAATGTTTCTACCGTCTGGCTTCATGATCTCTATGGTCTCGCCAACTGAGAACTTGTTTCTCTGTTCAATGCGGTACATGCCGTCTTTTTCTCCGCCGATGATTCCAAGATAGGTGTATTCTTTGACATAAGTATTGCTGTCGTAGATCTGGCTTTCATCGCTTGGCTTGCCAAAATAGAAGCCGGTGGTGAACTGGCGGTAAGTACAATTGGAGATCTGATCCAAATACCATGGCATATTTGCCTGATATTTCTGTGGGTCCTCCAGATAGTCGTCTATGGCTTTGCGGTAGGTTCTGGCTACGGTCGCTACATAGAGTGCCGTCTTCATACGGCCTTCAATCTTGAAACTATCGATTCCGGCATCGATCATCTCCGGGATGTGCTCAATCATACACAGATCCTTGGAGTTGAAGATATAGGTGCCGCGTTCATTTTCATAGACTGGCATATACTCGCCCGGTCTTGTCTCCTCAACTACCGCATACTTCCAGCGGCATGGGTGGGTGCATGCCCCCTGGTTCGCATCTCTTCCGGTAAAGAAGTTGCTCAAAAGACATCTGCCGGAATAGGAGATGCACATTGCTCCATGGATAAAACTTTCTATCTCCATCTCTTCCGGAATCTTTTCCCGGATCTCTTTAATCTCTTTTAATGACAATTCCCTGGCTGATACCACACGCTTGGCTCCCTGCTTCCACCAGAAACGATAGGTGCCATAATTGGTATTATTCGCCTGAGTACTGACATGACGCTCAATCTCAGGACAGATTTCTTTCGCCAGTTCGAAAATCGCCGGGTCCGCAATGATCAAAGCATCCGGTCCGATTTCTTTCAATTCTTTCAGGTACTCTTCTACACCTTCCAGATCGCTGTTATGCGCCAGAATATTCACCGTCACGTGGACTCTCGCACCATGTTCATGAGCAAATGCAATTCCTTCCCGCATATCCTCCATCGAAAAATTCTTCGCCTTGGCACGCAGACCAAAGGCCTCGCCACCGATATATACTGCATCTGCGCCAAATATAACCGCTGTCTTCAACACTTCCAGGCTGCTTGCCGGGATGAGTAATTCCGGGCGTTTCTTGTTCATCATTCCAATCTCCTTTTTTAGATCTCACTTTTTTACACTAAGTGCAACCCCATCGCCCAACGGCAGAATCGAGGTCTGCAACTGGTCATTATGCTTCAGTTCATACAGATATTCCCGCATCCGGCTATGGATGGTGCGATTACGCCTTTCAACCGCAAACCGGGATTCGATAACATCTCCGTCCTGCAAGACATTATCCGACATCAGCACACCGCCTTCTGAGAGCAAACGAATCGCCTCCGGCAGATAATGAATATACTGCCCCTTCGCAGCATCCATAAAAATCAGATCATAAGGACCTTCTAAGTTCTTCATGACTTCAAGGGCATCCCCTTCCATCAATGTAATCTGATTCTCCCTTCCCGCGCGTTTAAAATTCTCTCTCGCAATCGGGATTCTCTTTTCATACTTCTCAATTGTTGTAATCTTTCCATTCTCCGGCATATACTCACTCATCAAAATTGCTGAAAAGCCAACTGCCGTTCCCACTTCCAGAATCCGTAAAGGCTTCTTGATCATGAGCAGGACCTTTAAAAAACTCTGAGTCTCCTTACGGATAATCGGCACATAAGTTTCCAGTGCCTCCTGCTCAATCTGTTCAATTATGGGACTGTTGGGCAATTCCAACGAATGGATATATGTAACCATTCTCTCATCTACAATCATGGGGACTCCTTCTTTGTTAAAAACGTTGGCGACCGGCGGGAGGGGAGGCAGGGAGATGTATAAGGGTGGTTTGGTGTCCGTGGAACGAGCCTTACTATCAGTTGCAGAAAAAAGCGTGAGAATTGAGTACGATGATTTGGTTTCAAACCAAATCATCGAGGACAGCTGAACCGAGAAATTATCAAAATTTCTCGGTGAATCTGTCCGGTTACTCAATTCTCATGCTTTTTTATGCTACGGATAGTTGGCGAAGAGACCCGGATACCAAATCATCCTTATGCATCTCCCTCGCCGTCCACTCCAACTACACATCCATAATAATCGGCAATATCATCGGTTTCCTCTTCGTCTTTTTCCAGATATATTCATTCATGGTATCGCGGATCACCATCTTGATCTTGCTCCAGTCAGCATTCCTCTGGTGCATCAGGCAGTCTTCCACTGCATCCGTCAGGATGTTGCGCGCTTCTTCCATCAGCCCTTCGGACTCTCTTACATAGACGAATCCACGAGATACGATATCTGGTCCTGCCAGTAACTGATTCGTGCCTTTTTCCAAGGTCAGCACAACAATCAAGATACCATCCTCTGCCAGATGCTGTCTGTCACGAAGCACGATATTCCCAACATCTCCGACACCAAGACCATCTACCAGAATGGTTCCTGTGTGTACCTTATCTACAACCTTCGCCTCTTTATCACTTAACTCCAAAACATCACCGGATTGCAGGATGAATACATTCTCTTTCGGAATTCCAAGAGAGGTTGCAATACCTGCATTCGCCTTCAGATGACGGTACTCGCCATGTACCGGAATGGCATATTTCGGTTTCACCAGAGAGTAGATCAGTTTTAACTCCTCCTGGCATGCATGACCGGATACATGGGCATCTGAGAAGATGACATTCGCCCCCTTCGCGGATAATTCGTTGATTACCCTGGATACAGACTTCTCATTTCCCGGAATCGGATTGGAACTGAATATTACAGTATCTCCAGGCATGATCGTTACTTTCTTATGCACGTCTGCTGCCATACGGGATAAAGCCGCCATAGATTCTCCCTGACTTCCCGTGGTGATCAAGGCAGTCTTCTCCGGCGGATAGTTCTTCAACTGGTCGATCTCGACCAACGTCTTGTCCGGCACATTCAGATACCCTAATTCCTGGGCAACCTGAATGATATTCACCATGCTTCGTCCTTCGACTACAACCTTACGGCCGTATTTGCACGCAGAGTTGATAATCTGCTGCACGCGGTCTACATTGGACGCGAACGTTGCAATAATGATTCTGGTATTCTGATGCTCTGCAAAGATATGGTCAAAAGTGATTCCAACCGTACGCTCAGACTGGGTGAATCCCTTTCTCTCAGCATTAGTACTGTCTGACATCAATGCCAGAACGCCCTTCTTTCCAATCTCAGCAAAACGCTGCAGATCGATCGCATCACCGAATACCGGCGTATAGTCTACTTTAAAGTCTCCGGTGTGTACAACAATGCCGGCCGGAGAGTAGATCGCCAGCGCCGCCGCATCCTGGATACTGTGATTCGTCTTAATGAATTCGATCCTGAACTGTCCAAGATTGATGGACTGTCCATGCTTTACTACTTTTCTTCTGGTACTGCGAAGCAGGTTATGCTCCGTCAATTTCCGCTCGATAATACCCATGGTAAGTTTTGTCGCATAGATCGGAAGATTCATCTCCCTTAACACATAGGACAGAGCGCCAATATGATCCTCATGTCCGTGAGTGATTACAAAACCTTTCACTTTCTGAATATTGTCTTTAAGATACGTTACATCCGGAATTACAAGATCAATTCCAAGCATATCGTCTTCCGGGAATGCCAAACCGCAGTCCACGACAATAATACTGTCTTCATATTCGAAGGCAGTAATGTTCATTCCGATCTTCTCCAGTCCTCCGAGCGGAATGATACGCAATTTTCCGTTGTTTTCTTTTTTCAAATTTACACCTCCACGTGTTTCTCCGTACTATTCTTGCCTCTACTGGCAGTCCTTGCATTGTCCGTAGAACTTTAATTCGTGGTCTGACACGCGGAATCCCGTCTCCTGCTCAATACGACGCTCCAGATCATCCAGGAGGTCCTCTTCAAACGGAACTACTTTTCCACATGTTTTGCATATCAGATGGTGATGATGATGCTTTGTTTCCCCGTCAAATAAATCGCTAATCTCATAGCGCAGGCATCCATCATCCAGATTGATCCGATCCACCAATTGCATTTCCCGTAACAATTGCACCGTCCGGTAAATGGTAGCCAGTCCGATCTCCGGATAGTCTTCCTTTACCAGTTCATAGATGTCTTCCGCAGTCATATGCTTATCACGATGATCTGCGAGCACTTCTAATACAAGCAACCGTTGATTGGTTACTTTAAGACCCTTCTCTTTCAGCATTTCTTTAAATTTCTCTTTACTGATAGACATAGTATATTACCTTTCAATTTCAACATCTTCGAGCAGTTCTTCAAATACCTTCGAAATCGCTGTAAGTTCTACATCATCTTCCACAATCTCATACACACTGTCAGATGATGTTTCTTCTGATGTATCCTTTAGAATCAGACATTCTGCATCGTCTTCTTCAGAATCCGTGACCAGAATATAAGACACACCATTCACCTTCGTCTGCTCCAGCACAAAAAAATCTACTTCTTCCTGTATTTCCTCAGACATGAATTTAATCTTTTCCATATATACACCTCAAGAATGATTCCTACAATACACTGTTCATATGAATCGAGTCCAAATATCCCTGCAATATAAAAACTGCCGCAATCTTATCAATATACTTCTTGCGGTCTTCTCTTCTTACCTTATTCTCAATTAAAGTCCGTTCTGCTTCTACCGTAGTCAGCCGCTCGTCCCACATCACGACTTCAAGGCCGGTCCTTCTAGCCAGCATCTTCCCAAACTCTATCGATTTTTCCGCTCGATCCCCAATGTCATTGTTCATATGCTTCGGAAGGCCAAGCACAATCCGCTCTACCTGATACTCTTCGATCAACGCTTCGATTCTTGCACAGGTCTTCCGCAGCTTGTTCTCGTCCTTTCGGCAAATTGTCTCTATTCCCTGGGCAGTAATTCCCAGAGGATCACTGATTGCAACGCCTACGGTCTTAGAGCCGTAGTCCAGTCCCATGATTCTCATAGAAATTATACCCACTTATTATGCTCAATATACGTCTTAAGCATCTCTTCTACCAATTCATCTCGCTCCATCTTCATGATCAGGCTTCTGGCTCCATTATGGCTGGTAATATATGTCGGGTCTCCTGACATAATATAACCCACAATCTGATTCACAGGATTGTATCCCTTTTCACTCAATGCCTTGTACACAATCTCAAGTATATCTTTTGCTTGAATTTGTGGACCGCTTTCTACCTGGAAAAACTGGGTGCTGCTTAAATCTTTCATATACTCACGTCCTCCAAAAATACTTCATTGTTATTCTAACCTATTGCAACTGAAAATTCAATGCATTATTTGCAAACGGCTCTCAATTTCTACATTTATTAACTGATTTATTAAATTTTCCGACTTTTTTCGTCCAATCTTAACATATTCTTTTGTATGTCCCACCAGATACTTCTCTCCATGATGCAGAACCTCTTCTTCCATCAGCACTTCCTGCGTTGTTCCAATCAGCGCTTCTTCGTATGCCGCCTGTTTTCTCCTGCTAAGTTCCAGCAGTTCATTACTTCGCTCTGTCTTAACGTGATCCGGCACCTGATTCTCCATCACGGCTGCTTTCGTTCCCGCGCGCTTCGAATATTTGAACACATGCGTCTCATAAAAATTCACCTTGTCCACGAATGCCTTCGACTGCGCGAATTCTTCTTCTGTCTCTCCCGGGAATCCTACAATCACATCCGTCGTCAGCGCCGGATTATGGAAATATTTCCTCAAAAGTTCGCATTTCTCATAATATTCCTCGGATGTGTAACGACGGTTCATCCGCTTAAGTGTAGCATCGCATCCACTTTGCAAAGAAAGATGGAAATGCGGGCACATCTTCGGGAGCCCTGCGATCGTCCGCGCAAATTCTTCGGTAATGATCCTTGGCTCCAATGATCCAAGACGGATTCTCCTGATTCCTTCCACATCATGAATGGCAAGAATCAGATTCAGAAGCGTATCACCCGTATCTATACCATAGGAACTCAAGTGGATTCCGGTTAACACTACCTCTTTATATCCATTCGCCGCAAGCTGGCGGACTTCATCCAGCACGCCGTCCCGGCTTCGGCTTCTGACACGTCCTCTGGCATAAGGAATAATACAGTAAGAACAGAACTGGTTGCATCCATCCTGTACTTTGATGTACGCGCGAGTGTGTTCTGCCGTTCTGCTTAAGTTCAATTCTTCGTACTCTTTTGTATGATTAATATCCAGAACCGCTTTCTGTACATTTCTCTTATTCTTTTCGTCCGGCACTGTTCTTTCATGCTCCGCTTCCGGCATTTCTTCCGAACGCTGAGACGTTTCATACTCTTCTAATATCTGAACAATATCTTTCTTCCGGTTGTTGCCTACCACAATATCAATACATTCATCCACTTCCTCCGGCTTCGCCTGCACATAACAGCCACAGGCTATCACGATTGCTTTCGGATTCATCTTCCTCGCACGATGCAGCATCTGTCTGGACTTACGGTCTGCCATATTGGTCACCGTGCAGGTATTGATAATATAGATATCTGCACCTTCTTTAAAAGGTACGATCTCATAGCCCTGCTCTTCTAACAGTTCCTGCATTGCCTCTGTCTCATACGCATTCACTTTACAGCCCAGATTATGTAATGCTACTTTCTTCATATCCTTCTCTATCCCTTTCTATGCAAGTTGTTAAAATAATTCTTCCATTTCTTTTCGATTCTTTGGCAATTTATTCCTTGACTTTTATACTGCTTGCTCTTAAGATGTTTATAGAACATGAAAAGACAACAAGGAGGTATTTCCAATGAAAACAGTTAAGATTTCTTTGAATTCTATCGACAAGGTAAAATCTTTTGTAAATGATATCACAAAATTTGATTATGATTTTGATTTAGTATCCGGAAGGTATGTCATTGACGCAAAGTCTATTATGGGTATCTTCAGCCTGGATCTTTCCAAAGCGATTGATCTGAACATTCACGCTGATAATGCTGAGATCGATACAATTCTCGAGACATTGGCACCATATATGTGCGAATAGAATCGAAGAGACATTTCCTAATGTGAGATGAAAGCAAAAAACCGGACTTTTTATGAGGTCCGGTCTTTTTATGCTTTCTGACGCTTGCTTTTATTTCACCTCAATAATCTCTACCGTATCGATTGCTTCCTGCACCAACTGGTCAATCTTCTCACTTAACTTCTCCTCCGAACGCCGGATCACCTCTACATTCGGCTTGGTAACCGGATGCTTTGCCACGAAGATCGTACAGCAATCCTCAAATGGCTGGATAGACGTCTCATAAGTATCAATCTTCTCCGAGATATCCACGATCTCCTGCTTGTCGAATCCGATCACCGGACGATACACCGGCATCGTACATACATCATTGGTTGCCGCCAGGCTCTGCATGGTCTGACTTGCCACCTGTCCGATACTCTCCCCGGTAATCAGCCCCAGACAACCGTCTTTCTTCGCAAAATGCTCTGCGATCCGCATCATATACCGTCTCATGATGATTGTCAGTTCATCATGTGGACACTGATCGTAGATATACAACTGTATATCTGTAAAATTCACCACATGCAGTTTGATCGGTCCTGAATATCTGGATACGATTCTTGCCAGATCCACAACCTTCTGTTTTGCACGTTCACTGGTATACGGTGGCGCATGGAAATAAGTCGCCTCAATACTGACGCCTCTCTTGGAGATCATGTATCCTGCTACCGGGCTGTCGATACCGCCGGACAGAAGAAGCATCGCGCTTCCATTGGTTCCCACCGGCATTCCGCCTGCTCCCGGAATAATCTGGGAATAGACATAGATTTCATTTCTCACTTCCACATTCAGCATCACATCCGGATGGTGAACATCCACCTTCGTCTCTGGGAATGCTTCCAATATCGCTTCGCCCAGATCACAGTTGATCTCCATAGAATTCTTCGGATAGGACTTCCTTGCACGTCTGGACTCCACCTTGAATGTCAGGTTCTTGTCCGGATACATCTCATCCATGTATGCAACTACATCTTTCTTCAACTGTTCAAACCCCTGATCCTCCATACGGACAACCGGGCAGATTCCCACCAGACCGAACACTCTCTTCAGGTGCTCTACTGTATCCTCATAATCATAGTCTCCTTCACAGTCTACATAGATTCTTGCCTGTGACTTATGCACCTGGAACTGGCCGTCCACATCTTTCAGGGCGAACCGTACCTGTCTGACGAGCGCATCTTCAAACAGATATCGGTTCTTTCCTTTAATTCCTATCTCTCCGTACTTTAACAAAAATGTATGAAATCTCATCTTCTATTCTCCTACTTTATGCATCCTGAAACTTTATCATTGTCTTAACTTTACCGCATCGCAATCATGGGATATCTAATGCTGCGATATCTAATACTGTAATATCTACGTTTAATGTCTCGTATATTTTCTCAACATCGGAACTATATTATATAAGGTATCCAGCGTATAGTCAATCTCTTCCAAGGTTGTAAATTCTGACATACTGAACCGGAGAGTCGCATCCAGGAATTCCTGCTTGGCTCCGATTCCCTTCAACACACCGCTGACCTGCGGGTGATTGGATGAACATGCAGAACCGGAAGATACATAGACCCCTTTTTCTTCCAACGCATGCAGCAGTACTTCGCTTCGGATTCCTGCGAATCCCACACTGATAATATGCGGTGCGGAAGTCTCGTCATACAGACCGTGAATCGTCGTATTCTCAATCTGGCTGACACCATCAATAAAATGCTGTTTCAACTGCCGCATTCCTGCTACTTTTTCATCCAGATCCTGATAGATTGTCTTTGCCGCCAGAGACAACCCTGCAATTCCCGGGACATTTTCCGTACCGGACCGGATATTCTTCTGCTGCTCTCCGCCAAACACGATCGGCTTGATCTTTACGTGTTCACCAATATACAATGCTCCAATCCCCTTTGGTCCGTGGATCTTATGGCCGCTGATGGAACACATATCTACTTTTAACTTCTTCGGATAGATCCGGTACTTGCCGAATCCCTGGACTGCATCCACATGGAACAGGATATTCTTGTTGTATGCCTTCACAATACTTGCTGCTTCCTGAATCGGCTGGACAGAGCCAACCTCATTATTCACATACATCACAGATACGAGAATGGTATCCTCGCACAGCGCTTCTTTCAATGCATCTAACTTAATTCTGCCATAGCGGTCGACCGGAAGATACGTAACCCTGAAGCCCTGTTCCTCCAGATAACGCATTGTGTTAATGATCGCCGGATGCTCGATCGATGATGTAATCAGATGGTTGCCTGCCCGGTGATTCGCACGAGCCGCACCAATCAATGCCAGATTGTCACTCTCTGTTCCGCCGGAGGTGAAGAAGATCTCCTTCTCCTGAACTTTCCAGATCTTCGCAAGCGTCTCTTTTGCTTCTTTTATATATTTCTCCGCCGCAACGCCTTTGGCGTGCATGGAGGATGGATTGCCATAATCTTCACACATTACCTTTTTAACAAGTTCCCCAACACTTTCATAAGCCTGGGTCGTTGCCGAATTATCTAAATATACTTCTTTCATTGATTCCACTTCCTGCTTTTTATTTTCTTACTACTAGATTATGTTCTTACCCTTCCAAATGGAACATTAAGACGGATAATGTAGTAAGTCCAGCCGTCTCTGTCCGAAGAATCCTCTTACCAAGAGTGATTGCCTTTGCCCCATATTCCATAGCCAGTTCCACTTCTTCTTTCTCGAACCCGCCTTCCGGACCGATGAAGATTCCCACAGATTGTCCAGGTCGGATGGCTTCTATCACTTTCCTGGTCTCTTCCATACCTTCGGCTAATTCATACGGAATCAGCACTACATCCAGCCCTTCTGCACACTTCAAAGCTTCTTTATAAGACATCACGCGTGCCACTTCCGGAATTACTCCGCGTCCAGCCTGCTTTGCCGCACTTTCTGCAATCTGCTGCCACCGTTCCACCTTCTTAGCTGCTTTCTTCTCATCCAGTTTTACCACGGCACGCTTCGTTGCTACCGGCACAATCTGACAGGCGCCAAGTTCTACTGCTTTCTGTACAATAAGTTCCATCTTATCTTGCTTCGGCAATCCCTGAAACAGATAGATGCACGAAGGAAGTTCCGTATCCACAGGCAATTCCTCCAAGATCTCTAATACGGCAATTCCCTCTTCATATCCTTCGACGGCACACCGATACTGAAGATTGTTCCCATCACTTACCACAAGTTCCTCGCCAATCCGCATCCTGAGAACATTCTTCATATGGTTCACATCAGAACCTTCAATATAGATCTTCTTCTCTTTCACCTGCGAAGGCGTCACAAAAAAATGCTGCATCTTCCTGACTCCTCATCCTTTACTGATTCATTCTTTATAGGCAGTACTATGTTTGGCTGTATCATTCGTTCTTTCTTGCGGTTACGGACACCCATTCTCCCTGATGATTCACTTCCAGCACTTCCAGTCCTGCCGCTTCTACTGCTTCTACCACAACCTTTTCCTTATCATCAATGATGCCGCTGGTGATATAGATTCCACCTTTCTTCATCTGATGAATAATCACAGGAGTCAGCGGTACCAGCACATCAGCCAGAATATTGGCTGCCACGATATCGTATTTCTCATAGCCAGCCTTGTCCTGGATCTCCTTGTCATCAATAATATTGCCGATCATGACTTCATACTGATCCTTTCGGATTCCATTTACTTCCATATTCTCATGGGTGGCATCGATTGCACAAGGGTCAAGGTCTGTTCCAACTGAATGCTTTGCGCCGAACTTAAGGGCAAGCATTCCCAAAATGCCGCTTCCGCATCCCACATCCAGGATCTCCGTATCTTCGGTTACATATTTCTTTAACTGGCGGATACACAACTGCGTCGTCTCGTGCATACCTGTACCAAACGCTGTGCCAGGATCAATATGAATGACCAGTTTATCACTGTCTTTCGCCTCTACCTTCTCCCAGGATGGGATGATTAAGATATCGTCAATATAAAACTGATGAAAATACTGCTTCCAGTTATTCACCCAGTCCACATCCTCTGTCTGGGATTCCTCAATGATACATTCTCCCACATCCAGGAACTTGCGCATCTCTTCCAGTTCTTGTCTCACTCTCAAAAGAATAGGCGCCTTATCCTCATCTTCATCCAGATAGAAAGTCAGATAAGCCTTGCCATCATCATCCGGTATATCCGGCAAAATGTCAACAAACATCTGCTCCTTATCTTCCTGTGTTAATGGGATCTTATCTTCAATCTGTACTCCCTGTATCCCTAAGTCCATCAACATACTGCTGACAATATCTTCTGCCTCTGTCGTTGTTGTCAAACGAAACTGATTCCACTTCATCGTCCTACTCCTCACTTTTTCTAGATTGCAATGATCCCCAGATGCGAAAGCAGAATCTTACATCCCATAAGAATCAGGATAATTCCCCCTGCAATCTCTGCCTTTGCCTGGTATTTTGTTCCGAATATATTGCCTATTTTAACACCTGCGACGGATAAAGTAAATGTAATCACGCCAATAAAACTTACCGCAGGCACAATATCTACCTGCAAAAAGGCAAATGTCACGCCAACTGCAAGTGCATCGATACTGGTTGCCACTGCCAATCCCAGCATCGTCTTCACATCCAGAGACTCATCCGCCCCTTCGCACTCATCCGCATCACCAACTGCTTCCCTGATCATATTCGCACCAATGATTCCAAGCAGAATGAATGCAATCCAGTGGTCAATAGAAGTGATAATATCCTTAAACTGTACTCCTAATATATAACCCACCAATGGCATGATTGCCTGAAACGCTCCAAAATACAATCCAACAAGTCCTGCCTTGCTCCACGTACACCGCTTCATCGCAAGGCCCTTACAGACAGACACCGCGAAAGCATCCATTGATAATCCTACCGCAATTAAGAATAATTCTACCAAACTCATGATTCTTCTCTCCTATTTTGCTCTCAAAGTATTTTTGACATTCCTAACCAAAGGAGGTCTTTTTGTGATTCTTAAGACTCTATCTCATACACCTGCAGGATCTGCCATCGACAGTTCCCTTTGGATGCTTTCGCAAAAAAAGACCTATCCGTGGCTTGTCCACGGATAAGTCTCATCATTTAAAGTCATGCCAGATGCAGATGCATCAGTATGTTGACAAAACTACGCAAAATGCGCCAACTACTCCCTTACCGTAATTGTTATTATATGGATTCTACGCAGGACTGTCAACCAAAACCTGATATTTTTTATCACTTTCTTACAATATATTAGTACGGCACATTCTCCGCAATATCCTGAAGCGGCTCTACACCTTCCGCTTCTCTTTTTGCGAGGAATGCTTTCAATTCCTGTGCCGGCATATCAAGTCCGGAAAATAACTTGAAAGCGCCTGCGCCCTGCCAGAGCAGCATCCCCTTACCGCCGATGACATTCTCTTCTTTGCAGCCATTCGCCACTGCATCGCTCATCAGCTTTGTTACCAGCGGATTGTAGATAATATCATAGACTACCAGATTCTCATGGAACGCAGTCATATCCGTTACCAGAGATACTCCTTCCATCACCGGACGCATTCCAACAGAAGTTCCATTGATCAGCACGTCCGCTTTGCGAATCATATCATGCATCAGCTCCGATTCAGAGATCAGGTGGTATTCCATCTTGCACGGCACACCGTCATTCATCATATTTTCACCGATCCTTCTTGCTTTCTCTAATCCTTCGGCACTGCGATTGAACACTGTCACCGACTTCGCCCCATCCAGCGCACACTGTACCATGATCGCTGTTGCAGCGCCTCCGGCACCCAAAAGTACAATATCTTTATCTACGATGGATTTTCCATGATCCTTCAGATCCAGCACAACGCCCATTCCATCCGTGATATGCCCGGTCAGCACACCGTTGTCATTCACGATGGTATTCGCCGCGCCGATGAATTTGGCCGCTGGTGATAATCGATCCATATTGCGGGCCACTTCCTGCTTGCACGGCATGGTAACATTCGCCCCGCGCATATTCAAACGGCGCATGGCCGCCAGCGAATCCTTCACCTGCGACGCATCACAGTCAAATGCCAGATACGCACAGTCAATCCCATAATAATCAAAACAGAAATTATATATAATCGGAGAACCCGAATGCTTGATCGGTGTTCCGAATACTCCCATTAGTCTTGTTTTTCCAGAAATACGTGTGTCCATTTATGTTGTCTTCCTCCTAAATCAGTGAACTCATTGCTTTCTTGCCTTTGGCAATTTCTTATTCTATCACAAAAGGAAGGGTATTTCAATACTTTAACGTATTGCATTACGAAAACATCACGAATCAAGCATAGCACACTCTTGAAATCACAGATCAAATGCTGCAGCCTTCGCATTTTCCTGCAAAAGTCCGGCTTCCGCTTCTGTCAGTCCATAATATTGAAACAGATATTCGAATTCTTTGCCCGCCCAGGTATTCGAAACCGTCATGTTGTCACTATTGATGGTCACTTTGATCCCCTGCTCAAGATATGTTCTTAACGGATAATCCCTGATATCTTCTATGGCTTTCGTCTGAAGATTACTGATCGGACACATCTCTAACACGGTTCCACGTTCTTTTAATTCTCTCATTAACTCTTCATCTTCAATCGCACGGACACCATGGCCGATCCTTACAGCACCGAACTCAAGAGCTTTCCAGATACTTTCAGGCCCGGCGGCTTCTCCGGCATGAATGGTGAATGGGACGCCCAGCCTCTTTGCACAGGTGAATTCTTCTTCATAATCCCCCGTTGGATACAGAGCCTCTGCACCCGCAAGGTCTACGGCTACAACGCCTCTTCCCAGATACTCTGCTGCCAGGCGTACCGTTTCCAGATTGGCCGCATGGGTATCTGCGCCACGCATACAACAGAGAATGGTTCTTAAGACGATTCCATTCCTACTCTCCCTCATAGCGCGCCCAAGTCCTGCAAGCACCGCACGGATAGCCCCTTCCTGGTCTAAGCCTTTCCTTACATGTAAGCCAGGGGCATATCGGATCTCTGCATAGATCAGCCCTTTTGCTTCTAAATCTTTTGCCAGTTCATAGGCGGCAATTTCCAGACAGTTTCCCGTCTGTAACACCAAAAGCGGAAGTTCAAAACATTGCAGGTATTCATTCAGACTCTTACAGTCCATCTGTGCCGTAATATAAGGACACAAGCCTTCTTCTGTATCTGCCGGAAGCGTAATATTCTCTTCCTTTGCCAGGTTCAGGATAGTTCTGGCAGAGAGTGATCCATCCAGATGAAGGTGAAGGTCTATCTGTCCATATGAGGAAGCAATCATATCATCTGCTCCCAATCTTTTTCTTTAAAGCCCGGGCAGACTTTTGTATTCGTCACAAGAATCGGGCGTTTCACAAGCATTCCATCGGAAGCCAACAATTCATACTGCTCTTCTTCAGACATTTCCGGCAGGCGGTCTTTTAATCCCATGTCCCGGTAGATCATGCCGCTGGTGTTAAAGAATCTTTTTAATGGCAGACCACTTCTCTGATGCCACTCCTTTAATTCCTCTTTGGTCGGGTTCTCAAGTTTGATATCTCTTGCCTCAAACTCTGCGCCCTTTTCTTCTAACCATTTCTTCGCCTTCTGGCAAGTACTGCATTTTGGATAATGTACGAATAACATCTCTTATTTCCTCCTCATATAATATTTGTATGGTCTTATTTTAAGGCTGTATTCAGATCCTGTTCAACTTCATCCAGTTCCTTCAGGATCTCCTGCTGCTGTTCGTCGAACAGCAGTTTTTTATTATAGCGGTAGTATTTATCACAATCATTGTCTTTCAGGAACTGGATGCTGTAATAATTGGTATTCAGTTCTGTCACGAAGGCAACCATCTCCTGACTGTCTCCGAACGCATCCTCCATAAAGTCGAATGCATGATCCAGCGCCATCGCAGCCTGTTCTACTGCCTGTTCCCTCAGTTCCGTCTCCTTGCCGAATTCCCGCTTTACAAGGACGAATCCATCCTCCCCTGCCAGATGCTCCTTCTGCACCATCTGCCCATACCGCTCTAAGGTCTGCACCGTCTTCTTCCAGATTCGTTCTTCAATCTTCGTCAGCTGCTCCGCTCTTCTCAAAGCCTCATACTTCTCTTCCACAAGTCGGATCGTTTCCTCCAGATTCAGGCTCTCCTTATACTGCCTTAAGTAATCGTAAATCAGGGTCACATAGCGGTCTTCTACGAAACTTTCTTTGAAGAGTCCTCCAAGCCTTCCAATCAGCATATTCACCACACTGAGCCGCTCATCAAAAGAAGCATACTTAAGCTGTTCCAAAGTCTCCTTACGATAACATCCTTCTATGATCTTCTCCAAGCCATAGTCTTTCTTATATTTCTCATACAATTCCAGATAATTGGCGAAATCCTTTGCTACCTTCCAGTGCTGGAGATACTGATGCACCACTTCCCGATCCGCCTTCTTGCCCAGAATCTCATATGCTTTCAATAACTGGGACAGATCCTCCCATCCCCTGGCAGTCACGAACATCTTGCCATCCACGGTTGTCTCAATCCGGTAGAAATAGTCTCTTCTAATCTCAAGATATGCCAGAATCGCCGGATGAATCTCAACCTGATAAGCATACTCTTTCCAGACCTCATAATTCTCCTCCACATCAATCTTCTTAATACGGTCCAGAGTTACAATGTCAAAATCCCGCACCGACTTATTATATTCCGGCGGATTGCCTGCTGCCACGATCATCCACCCCTCCGGCACTTTCTGATTGCCGAACATCTTACACTGAAGGAACTGGAGCATGGTTGGTGCCAGAGTCTCAGAGACACAGTTAATCTCGTCTATAAAGAGAATTCCTTCCTTTACTCCGGTAGCCTCAATTTTGTCATAGACCGATGCAATGATCTCACTCATGGTATACTCCGTCACCGAATATTCCCTGCCGCCATACATCTTCTTCTGGATAAACGGCAGCCCGATTGCACTCTGCCTGGTATGATGCGTGATTGTATAGGATACCAGCCCTATCTTACACTCCTTGGCAATCTGCTCCATAATCTGCGTCTTTCCGATTCCCGGCGGTCCCATCAGCAGGATTGGGCGCTGGCGGATCGCAGGGATCATATATTCTCCATCGGCATCTTTCTTAAGATATGCCTCAATGGAATCCTTGATTTCTTGTTTTGCCCGTTTTATATTCATGTCCTATCTCCTGTCCTGTTCTTTATTTTCTGATTCTAATAACTATGATTCAGAGATCTCTCTGACTTGATATTCTCTTCGTATCCCTCTATCTTTCCAGGTCTTCCTCCTCTAAGATTAACTTCATCGCCCAGGGAGGAACATCCACATCCTCATAATCTTCTTTCATGAACACAAATGCCGTCGTAAATGGCGGCATCTTCGCCGGATAGATTCCTCTTCCGTCGGTAAAATAAATCAATCCTTTCAGATGATCAAAAGCATGCTGCTCCATCAACTGTTCTACATACGCGAATGCCGGACGGAAATCCGTTCCGCCTTCACCACACAGTTCCAGATCCTCCATATATTCGATCAATTCCTCTTCACTGGTAACCTTCTGGTCCGTCTGCACCTGGTCATCACACTGAATAATGTGAATATTCACCTTCCGAAAGAAACTGTCATTCTCACTAAGAACGCCATAAGTCTCTTCCAGGAACTTTTTCACCAGTTCTCCGGAGCAGGACATGGAAGTATCGATCACAATGGCAAATTCTTCTACCTTCTGCACTTCCTTCCACTCCTGCGGCTCAATCAGAGGCATATTGCCATATAAAGACAAACCATAACTGTAGAACACATAGTCAAAAGAATCCTGATCCACCGCCATCTCTTCTTTCAGCACCGAGAACTTCCGAAGGAACTGACGGTAGTCGAAACGCGCCCGATTCTCCACGCGCACCTGGTCCACCAAGTTTCCCGATTCCGCCGACGATTCCTTGGAGAAGGTCTCCATATCCGTCTCCATCTGCTCACTGATATCCTGCCATTTATTCTCAATCTGATTCTGTTTCTTCTGATCGTCATCGGAAGGCCAGTAACTATGGTCGTCCACCCGGAATTCTGTTTCCAGGCGCATCATCTCAGCCTCGGATAATTCCCATCTGCCAATCTCGCCATAGACCTTCTCTGCCGTCAGCACCTTCATCTCTTTCTTAAGCCTACGATATGTCTCCCGGCGAAGCCAGGAGCGGCTTTTTAACACGCATCTATGCTGCATACTGTCAATCATGGACTCCGTTACGATGTCGCAGGCAAGACTATAGAGCCGTTCTTCCCTTCCATTCTTTCGTACCATATGGCGGAAGATGCCATGCAATACCAGATGAAGATAGATCCGGTTCACCTGTATCCGGTCTTCCCTATATAGTCCGCCCAGATATTGCGGATGATAATAGAGATAGAGTCCATCGGTTCCCATACCATCCGCCCCCTCATCCATAACAAAGAACAGGCTGCTTAGGGCTACATCCATAAACCGCATCTTTAAGTACAATTCGTTCCGGGAGACCATCAGGATCTTACGGCTGACGACATCTAATTTTTCACCGGTTGTTAACTCTGCTGCCATTTCCCTTTCCCCTTACTTATCGTCAATGTATCAAACCATATTACAATTCAAATGTCTTCTTTTTCTTTGGATAGAGACTATGTTTCTCATCCATAAGAAGGCTTAATGCTTCCGTCTTCTTGCCTTCCGTCGCCCTCTGTATTGCATCATTCAAAGCCGCCTCGTTCCAGTAATTCTTATCTGACAAAAAGGCAAGCCCCTCGATGTCCTCCCGCTCAATCAGATAACCGGCCACATCCTCAATATGTGCCGTCATATACTGCTCATATTCTTCCTTGGCCTTCTGCATCAATTGATAGGGATACCGCAGACGATTCAGCACCAGTTCTGCCGCAACCCAAGGCTTTTCTTCTGCCACTGTACGAAACAGCAGTTCATCATATTTTTTATAATCTAATTTTCTATCATAAAAACACTGCCGGTAATATCCTCCCGCTCCATGATGCTGGGTAAATAAAATCCTTGCCGGCGTGTTCTCCACCGCCTCTTCATAATGCTCTGGGAATAACACCTGCGCAGTTACCACCTCTTCCTGTCCCGATGCATCCTCTCCATAATAATGAAGCCTTGCCCGGATTGCAAAACGCATCTCGTCCACAATGGACTTAAGGCAGCATCTCTCACCACGGAAGAAATATAGTTCTACCTCTGACAGATTGCATCCTGTCAGCGCACCTCCTCCGATATCCAGAAGGCTGTCTGTCAGGATCAGTTTCCTTAAGTTCCTGCACCGATAGAATGCATACCTTCCAATCTCCGTCACCTCAAAAGGAAGCCAGACTTCCGTCACCTGCGTACCGCAGATTCTCTGCATGTCTCCTCCAAAGCCTGCATTCTCATTCTTCCACACCAGCACATCTTCCTCTTCCTGGTTCTCGGCAAATGCATACGGGGCTATCTCCGTCACTGGTCTTCCCGCAATCTCATCCGGCAGAACCACTTGTCCATCGGTACCATAACAGCCAGTGATCATAATTCCCTGCTTTGTATTCTTGTAATGAATCTCAGGACAGATCTGTCCTGCTGTCTTTTTCCATATCGTTTCTTTCCCTATCGTCTTTTTCCACATCATCTTCGGATTAATAATATCCTTTCCACATATTTACATACATATGCAGATTCGTCTGAATGTGCAGGCGAATCGTCTCCTTCATGCTCTGCCCCTTAGGTGCATCCGATGCTGCCATCACATAACGCATGCCGCTTTGTCTGGCATAATGGTCTGCTTTTCGCAGATGCCAGCTGTTCGTTACAACCACACAATCCTTGAATCCACAGTGGCGCATCATCCTGGTAGAATACACCAGATTATGATAGGTGCTGACCGCCTGCTTCTCTTCCAGGATATATTCCTCCGACACGCCAAGTTCTATGGCATAACGCTTCATCGCTTCCGCTTCTATGTATTCATTATGTACAGCTGCGCCGGACATGATCAGATATTGCACCTTTTTCTCCTTCCACAGTTCCACCGCCTTCTCTACTCTGGCCTTCAGCATGTCTGACGGCACACCGTCCTCTCCTACCTGGCATCCGCAGACGATGGCACAGTCATAACGATCCTGCTCCCAGCGTTTCTTAGGACAGCGAAACATCATGCAGAATAACAGGCCATTCACAGCCAGGAAGCCGGAGGCAATCCAGTTTAATTTAGATACGTATTTCCTTAACTTAGATATATGCTTCTTCATTCGTTACTCCTTATACGATACACTCTTTTCTTCATGATCTCTTGGCATCTATATCTTCATGTATTTTACACTCTTTTAACTGCCATTTCAAGAAGATGGACTAATATCGTATATCTTCCAGATCAGCAAGCAGTAACTTCGCACCTTCTTCTCATGATATTACAAAACCAACATATACATATGGTAAACAAAGCAAACGGAGTATCTTATGCTATCCAAAAATAATCTTGTCAAACTGGCGGGAATTCTGCTTTTACTGACCGCATCTTTCTTCGGAGGACAATTAGTAGCATCCCGATTCGCACCGCAGAGCCCATCTTCTACAAGTGAAACTCTCTCTACTGACGGTTCATCTGCCAACTCATCTGGCAACGTATCTGACAGTTCAGCCGAAAGTCCATCTGACAGTTCGTCTGCCAGTTCCTCTGCCATTGCATCAGCCGCCGAGAACTGGGGACTTAGTTTTCAGGAAGATGGGCAGCCACCCGTAGCGAATGCCACATTCGACGAACTGAAAGCCTATAACGCCTACTATGCTGAAGATACTGACGAAAAAGTTCTCTACCTGACCTTCGACTGCGGATATGAAAACGGCAACACTGAGCCTATCCTGGATGCTTTAAAGAAACATCATGCACCAGCCACCTTCTTTGTCGTCGGAACCTTCATCTCTTCCGAACCCGAACTCATAAAAAGAATGCACGATGAGGGTCATATCGTAGGCAACCACACCTACCATCATCCAGATATGTCCCAGATCTCGACGAAAGAAGCATTTGAGAAGGAATTAAAGGATGTGGAGGACCTCTATACCGAGAT
>CAMBRQ010000010.1 GCA_945870325.1 uncultured Dorea sp. | reverse complement strand
ATTCAGTCACCTATTTTCAATTTGAATCTTATTCATCAAGATTCCGAGAAGTTATTAAATTGATCTATGGTGAATCAATTGTATCATCAGCCTAACTTCTAATAGATAATCACGAAAAAAGGTTCCTGTCAAGACGCTTTTACCGATTTGCCGGAACTATTATTTATCACTAAAATAATCTCACAATGTTAAAGATTCCTTACCCCCGGATCTGCCGCCTCTTCGCCGCCGGCGCTGCCGGAATCTGCCTGCTGACTACCATACTACACTAAGACTTCTTCTTAAGCCTTGCAAAACAGATCATAAAAAACAGGATTCCATACACCGTGGTAATCGGCGTTGCCAGTCCCACCAACATCAGTGACGTTCCCGGAAGTCCGGACATAAAGATTGACACCGGGATACGGATGCAGAATGCCGACGTAATTCCCTACACCATAACCGGAATACTCTTCCCACATCCGTTAAAATATCCGATACTGCTGAACAGGACGCAAGTCAGAATACAATCTGCCGAGAATCCTCTCAGATAATCCGCACTCTGCGCAATAACCTCTGCGTCACTGGTGAACAGCGATGACATCCGTGCGCCGCCAAAGAATCCTGCAAAGAAGATCACGACTCCCACTGCACATCCGGTAATCATTGCCGTACGGAAGCCTTTCATCGCCCGGTCTTTCTGACCCGCACCGATATTCTGCGCTACGAACGCAGAGACACTCTGCATCACAGAAGACGGCACCAGCATGATGAATGATACCAGTTTCTGCGCCACGCCATATCCGGCAGACGGCATCAGACCCATATCATTTATAATCGAATTAATCACCAGGAATGAGATCTGCACCATCGTCTCCTGCAATGCGATTGGCACGCCTACATTCAGGATTCTCTTTAATTCTCTCGGATAAACCTTACACTGCTCCTTAGAAAATGAGATCGGCATACTCTGTTTTCGCAGTACCACAATTGAAATGATTACCGATACGAGTTGCGCCGTGATGGTTGCCAGTGCCGCTCCGGCAACATCCATATGGAATACGCCAACACAGAGCAGATCACCAACAATATTTACCACACATGCCACGCCCACGAAGAGAAAAGGCAGATTCGCATTCCCCACGCCACGCAGAACACCGCTGATTACATTATAGGCAATAATAATCAGTATACCCGCAGAGCAGATTCGGATATAAAGCACCGTCTTGTCAAATGCTTCTGCCGGAACTTGCAAAAGACTGACAATATTGCCCGCAAATACTTCCAATAAAACCGTCAAAACAATACCCAATACCGCGAACAGCACAATCGTCGTGCCAACTGCATCTCCTGCGACCTTCGGCTTACGCTCCCCGATATGCTGTCCGATCATAACGGTTGCACCCATAGCAAGGCTCGTGATGATGAATGTTACCATCTGCATAAAGGCACTTCCTGTCCCCACCGCAGATATGCTCGTCGCATCGCCAAATCGCCCAACTACAACCAGATCCACCGCGCCATATGCCGCCTGCAGAATAAGCGCTCCCAGAACCGGCAACGCAAACCGAATCAGCGAGCCGAATATCGGTCCCTCCACAAATGAAATCTCTTTCTTACCATCTCTTGCCATTCTTCCCCTTCTCCTTTCCCGGCATCGTCTGCCACAATCTTTCGATGATACCGATCACTTCTTCCACCTGATCATCCGCAATATCACTCAAGAACTCTGCCCACTCGCCGTGAAAATCAACTATATGCCGTTCCACACAGGCTATTCCCTCATCCGTCAACTTAAGCAGCGCGACTCTCTTATCGTCTGCATCTGCGTATTTCTCCAACATGCCAAGTCTTTCCAATTCCTGGATCAGTTTCGTGATGCTGGGCATCGTAATATTCAGCGCAGAACTCACATCTCCTACGCGACAAGGTTTCCCGGTATTCTGTATTCCATAGATGACATCCATGACATGAATATGGCGAGGCTTCATACCATTCGGCAGTTCCGGCAATGTTTCCACAAGGCGCTTCGCCACAAAGCATGAGTCTAACAATCGTTTCAAACTTTCTGCATTCATCTTTTACCCCTCCATTTTATTTACTAATAGTAATTATCTCAAGTAAGTATATTCGTGTGGTTTAGAATTGTCAACACTCTCTATCGATTCCCCGGCTATGCTTTTAAAAAAATACAAATAAATGTCAATTTTTTCACTGCCAAAGAGTACTTTTATCGTTTGATATGCTATAATATGAGCGGTATTAGATTTCTAAAAATAAGCATAAAAGAAAAGGAGCGGACTACCAATGAATATTACTAACGACATCAAATATGTAGGCGTTAATGACCATGAGATAGATCTGTTCGAAGGGCAGTATATCGTTCCCAATGGCATGTCCTACAATTCTTATGTAATTATGGATGAGAAGATCGCTGTACTCGACACCGTCGATGCACGTTTCACCCACGAATGGCTGGATAACATAGAGAGTGTTATCGGTTCAAAATGCCCGGATTATCTGATCATACAGCATATGGAACCAGATCATTCAGCGAACATCGCTAACTTTATGAATATATACAAGGATACCAAGATTGTCTCCTCAGCCAAATCATTTTCTATGATGGCACAATTCTTCGGAACTAATTTTGAGGAAAGGCAGATCGTTGTGAAAGAAGGGGATACTCTTTCCCTCGGAAAGCATGAACTGACTTTTGTTACCGCTCCGATGGTTCACTGGCCGGAAGTCATCGTTACTTACGACAGCCTTGACAAAGTACTCTTTACCGCCGATGGATTCGGCAAGTTCGGCGCATTGGACGTGGAAGAAGACTGGGCATGCGAAGCACGCCGCTACTATATCGGAATCGTTGGCAAATACGGCGTACAGGTTCAGAATCTCCTGAAGAAAGCGGCTAAACTGGATATCCAGACCATCTGCCCGCTGCATGGTCCTGTACTGAATGAGAATCTTGGATATTATCTGGGACTCTATAACACATGGTCTTCTTACTCCGTAGAGACAGAAGGTATCGTGATCGCATACACTTCCGTATATGGAAATACGAAGAAAGCGGTAGAACTCCTGGCTGAAAAGTTACGTGCAAAGGGATGCCCGAAGGTCGTGGTCAATGACTTGGCACGCTGTGACATGGCAGAAGCCGTAGAAGATGCATTCCGTTACAGCAAACTGGTACTTGCTACAACTACTTATAACGCTGACATCTTCCCATTCATGCGCGAGTTCATCAATCATCTGACCGAGCGCAATTATCAGAACCGTGTTGTTGGCCTGATTGAAAATGGTACGTGGGCGCCTCTCGCTGCAAAGACAATGAGACAGATGCTGGAGAATTCCAAGAAACTGACTTTCACCGAGACTACCGTACAGATCAAATCCGCACTGAATGAAGAGAGCAGCGCACAACTGGAAGCAATGGCAGATGAACTGTGCAAAGACTATCTGGCACAGCAGGATGCAACCGCTGATAAGAACGATCTGACCGCACTGTTCAAGATCGGATACGGACTCTATGTTGTTACTTCTAACGATGGAAAGAAAGACAATGGCTTGATCGTGAACACTGTTACTCAGGTGACCAATACACCGAACCGTATTGCAGTTACGATCAACAAGGATAATTACTCTCACCACATTATTAAACAGACTGGCATTATGAATATCAACTGCCTGTCTACGGATGCTCCGTTCAAGGTATTCGAGACATTCGGTTTCCAGAGCGGAAGAACCGCAGACAAATTCGCAGACTGCACACCGCTACGTTCCGATAACGGGCTGGTATTCCTGCCAAGATATATTAACTCCTTCATGTCTTTGAAAGTAGAACAGTATGTGGATCTTGATACACACGGAATGTTCATCTGTACAGTTACGGAAGCACGCGTAATCTCTAATGTAGAGACGATGACTTATAACTATTATCAGAGCAATGTGAAGCCGAAACCGGAGACAGACGGTAAGAAGGGCTTCGTGTGCAAGGTATGCGGATACATCTATGAAGGGGATGTATTGCCGGATGATATTATCTGTCCGTTGTGCAAGCATGGAGCGGCAGACTTTGAACCGATTGGATAAGATTACTTGCACAACTGCCACACAAAGTGGCAACTTCAGTGTTAACCATGCCTATTGGGTACGCCTATCCTGTTAAGCAACAGGGTAGGCATTTTTATTTTCTCTGATGAGTATTAGCGGAATCTGATACCGTTCATTGATCCATTCCACACATTCCATGAAATCTGACCTTCCTGTCAGCCATCGTATCTCATTATCCAAAAAGGCTGCAGCCACTATTATGACCACAGCCTCTCCATTAAATCAGATCGTATTTTACTACATCCATTTTAACCTCGCCATCTGCATAGAAAGAGATTCCATCCGCCTCTTTCTCCGTATACATGGTTGCGGTCATAACCTGCTCACCATCATTTACAAACACTTCCACGCTGAACTGATCCATAATCAGTCTCAGTTTCAGATTCCCATTCCCACTATTCACCTTGCTTCTGCGTTGGTGGATAATGGCTCTTCTGGAACCGGAGAATTTCCTGTCAATTTTCAAAATGTCCTCTCGTGGGCGGAAACTAACCGAAGTCTGATACTGCGCATTCTGTGCAAACCGTATTGCAAACTTCTGGTAGAGGTTCCGTTCATCCTCCGGACGTATACTTAATTCAATATCCACTTTACGCCCTTTGATTCCCTCCAGATTGATTGTACCTGAAACCTGAACTGATTTGTATTCTACTTTTCCACTTCGCATGCCTTCCAGTTCACGGATCGGTCTCTGGTAAAGTCTTCCATCTTTTATGAACAACTCTCTGGGCAAACTCATCTGGCCAAACCACAGATCCTCATGAGCCCGAATCGCACAAGCATCCCAATTCTGCATCCAGCCAATCATAATTCTACGGCCATCCGGAGTCAGAACGGTCTGGGGTGCATAGAAATCAATGCCGTAATCAATTGACTGGTTGTACTGTTCTGTAAAAGAATCTGCTTCCTTATCAAAATCGCCAATCAGGCACAGCGTTCCATTCCCGTTATGATACTCGAACCCCTGTGGGAGCATATCCTGAGGACTGGTGAGAAGTACCCATTTTCCATCCAATTCAAAGAAATCCGGGCATTCCCACATCTTGCCGAAGCGGTTGTTGTTTGCCGCCAGTACTTTCTTATATTTCCATCTGAACCCATCTTCGCTGGTATAAAGTAATATCTGTCCGCTTCCATCAGCCGGACGATTTCCTACGGCACAGTAATAGGTTCCGTCTTTCTCTCTCCACATCTTGGGATCGCGGAAATCAGCACGACTGCAGCCTTCCGGAATATCCTTTTCATCCAATACTGGATTCATCTCATACTTTTCATAATCTATTCCGTCTCCGACAGCAAGACACTGCGTCTGCACATCACTGAACCCTCCGTTTTTCTGCTGCTCCCGCATCACTCCGGTATACATCAGCAGTTGTCTTCCGTCCGGCAATTCAATTGCACTTCCAGAGAAACATCCATCCCGGTCGTAGACTTCATCCGGAGCAAGTGCTGCCGGAAGATATCTCCAGTTCAAGAGATCTTTGCTTACCGCATGTCCCCAATGCATAGGTCCCCAGTGGGAATCATAAGGGTGATACTGATAAAACATATGGTACTCTCCGTTATAATATGAGAATCCATTCGGATCATTCATCCAGCCTGTACGTGCTGATAGATGAAAGGCTGGTCTTTCTTCTGTTTTAATTAATTTTTCAGAAGCCTCTTCGTATTTTCGCGCTTCACGTAGTGTCTGACTTGTCATGTTAATCTCCTATCATCTTTTTATTTTTGATTATTCGGCCTCTTTCGCCTCCATGTAACGTTCATATGCTGACTGATACACATTCAGCAGTTCTTTCATACCGCACTTCTCATTTAGTTTTATAAGATAACTCTCCCATTCGGCATCGCTAGGTCCGCCTTCCTTAAGCCACAGACCTTCCTGTTCAGATACGGTATTTTCAAAATCAGTCTTATACCGGTCGATGATATCTAATTCCTCTTCCGTATATACGCAATCTACAGGATATGTTACAGTGCTGTCAACATATGGCATCCAAAAATCATTCAGGTCTGCAAGTCTCTCGATAGCACGGTCCTCCATCTTAAATGTCGTATTATAATAATCACTGAGAATCAGTTTCGGTCCATACACCTCGTATTCGCCTTTTAACTCTCCTGCCGTCTTTCCGAATTTCTCTTTTGCCTCGTCATCTGAAATACTCTGCCATACTCCATTTTCATCCTGGTCTGTAAAATAAGTTCCAATCGGACCATACTGAAGCTGCATGACATTCTCAGGCTCATACCACTGGTCGAAGAATTTCAGCAGATTGGCCGGACTCTTGCATGCACTCGTAATACTCAAATTACCGCTGGTCGTACCACCGCCGGTACGTACCGTTACATTATGGGTCCCATCAGGACCGTCAAGGATTGGAAGAAATACATAATCATCCGCATAATCTCCCATCAGTTCTTCAATATACCACCATGTAGATACGCCCACATACCCCTGCGAACACTTAGAGATTAATTGTGTATCGCTCTGGCTGAACATCTCTACATCCATCAGCCCTTCATCATACCAGTCATGGAAATACGTAAGTGCATCACGATAATTATCAGAAGCACAGACGAATTCAACCTTTCCGTCCGGAGTCAATACCAAGTCATTGATTACATCATTCGGCCAGTTGGTAAATCCAAAACCTGCATAGAAGATATTCTGACCCCAGCACCACTGGTCAAAGCCCGTACTCATCGGAATGGTACTTCCAGCATCATTTCCGTAATAGGTAGCGCTCATATCATTTTCCTGAAATGCCACAAGCGCTTCATGCAATTCATCAAGAGTAGTCGGCACCTCCATTCCCAGTTCATCCAGCCATGCCTTGTTGATCATACTAAACTGCGGAATTGTATAGATGCTGTAGTCTTCTTCTGCACCGATACCTGCGGTTCCCATCTTCTCTGCCGATGGAAGACCGTAGATACATCCGTCACTCATGGTAATCGCGCTTCGGATATCTGGATTCTCTTCCAGAATCTTCGTCAGATTCGGCATATACTCTTCTGTCAGATACGGTGTCAAATCAATAAACGCACCGTCACTTCCATAGGTTGTAATATCATAGTTGTTAAAACCGACCGCAAGGAATGCATCCGGAAGCTGCCTTCCCGCAATACGGATATTCACTTGTTCACTTAAGGAATCACTCATAACATTCCAGTTGATTTTTATACCTGCTTCGTCCTGCATTTGATTCAGGACTTCATTGTCATCATATCCCTTACTCAACGCACTGACAGCGCCCATAATTGTGAATTCTGTCTGGGATGTATCTGTATTGGCAACACCTGGTTCCATGTTATACTGTTCCTGCTTGCTGCACGCCGTCATAGATGCTACAAGACCAGCTGCCAGCAGACACGAAGTCAATCTTTTCCACATCTTCAATATTCTCATCTCCTTCTTTTTCGAATCTCGCTACCCTTTTACTGCACCTGCCATGAAGCCCTTCTCGAAGTACTTCTGCACAAACGGGTAGATAATAAGCATCGGCGCAGCCGCTACGATAATGGACGAGAACTTAATCATCTCTGTCAGTTTGTTCAACTCTGCATAACCGCCGGAAATGGTGCTCGCCTGACTTGCACTAGCGGAACTCTTAATCAAAATATTTCTAAGTACCAGGGGCAACGGAGCATTCTCCTTTCCTGGCAGATAAATTAATGCGGTAAACCAGTCATTCCAGTAAGCAACCATGCTGAACACTACCATAACTGCCATGATAGAACGACTCAGCGGAACAACAATCTTAATGAATGTCGTCCATTTTGATGCACCGTCTATCTCAGCCGCCTCAATCATCTCCTTCGGGATGCTATGTTCAAAGAAATTACGGACAATAATCATGTTGCCAACAGCAACACCGCCCGGAAGGAACAGTGACCACATACTGTCGATCAGACCTGTATCCCTTACAATCAGGTAAGTAGGCATCAGACCGCCGCTAAAATACATCGTAATGATAAAGAAGATACTAAGGAATTTTCTTCCCGGCAATTCTTTAATACTCAGTGGATAGGCTGTCAAATACACCATTACAACGGAAAAGATCGTTCCAACAACCGTATATTTTATACTGTTCAGATAGCCGGTTACAATACTCTTATCTGCAAATACTGCCTTATAACCATCCAAAGTGAATCCACTAGGGAACAGGAATGTCTTCCCCGCGTATACATCATATGGATTAGATACGGAAGCAACCAGCACATAATAAAGTGGATACGCAACCAAAAGCACAATAGCAAGACATATTACCACTAGAACAATATCACTGGTCCTATCTGATAAGCCCTGCAGTTGTCCTGTTCTTTTTTTCGTTCTCATGCTGCACCTCCTATACAAAACTTACGTCTTCGGAAATCTTACTTGTTATCTTATTTACAACAATCAACAATATAACATTGACCACCGTATTGAACAGACCTACCGCAGTAGAATAACTGTATTTTGCATGTTCGATACCCTGTTGGTAAACATACACTGCAATCACGTCACTCGTTGCTTTATTAAGGTCTGTCTGAAGCAGGAATACTTTTTCAAATCCAACGTTCATCAAATTACCCGCACTCATAATCAACATCAACACAATCTGTGGCACCAGTTCTGGCAGATCAATATATCGAATCCGCTGGAACATGGACGCTCCATCAATCTTAGCCGCTTCATAATGAGAAGTATCAATATTGGCCAGTGTTGCCATATAGACGATGATACCCCATCCTGCGTCCTGCCATATGCCTGATGCGATATAAATCGTCCGGAATGCAGCCGCTTCCGAAAGGAAATCAATGCTGGTACCCGCTATCAGGTTAATCAGCCCTCCCGATGGGCTTAAGAAAACCCGGAGCATACCACACACAACCATAATAGAAATAAAATGTGGTGCATATAAAATCGTCTGTACCGTTCTTTTGAATTTATTAAATCTCAACTGATTAATCATAAGTGATAAAACAATCGGAATCGGAAAACTCCAAAGCAAACTATAAAGACTCAGCAATATCGTATTCTTTATCATGCGGACACAATTCGGTGAATTAAAGAAACGTACAAACCACTTTAATCCTACCCAATCACTCCCCCACATACCACGGACTGATTTGTAATCACGGAATGCAATCTGAATACCATACATCGGTATGTACTTATAAATAATTGTCAGTATGACAGGGACCAAAAGCATCAGATACAACTGCCAGTAGGCACCCATACGCTTTAATACCGATGTATGGTTGGCACCTTTCGTTGGAGTTGCTTTTTTTAAGCTACCCATATAATCTCTCCTTCCTGTTATATGCCGAAAATATTACCTGACATATTTCCGACAAACTTTCTCGAGCAGTTGACTGGCCATTTCCAACTGCTCTCATGTTTTAAAATCGCGATTTTCGTGAAACGTTATGTTATAACTGTATCAAAAATATCATTATTCCATTGTTCCGTCAAGGATGTTAAACCACTTTTTTGTGTTTTATTACATTTTTATCTAATTTTCACAATATAAAAATGTGAATTTTGTACATTTTATCTTTATGTAACGTTTCATGCTTTTTCATGAATTTTCTCTTTACAAACACACATAAATGCACTATAATGATTTCATGAAATAATAAAATTGCAAGAGAGGTATTCATGAATGAGAAACAAAAACTCCGCTCCCACAATGAAAGATGTTGCACTGGAAGCCGGCGTCGCACTTGGCACCGTATCCAAGGTCATTAACGGACTTCCAGTAGGCGAATCCTACCGAATCCGTGTGGAAGAAGCAATCAAGAAACTAAATTATCAAGTCAACAGTTATGCCCAGGGATTGAAATCCAGCAGGACTTACACCATCGCATTGCTCATTCCCAATACGCTGAACCCGTTTTTTTCCAAACTCGCCTATCAGATCAATCTTTCTCTTTTAAAAAGAAAATACCGAATGCTTCTATGCTGTACCGATTCTGATCCCGGATTAGAGCAAGAGTATATCACCATGGCGCAGCAAAACAAAGTAGACGGAATCATCGGGCTGACCTATAATCCGGATCTGCATATTATGGAAAATATTCCTTACATCTCTATAGACCGGACAATGGGTTCCCATATTCCCTGTATTGCCAGTGATAATTTTGCCGGAGGTCAGATGGCTGCCGAAAAGCTGGCGGATCTTGGCTGTAAGAATGTCGCCTTTTTACGCGTAGGCTCTTCCCTTACCAACGAACCCAACAAACGAAAGGCCGGTTTCGAAAACGGATGTCTTGCAAGAGATTTGCAGTATACTTCAAAGATTCTGGAAGATGGATATTCTCTTAATGAATTTGAGATTTTCCTTACTGAACATATGCACAATGGAAAGTTAGATTTTGACGGGCTTTTCTGCGTCACAGACCTTATTGCTTATGAAGTCCTTAAAATGCTGAAAAAACTAAACATAAAGGTTCCCGAAGACGTACAAGTAATTGGCTTTGATGGTATCCGGATGTTTGGCGATGGCGATTACATCTGTTCTACAATTGTGCAGCCCGTTCAAGACATCGCAGAAATGTGCGTAGAACTTTTACTTCAGGAAAATATGACTGCGAAGCCACCTCTGGTCTGCCTGCCAGTCTCATATATGTACGGCGGAACCACAAAAGAATCTGCAGAAAGGCAGGATTGATCCTTATGAAAAACTGGTGGCACTATCACAGATGGTATGTAATCTGTGGAATTTTATTGATCTTTATTTCAATCAATCTCATCGGGAATGCTTTTGGCTGGTTTAAGAAATCACCAGATATTCAGATTGCTTATATCGGAGAGGCAAAATTACCCGATGATACGGTTGATGCTTTAAAAGATGCATTCGCTTCGATTGCCGGAGATTATAATCACGATGGGGATGTACTGATCCAGATTAACGAGTTTGTCAGTGGCGCCCCTGACAATAGCGATGTCGACGCGGCTTCTTATCGTCAGGCTTCCATGCTTACTCTTATGGCTGATATTAACGACTGCGAGAGTTATTTTTTTCTGATGGAAGACCCAGAGGATATCCAGCGGGAATTCCAGGTGCTGGCAATGCCCGATGGCAATCGCCCCAATGATACAGACTTCTCCACAGAAGGCAAAGTATTCCAATGGAATTCCTGTAAGCTTTTATCCGGGATGGATCTCGGCAACTATACCACAACACTGCCTGAGCAGATAGTATCTGGCAGCAACCAAGAACTCTTAGCAGATCTGTACCTTGGCAGACGTTGTTTTTATGGCGAAAGACGTTCCGATTATGCCGATGAGTGCAGCCGGCTTTGGGATACCCTGCAAGGAGGTTTGAATTAACATGATAAAAAAGAAATTACTGTTCCCAATCTTCCCGATATTGTTTCTAATCGGATGCGCCTCTACGCCGCGAGAGACTGCCGACGGTCAAAAGTGGTCCGATGACTGGATGAAAATAGGAACTACCGTAGGCGTTGATGCTCCGGAGCAGTTCTCGCTTCTTGACAACAAAGAAACCCTGGCGGCCGACGGATTGTATTACGCAACATGGGTTGACGGCAACTCGATGCCTTACGAAAACAGCGAAGGTGATACTATAGATCTTTACGATGCTCAATTATACCTTCTTACGAACGAAGCAATAAGTGAAGAAAACGCTAACACCAGCTGCGACACCTGGCTGTCTGCTGCCAAGACGAATTATGAAGTTATTACCGAGGACACCATCACCCTTAACGGACAGTCCTACACTCTGATTACATATAATTGCACCAACGAAGATAATCCTTATGACCATGGTGTATCCGCTTTCGGTGTCTGCGGCACTACCGCCGTCTGTGCAGAATTCACTTGTCTTGAGAATTATACGGAAGATTTAGAAACATTATTAACCGAATTTTTGAACAGTTGTCACTTTAAAACTGATTAGGAGGATCTTATGACTTTCTTATTTCGTCCCAATTCATATGTTTCGAACGGGAAACGCCTCACTGGGTTTCCAAGGTATACCGAAGTTTTAGAACGAAACATTAAAAAATTCTTGTTCACCAATTTATTAACACTGGCAGGATTCCTTCCCTTTGGAATCGGGATTTCTCTGGCTCTCCTTTCTTCCAGCGTATTGGTTTTGATTCCCTCTTGTATAATCGGGGGCGTATTCGCAGGTCCTGCTCTTTCCTGCATGTATGACGCCGTCATGCGCGCCCTTCGGGATGCATCAGGGAAATGCACGGAAGACTACAAGCGCGCATGGAAGCAAAACTGGCGCCAGTCTATCTTACCCGGCATCCTGTTCTGCCTCATGCTTGGATGTTATATTTTTATGGCAATGCTGTTCTGGTGGTCTACTCAATTCCCGGGATGGGGAACGCTGGCACTCTATGCATTCAGCCTTCTACTGTTTGCCATGTTCTTCTCCATCTGCTGGCCACAGATTGCGCTATTCAAACAGCCATTTCGCCAATGCGCCCGCAACTGCCTGCTGTTTTTCCTTCGATTCTTTCCAAAACTTGCGGGCATTGCCCTTCTCCAGTTGGCATATTGGATCGTCATGGTTTTGTTTTTGCCATGGTCTGTAATGTTAATGCCACTAATTGGCTTTTGGTTCATTCTATATACAGTTAACTTCCTGATCTACAACACTTTAAATGACTGCTTCCAGATAGAAAACCAGATTGCAGATGCCTTCCCGGAACAGGTTCCATTTTACGAAGACGACGAAACATGGATCAAACGAAAACAGGAGGAAAACAATGCATACAACAACACCAATTGCTGAAAATCACATCCGTATATCCCGCACCTTATTTAACGAAGGTATGCGCGCCACCGAAAGCAAAGCATATAGAAAAACGATTAGAAACCTGATAATGATTCTGCTGGCACTTTATCTTGCAGTTGCCCTCTGGCTTTGGTACACCGGCGGATCTCTAATCTTCCTTTTAGGAGAGTCCATCTTTCTGGGCGCACTGATTTTCTGGCTGGTCGTCATGCTTCCCAGCACAAAAAGGCGCAGCAAATATAAAGCGATGACAAACGAAGGGGATAGTATACCAGAAAGAACCGTCCGGTTTTATCAGGATTATCTGTCCGTTATCGGAAATTCCGGCAAAGAGACCATTATCCAATATAATAACGTGAACGATTGGCTGGAAACTAAGCATTTATATATTCTTAACAGCAATTATAACACCTATATTCTACTTGACAAAAAGGGATTTGTTATTGGCGATTTTCCTATTATAGAATCTGTATTAAAAGATAATATCTTTTGATTTCAATCATTTTGACATGTTGGGGACGCAGTTTTTCCTGTGCTGGTACAACGCTTTGCATTGTACCATGCTCGGAAAACCTGCGTCCTCTTTATAAGCATTACTTTTGAATAACCTTTATGCTCGTTCGCTGTAGTGGTGCGCTTCTTCGAGCATCATGTCTTTTACTTTCATCAGACGAATCTGGGAACTTCTTTCGTTCTCATCCAGTTTCATCGTGATGTATTTGATATTCTTCTGTGCTTCCGGAATAATGACGTGTTCCAGTGCATTTACACGGCGTCTGGTCTTCTCGATCTCAGCCGCCATTAACTGGCACGCTTTTTCCGTCTCCGCAAGTTTCAGCATATCCGGCAGGATATCTGCCAGAGATTTTACGGCACCGTCCAGATCGCTGGAGGTGAATGCAAAGCCGTAGGAATAGATATCGTTAGCATCTGCAGTCCTGGTCTTCGTCGTGAATACCGGGATGTTAACGCTCATGACGTTCTTCTCTCCTACTTCCAGGCTCACTTCCTGCTTGGGTGCCATCAGAGCTGTATTCAGCGTAGCTTCGTCCATTCCTGCCTTGGCTATGACAAAATTCTTATTTGCAGAGCGGATTCCGGCTTCTACCTTCTGGCGCAGTTCCATATTCTCACGAACGAGGTCTAAGAACTGGCGCATCAGTTCGTCACGTTTGTCTTTTAAGAGTTTGTGACCCTTGACAGCGGTGGTTAGTTTTTTCTTTGTCTTGGTTAACTCCATACGGGTGGGAGTTACCTGTGTAGATGCCATGTGTTACCCTCCTTCGTCGGGTTTGGGGATGGGGCTTTTCTTCCGCCGGGACACGGCTTTGCCATGTCCCATGCTAAGGAAACCCCCGTCCCCTGTCGCCCCGTTTATTTACCATAGTATAGGTCTAGGAATTTGTCGTCGATACGTTTTAACTCTGCTCTTGGGAGCATGGACAGTAACTTCCAGCCGATCTCTAAGGTCTCCTCGATTGAGCGGTCGGTGTTGTAGCCCTGGGATACGTATTCTTTCTCGAATTCTTCGGCGAATTTCGCGTAGATCAGGTCGATCTCGGTCAATGCGGCTTCACCGAGGATGGTCATTAATTCTTTCGCATCTTTACCACGTGCATACGCTGCGAACAACTGGTTCAGGGTATTAGAGTGGTCTGCTCTTGTCTTGCCTTCGCCGATACCTTTATCTTTCAGACGAGAAAGTGAAGGTAATACGTCAATTGGCGGCTGGATGCCCTTGCGGTACAGATCACGGCTTAAGATGATCTGACCCTCTGTGATATATCCTGTTAAGTCAGGGATCGGGTGAGTCTTATCATCTTCCGGCATGGTCAGGATCGGAATCATGGTAATACTTCCCTTCTTGCCGTTCTGACGTCCTGCTCTCTCATACAGTGTTGCAAGGTCAGTGTACATATATCCAGGATATCCTCGACGTCCCGGTACTTCCTTACGTGCGGCAGATACCTCACGAAGTGCGTCTGCATAGTTCGTGATATCTGTCAGGATAACCAGTACGTGCATATCCTTTTCGAATGCCAGATATTCTGCTGCGGTTAATGCCATACGAGGAGTAGAGATACGCTCTACAGCCGGGTCATTTGCCAGGTTGACGAACAATACGGTTCTGTCGATGGCTCCCGTCTCCTTGAAGGACTCGATGAAGAAGTTGGACTCTTCGAAAGTAATACCCATTGCAGCAAATACAACGGCGAAGTTCTCGTCTGTTCCGCGTACCTTTGCCTGTCTTGCGATCTGTGCAGCCAGGTTCGCATGTGGAAGACCAGATGCGGAGAAGATTGGCAGTTTCTGTCCACGAACCAGCGTATTCAGACCATCGATAGCAGATACACCTGTCTGGATAAACTCTTCCGGGTAACTTCTTGCTGCCGGGTTCATAGGCAGACCATTAATATCTCTTCTTTCCTCTGGCAGGATCTCCGGACCACCATCAATCGGGCGTCCCAGACCGTCGAATACACGGCCAAGCATATCTCCGGATACGCCAAGCTCCATGCTTCGTCCGAGGAAACGGACTTTACTGTTACTTAAGTTGATACCAGTTGCACTCTCGAACAACTGTACCATAACCGTATCGCCATCTACTTCCAGAACTTTACAACGGCGTTTCTCACCGCTGGCAAGTTCGATCTCACCAAGTTCATCATATGCGACATCTTCTACACCACGCACCATCATCAGCGGTCCGGCAACTTCCTGTATGGTTCTATATTCCTTTGGCATAATTAGAAGTCCTCCTTCCCGAATGCTCCTGCGACTTCAGCGTGCAGTTCATTCATAATCTTCTCATACTCTGTCTCAATGTCAGCATCCAGTGTATATTTGTAACGACCGATTCTCTCTCTTACCGCCATGCCGATCAATGCCTGCATGGATGCCCCCTTCTGAAGTGCCTCAGAAGCCTCTTCGTAGAATGCAAGTACCAGTTTCATCATGAGATACTGTTTTCTAAGAGAAGTATAGGTGTCAACTTCATGGAATGAGTTCTGATGCAGGAAGTCCTCACGGATGGATCTTGCTGCTTCCATCTTAAGTCGGTCAGTTGGTGACAATGCATCCATACCTACCATCTTAACGATCTCTTCTAACTCTGCTTCTTCTTGCAGAAGGCTCATCATCTTCTGACGGTCATCCATCCAGTCAGATGCAACTTCGTTATTGAACCAGTCTCTCATATTATCTACATACAGAGAGTAACTTGTCAGCCAGTTAATTGCAGGGAAATGTCTCTTATACGCAAGTGCGGAATCCAGTCCCCAGAATACTTTAACAATACGGAGGGTTGCCTGTGATACCGGTTCAGAGATATCACCACCCGGAGGAGATACGGCACCGATAACGGACAGTGCACCTTCTCTTCCTTCCTGACCTAATGCGATAACATGTCCGGCTCTCTCATAGAATTGTGCCAGACGTGATCCAAGGTAAGCCGGATAACCTTCTTCACCAGGCATCTCTTCCAGACGTCCTGACATCTCACGAAGCGCCTCAGCCCAACGGGATGTAGAGTCTGCCATCAACGCTACGGAATATCCCATATCACGGAAATACTCTGCAATTGTGATACCTGTGTAGATAGATGCCTCACGGGCAGCAACCGGCATATCGGATGTGTTTGCGATCAGAACGGTTCTCTCCATCAGGGACTCACCTGTCTTCGGGTCCTTCAGTTCCGGGAACTCATTCAGAACGTCGGTCATCTCGTTACCACGCTCGCCACAGCCGATATATACTACGATGTCAGCCTCAGCCCATTTTGCAAGCTGATGCTGGATGACTGTCTTACCACTTCCGAAAGGTCCCGGAACGGCTGCCACACCACCCTTTGCGATCGGGAAAAATGTATCTACAACACGCTGACCTGTTACCAGAGGCATCTCCGGCGGAAGTTTCTTAACGTACGGGCGTCCTTTACGAACTGGCCATTTCTGCATCATGGTAAGTTCTTTGTCACCCTCTGCTGTCGTGATCACTGCTACGACTTCTTCTACGGTATATTCTCCGGACCTGATCTCTTTTACCGTACCTTTGATTCCATAAGGAACCATGATCTTCTGCTGAACAACGATGGTCTCCTGGACAGTACCGATCACATCTCCTGCCTCAACCTCGTCGCCAACCTTAACTACTGGGACGAATTCCCATTTCTTATCTCTTTTCAGGGACGCAACTTCAACACCGCGTTTTAAATTGTTTCCTGATACTTTCATAATATCATCAAGCGGACGCTGGATACCGTCATAGATGCTTGTGATAAGACCAGGTCCTAACTCAACAGACATAGGCACATTCGTGGATTCAACCGGTTCCCCTGGTCCAAGTCCTGATGTCTCTTCGTATACCTGAATTGATGCCTCATCCCCGTGCATCTCGATGATCTCTCCAATCAGTCTCTGGTTACTAACACGTACAACGTCGAACATGTTCGCATCACGCATACCTTCTGCGATAACCAGCGGTCCTGCTACTTTTTTAATCGTACCTGTACTCATTTGGACGAATCAACCTCACTTTCTTAGTTACTGAATAATATGTCAGAACCGACTGCCTGTTCTACAGACTTCTTAACGCTGTTCACTCCGGCTCCGGTATTGCCTGAGATTCCAGGAATCTGGATGATCGCAGGAATGACCTGGTTCTGATATTTTGCAATCTCATGTTCTAATTCTGCTGCCATAGCCTCGGTGATATAGATAATTCCATATCCATCATTCACCAGCTGGTGCAGTTTTTCTCCGGCCTCCTCGCGGGCAGTAACTGAGAATGTATCAAGACCCAGCGCAGCGAAGCCGTAGATGCTGTCGTAATCACCTAATACTGCAATCTTATACATACATCTCCCTTACCCTTTCTCGGATAGAATCTTCCGGTAAGTCATTGAGTTTGCCGGAAAGTATGATTCGTACCGTTTTAATCTCGTTCTGTCTCGCAAGTACATAGGCAATGATCGGTCCTATGGTAAATGCGTTATATTTCTGTGGACTTATGGTCTGAATAATGCGGTTATCACACCAGCGCTCGAACGCGGACGGAGACTCCAACAAAGCCTCTGCTCCTTCTGCATAAGAAGTTCCAAGCAGATATTCACGGATCGCATCCATGCCGCCAAGAGCCGCCTTCGCAAGACGATCCGTATCAATACTGTCACATTCAGCCATTGCCCGTTTCATAAAATCCATAGATTTCGCGGTCTTCTGTGAACGCACGGCAATCTTAATATCTGCAACCGCTACCGTAGATTCCGCATAATCGCGGATAATCTCAGCCTTCGCTTTCTTACCAGCGTCGTAGATTGCATCTAAGGCTGCCCTGTCTATAATCACATCGCACAATTGTCCGTCTCCGGTATGAAGAAGAGTGTCATACGCTTCCTCTGCTGCCTGCCGCATGTTCTCCGGAAGACTCTGGAAGTCCTTCGTCCGGACGATCTCCAGCATCTCTTCTCCGGATATGGACACGTCATCATAGAATACATGCCGGTTCATATCCTCCGTACATACAGCCTTAATTGCGGCTTTCAGGTTATGGAATAACTTGGAATAAGACAGCACGTCAAAATGTTCCATGCCAACTTTCAGTTCTTCCACAATCTTCCACGTCTTCTCTTCTTCCCTGGTCAGTATAGCCTCTGCGTTACCAGATGTCTCATTGTCTCCCCAGCCCTTCTCTTCCAGGAATTGCAGGCACTGTTCATAACTTCCACATGCAATCAACTGGTCGATAGTGCTGTTAGAGAACAGAGCCAGTTCCAAAGCACGTATGCGCGCAACCGCGTAGGTATATTTTTCACTCATTTACGCTACCTCGCTTTATGAAAATAATAAGTGATGAACCTTATCAGATAATTCATCTCTCTTTGCGTCAAACATTGCTTTTAACGTACAGTTCTCCTCTATACCGCCATATGCAAGAACAAATCCATTCTCAATATTCCTGCCCTCTCCTGATATCTTCAGGCTTCCGCCCTTAGCCGCAGCACGTTTCTTCACTTCAGCCTCATATCCGGCGGGCATGTTCTTCAGATCTTCGGATGAAAAATACAATTCTCCCTCCTGTGGCAGCGCATATTTGTCAACCAGTTTCAGCAGCATATCAAAATATTCCTTCTGCTCCATACCAGTCAGGGACGCATATGCCTTATCCAGAACTTCTGCGATCATCTCTTGCTTTGCTTCCAGAATCTTGGTTCTTCTCTGCAAATCAATCGAAGATGCAATCCGTTCTTTATAATTCTTTACTTCCGCCTCGGATTTCTGGGAGATGCTTAATTCCTTCTTCGCAGCCTCAGCCTTTGCTGCACTTAAGATTTCTTCTGCTTTGGCATTCGCTGCCTGAATCTTCTCATCAGCTGCTGCTTTCGCTTCATCCAGGATCTGACTTTTCATCTTATCTAATCCAGTCATAGCCCCTTGCTCTCCTTTTTATTTTTTCTATACTTCTATCATCCAACGTGATTAGACCTGGATAGAAGTAACTGCCAGGATAGAGATCAGAAGTGCAAGGATCGCATATGTCTCAACCATTGCAGGGAACAGCATCGCTTTACCAAACTGATCTGGTTTCTTAGCAACGATACCGATTGCTGCAACAGAAGTTCTTCCCTGATGCATTGCAGATACAAGACCTACGATACCGATTGGAAGACAAGCGCCCAGAATCATAAGTCCTGTTGCAACATCTAACTCAGCACCGCCTCCGCCTAATAAACCAACTTTAGAAAGTGTAATGAAGGCAACCAGCAGACCGTAGATACCCTGTGTACCAGGCAGAAGCTGCATGATCAATACTTTAGCGAATTTGCTTGGATCTTCTGTTACAACACCTGACGCTGCCTGACCAGCAACACCTACACCATAAGCGGAACCACATCCTGCAAGAATCACTGCAAGTGCCGCTCCTAATAATGCCCATCCATTACCACTAATACTGCTTAACATAATTAATTTTCCTCCTTGATATCAACATATTTTGTTTTTGAATTAAATGGGTTGAACGCTCTTCCTCCGCCTTCGTAGAATTTCCCAAAGAACTCTACATACTGAAGACGACAGGTATGCACATAAGCACCCAGCAGGTTGATTGCTATGTTGAATACATGTCCTACCAGGAATACTACAATGAATATAATCACTCCTCCGATGCTCTTACCGCCCATGCTCGCCATCGAGTTGAATACCGATGCCATAACTCCTGTCGCAAGTCCAAGAGCCAGCAGACGAGAATAAGAGAGCACGTCACTTAACCAACCCGTAATATTATATAGATCATACGCGCCTAACGCGATACGCACGCCAAAGTTCTTACTGGATCTGCCTGAGAATAATAAGATTCCAACGGCTCCAATCATTGCGATCCATTTCGCTCCTTTGGCAATCACTGCCGGAAGCACGATCTGCTGACCTGCAATTCCTGCGAAGATCTCTGTCGGAAGCAACATTCCGATCAGCCCCAGAAGAAGCAGGAACCAGAATACGCAATCACATAAGAATCCCATATAATCTTTATCTCTCAGCGCTGAATAGCCCTTAAGTGCTAATCCTAAGAACAGATGAATCACACCGAATAACATCGAATATAACAGCATTCGCATCGGATCATCCAAAGGAACGAACCATAATGCCGGGATCGTCACTTCATGTCCAAAGAATGTCTTGGATATTACCGTAATCGCATCGCCAAAATATCCGCCGAACAGAATTCCCCATACCAGCGTGGAGAGTCCGCACCAGAAGAATAACTGTACAGACTTTCTTAAATTACGATCCATGCGCGGGAATTTCATCAGTGCGATTCCACACGCCAGGGCAACAATTAATCCATATGCCGCATCGGACAACATAATTCCGAACAGGATCACATAGCATATCGATGTAAAGAACGTCGGGTCCATCTCGCCTTTGCCGGGAAGACCGAATGATGCAAGTACGCCTTCCACAGATTCTGAGAACTTATTATTCTGAAGAAGTACCGGTGGTTCTTCCTCTTCTTTTACCTCTTCAATGTCAAGGACGCAATTATAACGCTCCCCAATTGCCTTCTCTATCTTAGAGACCATCTTTGACGGAATATATCCGCTTACTACAAATGTCCGCTGAGATTGCGGAAGCGTTCCAAGAACTTCATACTTCTCAGCACTCATCCGGAAATAATCCCCAATCATCCGAAGATCTTCCCTGTCATCTGCATAATTTTTAATCTCTTCTTCTTTGCCCTTAATCTCGCTATTCAGTTTTTGGATCTCTGCTTCCAGATCCGCTTTTCTTTCCGCCGGCACCTGATCTGTTACCTGCGAAGGTCTTGCGAATCCGCCTGCCCTCAAGGCTTCCTCCACTGCTCCCTCTTCTGCTCTTAGACAGAAGACGGTCAGATATACCGCATCCCTGTCCATATAGAGAATCTGTACATCAACAGCCTCCGTCTCGGGACTACGCTCTGCAATCTGTGCATACACGGATTCCAGCGTCGTCTCGCCAGGCATCGTTCCAAGCAGCATAGACACTTTCTTCGTACCGCTATAATTCATCGGTACACTTAAAGTAAGCCATGGACTAATTGACTCAATCTGATTCTCAAGTTTCAGAATGTTGGCCTTATCTTCAGCAATCTCTTTGCTTCGTGTCACCAAAACATTGGCTTTTTCAACCAGTTCTTCCTTCCGAGCAATTACGCGGTTGAATTGCTCTTTTTCAACCAGTTTCTTTCCTGCCAACCCCGATAGCATAGACCGCTTTTCCGGAGCGTAGGACTCCAGTATGGCTAATGCCTGTTCCGAAAGCTGCACTTTCTTCTCAAGTTCCTGCCTGTCACTTAAGGTATCCATCTTTTCAAAGCCTTCTTCATCCCCGGCAATCTGATCCATCTCAATAATACCCATGGACTGAATCTTCTCCAAGATAGCCTTACGGTCTTTTTTTAGCGCGCAGATACTAATTCTTTGCATCTGCAATACTGCCATAGCCGCATCCCTCCTTTTCTAGTATTCTTTTTTCAGCCATGTTAGAATTATATCAGTTCTGCAATAATCGCAGATACCGCTTCTGATTCTTTCGACAAAGCCGCTGCTTTTAGAGATGCTATCTCTTTCTCTACTTCAGCCAGCGCTTCTTGTTCCGACTTCTTACCCATTTCTTTTGCCGCATCAAGATTGGCTGCTGCTTTTGCTTTCGCTTCTGCTTCCACCTGCTCTTTTATACTTCCGGCTTCCGCAGAGGCTTTTTCAAGGATATCGGTACATGTTGCTTCAGCTTCTCTTACAATCTCTTCTGCTGCATTCTCCGTCTCCTTGATGGTTTTAATGGTTTCTTCTACCATCTGTTCACCACCTCTCTTGTTGTTAAAACAATACTGTAGTTAAAATTATAATATGGTTTTCTGGAAAAGTCTAGAAATTTGTTGCTTTTTCACAAAATCTTATCCTACAAGTTGATACATTTTTGTTAATTATCTAACATCTTCGTTGATTTCGAATCTTTCTTTTGACCTTTTACCACTCTAAATGATGCAGATGACCCTCCAGATTCATCCCTGCAAACCCATTCTGCCTGAGTGCTTCATATAAGACAATCGCTACAGAATTCCCCAGGTTCAGTGATCGGATATCTCCAATCATCGGAATCCGAATACAGTCATCTTTATGTTTTACCAAAATCTCTTCTGGTATTCCGGCACTTTCTTTTCCAAACATAATATAACAATTCGGCTCATACTTGACGTCTGTATATACGTTGGGCGCCTTTGTTGTTGCCATGTAGATCTTCGCTCCGGGGTTGCGTTCCAGAAAATCTTCATAGTTAATATATGTAGTTACGTCCAGATTACTCCAATAATCCATCCCGGCGCGTTTTAAGTTCTTTTCATTCAATCGAAAGCCTAATGGCTCGATGAGATGAAGTTTTGTATTGGTAGCGACACAGGTTCGTCCGATGTTGCCTGTGTTGGCTGGTATCTCTGGTTCAAACAGTACTATGTTTAGCATGATCTGACCTCCTAATCTTGGTTTCTGAGCCTGTCTATGAAATGTCCCAAGCGGCCGATTGCTTCTTTGAGATCTTCCAGAGAGTAGGCATAGGATACTCGCAGGTAGCCTTCGCCGCAATCTCCGAATGCGCTTCCTGGTACTACGGCTACTTTTTCTTCTTCCAGGAATCTGGTAGCGAATTCTTCGGAGGTCATGCCGAATTCCTGGATGTTCGGGAAGATGTAGAACGCGCCGAAGGGTTCAAAGCAATCTAACTGCATCCGCTTGAATTCATGCAGCAGGAATCTTCTTCTCTGATTGTATGCGGTTCGCATCTGTTGTACTTCATCATCGCAGTTTCTCAAGCCTTCAATTGCAGCATACTGGCTGTTGGTCGGCGCACACATAATTGCAAACTGGTGAATCTTCAACATCTGCTCTACGATCTTTTTCTGACCGCAGATGTATCCGAGTCTCCAGCCCGTCATCGCGAATCCTTTAGAGAATCCATTGATGACCAGTGTGCGTTCTTTCATTCCCGGCAAGGATGCGATGGATACATGGTCGTATTTGTATGTAAGTTCAGAATAGATCTCATCTGACAGCACAAATATATCATGTTTCTTCACCACTTCTGCGATCGGTTCCAGATCCTCTTTTGTCATAATTGCCCCGGTAGGGTTGTTCGGATATGGCAGAACCAATATCTTCGTCTTTGGTGTAATAGCTGCTTCCAGTTCTTCTGCCGTCAACTTGAATTCATTCTTCTGCTGCAGCGGAATGACTACCGGAACACCGTCTGCCAGGACTGTACACGGTAGATAGGATACATAACTTGGCTGCGGAATCAACACTTCATCACCAGGATCAAGCATCGCACGAAATGCAATATCAATTCCCTCACTTCCTCCTACCGTCACGATAATCTCACTGTCGGGATCATAGGAAACGCTAATCTTTCTCTGTAAATATTTACTTATCTCTATTTTTAAATCTTTTAAGCCTGCATTGGAAGTATAGAAAGTCCGTCCTCTCTCCAGAGAATAGATGCCTTCCTCGCGAATCCTCCACGGTGTGTCAAAATCCGGTTCTCCAACTCCCAGTGAGATTGCATCCGGCATCTCACTGACCAGATCAAAGAACTTGCGGATGCCTGACGGTGCAATGCCGACTACTTTCTTTGATAATGGGTCTCTCATTATGGTGTCACCAGCATCCTTTCTGATTTATTTTTCTTGAACATGATAGTTCCATGGTCTTTGTATTTCTTCAATATAAAATACGTCGAAGTACTGATTACATCTTCGATCGGAGATAATTTGCCTGAGACAAATCTTGAAACCTCCTGAAGCGTCTTTCCTTCCAGGGTTACTAACAGATCATATCCTCCGGATATCAGATAAACGGCTGTTACTTCCGGATAATTACAGATTCTCTCTGCCGTCTTATCGAACCCCTGATCTCTTCGCGGTGTCACACGAACCTCGATCAATGCATTCACATGCTCTTCTCCTGCCTTATCCCAGTCAATCAGCGTATGATAACCGCAGATAATCTTCTCCTTCTCCATCTGTGCGATCTCATTGGCAATCGTCACTTCGTCAGTTCCCATAAGAACTGCCAGTTCTCCCAGATCAACTCTGCTATTCTTCTCCAGATACTTCAATATCTGTTTCCTGATATCTTCCATCTTCTGCTCCTTTGCTATATATCTTCATAATCTCATCCGGCGCAGGTCGGTCTATGTACCGAACCTCTTCTCCGTTGTGAAGCATCTTATCATTGTTATCCGTCATCCGACCAATGACAGATGCTTCCACCTGTTCCCTTCGAAGCGCATCTGCCAGTGCTTCCCCATCGTCAGTTACCATCAGGAGACTTCCAACGGACGTTAACTGGTAAGGATTCAGCCTGTAATGCTCGCAGACCTCTATCGTCTCCTGCAGGACAGACAGTTTTCTCATGTCCAGTTCCAGTCCCGTATCGGCTTCTTTCGCCAGATTCCACAAAGCAGCCAGGATTCCTCCTTCTGTAATCTGACGCACGGCAGATACGCCCACGGCTTTTGCAACATCTATTTCTTTCAGGGCGAATATCTTCTCCCTGTAAGACAATATCTGCTTCATAAATGCCGGAGCGAATCTCTTCCTCAATTCTTGTTCTCTCTCATCCGCGATCCGTACCATGCCATCCATACCAGCCCATCCGGTAAGGACAACATCCTGCCCGGCTCGTCCAGTCTCCAGACACCACGGCTCGTCCTTTGGCGCTCGCGCAATACCCGTAACCGTAACCACAGGAATATTGACCACAGGGCTCTGCACACCCTTCACGCCAGTCAGTTCTATCCCCTGCTCTTTACAGGTATTCTTCATAATCTTCTCCATCGTACGAATCCTGGACTTATACGCATACTCCGGAATCGTAATCTGCACCTCAACACCCAGACACTTCCCACCAGATGCCGCCAACGAATTCACAACCGACGCAATCCCATGTATCCCAATCCCCTTCGACTGCCCACACACAACCGCCGTCTCGCTTAACAAATTCTCCGAATCTGTCCCTATCTTCATACACCTTCACCTCTAAATATACAGAACACCCCCGCTTCTCCCAAGCGGGGGTCCTTCCCCTAATATCTATATCCATTAAATAATTCAGAACCGCATACACAGCCGAACTACAACTGTGCCGCCTGAACAACCGCCTCATTGATCTTCCCCTGATCCTGGGTCGCAATTGCCGCTCTCACCAACGCCGCCGCTTCCGCATTCTCCGAAGCCGTCCCTACCTTAATGATCTGATCCGATTTCTCATATGTACTATAGTTAATCACATCCCGGCTGACTTCCACTCCATCCTGGTACACTATCTTCCACAACTGAGCCGTCTTACCGGTATGCGGACTTCCCGCATAACTTATGCTGCCAAGAGGTGCCTCTGCGTCCTCCTTGTAAGTGACCCCATAGTCATCCGTCGTAAGCGTTTCACTTTCAAAATCCACACTTCTTCCCGGATCACGGGTCTCTTTTCCATATATTGTAAACCTTAATTGATTCGCGCCATCAATCCCCGCCGCTATATAGATAGGGGTATCATAACTATTTTTAAATACAAAGTCCAGATAATCCCCTGCAATCGCCGCATCTCTGGAAGGTGACACATAATTTACCAGCATGGAGTGCGGATACCGCTCCACGACCTCCAGTTCTGCGAATAACACCGCATTATATAACGTCGTGGATACCTGGCAGATTCCTCCGCCAAAAGAGTCCACTACCTGCCCGTTCTCATAAGATCCTGCTTCTACATATCCATGCTCTGCATCATAAGGAGCCGTCTCATCATGAACCGACAGTTCTTCTCCCGGCATCAGTACTTTGCCATTCAAATGATCCACACCCGTCTTAAGGTTCTGCCATCTCTCGCCTCCGCCTGCATCTGTAGAAAATGTTCCCAATTCATCCTGTATGGTCTGTAGGTCTTCCTCCGTGACCTTCGGCTTCTCTTTCTTCAAAACCATCTTAACGGATAGGTCTTCATGTTTCCACTCATGATTCAATGCATTCTCAATCTCAGATAAGGAAGATTCTATATTAACGGTCTTTCCTTCCTGTTCCTTGGTAATCCGGAATCCGCCTGCACTCTTCTCAATCGCTGCATCTACCGCATGATCCGCCAGCGGCACCACGCGCTCTGTAATAATGGCACCAGCCCTTTCCTCATCCAATATAAAATTCTCCGCCAGCGTCAGTCTCTCTTTAGAAAGTCTTTTTAACTTCCGATAACGTCCCCAGATGCTGCCCTTTTTTCCATAATTTACCGCTTTTTGTATCGTCTTATCTATATCCTGATATGCAAGCCCCAGTTCCTCCAATGTTGCGTTCGCAGATGTATCTCCCACTTTCATGGTCACCACCTTCGCCTGGTCTTCTGCCAGATGCTGCTGTAACGCTTCCTTTGCTTCCTTCTGAGTCATCCCGGATACGTCCATGTCTCCGATAAAGATATTGTCGCAGATCTTATCTTCCGGGAATTCCCCCACATAGTGATGCAGAATTCCATATGCAACGCCTAAGATAATGAAAGCACACACGCAAAATAGACCTGCAAGCACTCTCCTTCTTCTCCGTCTTGCTTTGGATATCTTCTTCCTCTTGCGTCCCGTTTTCTGTCTACGATACTCTCCTGCCATTCTAATCCCTCTATATCTCTCTGATAACTAACACTACACCATCAGATATGGTATGATCGTGGTTGCAACCATAGCCACTATGACAACCATGATCACAATCGCTATAATTCTCCTAGTCTTTCTGTCGTTAAAATTCATACAACTACCTTCTTCTCTCTTGATACTTCACTACATTTTATACTCTTTGCAATATTTTTGCAAGAAACAATTCTGGCACTTCGGGCTCCTTGCCGTACAGATCGTCCTGCCAAACGTTATAATCTGGATATTATACAGAATCCAATGATCCTTGGGAAGTTCTTTCATCAGATCCATCTCTATCTTCTCCGGGTCCTGATTCTTCGTAAGACCCAACCGGTTAGAGATCCGCTTCACATGAGTATCTACCACAACACTCGGATCATGATAGATATTACCCCGAATCACATTGGCAGTCTTCCTTCCCACACCCGCCAGCGAAGTCAGATCTTCCAGTGTATGCGGAACTTCTCCGTCGAATTTATCCCTGATATCCTTCATGCAGGCAATGATATTCTTCGCTTTATTATGGTAGAATCCCGTGGGCTTAATATCCTGCTCCAGTTCTTTTAAGTCCGCCTCAGCAAATGCTTCTACCGACGTGTACTTCTGAAACAGATCCGCCGTCACAATATTCACTCTGGCATCCGTACACTGCGCACTCAGCATAGTTGCAGCCAAAAGCTGCCACGGAGTCTCGTAATTCAGATAGCATACATATTCGGTTCCATACTGTTCATCCAGCAGTGCCAGTATCTCTTTCGTTCTTTTTTTCATGATATCTCCTTATCTATGTAATCTGCTTTCTCTATCCTTCACAGTGTTTTCTCTTCTCTTTATAAAGTTTCTGTGCTTCTACTGCGCAAGTTCTTGCATCCTGACTCAAAGGATTCCGCTCCTGATAATCGAACAGAATGTATTCCCCAAGATAATCAAAATATTCCAGATGGGTCATCTTACGCATCTGATTCCTGTCATAACCAGCATATGTCGGAAGATACTCCCGCATCTCTTCCTCATTTTCATAAAATGCCCTTAACTGTTCTTTGGACACCTTATACTCTCCGGCGAATTCCGGGCGCATCTTCGCATTCTCCCGAAGATAATAATCATACGTTAACAATTCCCGGTAATACTCCTTCTTTGCCTCATGGTTTCTTTTAATATATTCCAACAGGATCTCATACCTGGCGCTTCGCTTATGCTGGATGCTGCCAAGATTCTTCTCCTCATAAAACCCGCGCAGCTCATCGTACATTCGGAACGCCGAATCATACTCTCCCTCCAGCGCTTCCATAGTATAGGTAAACTGTCTGCTATTATAATATACCTCTACCATCTCCTCTATGCCCTTCAGCCGGATTACATCCTCATAGATCAGCCACTTGGTATATAAGACCTCATAAGGCGGCTTACTCTTATAGACCAGTCCATACGCTTCTTTTTGCTCTTCCATATAAGATCCCTTCAGAACTTTCAGGAATCCCAATTGCAACTGTTCCGGTTTCAATGCATAGACATCATCAAACGAACGGGCAAAACTATGGATATCTTCATATGGAAGCCCTGCAATAAGATCCAGATGCTGATGAATATTCCCACTCTTCCGGATTCTATTCACAATCTTCGCAACCTTCGCAAAATCCATCGTCCGGCGTATCTCCCGGATGGTATCCGGGTTCGTAGACTGTACCCCGATCTCTAATTGCACCAGTCCCGGGCGCATGCTCTCCAGAAGCCGAAGTTCCTCTTCATTCAAGAGATCGGCTGCCACCTCAAAATGAAAATTCGTAATTCCTCTGTCGTGTTCTACAATATAGTTCCAGATAGCCATCGCATGATCATGCTTACAGTTGAATGTCCGATCCACGAACTTCACTTGCGGCACTTCATGGTCGATAAAGAACTGTAATTCCTTTTTTACCAACTCCAGATTCCGGAATCTCAGTCGCTTGTCCACAGACGAAAGACAATAACTACAGGAAAACGGGCATCCCCGGCTGCTCTCATAATAGACAATCTTGTGTTCAAAATCTTCAATCTGATGATAGATAAATGGCACTTTGCTTAATGCCATAACCTGACGCCACGGCTGTACCTCCACATCTCCTTTTGAATCTCGGAAGGTAATCCCGTCAATCCTTCGCAGGCTTTCATCTGTGCCTCCCTCTTCACGATATGCCCTGCACAGCCTTGCGAATGTCTCTTCTCCTTCCCCTTTCATAACACCTTTCACTTGGGGAAGACGCCCCAGAACATCTTCCGAGTCATAGGATACCTCCGGGCCGCCAAGCCAGATTGGCAGACCCTGTCTTAATTTCCCCAGTTCCCGGATAAGATCCTCGATATATTCCAGATTCCAGATATAGCATGAAAAACACAGGACATCCGGCTTACGCTTATAGATGTCCATGAGAATATCATCTTTCTGCTGGTTAATCGTATATTCCGCCAATTCAACCCCTTCATCCTGCGAATATGCTTTCAGGCTGTACACGGCAAGGTTCGAATGTATGTATTTGGCATTCACAGCCACCAATAATATCTTCATGTTTATCTCCCAATCTCCATTATCATATGACATGGATGATTTTTGCCTGAATTATAACATGCATCATCCAAAAAGTCAGTACTATAACACAAGGTTTTTCCTTACCCCATTGACATTTCGCTTAAAATAATGTAAATTAGAACTCGTGCAGCCGGGGTGTTAGCGGTACCTTGTACCTGCAATCCGCTATAGCAGGGGTGATATTGCGCAGAGGGCATAGATTTGTAGAGCTGCCCTTGACAAGTGGCGTCGAGGCTTGGGTCTTACGCGACGGAATTCTGTGAATCGTGTCAGGTCGGGAACGAAGCAACACTAAGCAGAACCTTCCGGGTGCCGTAAGGGTGCCTGGGCTGAGTTAACTGTTAAGGTAACGTCTGGGAATCTACGTTCGAAGCGCAATGCACAAAGAAGAGCATATGATAAGAGGGTATCCGCATCGTCATCTTACGACTTTGGAACACCCTCTTTTTATTTTACTTTTCTCTTTTCTTCGCTTCCCGCAATTCCTTGAAAAATGACTTCATCATCTGGCTGCATTCTTCTTCCATTACCCCGGTTGTCAGTTCCACCTGATGATTGAATTCCTCCATCTGGAGCAGATTCAGAATAGAACCTGCGCACCCGGCTTTCGGGTTCATACAGCCTACTACCACTCTGGTCATCCGGGATTGTACAATCGCGCCGGAACACATCTGGCAGGGCTCCAGAGTCACATACATGGTGCATTCTTCCAGACGCCAGTCATTCATCTTCCTGCTTGCTTTTTTAATTGCAATCAGTTCTGCATGTGCCAGTGTATTCTTATCCGTCGTCCTTCTATTATAGCCGCGCCCGATAATCTTATCCTGATATACAATGACGCATCCAATCGGGACCTCACCGATCGCATAGGCTTTTTTCGCCTGTTTGATCGCTTCTTTCATGTATTTTTCGTCTATACTCTGCATCGTACTTCTCCATATATCCATCGTTATATTCTGATGATTCATCACCTGGGCGGCTGTCTTTTGACATAGCGGCACCAGTATCCGAACTGCTCCTGGTCATTCTTCTCTTCCTCTGTAAGTTCTATACGGATATCCCGAATCGGAACAAATTCCGAGAAGCCAAATGCCCCCGCCGCCTTTGCCTCCTGCGGATGATAGATGCCAGGCACGCCAAGCCTTAACCGCTCTCCATCATCCAGAAGCACAAGATGATGGTAATTATAATATCCATGCAGCAGAAAACTATTATTGGACCACTTCCATTCACATCTTGGAAGACGCGCCAGTTCACTGCGCTGGATCTTAGAGCACTTAAAAGGGCTGGCAGGCTGCGCCTCGGATGAAGAATCGCTTTTTACGTTCTCCGCACATGCCTCTTCCATCATCTGCACCTCTTCCCCCTCTTCAGACGGAGAATTTTCTGGTTCCATCTTTTCTTCCGAAACCTTATCTGTCGGCATATCTTCTGAGGATGTGTTCTCTGAAGGCACCTTTTCCGGCGCTTCCGCCTCTGGTATCTCCTCCATACGCTCTTCCCGCTGCGTCACTTCCTGCCGCATTCGTTCCTCTAGCCCTTCCGGCTTCTGCCGCCATACGCGCATATGCTCTATATCGACAGGCATGTCATCCCACACAGCAGCATATCTGTGTCCCGTCTCACTCTCTAGGATAATCCCGTTGATCCGCGTGAAATTCCCCGGCACTCCAACATCCTCTTTCGTATAATACAGCCTGTAATTAATGGCAGGGTTCACATTATCCACTGTTCCCTGCCATATGCCTACGCATTCATCACCATCTTCATAGAACAGATAGATGCTCAACTTCTTCTCGCCTTTCATGTGCAGCCCTTTGCCATGTATATGTACCGCACACTCCTCTTCACCTTGCTCTACTTTAATGAAACCCACATTGCGTAGTCTTCTTCCCTGGTTATATTCGTACAGATAACGAATAAAACGCTTCAAACCTTCACTTCCAATCCTGGTTTATTTATCACAATCTATTCTCCAGGATTGTAAAAAATGCATACTTTATTTTCTTATATATGAATCGCCTATATAATCGCCTTCAACTCCTGATACAATCTCTTGGCATAACTGTCCGTCATTCCACAGATATAATCCGTTACCAGAAGCAGCCTCAGATACAACTTCTCAATCTCCGATTTCCCTTCCGCCTGATAATGATACGCCCGCTTATAATTGCTTGAAATAAAAGATACCATCCTCGCACTGATTGCATCCATCTGCTGCGTGTGGTCATCATACTTCACAACTGAGGTCATGAACTTATCCATTAAGAAATCCAGCATCGTCCCTTCTGTCACTTCCATCCGGTAGATTGCTTCCGCTGTGAACACTTCGCGAAATGCCAGATCTCCCAGAAGATCCATTAATTTCTCCGCAAATGTCTGATAGAAAAGGTCATGTCCGTAAGTCCCCTGCATAATCGCCTGATAATTGGAGGTGAATCCATATGTCGCACAACTGATCAGGAATCCCTGCACCCGGATAATCCAATTCTTAATCGCATACTCTTCCGGGTTCTCCACATGTTTCTCTTTCCCGCGCAGATACAGTTCTGACAATTTATCCGCCGGCTGAAATCCACCGCTTCCTGCACCCGAATATGTCTCCTGCAATTCTGTCAGTTCATCCAATAATTTATAATACGTCAAAAATCCCTTGATATATGCATCCTCAATATCCGCCGTCTTATAAGCAATATCATCCGCCGCCTCCAGAATGAATGTCAGCGGATGTCTCTTCCCATTCGTCCCCGTCTCTCTGGAAACCTCTTCATATATCTCCTGATCCGCAAAATAATATCCCAGTTTCTTATCCTTGATATTACCGGACTTCTCATTGATTTCCACAGAAGACACCGGATATTTCACAATCGTACTGAGAAGGGCATAGGTAAGATTCATCCCATTCTCATCCACTAGAAAATGCAGTTTGCTCACCAGCCTCAGTGCCTGTGCATTGCCCTCAAAATGATAGAAATCTTCCCGCATCTGCGGTGTCAGAATCTGATCAATCGGTGTTCCATGATACTGAAGCGCCGACAGATTCTTCCGAAACCAATCTCTGATTGCATCTTCCCCAAAATGTCCAAACGGCGGATTCCCAATATCATGAATCAGCCCCGCACACTGAAGAATACTGCATATCTCCTCTTTCATCCTCGGAGTGAAACTCGAATCTTTCTTATATACCAATATATTTTCTCCAATATTCTGTCCCAGAGATTTGGCAAACGAGGACACCTCCAGTGAATGTGTCAGCCTCGTTCTGATAAAGTCGCTCTTATCCAACGGGAATACCTGAGTCTTGTCCTGTAGACGGCGAAATGACGCACTGCCAATAATCCGATGGTAGTCCTTCTCGAATTCACTGCGCAGGTCAGAATTCCTGGTATATCGATTCTTTGCCGAACTTCCTCTATTTCTCTTCGTTGATAATAACTGCTCCCAGTTCACTTACGTTCAACTCTCTTCCTGCCATTCTCTAATCCAGATAGATCGGCGGATCATAATCCTTGCCAAGGAGCATCTTCTTTCTCTCCTGATATCCAAGAAATGCCCACTCCGTCATATCTGTCCACGCATGATTGCTTCTGTCATACACCTGCACATAACCAATTCTCGTCGGATGCATACGCACACTGTTGGACTGATACTCTCTTCCGGTATATGGATTCACATCACCATTGACAAGATCTTCTTCCTCCTGGCTTTCCTGCATATAATCTTCCTGTATGGATTCTTCGTCCATATATTCTGCAGATTCTTCGTCTACATAATCTTCCTGCACATACGCCTCTTCTGCATAACCTGTATCTGCATCATCCTCTGTATATCCATCCGCATACTCATCTGTAACATACTCAGTCTGCCGATCATCTTCATACTCAGCCTGTGTAACTTCCCCATTATACAGCTCCCGCTCGTCTTCTTCCACTATGTATTCATCCTGAGCATGTGGTTCTTGTTCTTCCTCTTGGCGAGACAAATCTTCTGTTGGCTGCGTGACTATCGACTGCGAAACTGTCGATTGTGGAACTTCCTGCTTCTTCTTACGCCGCTTCAGATAGGCTCTCCATCCACGGACTTTCTTCTCAGGCTCTTCTTCTATAACTGATGTCTCGTCTGATACCTCTTCTTGTGGCTCATCCGGATACTCTTCCGCTATCTGCTCTGACGATTCTCTCGGGACCTCTTCCTGTTCCCCCGTTGACAACTCCTCTGTCGACGCCTCATAACCAGCCTCCTGATGATCCGCCACAGACTCTTCTATAGATTCCTCATATCCTGAAGTCTCATACTCCGAAGTCTCGTACTCTAATGCGTCATGCTCTGATGCATCATATTCTGATGTACTGTAATCCGCCTCCGGCAGTTCTGCATTCTCTGCCTCTGCCAATGGCATCTCCTCAACCGGCTCCTCTTCGGGCGGCAGTTCCGCATTCCCCTCCAAGGCATCCAGGACTTCGTGAATCTCCACAAGTTCGCCAATCGTAATATCCCTTTCATGAGCCACTGGCGCCGCTTCCGCGGATGCCTTCTCCTGTCTGTCTTCTATATTATTATGTGTTCTTTCTGTTGGAATACTTTCACCCAGAATACTTAATTGAAACGGGCATCCGAGGATCTCCGCGATCATACGCATATCCTGCTCCTGAAAATTATCCCTGCCCAGTCTCTGTGTCAGATTCTGGCGGGACATCTTCTTCCCGGTCTGCGCTTCAATCGTCTCAGCGAGTTCCTTAATCGTCATACCCTTACGACTCAAGATAATTTTGACTTGCTCCCCAAACGTTAAATCCAGCATTGCTTGTCCTCCTTATTCAATTACTTTTGTATACTCACCCATCAGGCTTAATCTTTCGTTTCTGTAAACTATTCTATTTCTTGATAAACCTAACTTTTTCCCTCACTTTATTCTAACAAATACTTAAAAACCCGTCAACCAATGCCCTGAAGAAATTATGCACAAGGAATCTATTTTTCCATTATATTAACTACCAAATTTTTGTAAAATCTTTTGATTTTTCTGTACATTTCTCATAAAATATTAATTTTTTCTAAAATTGCTATTTACAAATCTCTCCGTCCGTGTATAATAAAGGTCATCAAAAACAAGGGCGTTTTCCTTCGGGAAGATGCCCTTACTTTTTATATCATAGGCAACTTCGTTCCCTATGATATAAACCCCTCCGGGGGATCGCACTGCGGCGAAGTAGAAGATGTCGCTAAGGCAACCCCGCAGGCGGAGAATCCTGCAAATCAGGATTCTATTTCATAAAGGAATTAAGGAGGTAAGTGCTATGAAGAAACTGGAGATTATCATTCAGCCGGAGAAACTGGAAGACTTAAAATCAATTCTTGACGAAAGCAGCGTAAACGGTCTGATGATTAGCAATGTAATGGGTTACGGCAATCAAAAGGGACACAAGAAAGTGTACCGCGGTGCAGAATATAATGTAAATCTTCTTCCGAAAGTAAAAGTTGAAACTGTGATCGAACCGGATGTTGCTGAGATGCTGATTGAAAAGATCGTATCTGAGATTCGTACCGGTACATACGGTGATGGCAAGATCTTCGTATATGAAGTAGAAGATGCAGTTCGTATCCGTACCGGCGAGCGTGGATCGGATGCTTTATAAAATCCTGATCCCAGCAATCAGACAACTCAATACCGCAAACTATCAAAGGAGATAATCGCGAAAATAAAAAATTGCAGTTATCTCCTTTCTTATTCCATTTTACGTAAATGAGGAGGTAATTATATGGATTTAGCAACTTTAATAGGAAATGGCATGGATGCCACAGAAGCAGCCGGTCTGCTTATGAATGTCATGTGGACCATGGTCGGTACAGTACTCGTATACTTTATGCAGGCCGGATTCGCAATGTGTGAAGCAGGTTTCACAAGAGCCAAAAACACTGGCAATATCTTAATGAAGAATATGATGGATTTCGTTCTTGGAAGTTTGTTCTTCTTCATATTCGGATTCGCGATCATGCATGGAACCGACTGGAACGGAATCATCGGAATCAAAGGTTTCTTCAATCCAACTTCACTGGCAGATGCGGACGGTATGTTTAACGGCCTCCCAATCGGAGTCTTCATGATCTTCCATACGGTGTTCTGTGCAACAAGTGCAACTATCGTATCCGGATCTATGGCAGAGAGAACTAAGTTCGCAGCATACCTGGCGTACAGCGCAACAATCAGTATCTTCATCTACCCGGTATCCGGACACTGGATCTGGGGCGGCGGCTTCTTATCTCAGTTAGGATTCCACGATTTCGCCGGATCTACCGCAGTACATATGGTCGGCGGTATCTGCGCACTGGTTGGCGCTAAGATCCTCGGACCTCGTATTGGAAAATACGACAAAGACGGCAAAGCAAGAGCCATCCCAGGCCACAACCTTCCAATCGCAGCACTCGGCGTATTCATCCTGTGGTTCTGCTGGTTCGGATTCAACTGTGGTTCTACTACCGCAGCATCTACAAGCCTTGGTCATATCGCTATGACTACAAACCTTGCAGCAGCAGCGGCAACATTACTGGCTATGATCGTAACATGGGTTCGCTATGGCAAACCTGATGTATCCATGACATTCAATGGCTCCCTTGCCGGACTTGTAGCGATCACAGCAGGCTGTGATGTGGTAAATGAATGGGAAGCAATCATCATCGGTGTTCTTGCCGGCATCCTGGTTGTATTCTCTGTAGAGTTCTTCGATAAAATTGCCAAGATTGATGACCCGGTTGGTGCCATCAGCGTACACGGTGTATGCGGTGCTTTCGGAACAATCCTGACCGGTGTCTTCGGAAACGGCTACACACTCGGAACTCAGCTACTTGGCGTTGCAGCAACAGCAGCATTCGTATTCGTTATGGCATTCATCGTATTTACGGTCATTGATAAGACAATTGGTCTTAGAGTTACCAGAGAAGAAGAAATCGACGGACTCGATGTTCACGAACATGGTTCTTCTGCTTACGCAGATTTTAACTTTAGAATCTAGTCCATGGCACATAGATTTCCCACTCTATCAATATCAAGCGGACGGGGAGCAGTTGTATCATTACAACTGCTCCCCGGTTTTGCCATACCTCTGACACATTCGCACAGATGCGTTACCATCACAGCACCATCTTCCCATTCAATTCCCGAACCACGGTTTCATCCATCTTCATGATCTCCCTGTCATATGTAAGAATCCCGTTCACCTCTTCTTCAACATCTGACAATTGCGTATACACCGTAGCAGATAGCCCCTTCACAATATTCGGAATCACTTCTCGTTCTATCCACTCCTGATACCCATGCGTCAGTTCTTTCTTCTTAACATATATCCTGTATCCATACACCTTCTTATACATCCGATGCCCCGGCACACTTAAGGAATATCCGCCGAATTCCGTAAGCGCCGTCACTCTTCGTTCCGGACGTATTTTCAGCGGGAAGAAATAATCATGAATACTCCGGATATCCCCGCCTCCCTGATCAAACCAACCACTTGCCTGATCGATCAATCTGGAATCATCAATCTCCCTCGCGATCCGGGTCACCACATCCGCATGGAACTGCCCCCAGCCCTCATTGAAGATTACCCACGTCACAATCGAAGGATGATTATACAGGTGATGCATCGTCCTTCGCATCTCGTGGACGAATTGCCTCCTTCCCCGCTCTTCCTTTCGACCAAGCAACCTCAAATGAGAATCTTTCATTTTAATATGAAGAAACTCCATCGCCGTTGCCATATAAGTAACATGCCACGCCTTGTATGGTCTTCCTCCATTCACCATATCCTGCCACACCAACATCCCAAGACGGTCACAGTGATAATACCATCTCTGCGGCTCAATCTTCAGATGCTTCCGCAGCATATTAAATCCCAGATCCTTCATCGTCCGGATATCATAGACCATAGCCTCGTCACAGGGCGGCGTATACAGACCATCCGGCCAATATCCCTGATCCAGCACTCCTTTTTGAAAATACGGCTGGTTATTCAGATACATTCGAGGGATTCCTCTGCCATCCTTCTCCACGCTAATCTTACGCATGGCAGCATAACTTTGGACACAGTCTTCACCCATTCTGACTTCTATACTATATAGATATGGATCTTCAGGACTCCAACTATGCATATACGGCAACGGTATGTCTACGCATCTCCCTGTTATTCCTTCTGCCTGAATCGGCTGCATATCCTCAGAATACACCATAACGGATATATTTTCCCGAAAACGAGAGTTCACTTTTATACGGAGAATTTTCTTATCATATAAGGGCATTGTAACAATATCTTCAATATGTTGATCCGGAACAAGTTCCATCCACACCGTCTGCCAGATTCCACTCTGCGCCGTATAGAACATACCGCCTCTGTTCAATCTCTGCTTTCCCCTACTATAATAGGAAGCATCACTGTAGTCCCTGACCATCACAACCAGTTCATTCGCCTCTTCCTCTAAAGCATCTGTCACATCCACGGAAAATGGCAAATAACCACCCAGATGCTTCTTCAGAATCTTTCCATTCACGTAAACGACCGCATACTGGTCCACCGCGCCAAAATTAAGAATCCATCTCTTTCCCTCTTCCGGCTTAACCTGAGATGGCAGCATTCTGCGATACCAAAGATATTCCGCCGGCTTCAACTGCCGGTTCACCCCCGACAGAGACGCCTCCGGCGAAAACGGAACCAGGATCTCACCATCATAATCCTGCGGCATCCCGTCCTCTATGGCAATCACATATTCCCAGACTCCATTCAGATTCACGTAACTCTCCCTCCGAAGCAGTGGTCTGGGGTACTCCTCCAATACGTGCTCTCTATCAATCTGCTCTGTCCATCTTGTCTTCAATTGCTTCATACACATTCCCCCGTATGTCTTCCTACTATAAATCCATCACATGAAGTTCTTCATCAATCTCGCAATCCGTCGTACAGACTGCCATTCTGGCATTCATCCCTGGTTTCCTATATTCCTTAAAATAATACTTCTCCGGGAATTCCTCCGGCCATCTTAAGAGAACCGGTCCTGCATTCTTCTCCCATCCGATCTCAAAAGAACGCGTATCCAGAGCCATCCCCCGCCGTGTCGCCTTCATAAAACTCTCCTTCATCACCCAGTAACGATAGAACAACTGCGTCTGCTTTTCCCCGCTTTCATTCATAATATGCTCATATTCCCCCGGACAGAAGAATCTCTTTGCCACATTCTCCCTGAACTCCTTCACTTCCTCCAGGTCACACCCCACCTGTGTCCCCGGGATGTCACTATATGCACACATCACATAATCCCCCGAATGCGACAGGTTATACACTGCCCCCTCCGGCACATCACACGTCTCCTTCACCTTCTCCCACAAACTCCACACCCCAACACTCTGCACCTTATCCTTCACAAGCCTGCACCGATCCACCTTCTCCTTCCGCCACCCCGGAAGCCTCCCATAATACTCCCAATACGTCTCTTCCGCCAGCAAAGCCCGAACATCCGCCACCCAGACCCTTACCATATCACTTACACCCCTCTCCCATTCTTTTTTCCGCTCTCAAGCCACTTCTATACTATAAATTCTATTATAAAATCCTCTCCCCCATTTTACAACCCACACATCCCCACAGGACTGTGTCCCCCTCTGCATCCTTTTTCTCATTTACACGTAACAGTTCAGCCCGCGCCATTCGCAAAACGCATCTGCGATGCTTCTCCGCTGCTACGCAGCTCTTTTTGCTCATAAAATGGCGCTCTGCTCATAAGCCGGATTGTGTGTTCATTCATGCAAGCATGATTCGCCCACAATCCGGCTTATGGCTGAACTGTTACTCATTTACAAATTATTTTCCCCAAAAGTGTTGACAACCATTTTTCGTTGCGGTAGACTAACATTAGTCTTTTTCGCACTTTAAACAACTAAAATTTTACAGTACGAATATTGCACTGATTTCGTATTCTACATATGGAGGAACATAAATTATGATCATTGTATTAAAACCACGCATTACAAAAGACGATGTCTCCCGTGTGGAACAGATGATAAAGAGACGTGGACTGGACACACATATTGTTGAAGGTGCCGGCCAGACCATTATCGGATGTATCGGAGACACCACTAAGATTGATTCCAAACTTTTCGAGGTTGACTCATCCGTAGACAAAGTTATGCACGTTCAGGAGCCATACAAACTGGCGAACCGTGCTTTCCACCCGGAAGATTCTATCGTTGATATCTCCGGTGTCAAAGTCGGCGGAGATAATCTTGCATTGATCGCAGGACCATGCTCTGTAGAATCTTTTGAGCAGGTATTAGAGATTGCCAAGGCAGCCAAGGCTTCCGGAGCCAACCTGTTAAGAGGCGGCGCTTTCAAACCTAGAACCAGCCCATATTCTTTCCAGGGTCTGGGACTTGAAGGACTGGATATCTTATGTGAAGTCAAGAAAGAGACCGGACTTCCAATTGTAACAGAATTAATGTCACCTGATTATCTGGACATATTTAACGAGAAAGTAGATTTGATTCAGATTGGTGCCCGCAATATGCAGAATTTTGATCTTTTGAAGCAATTAGGACAACTTGACCGTCCAATTCTTCTGAAGAGAGGCTTAAATGCTACTTACGAAGAATGGATTATGTCCGCAGAATACATCATGGCATCCGGTAACGAGAATGTTATCCTCTGCGAACGTGGAATCCGTACGTTTGAAACTTATACAAGAAATACTCTGGATCTTCAGAGTATTCCGGTACTGCGCAAACTTACACACCTTCCGGTTATCGTAGACCCAAGCCATGCCGGAGGAAAATGGTGGCTGGTAGAGCCTATGGCGAAAGCGGCTATTGCTGCCGGCGCTGACGGACTTATGATCGAAGTTCACAACAATCCGGAATGTGCATTGTGCGATGGCGCTCAGTCCCTGAAGCCAGCAAAATATGATACACTTATCAAAGAAGTTGCTCAGATTGCTGAAGTAATCGGGAAACACATGTAATTCGAATACATTTAACTAAAATATATCTTATTCAGGAGTAATATTATGAAACTGATGGTTAATCTGGGAAAAAACAGTTATCCCATTTATATTGAAAACAACATATTATCCCAGGCTGCTGCTTACATAAGCGAAGTATTTACCGGAAAGAAGATTATGATCGTCTCAGATGACAACGTATATCCTCTGTATGGACAGCAGCTTACAGATGCACTGTCTCAGACGTATGATTGCTATCATCTGGTACTTCCACATGGGGAATCTACCAAAGATTTTCAGATGCTTCCTACGGTATACTCAGCCCTTTTGGATGCCAAATTATCCAGAAGCGATCTGATCATCGCTCTTGGCGGCGGTGTCATCGGCGACCTGACCGGGTTCGCCGCTTCCAGTTACCTAAGAGGAGTGAAACTGGTTCAGATTCCGACTTCACTGCTTGCACAGGTAGACTCTTCTGTTGGCGGCAAAGTTGCAGTAGACCTGCCTCAGGGCAAGAATCTGGTTGGTGCATTCTACCAGCCTTCGCTGGTACTGATCGATCCACTCGTATTGAATTCGCTGAACAAACATTTTATCAGCGATGGTATGGGCGAAGTGATAAAGTACGGATGTATTAAAGACGCCGAATTATTTCACATCCTGGAATCGCACGATTCTTTCGAAGAACTTAAGGAAGAATTACCAGCCATCATTTATCGCTGCGTCGATATTAAGCGGATTGTTGTGGAGCATGACCAGTTTGACACTGGAGAGCGTATGCTCCTGAACTTCGGTCACACTCTTGCTCACACAATAGAGCAATATTTTAATTATGAAAGAGAGAGCCACGGAGAAGCCGTTGCTATCGGCATGTACCAGATTACAAAACTTGCCGAAGACCAAGGCCTAACCCCAATCGGAACTGCCGATCGTATTCTGAATGTATTGAAGAAATACGGGATGCCTTATGAGTGCCAGTTACCGCTTAGGGAACTGACGAACGCTATCACTCTTGATAAGAAGAATCTGAACAACAAGTTGAATGTAATTCTATTACATGATATTGGGTCCAGTTATATCTACCCAACAACTATAGAATTCTTTAACCGGCATAATAAAAACATATAACTATAGAATCCCTTAAAAAGAGCCACATGCGATATTGCATATGACTCTTTTTTAATTTTCGTTCTTTAATTGTTAACAATTAGTTCGTATTTTCATCACACTTTTATCACAGTTTCTGCGTATACTATAATTGTTCGAAAGAACAAAATTCTTTTTCATAACTTTTTCCTCAGGGCTGCACTCCTCCCAATTTGCAGTCCTTTTTAATTGCATTTTTATGCTTAGCCTTTCAATCCGCTCAAGGTAATCCCCCTTTAATCGCCTGACGCATGATAAAGACTCCGAAAGCAGTCGGAAGCGGAAGGGTAATACCAAAAAAACTTTATTTCCAATTTGGTACTTTTTGGTACTTCACTTGATTTTCAAGCACGTCCATGTTATACTACTCCACGTTGCAAAGCCCTCAAAACCAAGGTCTTATGGGGCTTGCCGCCGATTCCCGGCGTAACCCAGATACCTGCGGTATCTGAGTCTCGCGGCATTCGCCGGATGAATATGCAAGCATATTCGCCCGACTCATTGCTTCGCGGAAATGCACCGTGTGTTCGAGACCTTCCACACGTAAAACAAAACTAAAGGAGAACAAAATCATGAAAAAACAGAACATCAACTTTCTAACCCAGGCAGCCATGATCGCTGCCATCTATGTGGTGCTCACTTATGTATTCGCACCATTTTCTTTCGGAGAAGTCCAGGTAAGAATTGCCGAAGCGCTTACCATCCTTCCAGCATTCACCCCAGCCGCTATTCCCGGTCTGTTCGTTGGATGCCTGATTGGTAACATCTTAGGCGGAGCAATCCTCCCAGACATCATCTTCGGAAGTCTTGCAACCCTAATCGGCGCAACCTTCACCTACACACTTCGAAGTAAAAATCAGTTCCTGGCACCACTGCCTCCAATTGCGGCTAATACAGTTATCGTGCCATTCGTGCTGTACTATGGATACGGCGTAGCACTGCCAATTCCATTCATGATGCTGACCGTTGGAATCGGAGAGGTATTATCTTGCGGAGTTTTGGGAATGGTGCTGTACTTTGCATTAAAGAAATATAAGAATATTATTTTCCGTCCAATCGGAGGAAGAGCTTAATCAAAAAGGGACACGGCAATTTTAAATAGGGACGGGGGAAATCTCAATTTCCCCCGTCCCTATTTGCTATCCGATGTACGTATTGCCGCTTCCTGTGGTCATCTGATCCATCTGTTCATACGAAACACTTAAACGTTCCCCACTCGCCACATCAATATAAACCACATTCGTATCACTATACCCAATCAGAATTACTGCGCTATCCGCACTCAGCATTCCAATCACCGGGATATCCCGATTCAGGACATACAATAGTTCTTCTGTCGTACACCCTGTAAGATCAAGGCATCTGCCGCCATTTAGGTCCTTTACAATATCCACTGGCGCCTCATTCTGCTTCAACCTGTTACTCATCGTCTGGATGATTTCTTCTTTCCCACTGACCTCATACCTAAGATCCCGGTTGCCTCTTTCCCAGACATACGACTGGTCGGAGTCTACCACGACACCGTTGTACGAATTCGCCTGCTGGATTGCTTCTCCAGCCTTGTCGTAGATTCCCTGCAATTCTCCATAGCCATACACATAATATCCACCCGTGCTGCTGACATCATCGAAACTAACCGTTACCGGATTCTCAAACATAATCTGTTTCGGCTTTAGTATCTTCGGCTCTTTATCGGAAATACCGTCATTATAGGCAAGCCTTACCTGTGACTCTTTTAATTCTGTAACATAGGACTCCAGATAGATATTGCTCTTTTCCTTCTCCTCGTTATTCGTAATGTAATCCGAAGCAATACCTGTATAAGTCCCTCCGTTCTTTGTCACCCGGTTCAGGGTTATCATATTATCCTCGAATGTCGCACCAAGCACATAGGTTTCATCCACCTGATAGGTCTTAACAATCTCGCTCTTGCTATTCTGTATCTCGATCTTATACATCGGAACTGTCGTCTCTCCGGAGACCGTCTTCCCCATATCCTCAGTCTTCGCAACTCCATATACGAAGTCATTTTTCACGAATCCCAATGGACGGATGCACTCACCCGAACCACACTTGGCCGTCCGCTCCTTGCCAGACGCAAGATTCATTACAACAATCTTAGTTGCAGAATCCATCTCACCTCCATCCTGATAGGCTACCAGATGCCCGTCCTCTGACACCACATACTGGTCATCATCCAGATTCTCGACCACCGTATTGCTCTTTTCACTCTCCACATCGAACTCATAGAGAGTGCCATCCACCATGACGTACAGCATGTTCCTGTCTACGCTGTAATAGACCAGTTTGCTCAGTTCGCCTGCCGCATATCCGGCAGATTGGTCACTGGAGACGAATACCTTCTCCTCAACAGAATTCTTCTCTATATCATAATAATAGATTGCAATGCCAACCTCACCCTCATGCTCGCCGCGGCTCATATATCCGCACACCGCGAACACCGTATCACCAGCCTTATCCATTTCCAGTAATTTTATCTTATTTAGGGAAATCATATTGCGGACATCGCTGTTCTCGGCATCGGCAAAACTGAACACCAGCGACATCTCATCCGCTTCTTTATTGTAATTCCACAACTCATTTGCCGCAACGAAAGATACTACCGTGCCATCATCATTGACGATATAAGACATATCTCTTGGCACAATTCCAAGAAGGATGCCCTTCTCATTCAACACTTGCTTCGTCGCATCGAATATCTGCTCCATAGTCCGGTCATAGTCCAGAAGGTATGTCTTCTGCGCATCTGCTATGTGGCGCACACGGAAGAACTCCTTCACACTGTACACATCCGTCTCATTTTCCTCACCTTTACAACGCACACGGTACTCTAACTGTACAGACATCGAATTGCTGTTAATCTCTTTGATGTTCCAGCGCTCTCCCTTCTCAACCGTCGGCTCCAAAGCCCCCCAGGACACATGGTCGTAATCTGAATGAATCGTCACATGACGTAAAGTAGAATTGTTAGCCTCCTCACTTGGCTCGATTGCCGCGCCAACCCCGGCGCCTTCCACCTTGCCAAGGGCACTCTCATGGAAATTACGGATATAATCCAGACATTCCAGCACATTTGCATTCGCCGCATCTACAACCCTGGTGTAGAAATATATCGTCTTATCATCCTTAGTATTCAGCGTAATCTCCAATACCTGTTCTCCGTCAAGAATCCCTTCACCATTAAGATCCACCACGAAGTTCTCGTTTACATCATCCACTTTTTCACTTTTCAGTTTCTTCTCCCCATCCAAAGAATACACTGTATAACTGGCACTTTGGATCTTATTGCCATATGCCTGAATCTCAGCATTGAGCCTCTGTCCTGAAACCGGCGTTATAGTGTCACGCATCGCCGGTATGTCCATCTTCTTAGCATATCCGCTCAAAGTATTCAGCGCATATCCGTCATAGGAAAAAGATACCTGCGGATAAGTTGCTGTTCCCATATCGGCAGTCATGTTATCATTGCCTTTATTCGTATAATAACTGAAGCCGATGACCGCTATGATAAATATTACAGCCAGAACTCCGGCTTCTATCAATCTATTTTTCCATTTCATCTATTGTTCCCCTTTATGATCTAACAACCGTCCAAGCGTCGGTGACACATGCAGATATTCCTCGCACTGCCTGATTGCTTCCCGGTTCTCCCCTTTTTTGCCAGTCTTAATCGTACGGATTAATATATTCTTCGGCGTATGCTCCATATCAATGAACTCCAGAATCTGGGCATGATACCCTTCCCGCTCCAGATACTCGGCACGCAGCGCATCCGTTACAAGCGCCGCCATACGCTCCTTGATCAGCCCGTATTTGAAAATAGGCTGCAGCACCTCATTATACATCTGCCCATTCAGTTCATGCTGGCAGCACGGCACCGACAGAATCACCTTCGCATCCCAGCCCACAGCCTTCTCCAGCGCGAAATCCGTCGCAGTGTCACAAGCATGAAGCGTCACTACCATATCAACTTTGCTGGCACCCGTGTAATCTGCGATATTTCCCTCTAAAAATCTTAACTTCTCATAGCCGTATTTCTGACTAAGTTCATTACAATGCCGGATCACATCCTTCTTAAGATCCAGCCCTATAATACGTATGTCGTAGTTTTTCAGTTCATGCAGATAATAATACATGGCAAATGTCAGATATGACTTGCCACATCCGAAATCCAGAATCGTCAACTCCCGATCCTTATCCAGTTCCGGCAAAATATCTTCAATGAATTCCAGGAAACGATTGATCTGTCGAAATTTGTCGAATCTGGAATTCACAATCTTGCCTTCTTTCGTCATCACGCCAAGATCCTGAAGAAATGGAACCGGCACTCCCTCTTCCAGCACATACTTCTTCTTCCGATTGTGGCTCATATCAATGTCCTTTCTCTCACATTTACAAGCCTTCCTCTTAATCGTAACCTTGCCTTTCTTGCTGACCAGAACCGTATACTGATAAGTCTTGGTCTCCATCTGTAACTGGCGCATATTCTCCATATACATAAGAAGCAGTTCACACGCCTCCCGGGGCGCCGCATTCCTGTGAAATGCCTGATTATTCTGGAATAATTCGAGTTGGAATATTAGTTTTTCCTTCTGAAGCAGCGGGCGAACCTTGACCTTCGATGGTCCCTCCTTCTGCCTGGGGTTGCTGAGGGTTGCTGAGATAAATTCTATATTTAGATTTTCCTGTAATAATTTGCTTAATTCATTCATAATATTATTATTGTAATGTTTTTTCCCCCCAAGCGCAAGGTGGGGACGGGGGTTTTTTCAATTTCCCCCGTCCCCAATTGGATTTGCCGTGTCCCTTTTTAATTTTGCCCTGTCCCTATTGGGAATGTGATGGTAACCCTGAACAGATCCCCGTCGAGATACAGGTCGAACTTGCCTCCCTGCATCTCAGTCAGCGTCTTGGCTATGGACAATCCCAGCCCGCTTCCTTCCGTGCTCCGGGAGATATCCCCGCGGATGAACCTCTCAGTCAACTCATCTGCCGAGATGTTCAACGGCTGATCTGAGATATTCTTAAGGCTGAATATCGCCGTGGTTCCTGTGGTGTATAGATCTGCATATACCCTGGTGCCTTCCATCGCATACTTAGCAGCATTATTATAGATATTCGCCAGCACTCTCCACAATCGTCTTCCATCCGCCCGGATGATCACCTCTCTATCCGGAAGCGACATCACCTCTTTCAAATTTCGGGCAGTGAATTTCTCTTCGAATTCTCCGCTGGTCTGCTGGATCATCTCCACCAGATTGATATTCATATACTCAAGCGTAATATTCCCCGAACTTACCTTGGACGCTTCCACCACATCCTCAGTCAGTGTCTTGAGCCTCTGGGACTTCGCCTCCAGAACTTCAATATATCTTCGAATCTTCGGATCTTCAAAATTCTCCTGCTTCAATAGTTCTACGTAATTAATAATAGACGTAAGCGGTGTCTTAATATCATGAGACACATTGGTAATCAGATCCGTCTTCAGGCGCTCGCTCTTCATACTCTTCTCCAGAGCAGCGTCGAGCCCTTCCCCAATAGAATTAATTTTCTCGGCAATAATCCTCTGATCATCACCCAAGCCCTTCACCGGTATCTTGTAGTCCACTTCACCCTTGGCAATCTTATCAACACCCATATTGATCCGATGCTTACCAATCGCCTGTTTTACCAGATAGACGAATGCCGCAAACTCTGCTGCCAGCATGATGATAACCCAGATCGCTGACGAACTAATGAGCACCAGCCAATGAATTAATACAAACAAGCCAAAGATGACCACTGCCTTCCAGACAGCATGCATATTCAGGAATATCTCTTTTACAAATCCGCACACACATCGCAGGATACTATTCTTCCACAGTTCTCCCGCCTTTATTCTTCTCACCAGACTCAGATATCCGGTCAGGAACATAACGCAAGTATAAGCCGCCCCGATTCCACCGACTACAATATACGAAATAGTCTGATTCGCCAGACCAAATCCTGCAGAATAAGTGACTACACTGCCATATGCATCATATACCTTACTCGATACATAAGATACACTCGTACCAAACAACAGGATTGGAATAATCCAGACCGCCACCACACACCCTGCTGCCAGTTCCGTCTTCCATCTGTCAAATGCATTCAGGTGCAGTTCATCATCACGGTCACTGCGCCCTGCAACTATCGTCAGCCATATGATAATGAAAACTGCCATGACACCTGCCGCAATTCCAAGCCACACGATCTCCTTCGCACTTGAACCGTATTTTTCATACAAACGTGATTCTGAATAGAATGCATCCTTAATCGGATAGGAGGTATCCACTCCCGCCGCATAGATGAAGCCGGTCTCCTTATTCCCAGAATATTTGACTTCGTCTCTCCATTCGGCGACTTCTATATCATTAAGGTTCGTTTCAAAATCTGCCAGTTCCGGCATGATCACTACATATCGTCCCATCTTCCGGAACTTATCCAAGTCCTTCTCTAACTCAGAATAATCTTTGAACTCTTTCCGATTACTATACACCCGCTTCGTATCCGTATCCACATACAGATATGCAAAATTCGTATCGCCTTCCAGATAAAATGACTCCAGATTCTGATAACTTCCCACTTCACTATTGATTCGGTAAATGGAATCGCGAAGCATTTGATAAGCCTCACTCAGCCGCCCGTTCCACTCCGGATTGTCATTGGCAAGTTCCATGACACTCTCGGCATCCATCGGCTTATATTTCTCCTCCACCCAGGTGCCGTCATAACTCCAGCAGTCAATATAGGCAATCTTGCCCTCTGCATCCTGAAGCCCCTTGAATTCGGTCGAAGAACTATTACCTTCGTAGAAATTACCTTCCCGCAGATCGTTGAGAATAGACTCCCCGGTGCCTCCCTGCCCGTCACTTTCCATCACGAACTTAAGTTCACCGCTGGCAATCAGTTCCTGAAACTCTTTATAATAGTAATAATGATAAGTATTGTCCGGTCGCTTACAGACGATAATATTGTCACCAAAATTCTTGCCTGTATCCGCATCACTCTCTTCACCGTTCTGATGCCATTCAGCACCCCATTCGACCAATTCCTCAAGCCGGTAAGCCAGACCGCTTACATTCTCATTATCAATCTTCGATTCATTATAATATGTTTGAATATCTACAATCTTCTGTGGGTCATATTTTCCATCCGTCTCAAACAGTTCCCGCATGCCGATCGCATTCAGCATCTCATAACTGCAGCTTCTTAACTGCTCATTAAAACTCGTCGTATCCTCATACGCTTTCACCGGCTCTCCTACCAGCGCCTCTCTCCACAACGCAGGATAGGACATCATCCACAGAAAACTAACCACTACAATCACCAGCAATATATGCTCCAGCACAATCAGGATGCTCTTCGCAAGCGTAGATTTATACCATTGATGATTCATACAGACTCCCTTCTAAAGTTTCTCTATCTTATACCCGACTCCCCAGACCACTTTCAGATAACGCGGCTCTTTGGGGTTGATCTCGATCTTCTCCCGGATATGCCGGATATGTACTGCCACCGTGTTATCCACGCCTATGGCGTCCTCATTCCAGATGCTTTCATAGATCTGATCGATAGAGAAGACTTTTCCTTGATTCTTCATTAACAGTAATAAGATATTATATTCGATTGGCGTAAGTTTCACTGGTTCACCGTCAACCGTAACTTCTTTCAGATCATCATTAATAGACAGACCACCAACCTCATATACCGCCTGGCTCGTATGGTCTACCGTACTTCCAAGCTGAGTATATCTGCGCAGTTGAGATTTGACTCTGGCTACTAACTCCAGAGGGTTGAAAGGTTTCGTCACATAATCATCGGCTCCCACATTCAGACCGAGTATCTTATCTGCATCCTCGGATTTGGCAGACAGAATGATAATCGGCATGTTGTTCTCCTCACGAATCTTAAGGGTGGCTCTGATTCCATCTAACCGGGGCATCATTACATCAATCACCAGAAGATCTACTTTCTCTGATTTTAATACCTTCAACGCTTCTTCCCCGTCATATGCCTTTAATACCTGATAGCCCTCCTGGGACAGATAGATATCTATGGCCTCTACTATTTCCCTGTCATCATCACATACTAATATTTTTGACATCTTCATCACCTCCCTTATACTATACAAGAATAGCAGGAATTTTTTAAGAGCAATTTGTGGAAATTCTTAAGATATTATGAAATCCCATCTTCCTGTGAAATGTCGTATTATGTCTTTACGTGTCGAAAAATTACTGATTCTGTCCGGCTTTCTAATCTGATTAATATTTTCGCTATAATATTGGTTTGTAGCATGCTTTTTTTGTTTCTCAATGATAAGGTGGTAAAGAGGAAAATGTTATGAATGAACAGGATATTGAATATCTGATACGTTCTCTTGGGATCGGCTCCACTTATCGTGGATACCGGTATCTGAATTACGGAATCAAATTATGTTTGGAGGATGAGGATTATCTTCTCTCCGTCAGCAAATTACTCTATCCTCTGATTGCAAGACATTACCGGACAACCAGTTACAGCGTTGAGAGGGATATTCGAACTATCATTAAGGTGTGCTGGGAAAGAGGGAATAAGAGGCTCCTTCAGGAGATTGCATTGAGGCCAATGCATGAACGCCCTTCCTGCAGCGAATTTCTTGACATATTGACTGCTCATTTAAGACAGAAATCCGCTTCCAGACTTGTAGTTTAGGCTTTCTTTTTAACTTCTTAAGTGCTTCTTAAGAAATTTTCTTTTTCTTTTATAGTTTTAACATACTTTGGACATAATTTTCTTTTATACTTGTAGTCAGATAGTTGATTAACACTCACTATCTCCCCCTCATAAAGTAACGCACCGAGAGGGTTCGGTGCAGCACTTTACTCTCATTCCTTTAGATAACTATAACAACAAGAGATCCGCTAACCAGCATGGTTAGCGGATCTCTTTGTTCACACTTACAGCCTCTTCTCAAAATTCCCATCCACGGAACACCCTTCCGTAAGTATCATAAACGCATGAGGATCAATACTATGTACGATATGCTTGATCTGCGGTACCTCATACTTAGAAGCCATAACAAACAATATGTAAGAAGTCTTTCTCGTATAAGCGCCCTCTCCATCCCAATTCGTAACGCCTCGTCCGGTCTGCTCCATAATCGCCTTCGATATTCCTTCTTTCTTGGTAAATATCATAATACTCGTATTGATATTCTGAATATGTACTTTATCAACTACCAGTGAGAATACCGTTGCATAGATTAATGAATAGATAACGATCTCAATATCATACATGAATAAACAGATACCATATACAAAGATATTCAATATAATACTAACTTTTCCAACACTTGCATTCGGATATTTCTTTGCACAGCAGACTCCTATAATATCCGGTCCGCCTGCCGTACCTCTTCCCCGAAGGATCAAACCACTACCAAACCCTGATATGATTCCGCCTATGATACATGCCGTCAGATAATCCTCAACAATCGGGACGGACGGAATCGGAACCATTACCAGGAATGCACTGATAACCGCTACGCCGAATAATGACTTCACGGCAAATTCCTTCCCCATAATCCTAAGTCCCATATAAAATAACGGAACATTCATTATAAAATATATGATACCTGCGATATCTACGCCTGCCGGCACAGGCACATGGCACACGCTAACTAAAAATGTTCTGATCAGCTGCGCTATACCCAGGAAGCCTCCATTGTATAATCCAAGTGATGTAATCAGCAGATTAAGCCCCAACGCATAGATCAGGCTTCCCCCTACCATGCAAAATATCTGCGTTAACTGTTCTCTTTTCTTCGCATTCATCTCTCCAAATATCCTCCTTACGTCCAATCCGCATAATCATCATATTCCGCTCCCATTTCCACAGGAGTAACAGGCTCATTATATATAATAGAATCCGTCGTCAGATATTCAACCTCTGTCCGATTCTCATCACGCCCCGCATAACCTTTATACTGAAGCACGCAACCGGTCTCCTTGTCAATCCACAACGCAATGCTGTTCACCGGATTCAGATAGGATTCCCCCTTGCCTTCAACCTTCCAGCAATTCCGTCCGGCAATTGCTTCTTCACCAACAATCTCCCACTGATCTGGATCAAAAAGATATATGAATGCGGTAGCCTGAGGATATACACTGTATGTTGCATAATACAGATCTGTAATATTATTCCGATAATGATCAATATCTTTCACCTGCGGTCTTACCCGCTCATTGACATCCATCTTCACGATTGACTCATCTTCCAGGGTACGCCCTGTCGTACGGTAAGCCTTCTGTGCATGATAATATACGGTTGCTCCACTGCTATCCGCCAGCGCCGTCCAGTCGATATCCGCCGAGCGGACTCTTTCATAAGAGTAGGACGTCTCTTTATCAATCTTGTATTCTACGGAAGCCTCCGTTTCGCATCCCAACTGTCTGCCTTTCATGCGGAATGTGCCCTGCACCGTCGTATAGTGGTCGATTGCATTCAGCATCTGATCTATAACCGCTTCCTTATCCCCTGTAAAATCTCCTCGTTCCTTTCCTCTATCCTGAAGCGCTTCCTCCTCTGCCTCTTTTTCTTCTTTGGCGGCATTCTCTTTTGCTTCCTCTGTAAAATAAAATCCGTTGTCACTGAATTTGATCTGTTCAATCTGCTTCCAGTTCTCTAATTCTACAGCATAGATAATCGACTCCCCGTCATATTCCGGTACATAACTCAGTTTAGGCTTGATAACCTCTTTTCCACCTATCTCTCCCGCCTGGACATCCTGATCAATTGCCAGCAGGCATTCTGCGTCTTTGCCATCGATTACCATAGTGCTGCTTGTCATATAAGGCTGCTTATATGATACTATATTCGGGTAGAGAATGCCAGTTGCCGAGACTCTCATCTCATTCTTTCCTTCTCCCGCCCCGGAACTGATATATTCATCATCTACTTTTAGTTTCACCGGCACGTTTTGTTCTACTTTAGCTTCCCTGGAATATACAATCTCAACATCCACGGAATCTTCTTTGATCTGATGGCTGCCACTGATATAATAGATTCTCAGGTATTGTGTCTTTCCCTTATATGCAGTCTCATATGCTCTGCATTTCAACTGGGTCGAGCCCTGGGATACTCTCAGAAGGCATTCGTCGTCAACGATAAAGTCGAATCCATTACTCAAGACATCATCGGAAGTGTAGAAAAGTTTCTCGAACGGAGAGCCGTCACCCTTAATTGACAGATCTATGAATCCGGTTCTTGTGCCGCTATTATAGATGTTGTCTTCTACCGTGAGTTCGTAATCCTGGTATGTAACGCTGGAGTCGCCGCCGCCCAGGCTGCTGCATCCAACGAGCGCAATCGCTATGATGAATAATGATATAAAAACTACCGATAACGTATTCTTTAATTTTTTCCCTTTCATTTAACTCCTCCCTATGAGCAACCGTATCTGCTATATCTTTTGTGAAACTTATATATAATTATAACTTTTCCATGTATAATATGCAATTGTTTCGTCTGACATATCGGGCATAAATGATAACATTAGTATGCGCAAAAAATCCCCAGACAAGCTCATCACCCATCCGAGGATTCCACAATCTTATATTCTCATTATTTCCTTACGCGTCTCTCAACCCATCTGAATATATCCCGATACACCTGCGCCCGGTCTGTCTCGTTCAGGATCTCATGCCGGTCTCCTTTGTAAAGTTTCAAAGATACATCCTTGATCCCAGCCGCTTTATACTGTCCATATACCTTTCTGACACCCTTGCCGAATGCTCCCACCGGATCATCCGCACCAGCCACGAACAGTACCGGCAGGTCTTTCGGAATACGCTCCGTGTTTTTCTTCTTCGTCAGCACCTTCATACCCTCGAACATCTGATAATATGCGCTCAGAGTAAACATGAATGAACACAAAGGATCTTCCACATACTTCTGGCACCGTTCCTTATCGGACGTGATCCACTCTTTCGAAGTCTCTCCCGGTTCGAAGCGTTTATTAAAACCGCCGAAACTTAAGTTATCCACGAACTTGCTTCGGTATCTCCAGCCCTTGAATGCCGCAATCACACGGCACACCAACTGCCCCGCATTCAGGACAAGCGCACTCTGATATCCGGTTCCCATGATCACCGCTGCAGTCAAACCCTTGCCATACATAGTCAGGTACTGCCTTAACAGGAAAGAACCCATGCTATGTCCCATCATAACATATGGTACATTCGGATACTTCTTCTCCGTCATCTGCCGCAGATGCTGGATATCGCCAATCACATACTGATTCCCATGCGCTTTCGGGAAATATCCATAATCTTCCTCACTCTGGATCGATTTGCCATGTCCCAGATGGTCATGCCCCGTTACATAGTATCCCCGTGCACACATATACTCTGCGAACTCATGATATCGTTCGATATATTCCACCATACCATGGCAGATCTGAAGAACGCCTCTAACGTCGCCCTCCGGCACCCATTCCACGGCATGAATCCGAGTCTTCCCATCTCTGGAAAGATAATAAAAATCATTCTTCATCTATCTATCATCCATTCTTACATAATCTCTATGTTCCGCCAGCGGCTTATATGCCGGACGGATAATCTTGTCAACGTTCTTAAGTTCTTCCAGCCTGTGCGCACTCCATCCTACGATACGTGCTGCTGCGAAGATCGGCGTATACAATGACGGCGGAAGATCCAGCATACTATATACAAGACCACTGTAGAAATCCACGTTAGCATTTACACCTTTATAGATCTTCCTCTTCTCACCGATGACCTGCGGAGCCATACGCTCAACCATCTCATAGAGCGCATACTCCTCTTCATGACCTTTCTCCTGTGCCAACTGCTTCACAAATACCTTGAAGATGTCTGCTCTAGGATCAGATACTGAGTAGATCGCATGCCCCATACCATAGATCAATCCCTTCTGGTCGAATGCTTTCTTATCCAGAAGATCATTCAGATACTTGCGCACCTCATCTTCATCCGTCCAGTCCTTAACTACCTGTTTCATATCCTCGAACATCTGCGTAACCTTAATATTGGCACCGCCATGTTTTGGACCCTTCAGAGATGCCAGTGCCGCTACCATCGTAGAATAGGTATCTGTCCCTGAAGATGTAACAACATGTGTGGTAAATGTTGAATTATTACCACCACCATGATCCATATGAAGTACCAACGCCATATCCAGAATCTTTGCCTCCAGTTCCGTATACTTCCGGTCTTCACGAAGCATCATCAGAATATTCTCCGCCATGGATAATTCCGGTGACGGCGCATAGATAAACAGGTCCTCACCCAAACGATAGTTATATGCATGATAACCATATACCATCAACATCGGAAACTGACTGATCAGGTTCAGGCACTGGCGAAGCACGTTCGGAATCGATGTATCATCCGCTTTCGCATCATAAGAATACAGATTCAGAATAGAACGAGAGATACTGTTCATCATATCTCTGCTCGGTGCCTTCATAATAACATCCCTTACGAATGTTGGCGGAAGTGTCCGGCGCTCTACCAATGTCTCATGGAATACTTCCAATTCCTTTGCTGTCGGCAGTTCACCAAACAACAGAAGATATGCAATCTCTTCGAATCCGAAATGCTGATCTTCCAGGAAGCCTTTCACCAGATCCTTGATATTGTATCCGCGATAATAGAGATTACCTTCACAAGGGACTTCTTTTCCATCAACCATCTTCTTCGCACATACATCGGATATATTCGTAAGCCCGGCAAGAACACCCTTACCATTGACATCACGAAGCCCTCTCTTCACCTCGTATTTCGTATATAAATCCTTATCAATTACATTATTCTCCTCACACAACTGCGCGAAATGCTCAATCTCCGGTGTGATCTCGAACAACGCAAATTCTCCTCTTCTCGCCATATACAGCACCCCTTTCTTCCGGAACCTCCTCCGTAAGATTACCAGATTCAAGTTCCGTCAACAATATTAATAGTTACTCAAATGGACTCTGAACGCTCTGACTGCATACTGTTCCACAATTCATTGCTTAAAACTGCGAATTCTTCCAGCGTTAAGGCTTCGCCCCTGACGCTGGCGCCTCTTCCCAACTGCTCGATCGCCTCTGTAATCGCCTCTTTGGAACACGTAATTCTGTCGGAATTCTTAAGTCCATTCGCCAGTGTCTTCCTCCGCTGATTAAATGAAGCCCTGATAATATCGAACATCAGGCGTTCATCCTTTACCTCTACCGGCGGCTTCTCATGACAGGTAAGCCTTATGACAGCCGACCCCACTTTCGGCCTTGGCATAAAACAGTTCGGTGGTACATTTGCCACAATATATGGCTCGGCATAATACTGCACCGCCAATGACAATGCCCCATAGTCCTTGCTGCCTGGTCCTGTCTGCATACGATCTGCCACTTCCTTCTGCACCATAACGGTAATACTTTCTACCGGCACATGATTCTCAAACAGCCCCATAATAATCGGGGTTGTAATATAGTAAGGAAGGTTCGCCACAACCTTAATAGGCTTTCCCTCATTCTCTTCGTTCGCTAAGTTCTGAATATCTAGTTTCAGAACATCCTCATTGATAATCGTTACGTTATCATATTCGCTTAATGTATCAGACAGTATCGGAATCAGATTCTTATCAATCTCCACTGCAATTACTTTCCCTGCCGCTTCTGCAAGATACTGGGTCATGGTTCCAATTCCCGGACCAATCTCCAGCACCATATCTTCCTTAGTAATATTGGCTGCACGGATAATCTTGTCTAATACGTGGGTATCAATCAAGAAGTTCTGACCGAATTTCTTCTGGAATGAAAAATTATATTTTTGCAGAATCTCTATGGTATTCTGTGGATTTCCTAAGGTTGGCTTGCTCATATGTGTACTCCCAAATAAAGGTAATAATCGTTATTATACAATATTTTGGATATTTTTGATATAGATAAAGAATTAAATAAAGATTAAGAAATTGTGAAATCTTTGGCTAATATCACGGATACGAATATTAAGATCTAACGAACACCAAGGGACTGTGGCATTTGCTAGAATATTCAAATAGCAACCACCACAGTCCCCCATATTATCACACCTATTTGAACAACAAGTCACAAGATATCACTATGCCATAGTCCTACTACTCCCGAATCACTCCACTCATAATGGAATGCGCCTCCAAAGCCACAACAATTTCTTCTCCTCTCATCCTAAGATGGCATTCGAACTTCTCTTCCGAGCGGTTCATCAGTACAAATACAATCTCACCATCTACATTCTTCCACACTGTAAAATCCACCTTATCCGTAAATCGGGTACTTGCCAGTCTTACTGCCCCTGGCTTGATAAAATGTGAGAAGTGCCAGTAATATCTGAGAATCCTACGCTCTTCCAGTTCCTTTTTCTCCATGTCGAACATATACGGCGCTTCGCATAGATTCCTTACATGATTCGGACCACCTTCGCTATCAAGCATCATATTCCAATCGTAGAATCCTTCCATGCCGTGATTCAGATTTCCCATCATATCATGAGCAAGACGCTCGGCGTTCTTCACTTGATCTGCCTTAGCATATTTTCCAAGTTCTATGCAACTCTCCGACAGAATCAGTTTCTTATCCGGATATACTTTCCGCATCAGATCCAATGCTTCAAAATGATCTCCACTATACCAGTGGAAAGCCACCCCTGCAACCAGATCATTCGTCGTATCATCGATGATATCCCTTGCCCGTTCATAGAGACGCTCCTTATTATGATCCCAGATAAATAGCTCCACGTCTCCCAAGCCATGTGCGTTAAGCGCCGGTGCCAGATAGTCACGCAGGAACTCTTGCTCCTCCTTAACCGTATATACACAGGAATCCCATGTCTGTACTGCCTTCGGCTCATTCTGAACGGACATGCGTGCCACTTCATATCCCCGGCTTTTAAATTCCTCCACATATCTGCACAAATATTCTGCCCAGCGTTTCCGATACTCAGGCTTCAGAGAGCCGCCGCCTGTCCGTTTCCCATTCGTCTTCATGTATGCCGGCGGCGACCACGGAGAGAGCATAATCTTCACTCTCTTTCCTGCTGTCCTCTCGGCGGCGTCAAGCATCGGAATAATATGTTTCTCAGTATCCGCGAACGAGAACTTCTTCAATTCCTCATCTTCTTCATCTGATGCCGCTTCATACATCTGAACCGAAGCATCGCAACTATCCATAGGAATACGCACCTGTGTATAACCCATATGCTCAGGCGAAAAATACATCTGAATCATCTCGTCCTGCTGTTCTTTGCTCAATTGAGAGAAGACATATCCTACCGCATCCGTTAGGGCGCCACCGAATCCTTCCATCGTCTGATATTCTACTTCTTCGTAGATATTCAGAACCTCATTTTCCACACCCTCGTCCGGTCTTGCAATGACCGTGTCCTTATTCATCGTTCCTTCGTTTGTCGTCGTATAAAGAATCGCTTTCATTTTCTTCTCCTCCAACAGTTTCGTATTTCATCCTCCAAACACAGACCTCATTCTGTTATCTGGAATGATTTCTTTGATTTGTTATCCCTTTTTCACTAGACATTCCTTCCGGTAAAAGCAGATTCCATATCTGTCGATCTTACTATACCCTTCTGCCCGAAGCCCTGCCTCGTAATTCTCTTTCTCTATCTGCAGCAGTGCTTCATCACATCCGGCTTCCATCATCCGGAATGTCTTCGACACCTTCAATTCCAAGATAAATGCCCTGCCTCGAACACTTGGAGTCTTCATAATAATATCCGTTCTTCCCGTTCCACTTTCCCGATTCGAGACAACCAGATACTTTCCTGATGCTTTCAGCAAACCTACAAGAAAACCGTGATAATAATTCTCCCCATAGTCAAAGAAACTAATCGTATCCATCAACTGCCCGGTCAGGAGATCTCCTATCACTTCACAATCATCATTTTCTATGGCAGTCAGAAGTGGAATCAGATTAGAATTCTGTATCTTCTTATCAAACCATTTCAGTATATGATTCCGATAAATAGAGCGAATCTCCTTATTCGGTATCGTCATCGTCAGATAGATCATGTCATCTCCCATTTTCTCCTTGACCTTCTTCAGATAGCCCGTAAAATATAGGAAATTCCAAAGACTATCTCTTGATTCATGGATAGCGTCATAAGTAATATCCTCATGAATCGGTTTCTCAATCGTTCCTCCTTCAATCATGCTTTCTATCTCCTGTCTGGTTGCCATATCGGCACCTTCAATCAGTTCTTTGATAATCGCATTCGAAGAAGTGTTCGACCAGTATGGACGTGGAAATGCATCTCTGTCTGTCAGCGCAACTTTGACATAATTGATAATACTCCACGGATTATAGATCTCCTTATTGCCAAACAGATAGCCATCGTACCATTCTTTGATCTCTTCATACTTATCTTCCAATCCATAATAAACCAGCATCTCTTTTACTTCATCTGCTGTAAATCCAAACATATCTGCATATTCCGGTCTTGTCACAGAATAAATCTCCAGATTATTAAGCCCGGTAAATATGCTCTCCCTGCTGATTCTCAAACACCCGGTAATCACTGCGAATTCCAGGCTCCCATTCGTCTTCAGGGCAGACTCAAACAAAGAGCGGATAAAATCAATCATTCTATCATAAAAGCCCGCAAAATATGCATTCTCTAACGGCACATCATACTCATCAATCAAGATAATGACTCTCTTATCATGATATTTTTCCAGGCAATATGATAAGAATTCCAGTCCGGTTGCATAATCCACCCGAGTTCCCTTCCGTGCCATTATATCCCGGAATCTTTGTTTTTCATCTTCTGCTAACGCCTCCATCTGCAGAACATAATCATGTCTGCGATATTCTTTTGCAATTTCATCTGTCAGGCAATGATATGCCATCTCATAATCCGGCTGTTTAGCAGATTTTAAGGACAAGTTAATGATTGGATACTGCCCTTGCTCTGACAGATACCGTTCTCCACAAGATGCAATTTTCAGTGATTCAAACATATATCTGTTATCGACCGGATTCCCCGACGCATCTAATTCCAATTCAAAAAATCTGCGGATCATACTCAGATTCAGAGTCTTACCAAATCTTCTTGGGCGAGTGAACAGATTCACGCTTGCTGCTGAATCAATCAATGTTTTTATCATCATGGTTTTATCCACATAATACATATCACCGTCAATTATTCTCTTAATATCCTCATGTCCAACTGGTAACTGCTTCTTCATATATTCACTCCTGTCCCTTTACAATTGCTTTACATGACCCTTCTATTAAAAAAACGCCTATACCTTCTATCCAAAAGTATAGACGTTTTTCCCGGTTTTCACAACCATTTCTAAACTAAAAAATCTCTTCTTACTTCTGCTCCACCTTAAGCGCCATCATCAGGAAATTAAGCAGCACATATCCCACAATCATCGTCGTAAGATAAACCTGGATTCCTCCCAGCTGCCCTGCTGCCGCACCCAGCGCCTCATTCCCGGTTCCCGCCAGATAAGCAGACATTTTATTCGTCGCCACGATTCCAATACACATCGGGAAGGTCATTCCTGCGAATCCCGGTGCGAATGGGAATGCGAAGAACTTCGGCAGCTTTATTATCACGAATGCCAGCGATGCCAGCACACAGAAGTATAATACGTATACCAGGATCTGATTCGGATTCTGCTCCACATTCAGATAACTTACCAGACACAGACTACACGGTGCCAGAAGTACGGCCATCGTATGATATACCGGAGCCTTCACTTCCACGGTAATCAGTCTCCAGAGCATGAATGGCAGAATTACGAAATAAACTACGATTCCGTAATACAGCACAATCTTCAGTATGCCACCCGCATTCATCACACCGCCCACAACGCAACTTACCATGATTCCATTATAAGTAACAAACCAACTAGGAACGAATGTGTTAATATTGCGGGACTTGATCACATTGCGGTAGGTAAATACCAATATATGTACCGCATGAATCCCTAGTGCGATAAACCAGATTCCCTTTCCAAGCATCGGCACATAATCAAAATAATAACTTCCAAGGATCATCAGCACCATGGTAAATCCGGCATACAGGCTGCATGGCACCACCGTCTCATATTCTTTTTTACAGGTACCCGGGAACCTTACGATCTTAACCAGATACAGCAAGATCACGATCGTTGCCGCCCACATTGTCAGATGGCGAACCCATACGTATCCCATCCCTGCATATACATTTCCAAGTGTCAGCGCCCCCACAAAAGTCGGCAATACCGGTACCGGCATTCTCTCTAAGCGATCCATATCTTCTCTCCTATTCCTCTTCAAAGTAGAATTCAAAATTATCTTTTACATGGAAGAAATCTGAGTAATCAATGTCGAATATTGGCTTCTTTACTTTACTTACATCAATCTTCCTTGCAATTAACTGCTGAAGGATTCCGCCATATGCCAGATCGCCCTGAAGCACTGCACCGACAATCCTGCCATCCTTGTGCAGAATCTTCTTATAAGAATCCTTCGTCTCTTTTACCTCCACCGTAATATCCTCATCCTTCAGGTTCACATTACCCAGAGACATGCTCGGGATTCCCAGGAAATTCATGGTAGATTTGCTGGCGAAAAAGTCGGACATCTGCCTTGGCACGCCTGCCATATTGCTGGCTGCCACGATTCCTTCCTTCACTGCTGCCGGCCAGATCGGGCTGGTTCCGGATACATCTCCTGCTCCATAGATATCATCATCACTGGTCTTTCCTGTCTCGTCATAAACAAGCCCAAAACGGCTCGTCTCGATTCCACTTCCCTCCAAGAACTCTACATTCGAGCGCACGCCTGCGGTAACCACTACGAAATCACATGGAAGCCTGGTTCCATCTGTCAGAACTGCTTCTGTAATCTGCCGGTTCTCATCCAGGATCACCTCTGCGATTCCAACGCCATAATACTGCTTCACGCCCTGATCTTCGAATGCTTTCTGATAGGTTCCTGCTGCCCGCTCATCCAATTGCTTCACAAGCAGCCAGTCTGCCATCTCCACCAGTGTCACCTTCACTCCCAGATGCAGGAATCCAACCGTACAGTCCAGTCCTACAAGTCCGGCACCCATGACGATAATGTGTTTTGCAGTCTTCGCTACTTCTTTTAGCACTTCCATGTCCTCAATATTACGGAAGCCAACTACATTCTTCGCTTCTTTCAGATTCTTCACCGGCGGGATGAATGTATGTGAGCCTGTGGCAATTAAAAGTTTATCATAGTCAACCCGTTCTCCATCTTCAAGAACAACTTGCTTCTCTTTCGGATCGACACTAATACACGCTTTTCCCTTGATCCAGTCTACCCGGTAAAGTTCAGCAAAATCAGGTTCTGCAAAGCAGATCCGCTCCATGTCCCTTTCTCCACTCAGATACTGATGAAGGATACAGCGGGAATAGATCGCCTGATCTTTGGAGATCAGGACAATCTCGCTGTCCGGGTCAATCTTCCTTAATTCTCTTACTCCATTTACGCCTGCGGCGGAAGAGCCTAATACTACGTATTTCATACCTGCACCTCCTCTACCGTAATCGCCTGCATTGGACATTTCTCAACACACATTGGTTTTGCGCTTCCATCTTCACTTCTATGCACACACATATTACATTTCATAATCTCTTTCTGATGGATGCTGTCGTATTTCAGGATTCCATACGGGCAGGACATGATGCACATATAGCAGCTTGCACACTGTTCCTTATCATATTCCACATATCCTGTCTCAGGATTCTTCTTCATAGCTCCTGTCATGCAAGTATATACACATTCCGGTCTTTCGCAGTGCCGGCAGAAAATCGGCGCCGGTTTCGTCTCACTGTCTATGGTTACCCGGTTCCTTGCATCCGTGCTTTCCGTCTCATGGCTGACTACACAGGCAGTCACACAAGTCAGGCAGCCGATACAGCGGCTGCGGTCAATTTTAATCCGATACATAAGCCCCTCCTAACATTTTTCGAAACGAACCGGTGTCGCCTTATATGATGGCTCTTTCGAATAAGAATCATAGAGCGACGGTGTCAGTTTGTTACATTCCACGTAATGAATCGGCGCATACAGTTCATCATGCTGCACATTCTCCGTTACCTTAACGGTGAATACCGCATCCTGTCCATTTACCGAATAGACGCGGACCTCATCCATCTCCTGGATGCCGGACTCTTTCGCAAGTTCTGTATTCATATACAGATAGGCTTTCTTAACAGAGACATCCTCTACGAACCGTACTTCTTTCGTTCTGCTCTGGGTATGCCACTGTCCCACGCTTCCTCGTCCTGTATTCAGCACGTATAGGAATTCCTCCGTAACCGGCAATGGATTCTCGCGTACCTCTTCGAATATAAACTGCGCTTTCTTAGACGGAGTAAAGAACTTGCCATCACCATAGAGACGTCTCTGTTCTTCTGCATTCTCTTCCTCTTTTCCCTCAGGGTAAGGCCACTGGATTCCATGGGATTCCTCTAATCCTTCCCATGTCACGCCTGTGATGTCACAAGGCATCCCTCTTGAACATTCTTTCATGAGATTGAAGCAGTCTTTCGGGGTCTCCCATCCCTTCAAGGCATCTCCCATTCCAAGTGCTTTTCCAACTCCAAGAACCGCCTCATAATCGGAGATCTCATTCTCTCCGCGCTCAAGCACCGGACGCATTGCCGACAGACGACGTTCCAGATTAATATAGGTTCCCTCTTTCTTAAGTCCCGGCACTACCGGGAAGAATACGGTACAGTCTTCCGCACTTTCAATCGTATCATAGATATCCTGCACCACGAACAACTCCAGTTTCTTCGCTGCCTGGGCAAATGTCTCGTTATTCGTCCAACTATGTCTCGGATTCGTACACAGAATCCACAGTCCCTTAATCTCACCTGCATTGATGCCCTCGATAATCTGGTTATAGGTCTTGGTCGGTTTCTCGGCAAGCATCTCTTCGTCCACTCCCAGCACTTCTGAAATCCGTTTCCTTCTTGCCGGATTGGTGAAATCTCCGCCGCCGAAGAAGACTGCTGTATTGCTGTAAGAACGGGAACCCATCGCATTACACTGTCCGGTAATGGAATTCGCTCCGGTTCCCGGCTTGCCGATATTGCCGGTCATCAATGCCAGATTAATGATTGCCTGCGCCGTACGTACCGCCTCGTATCCCTGGTTTACTCCCATTGTCCACCAGAAAGAGACTCTCTTTCCACTATGGATCAATTCTACAAGTTCCAGGATCTGTTCTTCTGAAAGTCCGGTTCCTTCTGCTCCGCGTTTCAGTGTATAACTCTTTACGAACTCTTTGAATTCCTCGAACTTCTCCGTATGCTCTTCGATAAACTTATGATCCAGATAATCTTTCTCAATGAGCAGATTCGCAACCGTATATAAGAGCAGCAGATCGCTTCTCCACTTCAGTCCATACCAGTAATCTGCGTTCATTGCAGTCTCTGATTTCCTCGGATCGATGACGATAATCTTATGATCCGGCACCTGGTTCTGTCTCACTCTTCCCCACAGAATCGGATGTGCAACCACCGGATTCGATCCAATGAAAATAATCCGGTCTGACAGTTCCAGATCTTTCAGCGTGAATCCCGGCGCGTCAAATCCATAACTCTGCTTGTGTGCAACGACCGCTGTCGCCATACACAGACGTGTATTACCATCTACATTCGCTTTCAGATAGTTACGCATCACATGGCCAAATATAGCGAATTCTTCCATTGTCAACTGTCCGGTACTGATTCCTGCCACGCTCTCCTGACCGTATTTTGCCTGAAGTTCTTTTAATTTGTCTGCCACATACCGGAACCCTTCTTCCCAGGACACTTCTTTAAAAGTCCCATCTTCCTTCCGAATCTTCGGCAGGCTGTTAGGCTTTACCGTCGTCTGCTGCTTATCCAAAGACAGCCCCTTGATACAGCAGAAGCCATCGTTCACCGGATACCCTTTCGTCGGCACTGCCTTGACTACGCGATTGTTCTCCACATAAAAGTCCAGATTGCAGTCAATCGCACAGTAATTACAGGTTGATTGTATTTTCTTCATAATCCTATCCCTCTCCTGCCTGTTATCTGTCAAAATGAATGCCGTCCCAGTAGACGCACTCTTTCATGATCGTCTCCGGCATCAGTTCCACACCGTCCAATGCCCACTTCTTATATTCCTCGAACCCTACACGGTCAATAATGTATCCGATATGCTCTTTTCTTGCCGGAGCATCCGGGGAAATATATTGTTCCACGAATTTGTAGGTATTCAGGATGATCTTAATAATATTATCTGCATCCGCCCATACGAGGAAATCCTGTCCAAGACGTGGATTCTTCTTTCCGGTTCTTCCCATGATCGCAAGTTTATAATATTTCTTCTTGCTTCTGGTCAGCGCACGGGTTGGGCATTTCGTAATGCAGACGCCACAGCCGATACATTTCTCTTCATCTCTGACAATCTTATAATTCTCAACACGCAGGGCACTTACGGATAACTTCTTACAGCCCTTCACACACGCCTGGCAGTTTACGCAGCGGGTCGGATCATACTGCGGCATCGTCATACCGATAATTCCAAAGTCATGCATCCTGGCTTTGGCACAGTCATTGGAACATCCCGTACATGCAATCTTAAAATGCAGGTCATTCGGGAAGACTGCCTTCTCGATTCTCTTTGCCAGTTCAGCGGTATTGTAATTGGCAAACGGACAGACGTTATTGCCGATGCAGGCGCTGATATTTCTCGTACCGGAAGCCGGGTAACCTGTCTCCGGATCTGTCTGGTTAATCTCCAGTTTCTCGATGATCGGCTGGAGTTTCTTATTAATCTCATCCATGTCTTCGTAACGGATTCCTTCAATCTCGAATCCCTGGCGGGTGGTAAGATGTACATATCCATTTCCATAGGTCTGTGCGATCTCCTGAACCATTCCCAGCACTTCCGCATTCAGATACCCTCCCGGGACACGGATTCTGGATGCACCGATTCCTCTGACTTTGGATACACGGAATGCATTCTTCTTTAATTTCTTTGTATTAATATCTAATCCCACTTACGTCACCTCCTAATCAATCAGTTCTTTTCCATCAACATAGTTAAATACCGGTCCATCCAGGCAGATATAGGTAGAACCGATCTTACAATGACCACATTTTCCAAGACCGCAGCACATCTTCCGCTCATTGGACACCCAGATATTCTCTTCCGGCACTCCCAATTTCAAGATCTCCATTACAGTAAACTTAATCATGACCGGGGGTCCTACACAGATAAATGCTGTGTTCTTAATATCTTCGAATTTCAATTCCGGGATATACTTCGTAACCATGCCAACCGGACCTTCGTATCCTTCCGGCGCAGTATCTACCGTCTTAATCACCTGAATCTGCTCATTCCAGAACTCAAAATCATCTTTGAACAGGACATCTTTCGGTGATTTGAATCCAGCGATTAATGTTGTACTTACTGCCTCTTCCGTATGATGTGCGAAATAATCTACCACTCCGCGTACTGGAGAGAGACCTGTTCCACCCGCAACAACTACCAGTTCCTTGCCCCTGTAATTTGCGATCTCGAATCCATTGCCGTATGGTCCACGGATGAAGAAACTGTCTCCCACATAATTCTCGAAGATCTCATTGGTTACTTTTCCAACTCGGCGTATGGTGAAATCTACCGTTCCCTCGCCGATTCCGCTGACAGAGATCGGTGCCTCGCCATATTTTGGAATCGATACTTCAAAAAACTGTCCCGGCTTTACCTCTCCGTCGAATTCCATACGGAACGTATACTCAAGATCCGTATGCTTGATAACCTCTCGAATCGTTGATAACTGAGGAATATATTCATTTTTCATTATTCTTCTTCCTCCTTTGCTAAACGGTTGACACAATTGGAATAAGATATGTACTCCGGACAAACATCATCGCAGCGGCCGCAGCCTACGCACATCGGATAGCCGAAACGTTTCTCATAATCATAGATCTTATGCATCACTTTAAAACGCATCCGGTCTCCCTGGCTCTTTCGGAAGCCATGCCCGCCTGCCATGTCCGTATAGCCATCTACTTGGCAGGATGCCCACACTCTGCGGCGCTCGCCCACTTTCGGGTTATCTTTATAGAAGATATCCTGCATAGTGAAACAGGTACAGGTAGGACAGACGAAATTACAGCGTCCGCAGCCGATACAGCGGTCTCCGTATTCCTGCCAGATTGCTTTGGTGAAACTCTCATTTGACAGGTGTTTCGGCAGCGTAACCTTCTCTTTATTCTCTGTCACATAATCCGGTGTAACCTCTACAGCCTTGCCCATGGTTGCATTTTCTAACTCTTTTCCCTGACTGGATTGCAATGCCTTCTCAAGTTCCGGATTCTTAATATCTGCATACACGACCTCACCGTCCACTTTCAGATATGCGTCATAATGATCCGCCCGGTTCGTTCCCATGCTGACACAAAATCCTGATTCGCAGGTCTCCTTGCATCCCATGAGGATAAATTTCGCCCGCTCTCTTACTCTCGCATAATAGAAGTCCCCGAATCCATTCTTCAGATAGATCTCATCCAGACGTTTCACAGCGTGCAGATCACAGGAACGTAAGAAGATTAAAATATCTTTCTCTGGCCCCTTCGGTACCGTCGTCTGGTCTTCTGTAAAGTAAAACAGCGTCTCATTAATAGCCAGCAGAGTCTCTTTGAAAGAATAATCGGATTTCTTATTCCATACGATCTCGTCCAGAGAAGTAATCTTCCCATACCGGATAATGTCCGTATCAGAAAAACATCCTTCTCCTTCCATCAATTTCGGCCCGAATATTTCATAAGTCTTCACCCAGTCCTGAAACATCTGCCCGGCCTCTGTCTTCGATAGTTGATAGCCCATAATTTCTCCTTTCCCATCTTACATGCTCTTGTTGATAATATCTTAACAATAAGCACAAAAAAATTCTGTGATGTACATCACAGAACTTTTTAAACACTTATAGATTTTCATTATATTTTCCCAGTCTTATAGAAAATTGACATCTTCTGAGGATTCACAATCGTGATTCTCTTCTTCTGAATCCTCATAAGACCATATTCTGTCAACGTGTTACACAGTCTGGAAGTCGTCTCTCTTGGTGCCCCCAGCATATCAGCCAGGAACGTAATCGACATATTGATATCTATCTCAATCCCCTCCGGTGTCATAACGCCAAAATCCCTGGACAATTTCCACAGTTTCGCCGCCAGCTTCCGCTCCAGATAGATACTTCCCATCGTGTTCTTAAGCTGATGCCCCAGGCGCCAGATTCTCCGTTCCTGCGTCTCCATAACCGCTTTAACCAAACTGAAATCCTCTTCCATACACCGCAGAAACTCCGGAACGGGCACTACAAAAACGCGGCTTTTCTCTATGGTCTCACAATAGAGCGAAGCCGGATGTGTATTCAGTACATGCTCATTGAGCAATACTCCCGGACCGAATACGAAGATAATCTTTCGCTTGCCGGTGTGCGTCAGATTATAGATGATGGACTTGCCCGATATCTGGATATATACGTTGCCGATGTCCTCCTTCGCCCGTATGATGATCTGCCCTTTTCCGCATTCTTTGACATTTCCCTTCTGCCATAACTTCTCCAGCGTATCGGTGGATACGCCTTGAAAAAACTGCTGCTGATACAATTCATTCTTTCCCTGCATAGTTCACTCTCTTCCGAAAATATAATCGTTATTATCACTCTATAAATATCTGCCCAGCATCCATATCAAATACAATGGCACGCTATAGGTCATTGTATTCTCTACCAATGAATTTAATTTATCATATTATTCTTGTTGCTTCAATTCTGGTTTGCATTTTTCATATGAATTTTGTTATTTTATCACGTTTTTTCATATAAACTTTTGAATTATCTCTTCACATAAAGGGAATGCGCGAAGCGCATTCATGCGCCGAGCGCGGTCGCTTGCAACATACTACCTCTCACGCGAGCGTACATCCTCCCGGAGGGTTTTTATACCATAAGAAACTTCATTTTCTATGACACAAAAAAAACCACCGTCCCCGCAGCTCACAATGTCTGCAAAAACAGTGATTTTCAAGTGCGCGATCAGGGGTTCGAACCCTGGACACCCTGATTAAGAGTCAGGTGCTCTACCAACTGAGCTAATCGCGCATTTCTTAATTTTTTATTACGTATTTCCTTAACGCAAGTGCTATTATATAACAGTTTTTTGGGGAATGCAAGTGTTTTTTTATAATTTTTTATATTTTTTGTCATTGAAATTTTTCAAGGTAAATGCAACACCCTGTTGCACTTACTCTGAAAAGTCTATCTGTTGCAGTTACTTTGGAAATATACGATCAATCACTTCCAAACGCTATTCCAACTTCTGCTTCACCTTAGTTCGGGGACAAAGCCTTCTGATCTTGTCCCCGTATTTTCTTATCCCTTATTTTATTCCCCCTCATTTACTATTCCTTTTACTCATACAAAAACCTCACATATTCATAGATCTCCGCAAAATCCACCTTGCAATCTCCCCCATAGATTCTCACCGGCACCGTATCTTCGAAACTATACAATACTGGCCAATCATCATGCTCATAGTCATATACCAGTACTTTTCTTTTTTCCGGATCTACCTGCCAGTATTCCCTTACTCCGGCATTCGCATACTTTTCCGTCTTAAGATACGAATCCTTCTTTCTAGTAGATGGCAAGAGAATCTCTACAACCAGGTCAGGGGCTCCATATACGATCCCTTTTCGGAATTTACTCCTGTCACAAACGACCAAGACATCAGGCTGAAGCATCGTCTTATCATCACAATCCAACTGGACATCCAGCGGAGCATATGCCGGAATACAGGTTCCATTACTTCGGTCTATATAATCCGTCAGTGTTCTGAATATCTGACCGCTAATCAATTGATGGATATGGGTTGGTGCCGCTATATCGTAGATTACGCCATCTATCAGTTCCACTCTTCTCTCATCTGGCAAAGCATAATAATCTTCTAATGTATATTCCCCCTGCTTCCTCTCTGACTTATACGCAATCAGCGGCTCTCTTATCATCCCTTCCGTCTTTCCTGCTAATACATTCTCATATTCTAATTGCTTTTTTCCATCCTGCCTTTTTTCGTTTTGCATCTCTTCATTCATTTTATCACTTCCCCCATATAATCTGATTATTATTACAACGTACCATGCCCGCAGCCTCCTGACAATACAGGCTGTACCTGACAGACTATAACTGGTTCGCAATCTCCCTTAACGTCCTCCCCACGTTATTCCCATGTACATACAAAACCTTCTGCCCCTTCTTCTTCTCATTCATGATCTTGTAATACAATCCGTGCTTAAGAATATCCGTGTTAAAAATGATGTACTCTTTATTCCTCAGAATAGCCGCATCAAAATTCATATGATCCGAGGTCAGGAACTGGCTTTGCGGAAGGCACTTCCGCATCTTCTTCTGCCAGTTCCGATGACCGCCGATCACGATGCTTCTGCCTAATCCGTCAATCTCCGACTCCTGGTTCTCATCTTTGATTCCATCTTCCTCTCGTTCTTCTTCCTCGCCCATCTGGAAGATAAAATTACGAAGTGCGGTCAATTCCTCTTTTTCTTTCTTATACTGCTCTTCGTTCTCTTTCTGCAGATTCTCCAATTTTTCTATCCGTACTTTGGCCACTGCCAGTTCCGACTCCTTCTCCTGTTTCTGCCGCTCTAATGTTTCGACTTTTTCTTCCATATGGCTCATCTCGCACTCCAGGCGCATCACGGTCTTTTCTTCATACAATTTGCGATACCTGATCTCTTCCGGATTATCCGCCTCATACAATACCTCAATCTGCCGGATGTATTTGCACAATGTTGCAATCAGAAGTAACTGCCTGTATGCTTCCCACTCTTTCTCCTCGAAGACGGCACAGAGATTCTCTGCCTCCTTCCTCTCAAGACATATCCCTGACAACATCCGAAGTTCCAGACCAAACAAACGGAATAATTCTCGCATCCGCTCTTTTTCCTCGCATTCCTGAACTCTGTCTTCCTCATCTCCTGACATCTCCAGATATTCACTTGCAAAATAAGACTCCGGATGATTATGCTCCTTTAGAAATCTCCGATAGACTCTCCTGCCTTCCGACAGATCCTGCTCTTCTCTGCCACCATCATGAAGCCATCCATTCTCATAGCGCATGAACATACATACTACCTGGCAGAATTCGTAATCCTGTATAATCGGAATCTCCAGATCTTCTGCGATTACCAGCTGCAGCATCATCTGAGACAGGTCTAATTCCATAGAATTATCATACGACATATAATCCTTGAGACTCTCTCCCTGAAACGTATGCATCTTCTTAATCGTATTCTTCATCGGGCGATAACCGGCATAGATGATATCCATCAGCAGTTGATATCTGCTGCTATCTTCCTCCTCTTTTCTAAGCAGCATCATAAAACCTATCGCAATCCTTGCCGCCTTTCTCTCTTCCAGCAGGAACCATTCCAGAAACCTTGTCCCGTAATACGCAGACTCCCGGTATGCATCACAGTATTGCACGGCATGATCCCTTGTCACCTCCATAAGCATCGTACGGCTGCGTTCATTTCTCACGATTCCATAGACAATAAACGGAATACTGTCAATCTGTATCTCTTTTTGATGCATATACAGAATCGGTTCCATCAGCATCCTGTCTGCGTCCGAGAACTGTTCCAACTTTCTGGCTGATAATCTCTTCCCTACCAGCGCATCATACATCTGCTCCTTATTCATATCATCCCATTCCATCTGCATCTCGACCATCCCATATCTGGAATCGGTGATCTGAAACAGATTCTCCCTTTTGTCAGCCGTCATCATCGCACTGACTACCAGATTCTTTATCTTCGCTTCTCTCATACACCGATCCATGAAAGCAGCCTTTGTATTTACATGACAATACAGTCCCTTATATGCAATTTTATTTCCCTTCATATATATCCTCCTATTACAGATTAACGTTTGCATCACTACTGGAAATCAGTTGCTGACAATCAAAGACATCCCTCCCTGCCATGATAAACTCTTTTGAAACATTGGAACCATTCGGCGATCTGCCGCAGATACCTTAATCAAATGAAAAAATAGAATGTATTTCATTTAGTGAACCTAATTCTAGCATATCCGGATCTTCACTTCAAGAAATATTGATGTTAAGGCACGGAAAATCGTTCGACAGAATTCTACATTTCTTCTCGGCTGTCTCACTCATATTTTCTTTCTCAGTTACATATATTAGTGGAAGGGGTGTATTTTCATGAATATAATAAATAGAATGATTAATAAGAAGGACAAGCCTTATATCATCATCGCTATTGCCCTTGGATTCCTGAACCATTTCCTATATGATTGGTCTGATCATGCGGCATTCACAGCTCTTTTCTGCCCTGTGAATGAATCTGTGTGGGAGCATTTGAAACTTCTGTTCTTTCCCTTGCTCTTTGTAACGGTACTTGAATACCTGCGTTCCAAAGGCGCGATCATCCGTTTCTTCTATTATCGCTTTCTGTCAGCAATGGGGGCGATGGGGTCTACCATCATGCTCTTCTATACTTATACGGGTATGATAGGACGGAATTATCTTGTCTTTGATATTTCCATCTTTTTTTCCAGCATTCTAATTGCCTTTGCAATCTATCGTTATTGTTGTAAACGGCAATGGAATGAACCTTCTCAGAGTACAACGTTCTCCATGTGGATCGTAGTCGCCCTGCTGTTTTTCGCCTTTACCTGTTTTCCTCCCGATATACCATTGTTCTTTCCAACGCCATAATATTGCCTGTATTTTACGGGTTCTGTTCTCTAAAATGTAACAGTTCAGCCCGCGCCATTCGCAAAACGCATCTGCGATGCTTCTCCGCTGCTACGCAGCTCTTTTTGCTCATAAAATGGCGCTCTGCTCATAAGCCGGATTGTGTGTTCATTCATGCAAGCATGATTCGCCCACAATCCGGCTTATGGCTGAACTGTTACTCTAAAATTAATATATTTCCAAGTCTTCAATGCATTTTCCTTACTATTGTAGTATAATTGGGATGACACTTTATTACGTTACAAGAAAGGAGCATATGTTATGGCAAACGAATCTGTTCGTTGTAAGATAGAACATCACGCAATCCTGTTCGCATTTCTTGCCAAAAGAGCTATCGAACTATGTGGTGACAAAGGCAAAGAGGCTATCCTCCAGGGCATGACTACCTATGGCAATGAGCGCGGTGCCCGTATGGCTGCCAATGCATTGGCACACGGGGATGAACTCACCACCATGACCAACCAGGCTTATGGAGAGTGGAAGCCGGACTATGATGGTCAGATGGAATTCGGGCAGTTAAGAACACAGCCTACCCTCCAGACATATATTTCCAAATGTGCCTGGTGCGATGCCTGGAAGAAACATGATTTGACAGAATACGGGAAACTTTATTGTGTCAATGTTGATAATGCAGTTTACCAGGGATTCCGTTCAGACTTTGTCTGTACCCCAGTTACCGCCTCTATGAGTTGGGGCGGTAAGCGGTGTGAATTCGACTGGGGACATCCCCTGACACCGGAGGAGTCCGAAGAACTTACCAAAAAGAAAAAAGAACTTGGGACTTCCTGTATGAAGGACTTTAATTTCCACACTGCCCATATCAAACATACCATCAGCAAGACACTGATTGAGACTCTGGGTGCGGAGGGGCAGAAGGCTGTAGACCTGGCACTCCAAGACTTTGCAGATACATTTGGACAGGAATATCTGGATGTCTTAGAAGGGGTCTATCCTGCTGTTTAAATAAGGAGGCATAGATATATGACTGACAACTTGAAGGCGAGAACCACCGATATCTCTACCGCTGAACATACTAAGAATATTATTGCCAACTGGATCAGTTCCCATGAACACGAGTTAATCGAAACAGCCGATTATATCTTCCACCATCCGGAACTGGCTTATCAGGAGACACTATCTTCTAAGTATCTGGCAGAATACCTGGCAAAGCATGGGTTCCAGCTTACCTATAAGACTGCAGGAATTGATACTGCATTTACCGCTGTCTGGACGAACGGAGCCGAACAGCAAAATCCTATTTTGGGATTTTTGGCTGAATACGACGCTTTGGCAGAACTCGGACATGCCTGCGGACACAATCTTCTTGGAACTGCGGTTGCCGCTGCTGCCTGCGCTTTGAAAGCAGATATGGAAGCGAACCGCACTCCCGGAACAATCCGTGTCTACGGCTGCCCGGCAGAAGAGATCATGTCCGGTAAGATTGTGATGAATGACCACGGTGTGTTCGATGATCTGGATGTGGCTGTGACCTGGCATCCATTCGACCGGAACCGAATCAGCAACGATATCTGGCAATCGCAGGATATCAAGAACTATACCTTCCACGGTGTCAGCGCCCACGCTTCGAAGTCCCCCGAAAACGGAAGAAGCGCGCTGGATGCCGCAGAACTTATGAATATTGGCGTGAACTATCTGCGGGAACATGTGCCGCTGGATGTGCGGATGCACTATGCCTATATCGATAATGGGCTGCCCGCAAACGTCGTTCCCGACTTTGCCAAGACCAACTACTTCATCCGTTCCAGCAAACGTGCGCGGACCGAGGATGCCAGCAAGCGTGTAGATGACTGCGCCAAAGGCGCTGCCATGATGACCGGAACCACCGTGGACATTGAACTGCTCGGCAGCTGCAAAGAGATGAAAGTCAACCGGATACTGACAGAGATCTACTACGAAGCAATGACTAAGATTCCTACCCCTGAGTACACCCAGGAAGAATTAAACTTTGCAGCCAAGATTACCGAGGAAGCCAGGCTTGTAAACAGCGGAACTTATTTCTCCGGGCTGGAGCCTTTGGAAGATGCCCCTGTTCCTATCTCTATAGGCACCGACGCTTCCGAAGTCAGCCACACCGTTCCCCTGATTACCATCAGTGCCGCAACCATGTGTAAAGGCACTCCTCTCCATCACTGGGCTGCCGCAAAACAAGCAGGCATGAGCATCGGACAGAAAGGTATGCTGTATGCGGCACGTTGCATGGCAGAGGGAACGAAATTATTGATTGAGAAACCAGGAAGTTTACAGAAGGCGTGGGACTTCCATTTGGGGACGGGGGAAATCTAGATTTCCCCCGTCCCAGAATGAATTTGCTGCGTCCCTTTTTGAAATCCCCCTGTCCCTTTTTGAATTTCCCCTGTCCCTTTCCAATCAGGTACACCACATATGTCAAATGGGTACACCACATATGTCAATTTGGGACGTAGTAAAAGTGCATTTTACTACGTCCCCAACCAAAGGAGGTTACATTATGATAACAAAGAAAATAGGAATTATCGGCTGTGGCAACATGGGCGGCGCAATCCTCTACGGAGCACTGGAGAGCGGAATCCTCCCCAAAGAAAACGTCTACGTATACGACATCAATCCGACTATGATGGAAAAAGCACAGAGTTGGGGTGTAAACCTCGCCAAAGATGACGAAGATGTCTGCGCAAACAGCGACATCATCCTTCTGGCAGTAAAGCCACAGAACGCAGCAGAAGCATTATCCATGTGTAAGAAATCGTTAGATGGCAAAGCCATGATGTCCATTGTTGCAGGTGTCACGGTAGAACGTCTTCGCAACATGATTGACGGCACTCCAAGAATCCTTCGCTTATTACCGAACACACCAGCCATGGTATTCGAAGGCGCATTCGCAGTATGCTCCGACAATGATTTTACAGACGAAGAACTTACCATCGCCAAATCAATTTATAAGACCATCGGTGTCATCGAGATGGTGCCTGAACACCTGATTGACGCTGCCTGCGCCCTGAACGGCGGTGGTCCGGCATACGTTGCGATGTTTATTGAAGCAATGGCTGACGGCGGTGTAAAACAAGGACTTCCAAGAGCAACTGCTTACCGCCTCGCAGCACAGACCTGTCTCGGCACTGCCAAGATGATTCTCGAAAAGGGCATCCATCCGGGCGAACTGAAAGATATGGTAACCTCCCCGGGCGGAACTACCATTGAAGGCTGTGAAGCACTGGAAAAAGGCGGCATGAGAGGCGCCGTTATCGATTGCATTAATAAAGCAACGGAGAAATCCAAGAAACTTTAAAATTTACTAACCACTAAATCGAATCGGGGACGGGGGAAATTGAAAAAACCCCCGTCCCCAAAGTGGGCTTAATACCCTGCCCCGCTGTCCGTATTTTTCATAATCTTAACCAGCCTACTCGTTCCAAGTCTGTCTGCGCCAAGCCTCATGAATTCTTCAGCATCATCAAAAGAAGAAATTCCACCTGCCGCTTTCACTTTCACGTCTTTTCCAATATGATTTCTCATGAGTTCTACATCTGCAAAAGTTGCTCCCGAAGTGGAGAATCCCGTGGAAGTCTTAATATATTCAGCTCCGGCGTTTGTAACAATCTCACACATTTTAATTTTTTCTTCTTCTGTAAGCAGGCATGTCTCGATAATCACTTTTAATATCTTTCCACCACACGCTTCATGAATCTGACGTATTTCGTCTTCGATCTCCTGATATCTCTTGTCTTTGAGATATCCGATATTGATTACCATATCGATTTCATCCGCACCATTTGCAATAGCATCTTTTGTTTCGAATACCTTTACTGCAGTTGTATGATATCCATTTGGGAAACCTATAACCGTACAGATTGGCAACTTGCCTTCTACATATTCTGCCGCCTGTTTTACATAAGCGGCCGGAATACATGCAGATGCAGTTTCATAATTCATCGCATCATCAAGAATCTGCCGAATCTCATCCCATGTAGCTGTCTGGGTAAGCAATGTATGATCTACAATCTTTAAAACATCTTTTTTCTCCATAACTGTCCTTTCTGTAATAAGTTTTCTCCTATTACCCACATGTTTTATACTAATTTTTCAAGAACCGAACTTCCAATGGTTCCTTCCGGCATGTCTACCCCGAAATTTTCCGCAATCGTTGCTCCTATTACCGCAAAAGTCTGTGTATCTTCAAGCCTGCCACACTCTTTGAAAGATGGTGAATATGCAAGAAATGGAACTTTCTCTCTCGTATGGTCTGTTCCGGTATGTGTCGGGTCATTTCCATGATCAGCCGTAATGATTAACAGATCATCTTCTTTCAGAAGATTCAAGAATTCGCCAAGCTTCACATCGAATTTTTCCAGTTCTTGTGCATATCCCTGCACATCACGGCGATGTCCCCATAAAGCATCAAAATCCACCAGGTTGACATAACAAAGTCCTTCAAAATCTTTCTTTGCGATCTCAATCGTCTGCTCCATTCCATGTACGGAGCTCTTAGATTTATTAGATTCCGTAATTCCCTCACCATCGAAAATGTCGAAAATCTTTCCTACAGAAATCACGTCAAACCCTGCATCTTTTAATACATTAAGCACCGTTCTTCCATATGGTTTAAGCGCATAATCATGACGGTTGCTCGTTCTTTTAAATTCACCTTTTTTCTTTCCAACATAAGGCCTTGCAATCACACGTCCAACCTTCCACTCATCTTTCATGGTGATTTCTCTGGCAATTTCACAACAGCGATATAACTCTTCCAGTCCGAATGTTTCTTCATTTCCACAGATCTGCAATACGGAATCTGCTGATGTGTAGACAATCATATGACCAGTAGCAATTTCTTCTTCCGCCAGTTCTTCCAGAATCTCCGTACCACTGGCACTCTTGTTTCCAATAATTGTGCGTCCGGTTCTAGCAGACAACTCATCCAGCAACTCTTGTGGAAATCCTGTCTCCGTGAATGTCTGGAATGGTTTTGTAATGTGTAATCCCATCATTTCCCAATGACCGGTCATCGTATCTTTTCCGGTACTTGCTTCATTCAGTTTCATAAAATATCCCAACGGTTTTTCCACTGGTTCTATCTGATGTAATGAATGCAGATTCGCCATACCCAATCTCTGAAGATTTGGTATTTTCAGTTCTTCAACGTTTTGAGAAATATGACCTAATGTATCCGTTCCGGAATCTCCATAGGCGGACGCATCATCCAATGCGCCCACACCTAAAGAATCAATTACAATTGTAAAAATTCTATTGTATCTCTTTTCACTCATTTTTTATACCCTTTAGAATAATGTAATAATACCAACCAGGGATGCCGCAATTGAGATGACCATCTGCATACCTGTGGAAGCACCTTCTGCAATAGCATCAATTACATTGGCATTATTTCCTTTGTTATCCATCTTAACATCCGTGATGGACTGTACTGCTTCCGTCTGTGGCAGCAACATTTTCGCGATCAATATACTGCCGACCGGAACCATTGCACTTGCAATCAGCAGATAATCCATAGGAATTCCAAGCGCATGGTATCCACCTAAAATAGACACGGACATACTTCCCATTCCTGAAACCAAGATTACTAAGATCTCACTATCTGTCAAAGACTTAATGTATTTGCTTACCAGAATCGGACTGTCTGTTTGACCCAGGAACATATTTGCAACTGCTACAAAACTTTCTACCTCTGTCGTTCCCATCAGTTTTCCTACTGCTTTCCCAATCCATTTTACAACGAATCCCAAAACTCCAATATAATATAACAGGCTTACCAATGCAGAAACAAAGATGATATTACCTAATGTCTGAACAATGAAAATGCTTCCCGCCGATGCACTGTCTGCAAGGCTTCCAAAGACAAAAGACAATCCCCCTTGTCCACAATTAATAACTGCCATAATCCCATCAGATATAACAGACACAATTATTTTTCCGATCGGAATCTTAACTAATAAGATTGCAATAATAAATTGTGCAACAATGGCTTTTAATACTGCTTTCCATTTAATATTTTTTCGGTCCCATGACAATAAGAAAATAATCCCTAAGACTACTACAATGCCCAGTAAATTCAATAAAAACTTCATCTTATGCGCCTCCCGGAATTATCTTTCCTTATCTGCTTTGATCAGTTTTCGAATCGCTTCAACAGCTACCTTGATTGCAGCTTCTGTATCATGTACCATCGGGTTATCCATTTCCAAAGCATTTCTTTCCTGATTTCCCACAACCAAGAAGTTGGAACCACAACGAACTCTTAAATGGCTTGCTGCAATAAATAATGCTGCTGATTCCATTTCTGATGCCTTGCATCCCATACGTTTCCATGCTTCCCATTTGTTCAACAATTCATAACTTACCGGCATTCTCTGTGGTTCATGCTGACCATAAAATGCATCCTTACACTGTACGACACCTGCATGGTATGTCAATCCCAGATCTTTACTTGCCTGTACAAGTGCATTTGTAACATCCAGATCAGCTACTGCTGGATATTCAATTGGTGCATATTCCCGGCTTGTCCCCTCCATTCGGATAGCACCTGTTGCAACTACGATGTCTCCGCCTTTTACATCCAATTCGATTCCGCCGCATGTTCCTACACGGATAAATGTATCAGCCCCGCAAAGTACCAATTCTTCCAAAGCAATTGATGCTGAAGGTCCGCCGATACTGTTACACGTCATTTTCTTATTACCGGTGACAATGCCGTCACGTCAAATTAAAA
>CAMBRQ010000009.1 GCA_945870325.1 uncultured Dorea sp. | reverse complement strand
CAGATCTGTCAACTTTTCACCCGGGAAGAAATAAGCAGCAGCATACCCACCAATAAGAATATAGATCTCATTTCGCACCAATGCAAGTTCCTGTACCAGCCACTTATCGGCACAGCATTTCGGCGGTCGCCTGTCACCACCACCTGAAGCCTTCCCCGGATAGCAGTGTGCTACAGATACAATATAGAAATTATCCGGATGATAGAAAGTCTCATCAGAAATCTGATACCATTCTGAACGCAGACGTTTTCCGCTTGCATCATTGAAAGGCTTTCCCGTATTATGAACACTGCGAGAAGGTGCCTGGCTGATCTGCATGATCTTGGCATTAAGATTGCCGAATAGAATCGGGTGCGGTTCAAAACCAAAATCTTTCTGGCAATAGCGGCATGCGGATATCTGTTCTTGAAGATTCTGGAATTTACGAAAGTCTGCTTCTGGAACAATACTATTGTATGACATGATAATTCTCCTTTTAGTTGCTAAAGCATCTGGAGGAAACCGTAGTCCGCTTTTTACGATGGTTTCCGGATTGCAGAAGGCGTACACCCATACAATTTTTTAAAACTGCGATTGAACAACTTCTGATTTGTAATCCCATTTGCTTCCATAATCTCGGTAATCGGTGCGTCTGTAGTAATAAGATCCTGATACACGTGGGTCAATCGGATCTCATTCAAATAATTTAAAAAAGAGAGTCCCATATTTTTTTTAAAGAAACGGCAAAAGTATTCCTTCCCAAGTCCCAGTTCTTCCGAGATGTCAGATAAGGAGATTGGCTCCCGAAAATGCTCTTCCACATAGGTGATGATCTGGCGGATGCGTTCTCGTGTGAGAGCATCACTGGCATCTAACTGTGGAGCAGTATTGGTAGAGAAGTGTCGAATCAGATGTGCCAGAATCTGAAGTACGATTCCCTCAGCCTCCAGTTGGAACGCGGCAGCATCTTCGATATAGATACGGGTCAAGGTTTCCAGCATTTTACAGATCTCAAGATAGAATGGAAAATCTTCATCAGCAATCTCTTCTGGTTTGCAATGGATCTGATATAGTTCAATATCGGGCATGTATTGCTGCATGTGCTTTTTGGAGAGATGTATACAGAGGAACATGCTGGGGGAGTTATAGGAGTAGGTACTGTGTACTTCGCAGGATTCCACTACCATCAGTTGTTTCACGGGAAGATCATATTTTTTTCCTTCAATATTAATATCGACAGCACCGTTCAATGGATAGAGAAGTTCTAATTCTTCATGCCAGTGGAGAGGATGATACCCTCCCGGTACTGTCTGATAGGACAGAATGATGCCGGAATTACCGATTTCCTTAATGGATTCATAATAGGCTTTGCTCATAGAATGTCTCCTTTTTCAGAATGCATACTTCCATTTAGCTGCTAAGTAAAATAATTCTCATAGATTATAAGATATATTGTCCAGAAAGAAAATAAAAAAATCAAATAATTATCAAATCATATACGAAAGAATTATGTGAACGGGTATGGACTCTTCATTTTGTGAACTCTTTTATCCGTTGGTTATTATTTTCATCCATCCGCTTGTATCCATATTATTCTGTCAATGCTTTGTAAAGTGGGTACACGTTGGCTGAACCGTTCATAGAAAGTAAACCACAGATGATACTTGCTCTTTCTGCTTTGGATAGATTCATGAACTTATCCCAAAGGGACTCCTTTTTGTTTGTATTGCGATATACGTTAGTTCTTAATACTGCTGTTGCCATAATTAATCTCTCCTTTTCATGTTTGTTGAATGATTTGTTATCTTGTTTACGTGTATTATAATACTGCTTTTGAATGCCTCGAACTAGATGTATATTTGACTTGTTTTAAGGCGATATTGACTTTTGAATCGTCGAAGTATTTGGGAGGACTGCTAGTAGCGGTCCTGCAAGCAAGATGTTAAAAAATGTCGGATAATCAAAAAATAGTGGTGTGGTTTTAGAAAAATAGTTTATATACAATAATGATATCGTATATAAAAAGGAGTGGTTTTTCATGAAAACAGAAGTGATTAAGTTATATGAGAACAGAGAAGATGTAACATTGACCACCTATATTCTCCAGGATTCGCCGGAACTGCTTGCGGGAAAGATGCGTCCGGCTATTATCATTTGTCCGGGCGGAGGATATTTTAATTGTTCAGACCGGGAGGCAGAACCGGTTGCGATTCGATTTGCGGCTATGGGGTATCATGCTTTTGTATTGCGCTATTCGACTTATTGCGAAGGAAGTGGAAGATTCCCGGATATTATGAAGGGGATTGAGGAGAATGTGAACAGCCAATATCCTAATGCCATGCGTGAGATTGGAAAACCTATGTTGATTCTTCGGGAACATGCCAAGGAGTGGATGGTAGATACAAAGCGGATTGCCGTATGTGGATTCTCGGCAGGAGCACATAATGCTTCAATGTATGCGGTTAATTGGCAGGAAGACGTGATTAGTGAGTATTTTCAGGAAGAGAAAGAGAATTTCCGTCCGGCAGCAGCTATCCTGGGTTATACATTGAGCGATTATGTTTATATGAGGGATGTAATGGAAGAGTATACACCAATGGATAAGGCATTTTTTGCTGCGTCTGTTAAGGCGTATCTTGGGGAGGAAGTTCCAGGCGAAGAGATGCTTGACAAAGTAAGTCCGGCAAGACATGTGACAGAATACATGCCGCCAACTTTCCTATGGGCGACATCAGAAGATACATTGGTACCAGTGCAGCATTCCATCCGTATGTCCCATGCCCTTGCAGAGAAGAAGATTCCGTTTGAATTACATATTTTTGAAGAAGGTCCTCATGGACTGTCGCTTTCTACACAGGCTTCGGCAGAGGCAAGAAGCCTGATCTATCCGGATGCGGCTAAGTGGAGTGAGCTTGCAGGATGCTGGCTGGAGAAAAGATTCGCATTGCCGCTCCCTGAGAAATCTTCTTTTGAAGAATTGCTGGAACAGGGACAGATTTAATTAATATGCGAGGAGGAAGTAAGATGTATTATCAAGTTGAGAAAATGAATGGCTATTACAGAATAGGAAGCCCGGAGTCAGTGTATTGCTATCTGATTGTGGGAACTGAAAAAGCAATGTTGATTGATACCGGCTATTGTTATGGGAATCTAAGAGAAACAGTACGGCAGGTGACTGAGAAACCATTGATTATTATTAATACACATGGACACTGCGATCATGCCGGAGGGAATGCGCAATTTAATGAGTATTGCTATATTCATGAAAAAGATGTGGAATTATGTAAAGAGCATACAGGACGGAAGATGCGTATGGATAACGTAAAAAGAGCCAGACATAGCATTCACTATGAGACTGGGGAAGAATACAATGCATTACCGGAAGGGTTCGATATGGAAAAGTATTGTCAGATGGATACGGGGAAACTTCTGAGTACGAAAGAAGGAGATGTGTTTGAACTTGGCGGCGCTTCCATCAGCGTCTATGAGACTCCCGGACATACAAAAGGCAGTATTTCATTGCTGTATCAGGAGAAAAATATTATGTTTGTTGGCGATGCTACAGGAACGTTCGTATGGCTGTTCTCATACGAAGCAACAGATCTGAAAGAGTATATCAGAACCGTGAAGAAGATGTACGGCTTAAATGCAGAGGAATATATTGGCGGTCATAATCCGGTTCCGATGCATAAAGATGACCTAAAACGATATATCCAGGCGGCACAGGAAGCAGATTATTCCAAAGGTGAGCCTTTCGAGTGTTTTTTTTCAAATGAATGCAAGCCGAGAGTCTGCGCGTTAGACGGAATGACAATGGCGGATATGTTTCGACCAGAGTATGCGGCTGTGGTAATTAGTGAAGAAAAGTAAAAAGAACTGATATATTGGTATAAGAATTGCGATTAAGGAGGAAAATATAAGGGAGATGAGATCATGAATACAACACTGGGCAGTTGGATTACGAACCGGACTGCCGTACCATTTTATGCAAGAAGAAAATTCTGCATAGAGAAGAAAGTAAGAAGAGCTGAGGCAAGAGTCTGTGGACTAGGGCAATTCATTTTTTATGTCAACGGAAAGAAAGTGGATGACCATGAATTAGATCCTGGCTGGACAAATTACCGGAAGATAATCCAGTATGTGACCTTTGATGTAACCGAGTATCTGCAGATGGGGGATAATGTGCTGGGAGCAGAAGTAGGGAACGGGTGGTTCATTAAGATGGATGAGCATTATACATTCTCATTTCCGGAATTCATGCCGCCGAATCCGAATCCGTATAAGCCTTTTGGAAAATATCTGGTTCTTGCGTTGGAACTTGCAATTACATATGAAGATGGAACTATGGAGACGATTCAGGCAGATGATGCCTTTGAAGTAAAGCAGCATCCGGTAGTGATGAGTAATGTATATGGTTCGGAGACGATTGACGGGAGGCTCATTCAGGAAGGATGGAATACGGCGGATTATGACGCGTCTGATTGGGAGAAGGCTGTTATTCTGGAAGAAAGAGAAATACCGAAGGGAAAACTCATGGAGCAGTTTCAGCCTGCCGTGAAAGTTATACGGACATATGATGGAAGAGATCTTGGAGGAATTCCAAAATATGAGAAAAGTACGGATGCACAGAGAAGAAGGAAAGAGGAATCCTGCGGTATAACAAGACGGGAAATCTTTGATTTGGGACAGAATATGTCTGGAATACTAGAGTTTGAAGTCCGGGGAAAAACCGGAGATATGATAAAACTGTATCCTGCAGAGAAATTAGGACCGGATGGAGATGTCGATCAGATGGCAAAAGGCTGGGTGAATCTGGATTCCTGCATTACATATATCATCGGGAAAGATGATGTGTGGGAGACATGCCGGATGAAATTCACCTATTTTGCGGGAAGATATGTAGCGGTGGAGAAAGTCTATGCCGGGAATTCTGATGGAAAAGAATATAAAGCAGATGATAATGAAGATCAGAAAGATTCACTGGGCAGCCATATCGCTGCAAGGATTGAATTCCGGCGATTGCGGGCGCACGCAATCAGCAGCGCATGGAAGACGGATGGCTCTTTTTCTTGTGATGACAAGCGGTATGAACAGATATACGATATGATTGAAAAAACGGTAGAGGCAAATATGCTGAGCATCCACACGGACTGTCCGACAATTGAGCGTTTTGCCTGGCAGGAGCCGAACCATCTGATGGCGCCTTCCATATTCTATATGAAGGATGGCAGAAAACTGTGGGAGAAGTTCCTGTTGGATATGCGGGTGGACCAGCATACGGCAGGCGATTACTTCTTTGACTTTGCGGGAAATAAAGTCTATCCGGGAGATGGGCTGATGCCGTCGCAGTGCCCTTGTTATATACCGAATGTTCTTCCGGTGCCTGGAATGGGAAGTTTCTATGATATCATTCCCTGGGGCAGCACCTGTATCCTGGGAACCTGGTGGCATTATTGGTTCTATGGGGATGTACAGATTATAAAGGATAACTATGAAGCAGGGATGCGGTATCTGAAGCATCTGAAGACAAAGGTGAATGAAGAGGGATTTATCAATCATGGACTGGGTGACTGGGGGAATCCAAGGAATGAACTGGCAAGAGAGAACATAGAAACGGCATTTTTATATGCGGATGCAATCACCTTGGCTAAGTTCGCAAAGATATTGGGAAGAGTTCATGAACAGGAAGAATTGGAAATTTACGCAGAGAGCGTGAAGAAGAATTATAATGAAAAACTGTTTGTATGGAACGCTGACCAGGGATTTTGGTGCTACCGCGCATGGGATCATGCGGATGAGACATTCATGACACAGGCCTGCGAAGCACTGCCTCTTTACTGGGGAATGGTGCCAGAAGAAAAATACGAAAGCGTGGCAAATGCTTTTGCATATACGCTGGAACGTGAAGGCGCATTTATCAGTGGAGAGGTAGGGCTTCCGTATATCATCCAGACCGCGCGTAAGAATGGAATGAACGATGTGATTGCCAGATTCATATTAAGGAAAGAACATCCGAGTTACTATTCGTTTATTCTGGACGGAGAGACCACCCTGGGAGAATATTGGGAGACCAATCCGAGAAGCCATTGCCATGATATGATGGGGCATATTATTGAGTGGTATTATAATGGAATTGCCGGAATTGTGCCGGAGGAAGCCGGATTCGAAAAAGTGGTCATATGTCCGTATCTGCCGGAGGGCATGAGAGAATTCACATGCAGTTACAGATCCGTGAAGGGTGAGATTAGGGTGCATGTGAAAGAAGAGGATGACAGAATCATATTAGAAGTGAAAGTGCCGGAGGGTGTGAGGTATAGAGTTGATGTGGCAAATCTTGGGATAAAAGGAAAAGAAGTGATGGTTATATAACCTTTCCGTATATTTTCAGTTACGATCTGATTGTATGTACCAGACGGAGAACCGCATGTGTTTGACGTCATATTTTAATATAGGGAACTGACCACTGGAAATATCAGTGGCTCAGTTCCTTCCTGATTTTTAATGCTGATTCATCTCGTTTAAAAGATTCTCAAGTTCTTCTCTGCCAAGCAGTCCAAAAGTCACAACATTTCGAAGCGGCATAGATGCCACCATCGCGTTATTCATTTCATCGCTGATTGCTTCTTTTGCGCTTGAAGATTCCTCTTCGTCAGAAATTGCCGGAGCGCCGAAGAAGGTATCCATACGCTTCTTGAATTCCAATCCCAGTGCTTTGGTGCGCTCATCAGAAAGCAGTTCTCCCAGAGTTGTGTTGGCATGTACATTCAGCGGCAATACCTTTCTGGTGGTCAGGTGTACCTGCTCTGTCAAGCGTACATCCTGTGAGGAAGCGGCAATCAGAATCTCATAATCGCCGGATGCCGCATACCAGTCGCTTAATCTAGTGTTATACCAGGCAAAACTTCTGTAATCAAGGGTGAAAGAAACGGTCTTCGTTTCACCCGGCTTCAGAGATACTTTATCGTAACCCTTTAGTTCTTTTAACGGACGGCGTACAGTTCCGGTCAGATCACGGACATATAACTGGACAATCTCTTTTCCCTCTCTGTCTCCTGTATTGGTTACATCTGCAGATACGGTAATCGTATCGGCATCAGACAGTTCTTTTTGGCTGATTCGCAGATTACTGTATGCGAATGTAGTATAAGAAAGTCCATAACCGAATGGAAATGCTACCGGCATCTCTTTCGTATCGTAATAGCGGTATCCGACGAAGATCCCCTCGCTGTACTCCACATCTTCTCCGTCTCCAAATGATAAGTAGGACGGATTGTCAGACAGTTTATAAGGAATGGTCTCTGCAAGTTTTCCCGATGGATTGACCTTGCCAAAGAGAATATCTGCCAGCGCTTCTCCAACTGCCTGTCCGCCAAGATATGCTTCCAGGAGTCCTTTTACTTTAGAAAGCCACGGCATTTCAACCGGAGAACCATTGTGAAGCACAACGATTACCTGAGATTGTACAGCAAGAATCTCATCGATCAGGCGGTTCTGACAATCAGGAAGCCGCATATGGGTCCGGTCATAACCTTCAGATTCAAAACTGTCCGGAAGTCCGGCAAAGATGACCACTTTGTCTGCATTCTTGGCTGCTTCGATTGCTTCGCCTGCCAGATCTTCATCATAGATATCGCTATCTGCTTGGAAACCTTTTACATAAGTTACGTTCGTCTTTTCTGTAATCGAATCCAGGATGCTGCTGACACGGTAACTGTTGATATGGGAACTTCCGCCGCCTTGATAGCGTGGCTTTGCGGCAAATTCACCGATGAATACGATCTTTTCTTCATCGTTCAGAGGAAGTATAGAATCGTTTTTCAAGAGAACCATGGATTCCTCTGCAATCTGTTTGGCTAATGCATGATCTGCCTCCAGTGTGAATTCCTGGTCTTCACGGTGATCTGTATATGTGAAGATAATTTTCAGCATACGTTCCACTGCCTGATCAAGGACTGCCTCGTCCAGAGTGCCATTTTGTACGGCAGAGACGATTTCACGGTCATTGATGCCGCCGGAAGAAGGCATCTCAAGTTCCAGACCGGCTTTCAGACCTGCAACACGGTCATTAACAGCGCCCCAGTCAGACATGACATAGCCTTCGAATCCCCACTCATCCCGAAGAACATCGGTCAAGAGCCATGGATTCTCAGAGGCGAAGGTGCCATTTATCTTATTGTAAGAGCACATCACGGTGTATGGCTGGGATTTTTTTACGGCTGTCTCAAAGGCAGAAAGGTAGATCTCCCTGAGCGTACGCTCGTCTGCGTTGGAAGAGCAGCTCATACGGTTGAATTCCTGATTATTTGCGGCAAAATGTTTGATGGAGGTTCCTACATGATGTGCCTGGACACCATTGATGAACGCGGCAGCAGTTTCGCCGGCAAGGTAAGGATCTTCCGAGTAATATTCAAAGTTCCGTCCGCATAATGGGGAACGCTTGATGTTGACTGCCGGTCCGAGGACAACGGACAGATCGTTAGCCTGTGCTTCTTTGCCGATGGCATCTCCGAAGGTATGCATCAGTTCCCGGTCAAAAGAGCAGGCGCTTAGGACTGCCGGAGGAAAGCAGACTGCTTTGATACTGTCATTGATTCCCAGATGATCAGCTGCTTCGTCCTGTTTTCGTAATCCATGAGGGCCATCGCTCACCATGACGCTTGGGATTCCAAGCCGTTCCACTCCTTTCAGATGCCAGAAGTCAAGACCGGAACACATACCGGCTTTTTCTTCCAGTGTCATCTGGCTGACCAGTTTTTTCAGATTTCGTTCCATATTTCATATCTCCTTTTGCTTATGATTCTATCTAACAAAGAATTTATCACGATTACAGTAGTAGAATATAGTAAAATCTTGCGAATAATGATAAAATCTTGTCATATAAAGAAAGGGTAGATGAGAACGGATGAAGATGAATAAGGATTTTTTGGAAATTTATAGGGAAAGCAGTCTGTTTGAAAGAAGAGAGCAGGTTCAGCCACATATGTCGTATGCACATGAGAAGGAGCGGCACCGGGTAATCAAAGAAGGACGGATTGATTTGTTGGATTCGGCGCTTCAGATTCCGCCGGATGGGACGGCGGGAATCCTGTCGAAAGATGCTTTGCGCAATCAGAAGAATATGTTGATTGCTGCGATTACGATGTTTACACGTTCTGCGATGGATGGTGGGCTGCCGGAAGAACTGGCATATGCTATGAGTGACAGTTATATTCTGATGGGGGAAGAGTGTTCTACAGTAGAAGAGATAGACAGGCTCTATAACCATGCGTTTCGGGAATTCACCTACGCAGTTGCCAGGAAAGGAAACCGGCATTACAGGGCAGCGATAGATAGTGCGATCCATTATATTGCGATTCATCTTCATGAAAAGATTACGTTGGAGATGGTGGCTGATGCAGTTGGAATGAGTCCCTGCCATCTGTCAAGGGTGTTTCGGCAGGAGACAGGCATATCGATGGTGGACTTTGTACAGCAGGAAAGGATTGAGGCAGCAAAACATATGCTCATCTATTCGGATGCTACTTTGTCCGCAATCAGTCAGTATCTTTATTTTTCAACACAGAGTTATTTTATCCGTATTTTTAAAAAACATGTCGGAATGACACCGGGACAGTACCGCCAGTCTTATCGTGAAAACGGTGAATGGTAGAGAAAAGGGAGATGCAGTTGTATAGGGAATATGTACCGGTCGGTATATTATCGTAAAATATGTCGGATTTGTGTGAAAAATAGCATGTGACGTTTATAGGAAACAGAAGTTAAACTAGAAACAGAGAGACGTTGAGAAAAGCAATACGATAATATGGCAGGAAGGTGGAGGGAATGATAGAAAGAAACTACTGGATCTGGTACCCTGGGGATTTTGAATTGTATCATGCGATGAAGCAGAATTTTAGCCGTATTGAGCGGGGAATCGGGTGGCCGGCATTCTGGAAGAGTGAGGGATTCCGCAACAGGGTTGTGTTCCGAAGAAACTATCAATTAGAAAAGGAGACGGTATTTTCCGTCTATTCAAAATCAATAGGCTATGTGCTTGTGGGAGACAGGAAGTATCCATTTGGACGGGAGATCATATGCGGTCCCGGAGAAACAGACGTGTCGGTCCATGCGGCATGTATTGAGAAGTTCCCAAGTATTTATATTGCAGGAGACGTTATCTGTTCAGATAGCGGATGGATGGTGGAAGATTATGACCAGCCGGCAGTTCCGGTGGGTTATAGCAAATATTTTACGAGGAAAGAGCAAGACCCTTCTGTCTGGGATTATACGGAGAAGATTTATCTGCCGATCCGTATAGAAGAAGTGAATGATGGCATACTCTGTGAGTTTGAGACAGAACTGACGGCGCAGATTAAAGTGACCGGACAGATACATAAAAAACAGGAGGAAACTGGGCAGAGGGATACATATCCAATGCGGATTTACTGTGGGGAATCCAGGGAAGAGGCTTTGAATCAGGAATACTGTTATTATAGTTGGGAGATAGATCCGCATACAAAGTGCAGTCCAAGATGCGCAGTGCGGTATGTATTTATCCCGGAGTGCAAAAAAAGTGAGGTACAAGTCCTGGCGATCCACAAGTATGTGGATATTCCGGTAAAAGCATCTTTTACTTGTGGCGATGAGTTGCTGAATCAGATATGGAAAGTTGCGGAGCATACATTCAGGCTTTGCAGCGGCATCTTCTTTATTGATGGAATTAAAAGAGATCGATGGATCTGGAGCGGAGATGCTTATCAGAGCCTTTTTGTAAATCAGTATCTGATGGCAGACCCGGATATTAACCGCAGAACCTTGCTGGCGCTTCGTGGAAATGATCCGATGACTACTCATATCAATACGATTGTGGATTATTCGTTATTCTGGATTCTGGGCGTGAAGGCTCATTATGAGGCATATGCGGATGAAGAATTTTTAAAACAGGTATATCCGAAGATGCTTTCGCTTATGAATTTTTGCGAAGAGCAGCTGGATGAGCATGGGTTCCTGATTGGGCGTAAGCAGGATTGGATCTATATTGACTGGGCGGATCTGGATAAAGAAGGACCACTCGCCGCAGAGCAGATGCTGCTTGCGGCATGCTATAAGGCTATGGAGGAAATGGGCAAGGTTCCGGAGTGTTCTGGGGAAGGATATAAAGGGAAATATGAGAAACTTGTAAGAAAGATTGATCAATACTATTGGGATGAAGAAAAGTCTGCTTATATAGATTCATTTGTTTCGGGAAAGCGGCAGGTGACAAGGCATGCGAATATATTTGCGATCTTATATGGAATCGCAGATGATAAGCGCCAGGAGCAGATTGTAGGGCATGTATTATTAAATGATGAGATTCCGGCAATTACGACGCCTTATTTTAAGTTTTATGAATTGGATGTCTTATGCCGGATGGGCAGGCTTTCCGAGGCGTTCAATCAGATCAAGTCATACTGGGGCGGCATGCTTAGGAAAGGAGCAGTCACATTCTGGGAAGAATATGATCCGAATGTGCCGGAGGAAGAGTAGTATGATATGTACGGCGATAGATTTGGCAAGAGTCTGTGCCATGCATGGGCGGCAAGTCCTGTCTATCTGCTGGGGAAATATTTTGCCGGTGTTCAAAGTCTCAGTCCGGGAGGAGCGCAGTATGAGGTGAAGCCACGGATGGAGTTCTTACAAGAACTGGAGTGTACATTGCCGATAGGCGAAGATAGGTGTATACGCATTCGGGGAGATGCCAACGAAGTTAAGATAGAAGAAATGATGGAGGTATAAGATGGAAAAGGTAAGATTTAATGATGGATGGAAGGTGTGGAAGGATCTGGACCCGTTTGAACTGGTATTCCGTGTGCCCGATGAGGCAGTGGAGGTGCAGCTGCCTCATGATGCCATGTTCCATGAAGAGCAGAAGCAAGGTGCGGTAAATGGAGGATTTACCGGTAATATTGATGCGGGAGAATATAAGTATTATAAGCAGTTCTTTGTACCGGAAGACTATCACGGTGGTCATGTAATGCTGCAGTTTGAAGGAATCTACCGCAATGCCAGCGTGTTCGTCAATCAGTCGAAGGTGGGCGAAAGTGCATATGGATATACGGATTTTACCGTGGAGATCGGAGATTATCTGAAATATGGTGAACAGAATGATGTCCTGGTGGCGGTAAAATGTGGCACCAGAAGCAGCCGCTGGTATAGTGGTGCCGGAATCTATCGTGATGTATATCTGATTCACAGCGGCAGTATCTATGTGAAGCCTAATGGACTGCGTATGACAACGCTGGATGTGGATGCGGACGGCGCACTGGTGTGTGTATCTGCCAGAATACACAATGACAGCCTGATAGCAGACACGGTAACAGCAACTGTGACAATAAAGGATGCAGATGGCAATGTGGCAGTCAGCAATCGTTATCCGGTGAGAATCAGAAGCCGTCAGACATTGGAACTTCGTAAGAATCTGTATCTTGACCATGCAAAATTATGGGATGAAACTGAGCCTAATCTATATACGGTGACGCTTACTATTTCTAATCAGCAGGAAGTGTTAGATGAAACCGAGATCACATCCGGTGTGAGAAAATTGAACCTGGATAGTCGCCACGGACTTCGGGTCAATGGAAGAAGTGTGAAATTACGCGGTGCATGTATCCATCACGACCAGGGAATTCTGGGAAGCGCTGCTTATGACGATTATGAGTACCGCAGGGTAAAACGGCTAAAAGAAGCAGGATTCAATGCCATCCGTTCTGCCCACAACCCAGCATCTCAGGCACTTCTTCGTGCGTGTGATAAGTTAGGGGTCTATGTGATGGATGAATTGGTGGATGTATGGAATAAAAGTAAAGTCAGTTATGATTATTCGATTGATTTTGAGCGAAACTGGGAGAAGGATATCGAACATATGGTAGAGGCTGATTATAATCATCCTTCTGTGATTATGTATTCTACGGGCAATGAGATCTTTGAGATCAGCACAGAGAAAGGCTTAGAAACCAGCTGTATGCTAAGTGATAAGTTCCATGAACTGGATGCAACTCGTTATACAACGAATGGAATCAACGGTGCATTTGCTGCAGGGGATAGTCTGGCTAAGATTGTGGATGATATCACGGATGGACAAGCAGATACCGGAAAAGGTGACGTCAATGTGTTTATGGCAGCATTGGAGACGGATATGCCGGGAATCGTATCACATCCGATACTCGGAGGTATCCTTGAAAAACTGGAAACAACGATGGATATTATCGGATATAATTACATGACCTCAAGATATCTCATGGATGCGGCAAAATACACCGACCGGGTCATGGTTGGAACAGAGACCTATCCAAAGCAGATTGCGGAGAACTGGGACGCGATTACCAGATGTTCAGCCGTGATTGGGGATTTTACCTGGACTGGATGGGATTACCTGGGAGAAGTGACTTCGGTATATCCGGATCTTATGAACACAGGAGGAGACATCTCGATTCTTGGGAATCGCCGCCCGACCTCCTATTATAGAGAGATTGTATTTGGTCTTACGAAGAAGCCGTGTATTGCAGTTCAGAACCCGGCAAGTTATGGGATTCCTCGTAATTTTGGACCTTGGTGCTATACGGATTGTACCTTTAACTATGCTTATGAAGGACAAGAAGGAAAACCGATCATGATTCAGGTGTATGGCGGCGGAGACAGCGTGGAACTGTTCATAAATGGGAGATCGCTTGGGGTACAGCCATGCGGGAAAGAGACAAGTTTTGAGACGCAATACCATACAGTATATGAACCAGGCGAACTGGTGGCAGTTGCCTATGAAGATGGAACAGAGGTTGGACGTATGACTCTTAAGACCGCTGGGAAAGCAGCAAAGATGGCTCTGTCTGCTGAAAAGTATGAGACACTTGCGTTCATAAATGTGGATATTCTGGACGCACAAGGACTTTTGGTGGCAGATTCAACGATTCTGTTGTCAATACAGGTAGAAGGGGCGGCAGAACTTCTTGCATTTGGAGGAGTTAAGGCAATTCACAAGAAAGGATATGAACTTCCTGAGACAACAGCAGGAGAAGGCCATGCATTGGCGATTCTGAAGATGAAAAAAGAAGCAGGGAAGATAACCGTGAAGATAACCGGTGAAGGTATTGAGGGAGCAACGGTTGAGTTATAGAGAACATATATGCAATAACGAGAAAGATACATGATGTTGTCACAAGGAGGCAGAGAATGAAAGTTACAGAGTTGCGTGTCAATCATATTAGAGAACCTAAGGGTTACTGTTATGATCCGGTCTCTTTTTCCTGGAAGGTGGAAGCGGAGAACGGAGAAAAAGAGCAGAAATATGCAAGAATTCTTGTAAAGAAAGGAGCAGAAGTTGTATATGACAGCGGTGAGGATGAACATACGGACAGCCTGGACTATCCGGTGCAGTTTACATTGGAGCCAAGATGCAGATATGACTGGACGGTTATTGTGAAGGCGGACAACGGAGAAGAGGCAGAAGCATCCAGTTCTTTCGAGACAGGAAAACTTAATGAAGAATGGAAAGCGAAGTGGATTACGCCAGGTGAGGGAATCGTCGATGCGGATGCTATGGCAGGATATATTTTGGAAAAAGATGTTGAAGTGCAGGAAGCAGAAGATGCTCGCCTGTATATCTGTGGACTTGGCGTATATGAGTGTTATATTAACGGAAGAAAAGTGGGAGAAGAATATCTGGCTCCGGGATATCATTCTTATGATTTTCACTTGCAGACAAGTGTCTATGATGTAACAGAATATTTAGAATCCGGAAGGAATCATATGGAGATCTGGCTGGGAGAAGGATGGTTCAAGAGCCGTCTTGGATTCGATGGTGGTATCCCGAATCTTTATGGGGATAAGTTATATGCTATTGCAGAATTATATGCTGGCGGTGAACTGTGCGCAGCGACCGGAGAAGGCTGGATGAGCAGAAGATCCCCGATTGTCTTCAGCGGCATCTACGATGGAGAGAACTATGACGCGAGATTGGAAGGGACAGGAGCGAATGAGGAGAAAGATGCAGTTAAAAGATACCCGGCGGTATGTGAAGCACCGGACCGATGTGGGGCATTGACAGAGCGATATCATCTTCCGATTGTGAAAAAAGAATCGTTTAAGCCCATAGAAGTGATTGTATCTCCGAAAGGGGAGACAATCCTGGATTTCGGACAGAATCTGACGGGCTGGACAGAGTTCGAAAGTGACTTGCCAAAAGGATCTCAGATTCGGTTGACCGCTTGTGAGATTCTGCAGGATGGATGCTTCTATCATGAGAACTTAAGACTTGCAAAAACGGAATTTATCTATATTTCAAGTGGAAAGAAAGCACATGTAAGACCGCATTTTACCTTCTATGGATTCCGCTACATGCTGGCAGAGAGAAAAGATGCCGGCGGTGAGTGGAGAGCGCTTGAGAAGGAGTGTGAATCTTATGATTTTACTGCCTGGCATCTGCGTAGTGATTTTGACCAGATTGGATGGATCGTTACAGGAGATGCTAAGGTGAATCAGTTATTCTCCAATGCGCTGTGGGGACAGAAGGATAATTTTCTGGATGTGCCGACGGATTGTCCGCAGCGTGATGAGCGTCTTGGATGGACTGGAGATGCACAGGTCTTTTCTGAGACTGCATGCTATAACATGTATATGCCGGCATTTTACCGGAAATACCTGTGGGATATGCGTGCGGAGCAGAGTATTACAGACGGAGCGGTACCGAATGTAGTGCCTCGAATCAAAGAAGGAATGATTGCGGAATGCGGTAGTTGTCCATGGGCGGATGCGGGAGTCATTATTCCATGGAATGTTTACCTTCATTATGGAAGTAAGACGTTGCTTGCTGAGACCTATCCGGGAATGAAAGCCTGGGTAGATTATGAGAGACGGATAGAGGAGCAGGAGGAAGGCGGACATTTGATCAAGAGTGGCTTTCACTTTGCAGACTGGCTGGCGCTGGATAATGAGCAGCCAGGACCATTTGGCGCAACTGATCCGCTCTATATCGCAAGTGCCTACTATTACCGGGATGCGGATATTATTGCAAGATCTGCCGGGATTCTGGGATATGAAGAGGATGCGGCAGAATATAGGAAGTTAGCAAAAGAGATTAAAGAGGCGATTTTTGCAAAATATTTTGATGAGGACGGATTATGCCTGTGCCATACCCAGACGGGAGCAGCGATTGCGATTATGTTCGGCATTACGGATGGAAAGGCAATCGAAGAAGGAGAGAATCTATCACAAAGAGTTAGTGAGAATCAGAATCATCTGAATACAGGATTTGTAGGAACCACCATTCTGTGTCCGGCACTCACCGAGACCGGTCATCATAAGCAGGCAGTAGACCTGCTGTTAAATGAAGATTATCCAAGTTGGCTCTATAGCGTGAATCTAGGAGCGACCACCATCTGGGAGAGATGGAATTCAGTTTTGCCGGATGGTCATATGAATCCGGAAGGCATGAACAGCCTGAACCATTATAGTTATGGAAGTATTGAGGCATGGATGTATGGATATGTGGCAGGAATCCGTGAACTGGAGCCGGGATTCCGAAAGGCCGTGATCGAGCCGCATCCGGATGAAAGGCTTAGATTTGCAGAGTGTACTCTTGAGACGGCTGCCGGAACTTATCAGTCGAATTGGAGATATGACGAAGCGGGGAAAGTAGCTTATGAGATTGTGGTTCCGTTTGGATGCGAAGGGGAGATTCGTCTGATGGATGGACGGTGGATGAACGTGAAGGCAGGGACATATAAGTTTTATAATTAGATGCTCAGGTTGCGTTTGGTTGCAATTTCTCCGTTATATTGTTATTTATCTACACCTTGATTTTTTGATGTACAATGTATTGACGATGTTAATCCTTTGTGATATATTATGCATAATGAAGATGGGAGGTATATGGGATGGCTAAGACTGCTAATATTAATATTCGTATAGATCCAGAGACGAAATCTAGCGCAGAAGAACTTTTTGCGAGTTTTGGCATTACAATAACGGATGCAATCAATATATTTTTACGTAAATCTCTCATGGAGGGTGGGCTGCCTTTTGAGGTTAAACAGCCGCGGTATAATGTGGAGACAGAAGTGGCTATACGTGAAGCAAAGGCCATTATGGAAGGCCAGATTCAGGCAAAACAGTATTCTTCTGCAAAGGCTTTGTTTGAAGAATTGAATGCGGAAGCAGGTGATAAGTAGTGCTGAAATTGGTAACGACTGGACAATTCCGAAAAGATTATAAGCGTGCCAAAAAGAGAGGATACGATATGTCTTTATTGGAAAAAGTTATTGATACACTCTTAGATGAAAACGTATTGGAAGAACGTTACCGAGATCATGCGTTAGTGGGGAATTATATTGGATTTCGAGAATGTCATATATTACCCGACTGGCTTTTGATTTATGCGATAGACAAAGGAAAGTTGGTGTTGACGGCGGCACGAACGGGAACACATTCAGATTTGTTTGATAAATAGTTACATAGGAAGAATAATAGAAGCCAGGTGCGTTATGCACCTGGCTTTTTAAACCGTTCTTCCTCAGGATACTCTTTCCTTTCAACAAAGTGGTCAATCAACTGATAGATAATGATTAGGAGAAGAGCATAACTGATACATACTTCTTTGGAATAGGAAAACAGTATGCTGCAGCTAACCACTCCGCCACTTACAATCACAAAAAAACCGTTGACTCCTGTGACATGTCTTCGGTCAAAGATGAGACGAAGTTCCAATATATGATAGATGTATCCCCAGGCTGTAATTCCAAATGTTACAAGTATATACGGTAAGAATCCGATATCTTCTTTTACATCAAGGATTAATTGCTCTATAGTAAGTCTAAAGAAACCGGTAATATATACGAACATTCCAAGAGTTGCTAGTACATAACCGATTTTTTGCAGGTATTTTGCTGCTGATGGATGCTTTTCTTTCAAGAAAAAAGAAGGAATCTCGAATACGGTCAGGATCAGCAGGAACAGAATCGGCGTAAAAGCGCCCTTCAAAAAGGCAGTGATTCTGTAGCCTTCAAGAAGAAAAGCAATCGTACCGCAGGCTAAGACCAAAAGTACTGTTTTGAAAATAGACGTCCGTCTGCTGTGCCGCAGGTTTCCCGCACTATCTGTAGCAGTCAGAGTCTGGGTGATATCTTCCTTTTCATATTTTATCAGATCTCCGGTAATATCCAGGAATCGGTATCCGGCTTTTTCCTCTCTATGGATCTCTTCCCAGTAGAATTGTTCATCGAATGTGGACAGGACTTCTTTTCGCTTCTGAATCTGTCTGCATATTTCCAAGGCACCGTTTAATTCTTCAATCTGTTTCTGAAGTTCTGTAATATTTCGCTCGATAGAAACCGGCAGGTCAGTAATCCCATCTAGAAGATCTTCAATCTCTGCCATTGATAATCCGAGTTTTCTAAAGATAATGATTTTTTTAAGAGTTGCAATATCTTCGGCGCTGTAATCCCGATATGCATTTTCGCCTCTTTTGGGGTGAATAAGATTCTGTTTTTCATAAAACCGGATGGTAGCGCGAGGGATACCCAGTTCCATTTCTAATTCTTTAATTGTCATAAGTCCGCCTCCTTATATAATTATTATAGAGGAAGCGTACAGTATAAACCATGTTTACAGTCAATAACTTTCCGGCATATTTTATGAATTTTTGCTGCCAAAGAATCTAAGAGGAACTTTTGGCAGTATGTACTGTATGTTGTCAGGCATCCCGAGGAGAATGCCGGCGGCAGGTTCCACAGGCGGATAGTGGGGTTCTCAGGACAGGGGAAAATAAGTGTTAAACAGGATGAAAAAATGTCGGATTTTTGAAATGATAGTACATATTCTTAGGCGCCACAATGAGTTAAAATGAATACTATAGTGTGTGACAACGGATAATGATAGAAAATATTGATTCATTAGGAGGCAACATGAAGAAAAATTATGAAAAGCAGATCAAAGAACTTCGGGAGAAGATGACGTTAGAAGAGAAGATCGGGCAGTTACAGCAGTGTGGTCCATCCTTAGTCGGAGCGTTCGAGGTTAGTTTTGAAGAACTGCTGAATATGATGTTTGACGGCAGAATCTCTCAGGAGGAGTTTGAGAGGTTGATGGGAACTGCTGAGCAGGATTTCCATGAAGAGGACTTAAGAGCAGGAAGAATCGGTTCCTACAATGGAATTGGAGATGCAGGGACGGCGAATCGTCTGCAGAAGATAGCAGTGGAAGAGACGCGGCTTGGGATTCCGCTTCTTTTTGGATATGATGTCATTCATGGATTTCGGACCGTGACGCCGATTCCACTGGCAGAAAGTTGTGCATGGGAGCCTGGACTTTGGGAGAAGACGGCAAGAATCGCAGCAAAAGAAGCGACTGCTGCCGGTGTACATATGACATTTGCCCCGATGGTAGATGTGGCGAAGGATGCAAGATGGGGACGTGTCAGTGAAGGAGCGGGCGAGGATGTGCTGCTGAACAGTGTTTATGGTGTCTCGAAAGTAAAAGGATTCCAGGGAGATGATCTGTCGAAAGAAGATGCCATGGCAGCGTGCCTGAAGCATTTTGCGGCATATGGTGCCGGGGAAGCGGGAAGAGATTATAACCGGGTGGATATGTCCATGCAAAGACTATGGGAAGAATATCTGCCGCCATATAAAGCCTGCATTGATGCCGGGGTAAGAGCAATCATGCCTGCATTTAACGATATAAATGGAATCCCATGTACCGTGAATTCCTGGTTGCTTCGTGATATCCTGCGCGGAAAATGGGGATTCGATGGGCTGGTAGTCAGTGATTCGAACGCCATTGCTGAGTGTGTGAACCACGGAATTGCAGAAGATAAGAGAGATGCATCCAGACAGGCAATTCTTGCCGGAATGGATATGGATATGTCTTCTAATTCCTATATCGAATGTCTGAAAGAACTGGTAGAAAACGGAGAAGTGGAAGAAAGTGTATTGGATGAGGCTGTGGATGACGTCCTTCGGATCAAGTTTGAACTGGGTCTATTTGACCGGCCATATCGGACGAATGAGGAGAGAGAACAGCAGACAATGCTAAAAGAAGAGTACCGTGCGATTGCGCTGGAAGCCGCAGAGAAGTCTATCGTTCTGTTAAAGAATGAGGAGAATCTTCTGCCTTTAAAATCTGATGCAAAGGTGGGAATCTTTGGCGCACTGGCAGCGGATAAGGGACAGATGACCGGCGCATGGGCGATCGGAGCCAATCCGGATGATTGTGTCAGTATTGTAGAAGCATTGAAAGCGAGGGGAATTTCCTATCAATATAGTACAGATGGCTCGAATCTGCTGGAAATTGCTTCAGAATCGGATATTCTGGTGGCGGTGATTGGTGAGAGGAAGGAAGAAAGCGGAGAAGCGGCAAGCCGGGCGGATATTACTCTACATTCGGAAGATCTGGCGCTTGTCAGAAACTTACAGGCAACGAGTAAGCCTGTGGTAGCTGTCTTATTGAACGGAAGACCACTTGCTATCCCGGAACTTGACCAGATGGCGTCTGCTATCATAGAAGCATGGCATCTTGGGATAGAAGCAGGGAATGCGATTTTGAATGTACTGTATGGTGATGTGAATCCTTCAGGCAAGCTTACGACTACGTTCCCAGCAACAGTTGGTCAGTGTCCGATGTATTATGCGCATATGAACACCGGAAGACCTGGCGGAAAGTCCAAGTTTACATCCAAGTATCTGGATGCTCCGGTGGACCCATTGTATCCATTTGGTTATGGATTATCCTATACGACTTATGCATATGAAGATCTGAAATTTGAAAAAGACGAAGACGGAGTTCATGTGATTGTAACGGTTCGCAATACTGGGGAAAGAGCCGGAGAGGAAATCGTACAGTGCTACACACAGATGCCATATGCGAAGCGTGTACGCCCGGTACGGGAATTAAAATCCTTTACGAAGATTGCATTGGAGCCAGGCGAGGCGAAGCAGGTAGAGTTAAAGATTACAAATGACAATCTTGAGTATTATGACTGGGAGATGAACAGGATTCCTTATGAAGGAAAACTGAAAGTATACGTAGGCGGCAATGTACAAGATACGATTGTCGAAGAGTTAGCCCTCTCTTAGATAGATGCAAAAAGAACGTTTTGCAGGAAGATCGCAAGACGTTCTTTTCGCGTTGTCAATGGCAGGTTCTGCAGGCATTTTCCTATGCAGAGACAGCGTTAAAAAATGTCGGATTTACAGAATGATATAACATGGCTTGTTGGAACACCCAAAGATAAAATTAGTATATAAACTAAAGAGCCAAAAAGGAGAGAGAGAATGGCAAAACAACCAACAAACCAAACGGCTAAAAAGGGCAAACTCAGCAATGCATTTGTATGGTTCCATGCAACTTCTGTTAATGGTACTGCAATGGCGATTGCTGCAACGATTGCTACTTACTTTTCCCTGTACGTACAGGAAGAGATCGGCATTACTGCCGCTCAATTATCAATCATTCTGTTGATCTGTTCTTTATGGGATGCGATCAATGATCCATTAATGGGCGTTATCTGTGATTCTTATAATCCAAGATGGGGACGTTATCGTACCTGGTTTTTATTTACCCCTATCTTCCTGCTTGTGGATATGTTCCTGCTGTTTAGCAATCCGGGATTCATTCAGGGAAGTCCTATGGCAAAATGCGTCTATGTCTGCATTACGTATATGGTATATGGTATGTGTGTAACGGCGTATACCATGCCTCAGATGGCGATCCTGCCGGCAATGACACTGGACGATCAGGAACGTAACGATGTCGTTGCGAAAGGCGCTGCTGTATGTGCACTGGCATTTACAGTTGCTTCTACCTTCTCTACACAGTTGGTGCAGATTTTCGGAAGTTATCGTAATATTATGTGTTTCTACGCAGTATTTGCATGTGTTTTTTTCTGGGGATTGTATAAGACATCCGAAGAGCGTTATGTGGCTCCAAAAGATGAGAACGGGGGCTTGAAACAGTTGATCTATGTATTCCGTCATAAGGAGATCTGGCCGGTTATGCTCTGCTGGTGTCTGGCGGCTATTTCCTACGGATTCATGTTTACATCTTCCGTATATTATGCACAGTATATCCTGGCACCTGGAAGAATTGATATGGCGAAACTGGCAACATTAGATGAGGCTGCAGCTGGCAAATTGATTGGTGGAACCATCGGCGGAACCATCTCCACTTACATGGGCTTCATCTCTGTTGGAGCGTTGATCTCTATGATGGTATTAATGCCAATTTTGCTGAAGAAATTAAAGACCGGATATAAGGCAATCATTGTTTCTCAGTTATTGACCATTATCTGTTATGTTGTTCTGTTCTTTACTGGAAAACTGAACTTTATGTACTGCTGTATCCTGTCATTTGTTGCGACAGCAGTAGGAGCGATGGTAAATGCTCTGGTGAATGTACTTGTAAATGATACGATTGATTTTATTATGTTGAAAGAAGGCAAACAGTTGAATGGAATTGTGTCTTCTGTAAAGGGATTCGCACAGAAATGTGGTAATACAGTTGTTAACTCAGGTATGCTGGCAGTACTGGCAATCTGCGGATTCGACGCTCAGCTTGGACCATTAGGACAGTCTGAGATGGCACTTACAGGTACAAACCTGGTACGTTTTATGATACCTGCAATTGTGTCTGCTTTAATCTTGGTCATTATGGTATTCTATCCATTGAAGAAGTACTTCCCGGCAATTGCTGAGATGAAAGCAAAGATGAAGGCAGAGCATGATATGGCGGAGACAGTAGAAGAATAAGATATAGTTTGAGTGGTGAAAGGGGAAGTTAGGGGTAACTTCTCCTTTTCACGTCTCTGTATACTTATCGGAGAAATTATAGGAGCAATGATTATGATAGGAGTAGGTGTATGAAGACAAAAACATTAGGTTTGAACCCATATCTTCCGTCATGGGAATTTGTGCCGGATGGAGAACCGCATGTATTTGATGGAAGGGTGTATATATTTGGAAGCCATGACAGCAGGAATGGTGTGTCGTTCTGTGAAGGAGACTATGTAGTATGGAGCGCGCCTGTAGATGATCTTGGGAATTGGAGATGCGAAGGTATTAGTTATAGAAAGGATCAGGACCCGCTGAATGGGGCTGATTACGACGGGGTGCTTCCGAAGATCGACATGCCGTTTTGCACTCCGGAGAATCCACATCTGTTATATGCACCGGATATAGCAAAGGGACCGGACGGCAGATATTATTTGTATTATTCGCTAGATTTTACCAATGTGATTTCTGTGGCTGTAAGCGATACTCCGGCAGGTCCTTACGAATTCCTGGATTATGTAAGGAATGCAGATGGAGAAATCCCGGATGTGGGAAGATGGTTTGATCCGGCAATTCTCAGTGAAGAAAGCGGTAATTACTTATATTACGGATTTGCGCCGGTATTCCGTTTCCCAGGGATGGAAGGTGTCATCTTCCCTGGATCTATGATGGTGAGACTTGCCGATGACATGCATACCATCATTAGTGATCCGGTATGTGTGGCAAATGGTCCGGATACTGCGAAAGGAACGGCATATGAAGCTCACCCGTTCTTCGAGGCATCCAGCATACGAAAGATTGGTGACTGGTACTATTTCGTATATTCCAGTCTGCAAGGGAACGAACTGTGCTATGGTATGGCAAAAACGCCTGAGGGACCGTTTGAATATAAAGGAGTTATTGTATCTAACGGAGATTTGGGATATCGAGGAAATGAACTTGCAGTGAACTATACCGGAAACAATCATGGCGGACTTGTGGAGATTGGGGAAGAGACTTACATCTTCTGGCATCGTCAGACTCACGGCACCGGATTCTCCAGACAAGGATGCGCAGATAAAGTTCATATCGCAGAGGATGGTACGATCGCACAGATTGAGATTACAAGCTGCGGCTTGAATGGTGGACCGCTTCCTGCAAAGAATACCTATCAGTCTTATATCGCATGCCACCTTACCGAAAAAGACCGCACAAAAGTCGGACATGTAGTAGAACCTGGACCAGGTGAGACCGTTCCGACACTTCCGCCGGAAATGCCATATATTACAGAAGAGGAGAATCCGGATTACGAAAAGGGATTAAAGCCTTTCATCGCCAATCTTCAGGAAGGCGCAGTAGCTGAATTCAAGTATCTCGCATTTGACGGAGATGAGAAGAATATTACTTTGGAACTTCGTGGAACAGGCACCGTTCAGGCGCTGCTGGATAGACCAGACGGAGAACAGATTGCAGTTGTAAACTGCGATTCCGATACATGGATCAAAGTAACAGGAAAACTAACAAAAGTAGAAGAAACACATGCATTATACATAAAAGTAACAGACGGCGAGGTAGACTTTGCGTCTTTTACAATTGCATAATAAAAAAATTAGAACCAAAAGTTCGTAAGGAAAGATGCAAAAAGAGTATTGAATTGTACAAAACAATACCAAAAGAAACATGTTACCACTCCAATAATCTCTCATTACGCCTCACGCCGGAATCCTACTCGTTGAGAAAGACCGCCCATTAGAAACGTCAGGTGTGTGGAGGAATCGAAGGCTGGCAACCGTAGGACAAGCACTAGAATATGTTACAGAGCAAGAGACAGAAATACCGTACGAAACTTTGACCACAAGTCAAAGTTGAGAGGACTGCTGAAAGCAATCATCATCAAGATGATTGATTGAATCAGTCCGGTTACGATATTTCTGTCTCTTGCTCTGTTACATATTCTTAGCGCAGGACTCCGGCTGCCAGCCTTCGATTTCTCCACACGCCGTACACTCTAAAAACCTTCTTCCCAACCAAATTCCTACCAATTCCCCTCCTTAATCTCCTCAAACGGCATAAACAATTCCTCCTGCGTCTGATGTTTCTTCCGGTATTCCTGCGGAGACATCTTATGTGTCGCCCGAAATACCCGTGAAAAATGATCCGCCGAATTATACCCGATACATTCTGCAATCTCACTAATCTTCATCTGCGTATTCGTCAGATAAGACACAGCATCTGCCATCCGCAGCTGCTTCACCAGCGTTGTAAAACTGCATCCCGTATTTTGCTTGATCAGTGTGCTAAGATGCGGTTCGCTGTAGTGGAAGAATTCTGCAAGTGAAGCCAGTGTTAATGACTGATAGTTGTGCTGGATATACTGCAGGATCAGCGAAAAGTCCGTGCCCATCTGATAGTTGTAGAACTGGATCGTCTTACTGTAATCCCGGATCAGATGGGAGAAGAACAGATGAATCCAACTGATACAATTATTATTACTGAACGCATCTCGTTTGTAACACTCAGACATCGCATTTCTTATGATATTCTTCAGCCAGACCACATCCTCCGAATAAAACATCAGATAGTTTGAATGCGAATCCCCTTGCAGAATGGTTCTAAAAAAGTAGGACAGCAGATTCTTCTGTGACATGAGCGAAAAAAATGTCGTATTGAAGGTGCTTTTTCGTATCATGATGCAGAAAACAGTGGATTCATCATCAATCGTCAGGTCATGTCTGGAATGCGGAGCAATGATGCACAATTCTCCTGTCTTCAGGGTGCGTTTCTCGTTTTCAAAGACAAATGTACACTGTCCCGAGGCAACAAAATCAATCTCAAAATAATTATGAATATGCGGAGCCGGACGGGTATATCTGGGATGGCGTATTACGAATACATCTCTGGTCTGAGGGATGATTACAGACTCATCGACCTTGGAAGTTATGGAAGTATTCGGGGTCAGAGCCAGAACGAAGGAATCCATCACCTTGTCAAATTCTTCATCCGACATGGAACCATACATCTTATTGGCAGGCAGCCCTGGCAGCGGTTTGTCGGATAATAACCCTTTGTAATAGAGGTAGTCCGTCATCTCCGGAAACTGCATCCGGCTTCCGGTTCTCTGATAATATTCTTTCAAATGGTATTGAAAATCACCGTAGGTTATGTAGTATGGCATAATTACTCCTTTATCAATCATGAATAAAATACAGGTTCCTTTGATTTATCGGAAGTATAGCAGAAGAAAAAGAGACCCGCAAGGACGTTTGGGGAACATCTGAAAATATGTCGGGTAATCAGAAAGAATCTACATGGTATTTGCATGGGAATTTCCCTAAACTGGGAGTAACAATTACGGGTATTCCGATAAGACAACAGGAGGAAAAAGAAATGGTAGATTTGAAAGCGAATCCGTTTTTCCTGGATGAAGAAAAGGAAAATTGGGTTCATGAGACGTTGGCATCTATGAGTACAGAAGAAAAGATTGGTCAGATGTTCTGTCCGATTGGCGGCAATATTGAAGAAGGATTCTTGAAAGAGTTCGTGGAGGAGTTTCAGCCGGGGGCTATGCTGTATCGTCCGATGCCGGCGTCAGATGTACAGAAGACCCATAGATTCTTGCAGGAGAATTCAAAGGTGCCGATGCTGTTCGGAGCGAACCTGGAGTCCGGAGGAAATGGAATCTGTGCTGACGGAACCTATTTTGCAAGACCGATGGGAGTTGCGGCAACAGATCATCCGGTAAATGCATTCCGTCTGGGCGCTGTTGCAGGAAAGGAAGCTGCAGCCGTTGGATGTAACTGGGCATTCTCTCCAATCTGTGACCTGGATATGAATTACAGGAATCCGATTACGAATGTGCGTACCTTTGGTTCGGATCAGGACAGGGTCATTCGTTTTGTAAAAGAACAGTTAAAGGGACTGAAAGAGTATGGAGTTGCTGCAGCTGTGAAGCATTTCCCGGGAGATGGCGTGGATGAAAGGGACCAGCATCTGGCAGTGACCGTGAATAGCTTGTCTGTGGAGGAATATGACAAGACTTACGGAGCAATCTGGCAGGAGGTAGTAGATGCAGGAACGTTGTCTATCATGGTCGGACACATCATGCAGCCGGCATATAGCAAATATTTCAACTCGGAACTGAAAGACGAAGAGATCCTTCCGGCTACCTTATCCAAAGAGATTCTGCAGGGACTTCTTCGTGGGAAATTAGGATACAACGGAATGATCGTGACGGATGCAACTCCTATGATCGGATTCAATACGCCGATGAAGCGTTCAGAGGCAATCCCAACAGCGCTTGCATCCGGCTGTGACATGATCCTGTTCAATAAGGATATCCGTGAAGATTATCAGTTCGTCCGTGATGCATTAGCAGATGGACGCTTGACGATGGAAAGAGTCGATGAAGCGGTGACAAGAATTCTGGCTATGAAAGCAGCCATGGGACTTCCTGAAAAAAAGGCAGAAGGCAAACTTGTACCGGGAGAAGAAGCATTAGCAGATGTTTCCTGCAAGGAGCATAAAGAATGGGCAAGAGAGTGTGCCGATGAGAGCGTTACTCTTGTAAAAGATACGCAGAACCTGCTTCCAATCTCACCTGAGAAATATAAGAAGATCCGTCTGTATCTTCTGGAGGACCGGATCGGCGGAGGCTTCAAGGACGGTGAAGGCGCCATTGATAAGGTGAAGGCAAAACTGGAAAAAGAAGGATTTGAAGTGACACTTTTTGATTATACCAAACCAGACTTCTACGAGATGTTTGAAGGCGGAGTGGAAGATATTAAGAGCAAATTCGATCTTGCTGTCTATGTTGCATGTATCGATACGGCAAGTAACCAGTCTGTAAGAAGAATTGACTGGGTACACCTGATGGCAGCAGATGCACCGTGGTTTATCAATGATGTGCCGGCAATGTTTATCTCTATTGCCAATCCTTATCATCTGGTGGATGCGCCGATGTTGAAGACCTTCATCAATGCGTACACACCAAGTGAAGAAGTGGTTGACCAGGTAGTTGAGAAAATCATGGGAAGATCTGAATTCAAAGGAGTGAATCCGGTAGACCCATTCTGCAATATCTGGGGTGCAAAGTTCTAACGATAAGCAGGAGGAAGAAGAAATGAAGATTACAGGTATGCAGACAAACCATCTGACCAATCCGCTGGGATATGAGATTCAGACACCAAGAGTATCCTTTCAAGTGACGGACACCGAAGCAAAAAAGGCAGACGGTATCCGCATTCAGGTGGCTTTGGATGCTGATTTTGAAGAAATCATATATGATACGCAGAACTCATCAGACCTTTCGATGATTGGCACGGATCTTGATCTGGAATTAAAGCCTCGTACCAGATATTACTGGAAGGCAGAAGTATGGGGAGACAACGGAGATTATGCATGCAGTGATACCGCATGGTTTGAGACAGCCAAGATGGAAGAGCCGTGGGAAGGCAGATGGATTGGAAGTAACAGGCTTAAAGATACCAATCCGATGTTGGTGAAGGAATTTACGACAGAAAAAAGTTATCCAAACAGCAGGATCTATGTAACAGGGCTTGGATTGTATGAATTATATCTGGACGGTGAACGTGTGGGCAATGAATATCTGACACCAGGATGTACGGATTATAACCAGTGGATTCAGTACCAGACTTATGAAGTGGAAGTAAAGAGTGGACAGCACAAACTGGAAGTCTTTCTTGCAGATGGATGGTATAAGGGAAGATTCGGACTGGACCATGCGGTGAATAATTATGGTGACCAGCACAAGATGATCCTGGAACTGGTGATGCAGGACGCAAAGGGGAATGAAGACAGAATCGTCTCGGATGAGTCCTGGGAAGCGGCAGCAGGAGATGTGGTATTCAGCAATATTTATGACGGAGAAACTTTCGTCCCGACTTCGAATCAGTCTGCACGCTATCCGGCAGAAATCTTAGAAGGACCTACTGAGCGTCTGATGGCAAGATACGGACAACCGGTGGTGATCAAAGAAGAAGTGAAACCGATTGAGATGATTCACACGCCTGCAGGCGAGACAGTCATCGATATGGGACAGAATATGGCTGGTTTCCTGCGCTTCTATGTGGATGAGCCAAAGGGAACGAAGATACATATGCAGTTTGGAGAAGTGCTGCAGGAGGGGAATTTTTACCGGGATAACTTGCGTACGGCCAAGGCAGAATTCACCTATATCTCAGATGGAATCGCAAAGTATGTACAGCCGCATTTTACTTATTATGGCTTCCGTTATGTTAAGGTGGAAGGCTTTACGAAAGAACCTGCACTGGATCAGTTTACCGGATGTGTACTTTACAGTGATCTGGATCAGACAGGCTGGATCTCTACCAATCATGAGAAGGTAAACCAACTGATTCAGAATGCTATGTGGGGACAGAAGTGTAATTATGTGGATGTTCCGACAGACTGTCCGCAGAGAGATGAGAGGATGGGATGGACGGCAGATACCCAGGTATTCTCAGGCACGGCATGTTTTAACATGGACAGTTATAATTTCCTGCGCAAATTCAGCCATGATCTGTATGAGACCCAGATGGAATACGGGCATGTGACCTCTGTTGTTCCTGCATTCCATGAGAATGGGCCAACCTGCTCCGTATGGGGCGACGCGGCGACCATCGTGCCATGGAATCTATATCTGTATTATGGAGATGCTACGATTCTGAAAGAGCAGTTTGAGAGTATGAGGCAGTGGGTGGACTACATCAAAGGAATTGATGAGGCAACCGGCGGAAGAAGGTTCTGGGATGTGGGATTCCATTTTGGAGACTGGCTGGCCCTGGACGGAGAAGGCGATGACGGATTCAAAGGGGCAACGGAAGACGGATATATAGCAACTGCATACTACTACAATTCAGCAAACATTGTAGCAAAGGCAGCAAAGATTCTTGGAAAAGAAGAAGAGGCGGCATACTATAGCACGCTTGCTCAGGAGATTAAGGCAGCTCTCCAGGCAGAATATTTTACCGCAAACGGGCGTCTTGCACTGACGACACAGACTGCTTATGCGGTAGCTCTTTCTATGGATTTTGCGCCGGAAGGCAGCAAGGAGCGTATCGCCGAATTCCTGAAAGAGAAATTAAAGGTGAATAAGGGATATCTGAAGACGGGATTCGTAGGAACCTATCTTCTGAATAAAGTCTTGTCTGATTACGGCAATAATGAACTTGCATACAAACTCCTTCTGAATGAAGAATGTCCGAGTTGGCTGTATGCGGTGAATATGGGAGCGACAACCATCTGGGAACGCTGGAATTCGATCCTGCCGGACGGAAAGATCAGTGGCACGGAGATGAATTCTCTGAATCATTATTCTTATGGCAGTGTTGTAGAGTGGATGTACCGCAACATGGCAGGTCTTCATGTAGAAGAAGAACATCCTGGATTTACACACGTTACGATTGCACCGCAGCCGGATTACCGCATTACGTCCTGTGATATGAAGTACCGGTCCATTGCCGGAACCTATGAGATCAGCTGGCAGGTGGAGAAAAGCGGAGAGTTCCATCTGAAAGTAACCGTTCCATTTGGCGCGGGGGCGAAGATCGTTCTGCCAAATACCAGTCAGGAGCCAAAAGAAGTAGCAGCCGGAACTTATGAGTATTCTTATATACCGGAAGTACCGATTATCAAGGTCTATTCTTCCAAGTCACCATTCAGTGAATTATTAGAAGATCCGGAGGCATTGACTGTAGTGGAAAGTTTTATCCCAGGTTGGCAGGCAGTACCGGCAGGAATGCGGGATATGACGGTGGAGATGCTGAGTGAGACTCCGTTTGTAAGTCTGACACCGGAACAGATGGAAGCATTTAATACACATTTGAAAAATTGTTAGGGAGGAACATATTCATGGGAATGGATTATAGCAGAATTGAGGACTGGATACTTAGGGAAGATTCTTTTGATCCGGAAAAACTGGGGAAATGCGAGGCTGTCATGAGTCTTGGAAATGGCTATCTGGGACTTCGCAGTGCGACAGAAGAGCGTTATCTGAATGAGACCAGAGGACTCTTTGTGGCCGGAACATTTAATAAATTCGATGAAAATGAAGTGACCGAACTTCCCAATGCGGCAGATATGACTGCCATGAGCCTTACGATTAACGGGGAAAAATTCTCTCTGACAGAAGGAACAACCGAGGATTACACGAGAGAACTGAATATCCGTACCGGAGAGTTAAAAAGAAGCATGCTATGGACTTCTCCGAAAGGAACAAAGGTGAGACTTGCCTTTTATAGAATCGTTTCTCTGAAGCGGCTGCATGTGATTGCACAGCGTGTAGAGATTACGGCTGTGGATAGCGATGTAAAAGTGGAGTTGAAAAGCGGTATCAACGGAAAGATGACCAATACAGGAAGTCAGCATTTTTCTGATGGTGATAAACGTTTTTATGACAAACGAATCATTCAGTTCGTACAGACAACGGGACAGTCGAAGATTGATTTTGTAGATACCACGGTACATAAGTTGGAACTGGAAGGAAACGTGCTTCCACTGGAGGCAGAAGTCTATATCGAGAAACGTGAGATCTTCGCAGGATATACTGTGGAAGCAGAGGCAGGACAGACACTTGTGATTGAGAAATATTCCAGTGTATATACGAGCAGAGATCTGGACGTGGAAGGAAAGACGGTTGCACAGTTACAGGAACTGGCACTTGAGACCAGCAAAGAACTGGAATCTCTTGGATATGAGGCATTAAGGGAGGAATCTGCAAGGCAGTGGGAAGAAGAGGTGTGGAATCTGGCGCCGATTCAGATTGAAGGCAATGGAATGGACAATTTCGCAGTTCATTTTGCACAGTATCATTTGCGCTTGATGGTACCTGCACATGACGCGCGTATGAATATCGGAGCCAAAGGATTATCCGGAGAGGGATACAAGGGACATACTTTCTGGGATACGGAAGTGTTCCTGCTTCCTTACTACATCTTCACGGATCCAAAGACAGCAAGAAAACTGGAAGAATATCGTTATCTTTCCTTGCCTGGAGCACATGCGAAGGCAGAACACAACAATTACAAAGGCGCCATGTTCCCTTGGGAGTCTGCATGGCTGGATGACGGAGAGGTTACACCGGAATATATGGATGTGGATATTCTGACAGGTAAGCCCAATAAGGTGTGGTCAGGATTTATTGAGCAGCATATTACTTCGGATGTGGCATTTGGCGTATGGCAGTACAGCGTTATTACCGGCGATGAAGACTATATGGAGAGATACGGTTATGAATTGATTATGGATACGGCAATCTTCTGGGCATCCCGTCTGGAACAGGGCGGGGACGGCAAACTTCACATCAATGATGTGGTAGGACCGGACGAATACCGCGAGCATGTCAATGACAATGCATTTACGAATTATATGGCACACTGGAACATGCAAAAAGCGATGGAATACTATCATCTGCTGAAAGAAGAAAAGCCAGAGATCTATGAAAGACTGAATGGGAAACTTCATCTGGATGAGGCTTACGGCGCATGGAAAGAGGCTTGCGAGAAATTGTATCTTCCGACACCGACAGAAGAAAATGTACTTCCACAGGATGACCGCTACTTAAGCTGTCGTGATATTGACTTAAGTAAATACAAGGCACAGGAACACGTAGGTGGCATTACCCGGGATTATAATCTGGAGCAGATTAACCAGATTCAGGTATCGAAGCAGGCAGACGTGCTGGTACTGTTCTTCCTGTTGGAAGATATCTTCCCACAGGAAGTAAAGAAAGCCTCCTGGGAGCACTATGAGGCACGTACCCTTCACGATTCTTCCTTATCATTGTCTACGCATTCGGTACTGGCTTGTGATATGGGTGAGAAGGCTATGGCGTATGATCGGTTCCGTAAGGCGGCCACGATTGACTTAGGACCATTCATGGGATCTTCCAATGCAGGAATCCATGCGGCATCCTTCGGCGGTGTGTGGGAATGTGTCGTCTATGGGTTCGGCGGTGTGCGTATGTTAGGCGGTAACTTAAGAATTAATCCATCACTTCCGGATGAGTGGACGAAACTTTCTTATACCATTATCTGGAAAGGCCAGAAACTTGCGGTAGAAGTAACGAAGGGCACTGTCAGCGTGAAGAATCTGACCGGTACAAAGCAGGTTGAATTAGAAGTGAACGGAGAAAAATGCGTGCTATAAAGGAGGAAAATATGAGTTATTCAGGACTTGTATTTGAAGATAGCCAGAAACTTGTGGAGCAGGAGTACAGCCTGCTCCATGAAGCGAATGTGGCAACACTTTTGACAACGGGCAACGGCTATATGGGTGTGAGAGCAAGCCTTGAGGAATACGGAAGCCTTGGCATCCAGGGATTCTGGATCCGGGGCGTGATGGACGAGGTTGTAGAAGTGCGGATTACCATGTGCGACAACATGTACATGAAGAAATATTATGTAGAAGAAGACAGGCTTAAGAAGTTCGAGAAACAGGAACGTGCTATTAATCTTCTGGACTTTCTACTGGTGAGGTTCGAGATCGGTGGTGAGACTTTCTATCCGTGGGAAGGAAAGGTGCTGTCATGATGTCTGCGAGGATGGAATCGCAGCACAAAAGATTATCTTCGAGGCAGAGCAAGGAAACATCTATACATTGGAAAAATTGATTGCAACTATTACAAGCAGAGATACAGACCGGGAATTGGACGAATGCATAGCGGAATATCTCTGTGCATATCAGGACAGTTCTTATCAGAAAGAATATGAAAAACATCGCAGGGTTTATCAGGAACTGTTTGCAAAACTGGAGATTCAGATCGAAGGAGATGATATTGCAGACCGTGCCATCCGGTTCTCTAACTATCATACTTTGATTTCCCTTGAAAGAAATGATTATGTACATAGTTTCTCAGCCAAGGGACTGACCGGAGAGATGTATAACAATTTTGTCTGGTGGGATGCAGAGATCTTCCAGGCTCCGGTGTTTCAGCAGACCATGCCGGAGTATAGCCGGAATCCGCTGATGTTCCGTTATTCTCATTTGAAAGAGGCGAGAGAAATGGCGGTAAAAGAAGGCTGCCGGGGGGCCAGATATCCATTTACCACAGGCGTCACCGGAGAAGAGACCATCTGGACCGATGTGCGGCATCCATTTATGCAGATTCACTGCGTGTCGGATGTAGGATTATCCATCCTTAATTATTTGACTGCCACGGGAGATCATGCATTCGTGAAAGAATATGGAATGGAGATGCTGCTTGAGATCTGCCGTTACTGGGTGTCACGAGTGACATGGAAGGAAGAGAAGAAGCGTTATGAGATCCTTCAAGTTACCGGAACGGATGAGCATCATCCCTACGTGGATAACAATGCATATACCAATTACAGTGTATACCGTGTACTGAAGGCTACATGCAGTCTTCTGGATGAGTATGGCAGCGGGCTGGATGAATTGAAAAAGAAGATTGGATTCAAGGTGGGGGAGAGTGCCGAGTTCGAGCACGTCGCCGAATATATTTATCTTCCGTTGGATGAAGATACGGGCATGATCCCGCAGTTTGACGGTTATTTTGATCTGTCAAGAGAACTGGAAGTACAGGGTGGAAGCAAGAGTGGTTATACCCAGATGAAGCAGGCAGGATTATATAACAAAAGTCAGGTGATTAAGCAGCCGGATGTACTGATGCTTTTTGCTTATCAGAATCTGGATATGCCGAAGACAATCTACCGCAGGAATCTGGACTATTATCAGGGACGGTGTGAAGCGGCATCTTCTTTATCTTACTGTGTTCATTCCATCTGTTATGCAGATATGGATATGCCGGAGAGTACTTATGGCTATCTGATGGAGACGGCAGAGATGGATCTAAAGAACAAGCATGGCGGCACGCAGGATGGCATCCATTCCGGATGTGCGGCAGGTGCCTGGATGGCGGTGGTAAGAGGCGTTGCCGGGATGAAGATGACGCCGGATAAGGTGGTATGCACACCGCATTATATTCCGTGGTGGAAACGGGTGACCTTCCACTGTGTATGGCATGATCAGGGATACCGGGTGATTCTGGATTATCAGGGAATGCAGGTAATTGCAGATGCAAAAAATATAGGGGAACTTGTGCTTGGAATCTATGAGAAAGACTTTGTATTAAAAGCGGGAGAGACGGCAGAGTATCTGTTTCCGAGAATCTCTTCCATCTGGAGTTAATATATGCGTCCGGCATCCCGTAATACCTGATTGTAGGAAATTACTATCCTATAGAAATGAAAGAGGTGGAGAGTATGGAACCAACTTTAGAGCAAATCTTTGGCAGTTATACTGCATGGAAAGCAGATGATGCTACATGGTTTATCAATTTTATGAATGGAACGGAGAATATGTATCTGCTGGAAGGAGAGGAGAAGGCCCTTCTGATTGATACCGGATATGGCGTAGGGAACTTAAAAGCCTTCGTTGAGACTTTGACGGATAAACCGGTTATCGTTGCAAATACACATTTTCATCCGGATCATGCGGCTGGAAATGGTGAATTCGAGGCAGTTTACATGAGTAAGGGCGCTATGTTGGATGAGCCATCCGTTTACGGAGAAGGTGCAGTGCCGTTTGACTTGAATGCTTTGCCACACCCGGATTATGAGAAGATCTTCGTGGAAGAGGGCTTTAGGATAGAACTGGGTGGGCGTACGGTTGAAGTGTTAGATGTGAAACCGGCGCACTGTAATAGCAGTCTGTTCTTCCTTGACCGCGGACACCGGATGTTGTTCTGCGGAGATGAGATGGAGGCAGCACAGGTACTGATGTACGACAATTCGAATAATCCGGAGGCACCGTATGATGTGAAAGAAAGGCTTTTGAACTTTCAATCGAACACACAGAGGATGAAGAATCTGGCAGGGGAGTATGACTATCTGCTCCCCAATCACAATGGATATCCGTTGGCAAAGAGTTATCTGGATGAATATATCGAACTTGTGGATCACATCTTTGACGGAACGGCGAAGATTGAGGATAAACTGAATCATCCGTTTATAGAGATGGATCCAAAAGCACCGGATCTGTGCAGGGTACGTTGGAAACACAGCAGCATTTTTATTAAAAAGGAACTTTTAATGACGGTGTACGGCACTGGGAATTAGCAAACTACACTAGTGTCAGGATACTAGAATAAAACGAGGCTGGAAAGGAAAGAGGACATGAATTATAAAGGCGTGATTTTTGATTTGGATGGAGTTATCTGCTTTACGGATAAGTATCATTACCAGGCATGGAAGAAGATGGCAGATGATATAGGGGTATATTTTGATGAAAAGATTAATAATAGACTTCGTGGAGTGAGTCGTATGGCAAGCCTTGATATCATACTGGAACGCAGCGAGAAGTTATATACGCAGGTAGAGAAAGATATATTAGCGGATCAGAAGAATGAACTCTATAAGAAACTTCTGCATCAGATGACACCAGCGGACTTATCAGATGAAGTAAAAAGTACGATGGATGAACTTAAGAACAGAGGATGCAGGCTTGCGCTTGGCTCATCCAGCAAGAATGCAAAATTAATTCTGGAGAGATTAGGGCTTGGAGAATATTTTGATGCTGTCAGTGACGGAACTAATATTACGCATTCAAAGCCGAACCCGGAAGTGTTCTTAAAAGCAGCGGAATTCCTGGATCTAGATCCAAAAGACTGTCTGGTGGTCGAAGATGCGATTGCCGGAATAGACGCGGCGCTTGCCGGAGGATTCCACAGTGCAGGCATTGGAGAGGCAGCAGTGCATGAAAAAGTAGATTATTCATTACATACATTTGCAGATTTACTGTCTATATAGGAGATGAATTGGGGACGGGGGATTTTTCATTTTCCCTCGTCCGCAATTCGAAAAAAGAGGAGGAGAATATGAAAGTAACCGATATAAATATCAGAGATCCCTATGTGTTGTATACCAAGGGGAAATATTATCTCTATGGAACCAGAAGTGAGACATGCTGGGGACCGGCAGATGGTTTCGACTGTTATATTAGTGAGGATTTTGAAGATTGGGATGGTCCGGTTGAGATTTTCCAAAGACCAGAGGGATTTTTTGCCGACCGTTTCTATTGGGCACCGGAATGTTATGAATATGAAGGTGCTTACTATCTGTTGACAACGTTAGGAAGTGAGACGATCAAGAAGGGAATATACGTGTTAAAGTCTGACAGACCGGAAGGACCTTTTGAGATATATAGTGAAGAACTGACACCGCAAGAGTGGACAAGCATTGATGGGACTCTGTATTTGATGGAGAAGACGGAAGATTGTATATGCTATGGTCCAGTTGGAGTAAGTGTGGATATGCAATTGGAACTGCGGTATCAGATTCCGGGCAGATCGAAGGTCCATGGAGGCAATTGCCAGAGCCTGTATTTCCCGAAAATGGCGGTCATGGGATGATGTTTTATACAGATAACGGAGAGATGAAATATACGTTACATTTCCCGAATGATAAGTATCAGGAGAGACCGATTTTCAAGAATCTGGCAATCAAAGATGGAACAGTTGTAATGTTATAGAAAGAGGGTAAAACTATGTTTAGAAGAGAGCAGTTCGGTATTGTGTTTAATACGGTTTTTTCGATTGTATTTAGCGCGGCGCTTACTTTTTTTGTAAAATTCATGAATGGTCAGTTGACTTTTGAGACATTTTTGATGGGCTTTGTGCCGTCTTTTGCAATTAACTTTGTGCTTGGTTCCTACATACCACTTGTGAAGGTAGGCAATGCATTCGCCGGAATCTTCATAAAAGATGAAAAGAATCCGGTATTCTATTTCCTGCGTATCTTTATGATCGTGCTGATTATGACGGCGGCAATGAGTTTTCTTGTTATGTTTTCGGAGATGGGATTTACGAAAGTCTTACTCGTTGCTTTCATAGCATCTTTTCCGGCTACATTCGTGTTCGCATATATTGTTGGGGTGGTAGTATTTCCATTCTTATTCAAAATGACACAGACTTTGTGTGTGAAAGAGTAAGGTCCTGGCACGATAAAGGAGAAAACTATGAATGATGTGGAATATATTTTGGATTTTGTGGCAGGTCTTGGGAGTCGTATGTTGTATACAGGTGCGAATCTGGAGCGCGTGGATGATACGATGACTCGCATCTGTCTTAGTTACCACCTGGAATCGATCAGTATCTTTTCGCTGAGTAGCACGATTATAGTCAGTGCAAGGTCAGCAGGCGGTGCTTATGGTTCACGCCAGATTACAGTGCCGCCCGCCAGTATCCATCTGGAGAAACTAAACCGGCTGAATTGCTTATCCAGGCGCATATGTGCAGAGAAACCAGAACCGGCAGTATTGGCTGGATTGCTTGAAGAGGCAGAGCAGGTAGAAGAGTATTCTGTGTTGACGGTGATTCTTGGATATCTGGCTGCAATGACTAGTCTATGTGTCATCTTTGGCGGAAATATCCTTGATATTGTGGCAGCGGATTGTATTACGGTTGCGCTTTACTGGATCGTCCGGTGGCTTTCCAGACCGAATCTGAACCATATCGTTGTGAATACACTGTGTATGTGGTTCGCCGGAACGCTTGCCATTGTGCTGGTCAGTCTTGGAATCGGAGAGCATGTCTTCAGTATTATCATTACCAGCAGCATGATGATGATTCCAGGAATTCCACTGGTGAACTCTGTAAGGAATATTCTGTGTGGAAATGAGATGAATGGAATCATTGAATTCTTTAAAGTGATTTTAGAGACGATAGCAATCGTATTGGGGCTGATTCTGAGTATCTATATGTTTGGAGGGCTGATACGATGGTAGAAAATATGAAATTGATCCTCTTTTCTTTCACAGCTTCGGCAGGTTTCGGTATCGTATTTCGGATTGAGAAGAAGAAACTTTTGTGGGCAGGGCTTGGAGGTGCATTGACCCGCTGTGCTTATCTGTTTTTGTTAGAAATTACGGATCAGAGGATTCTCTATACGTTACTGGCAGCAATGTTCGCTGCTCTCTATGCGGAGATCATGGAGATGTATCAGAAGATGCCGTCTACCGTATTCTTATATCCAGCAATTATTCCGCTGATCCCCGGAGATCTGCTCTATAACACGGCAGTTAATCTGATATTACAGGACATTCCGGAGATGTTAAGCAATGCCAGGAATTGCGTGCTGTCACTTGCGGGGATGAGTATTGGGTTCGTTATCATCTCTACATTTACATATTATAGAAGGATTTATTATGTGAGTAAGGACATTGCGTATCACATCATGTATTGGCAGAAGAGAAAGGAATAACTTGCGATTCCTTGATATGTTTTCTGCAAGTCTTGATTTTTGAAGGAGAAAGTTAGTATACTAATCATATTGTGGAATTTAATCAGCCAAAACATGCAAGGGAAGGAATCGTCAGGGATGAATGAACAATTAATCAGAAAGATGCAGGAGATCTCTCCGGAAGAGCAGAGTTATCTGGATGGCGATATGGCTGTTAAAAAGGATATCTATACCAGTAAAAATACGTTAGAAATAGACCGGAACCGGTTTTTAAAAGAAGGCCGTCTGGTTACCGTGCGTCCTCACAGCCGTTTTATAGAATTCCCTGCCCACAGGCATAATTATATAGAAATTATGTATGTGTGCAAAGGAACGATTACGCATTATTTGGATGGAAAAGAAGTTACAATGCAAAAGGGTGATATGCTGCTTTTGAATCAGCATGTGCAGCATGGAGTGCAAAAGGCGGGGTATGATGATATCGGGATTAATTTCATTGCACTTCCGGAGTTCTTTGACATACCGCTTCAGATGCTTAAGGAGAAGAATGTATTGGCGGAATTCTTGGTAGATACGCTTAGGCAGAATAATCCGGTATCTCATTATCTACTGTTTCGACTGGAGGAAGATCCGGCGATTGAGAATCTTATGGAAAATATGATTGCATCGATGATGAATGATGACCGCAATGAAGACGGCATTAATCAATATACTATGGGGATCGTATTTTTGTATCTTTTGAGACATGTAGATTGTCTGACGCAGAATTCTTCCCAAAGTTATAAGGATGTAGTTGTTCAGTCTACACTGAATTATATTGATACCTGGTATAAGACGGCGAATCTGACGAAGATCGCGGAGGATTTCCATCAGTCGTTGTCTGTACTCAGTAAGTTGATTAAGCAGAGTACAGGGTTCACTTTTCAGGAACTCTTGCAGCGGAAGCGATTCCAGAAGGCAGTGATGCTTCTGGTAGAATCAGATCTTTCGGTGGAGGAGATTGTAGCGGCGGTGGGGTATGAGAATCAGAGTTGTTTTTATCGGCAGTTTAAGGCGAGATATGGGATGACACCGAGGAAGTACCGGCTGGAGCATAAGGATGATCAGGAGATTAGGATATAGAAGGTGGAGAGTCAGATGGATTCATCTATGTGTGGACATAGGAATTCATGTGACTCTCTTTTTGGTTCTACAATTGTAAGAAACTGTTGGTGGCAGGTCCTGAATATGTCTATTATTCCTAATGTGGAAAATAAGGACAGTTTTTTAATCAAGTGAGAATCTAAAAATCAAGAACTCCATCTGCTATATTAGAATCACAAGGAAGAAAAAAGACAAGAAGAATGCATGAAAAGCAAAAACCAATAGAAAGGAGCGAATGAGATGCATACATATTATCTTGCGGTAGATATCGGCGCCTCCAGCGGGCGGCATATCCTGGGACATCTGGAGAATGGCAGAATGGTTCTGGAAGAGATCTACCGTTTTGAAAATGGAATGGCGAATCAGGACGGTAAAAAATTATGGGAGGTTGACCGGATATTTACAGAGATTGTAAATGGAATGAAACGCTGCAAAGAATTGAATCAGATACCGGTGAGCATGTCCATAGATACCTGGGCAGTAGACTATGTGCTGTTAGACGAGAAGGATCAGATTCTTGGTGATACCTATGGCTACCGGGACAGCAGAACAACAGGAATGGATGAGAAGGTATATGAACGGATTCCGGAAGCAGACCTCTATCATAAGACAGGGATCCAGAAGCAGATATTTAACACCATCTACCAGTTAATGGCAGTGAAGCAGAGCACGCCAGAACTTCTAGGTAAAGCAAAGACATTCCTTATGCTGCCGGACTATTTCCAGTTCCTGCTGACCGGCAATAAAGTATCGGAATATACCAACGGTACGTCCACACAATTAGTAAGTCCATTGCTGAATCAATGGGATGAGGCTTTGCTTGACCGGCTGGGGTATCCGAAAGAGATGTTTCTGCCGCTGTCATTGCCCGGAACTGTGGTCGGCAATCTGACAGAAGAGATGCAAAAAGAAGTAGGCTATGATCTTACAGTGGTACTTTGTGCCAGCCATGACACGGCTTCTGCGGTTATGGCAATGCCGAAAGAAGAGGGTACGGGCTTATATATCAGTTCCGGTACCTGGTCATTGATGGGAACAGAGGTGGTGGATGCCATCTGTACCGAAGACAGCAGAAAAGCGAACTTTACCAATGAAGGCGGATATGACTATCGTTTCCGTTATCTGAAGAATATCATGGGGCTGTGGATGATCCAGTCAGTCAGACATGAATTAGAAGATGCATATTCTTTTGCAGAACTTTGTGAAATGGCAGAAGCGTGCAAGGAGTTCCCTTCAAGAGTGGATGTAAATGATGATGTATTCCTTGCTCCGGACAGTATGATTCAGGCAATCAAGGATTATTGCGTGGATACAGATCAGCAGGTGCCGGAGTCGGTCGGAGAATTGGCAAGCGTGATCTACCAGAGTCTTGCAGAATGCTATGGCAGGACGGTACGTGAGATAGAGGAGAATACGCATCAGGAATATGATTGTATCCATATCATTGGCGGCGGTTCCAATGCCTCCTATCTGAATCAGTTGACAGCCAATGCGACCAGGAAAAAGGTGCTTGCTGGTCCGGGAGAGGCAACCGCGATTGGAAATATGATGGCACAGATGATTCGGAGCGGAGAACTTCAGAGTCTGTCCGAAGCAAGAAGATGTGTATTAGAATCATTTGATATTAAAGAATACAAGCCTATCTAAAACGGAAGGATTAAAATCAAGAAAAGGAGAATGATTATGGCAACAAGTAAACGTTATGAATCAGCAAAAGAAATCTACGCAAAATTAGGTGTAGATACAGGAGCAGCAATTGAGAAATGTATGACAATTCCGGTATCTCTGCACTGCTGGCAGGGAGATGATGTCATCGGATTCGACCATGACGGTCCTCTGACCGGAGGTATCCAGACAACTGGAGATTATCCGGGACGAGCAAGAACACCGGAAGAACTTCTTGCGGATATGGATAAGGCAATGAGCCTGATGCCGGGGAAGAAAAAAATCAACGTACATGCCTGCTATGCGATCTTCGAGGATGGAGAGTTCGCAGACCGTGATAAACTAGAACCAAAGCATTTCCAGAAATGGGTGGATTTCGCAAAGGAAAGAGGAATGGGACTGGACTTTAACCCGACTTTCTTCTCTCATGATAAGGTAAAAGACGGACTGACATTATCAAGTCCGGATGAAGAGACAAGACGTTTTTGGATTGAACATGGAAAAGCCTGCATTCGTATCTCTTCTTATTTTGCAGAACAGACAGGAGTTCCTTGTGTCATGAATATCTGGACCGGAGATGGATACAAGGATGTCCCGGCAGACCGTATGGGACCAAGAATGCGCTATAAAGCATCCATTGATGAGATTCTGTCTGAGCCATACGATCCAAAGATGGTGAAGCCTTGCGTAGAATCCAAGGTATTTGGGATTGGTGTAGAGGCATATACGGTAGGATCTGCGGAGTTCTCCCTGAGTTATGCAGCAGCGAATATCGATAAATGCCTGCCACTGATGGATAACGGTCACTATCATCCGACAGAGATGGTATCGGATAAGATTCCGGCACTTCTTACCTTTTTCCCGGAGATTGCGTTGCATGTAACCCGTCCGATTCGTTGGGATTCTGACCATGTAGTATTGCTGGATGATGAGACAAAAGAGATTGCAAAAGAGATCGTTCGCTGTGAAGGTGGTATTGAGCGTACCTATATTGCACTGGATTACTTTGATGCATCCATCAATCGTATCTCTGCCTGGGTAACCGGATTCAGAAGTTTCCAGAAAGCGCTCCTTAGCGCGTTGTGTACACCGAATGAGATGCTGAAAGAACTGCAGGATACCAACCAGATGTCGAAAAAGATGGTATTGATGGAGGAATGTAAGACACTTCCATTCGGAGATGTATGGGAAGAATACTGCAGCAGATGTGGCGTGGCAGCAGAAGGATGGTTTGAAGATGTTGTGAAATATGAGGAAGAAGTGCTGAGTCAGAGGAATTAGTATATAATATACTGATATTCTGATAATATACTTATTCGAATATTCTGCAAGACAATTTCTGCGAAAAGGCAGATGAGCATGAGCAGATGGGTATGAAATGATTGAGGATAAAAATAGATAAGACGAGGAGATATAAGTTATGAGTAATATATTAGATGCAAAATTTGTACAGGGATTTATCCGTATGTGTAATGATGGATGGGAACAGGGATGGCATGAGAGAAATGGCGGCAACCTGTCTTATCGTATGAAGGCAGAAGAAGTAGAAGAAATCAGAAGTTTCTTAAGTTTTGATGGCGAGTGGAAACCAATCGGAACATCCGTACCGGATCTTGCCGGAGAGTTCTTCATGGTAACAGGAAGTGGGAAATATTTCCGCAACGTTATCTTAGATCCGGAGGACAGTATCTGTGTAATCGAACTGGATGAAAAGGGCGAGAATTACAGAATCTGCTGGGGCTTGGTAAATGGCGGCAGGCCGACCAGTGAACTTCCAAGCCACCTGATGAATCATGAGGTGAAGAAGGCAGCATCTGGCGGAGCACATCGTGTCATCTATCATGCACATACCACCAATGTAATCGCGCTTACTTTCGTGCTGCCTTTGAAGGACGAAGTATTTACAAGAGAACTGTGGGAGATGGCTACCGAGTGTCCGGTTGTATTCCCGTCAGGAGTTGGTGTTGTGGGCTGGATGGTACCGGGAGGTCGTGATATCGCAGTTGCAACCAGTGAACTGATGAAGAAATATGACGTAGCAATCTGGGCACATCATGGAATGTTCTGCTCCGGCGAGGACTTTGATCTGACATTTGGCCTGATGCATACGGTAGAGAAGTCTGCAGAGATTCTGGTGAAGATGCTGTCTATGCGTTCGGACAAACTGCAGACGATCACACCACAGAATTTCCGCGATCTGGCAGTGGATTTCAAGGTGACATTGCCTGAGGAATTCTTATATGAAAAATAGCATAGATCGAAAGATACTTGTGTAGAAGACCTGAAAGAGTTGTTCCGCAAGTTGATGTAAATGATAGTAAAGAGTCTATATCTGGCAATTATAAATTGTGCTGGATATAGACTCTTTTTATAATGCGCGAAACAAAGAATTGAATTTTGTCTTGCTTCTTAGGTCGCAGACCAGATAATAAGCCGCAAGGCTTTCCGAGTCAGAAAAAGGAATATGGATTCGGTTATTGTGCCTGGATTCCATAGTCTTCAAAGTAATATCACTGGCGAAAGACGGAAGATCAGAAAAGTGAGCCAGTTCACCCACTGCCTCCATATCCTCTTGCTTAAAGAACTTCGCATGCGGCATCTTCTCACGAACGATATCCTCCCAGAATCCTACATGTGCATACATAATGAAATTCTGTCCATCCATGTCGGCAAAAGATACTTTCTGATAGGAAGCGGCAGGATGAAAGGGCGTGACTGAAAGATAGAGCTGCTCTGTACAGTATTTTTTGCAGTATATATCTTCATGTTCCAGAGGTTTAGAGAGAATGATTATATTATATTCAGAATTTCTTAATCCCTTTATTAAATTATCTTCCGTATCTATCGCAGAAGAAACGGTCATATCAGAAAAACTTCCGGCTGCTTTCGGAAGAAGAACCATAAGCGGACCGGGAGCGCAGCTGCCAATCGTCAGCGTATGCTGGCTCCGGTCGAATGCACGGATATGACGTTCCATCTCTGATTCCATATCCAGTATGCGTCTCGCATATTCGGCGGCAAGTTTTCCGGTTTCATTCAATATAATACGGTTCTTCTGTCTCTCGAATAAAGTCACATTCAGAATCCCTTCCAACTTCTGCATAGAGCGGGAAAGTGAAGGCTGTGCAATGTTCAGATGTTCTGCTGCGGCAGATAATGTGCCATATTCATTGAAAGCCAGCAGATGTTCCAAGAGATATATTTCAATCATAAGAGATACCTCCGATTTTATTCCATATCAATGCTTTTATATATATGATTTAGTATACGTTATAAGTATAGCATAATATGTAACTGATATTGTACATATTTCGGAAAATATCCTAAAATAATTCTAGAAACAGATGGAAACTCTGTTTATAAGACATACTTGTCAGAGAAAAAGTAAGAGAAATAATCTAAAATATGAATGATTCTAGGAGGAAAGCAAATGGAATATTTACATCTAAACAATGGAACAAAAATACCCACAACAGGAATCGGAACATTTTTATTACAGCCATCGGATGCAGAAAATGCGATTGTATCTGCGCTTTCAAATGGCTATGAATTGATCGATACAGCGAATGCCTATATGAATGAAAAAGCAGTAGGTCGCGGAATGAAGAAATCTGGTCTTAAAAGAGAGGCGATTTGTCTATCTACCAAACTGTGGCCGAGCGAGTATGCAGATGCGGACCGAGCGATTGATGACACTTTAAAAAGGTTAGATACCGATTATATTGATCTCTTGTTCCTGCATCAGCCGATTGGAGATTATATTGGTGCATATCAGGCAATGGAGCGAACTGTGAAGGTGGGGAAGGTGAAGTCTCTTGGACTTTCTAATTTCCCTATAGAAAAGATACAGGAGATTATCTCTGTGACAGAGATTAAGCCGGCAGTACTTCAGGTAGAAGCCCATCCATATTATCCACAGACGGCACTAAAAGAATATCTGAAAGATATGGGAACGCTCATCATGGCGTGGTATCCGCTGGGACATGGCGATCATACTCTGCTGAATGAAGCAATATTCACAGAACTGGCAGAAAAATACGGAAAGACTACTGCACAGATTATCTTAAGATGGCATACACAGGCAGGCAATATTGTAATTCCCGGATCTAAGAATGAAGCACATATTAAGGATAATATCAATATCTTTGATTTTACACTTACGGAGGAAGAGATGCAGAAAATCGCTGGCTTGGATAAGGATGTCAGGTATTATACGGCAACGGAAGAAGCGCTTCAGGGATATCTGGCATTTGCGCCGGATTTTGACAGTCAGGAATAGGGATATTGTATGTATAAGATTTTCTTATGGAAACACCTTGAAATGCGAATTGTTCCACAGGATATTATTGCTTAAAATGTGAAGCGTAAAAGTAAAATCAAAGGAGTGGAGGCAAGATGAAAGTCAGAAAAATTATTGCTATGATTTTAATTAGTATAATGGTACTAAGTTTGCTTGTAGGATGTGGTCCTGATTCGGAAAGTAGGCAATCAGATGACGCAGAATCGCAAAGTAATATACTTGTTGTATATTATTCTGCGACTGGAAATACGGAAAAGGCTGCGGATGCGATTGCCAAAGCAACTGGTGCAGATGTTTTTGAACTGGAGCCAATTAAAGCCTATACAGAAGAGGATCTTGACTGGACGAATGAGGACAGCAGGGTATGCAGGGAACATGACAATGAAGCGGAAAGGGATGTAGAACTTGTATCTGCAGCGGTTGATAACTGGGAGTCTTACAGCACGGTATTCATCGGATATCCGATCTGGTGGGGCATCGCTGCATGGCCGGTAGACGGATTCATAAAAGCAAATGATTTTACAGGAAAAACAGTGATTCCGTTCTGCACGTCTGCATCATCAGATTTGGGAGAGAGCGGGGAACTGTTAGAAAAAATGGCCGGAACTGGAGAATGGCAGATTGGAAGAAGATTCCGGTCAAGTGTGTCTGAAGAGGATGTACAGGTGTGGATGGAAGAACTTGGGATTGTTCAGTAGATGTATGAGGAGGATATAAGAATGGATTATGTAACTTTATATAACGGAGTGAAGATGCCGCAGCTTGGTTATGGTGTATATCAGGTAACACAGGAGGAATGTGAACGTTGTGTATTAGATGCGCTTGAGGTTGGATATCGTTCATTAGATACAGCTCAAAGTTATTTTAACGAGGAACAGGTAGGAAGTGCCATCGTCAAATCCGGCATTCCAAGGGAAGATATCTTCCTGACGACAAAGGTGTGGATTGAGCATTATGGATATGAGCAGGCGAAGAAGTCTGTATTGGAGTCTATGGAAAAACTTGGGACTTCTTATCTGGATCTGATCTTATTGCATCAGCCGTTTTCTGATTATTATGGTGCTTACCGTGCGCTGGAAGAGTTATATAAGGAAGGAAAGGTAAGAGCAATTGGTGTCTCTAACTTCTATCCGGATCGTTTGGTGGATATTGCCTCTTTTGCGAACATCAAGCCTATGATAAATCAGGTAGAGGTCCATCCATTTAATCAGCAGAAATTGGCAAAAGAATATATGGAGAAGTATCAGGTGCAGATGGAAGCATGGGCTCCGTTTGGTGAAGGAAGAGGAGGCTTATTCGAGAATCCGGTGCTTGCTGCAATTGGACAGAAATACGGTAAGACAACCGCTCAGGTTATGCTTCGGTGGCATTTGCAGCGTGGTGTGGTAGTGATTCCAAAATCTACCCACAAAGAACGCATGGAAGAAAACTTCCGGGTATTCGATTTTGCGCTGGATGATGAGGATATGAAGATGATCGCAGCGCTTGATAAAGCGAAAAGTGCCTTCTTTGCCCATTACGACCCGGCTATGGTGGAATGGTTTGTAAAAATGGTGGAAGAGCGCAGGAATAAACGCGACGGGGTTCCTCGTATTTGATGGGAATTTAGGGGAGAAAATTGATTATCGGAAATGTACGGTACAAGGGCAGGGAAGTTGTGGGCTGTGGCCGGATTATTTCGCCAAGACTTCGTAACAGAAAAAGATATCGTCAGTTCTAACCGGGCATATTCGTCGTAAGCCCTTGAGGGTCTTACGATTCAGATGCCCTCGAAACCAGGACTTGTAGTCCTGGTTTCGCACGAACGAACGGTATCTTTTTCTGCAACGAGGTCTAAGGCTTATGATACGGCCGCAGCCCACAACTTCCCTGCCCTTGCACCTGACATCTCCGTGGACTCAAGGCTTTCTCCTGTGTGTGTGGGATTCCGGTGGGAGTGGATGTGTGGAGCGGTATTGGTGGGGATACCGGGGCGATACATGGAGAAATATTGGGTGGAAGATGGAAGCGTGGGCGTGTGAAAAGAACAGGAAGGGGGAAGGAGGCAGCCAGTATGTAATGAAGAGGATTAGATGCTCTATTCCGCGTGATTTTACATACCTTATCGCAGGAAACTCGCCCAGCGGTATGTAATATAGTGCAAATTACAAGTGCAAGGCTATGCATGCTTTCATACCTTGCTCAAAAAGGATTGTTTTCAGGAATCCTCACAGTTCATGAAGAGTCACACATAAGAATGTCAGGCAGAGAGGGGCAGTATGGGCGTTCATATCCGTAGAAGAGCCGTACAATCCGTTGGTAAAAAAGAGGTCTGAAATCAGGATGAATTCTGTGCCACAAGCACAGAATTCAAGAATGTCTGAGTCGGAAAAATCTTTCAGATTTTCTCCGACGATTACATTCGATTCCTGATTCCAGACCTCTTTTGAACCTACGAATTGTAGGCGATTGGAGTCGGATATGAACGCCCATACTGCCCCTCTCTGCCGTACACTCCACATACACTCTTCAAGAACTAAATTCCCATTTACTCCCCTCCCGGTCCATCCTTCCGTGGTCGTTTAGTTTCCGGCAGAGGTTCTGCGGATTTAACATTCTCGTCAGAACGCAGGTTACCATCATAAGCATCTTTAGTCTCCGTATAATCAATCGGTTTTTCTGTCGTAAAAGAAGATTTCGTCTCTTTCATGCGTGCATACTCCTTTGCTTAGATACTTCAAAGATAGAATGTACATATATATCGAATACTATTCTATGGGGACGGAGGTTTTTTCAATTTCCCCCGTCCCCATTTCCTGCTGGTTGATTTTGTATCGAAAAGTATCGCCTTCATCTATTGAGGATGTCATCTGAAGTAGAGTATAATTATCACATATAAGAAGAAAAGTGCTTATCTAGCAGAGATAACAGGAGGAGGCTGTCGGAATGAATCAATTGAATTTTTCGGATAATCTTACCCGTCTGCGCCGTGAGAAAGGCGTTACGCAGGAGGAATTAGCAACGTTTGTGGGAGTGACGAAGGCGTCTGTTTCGAAGTGGGAGACCAGGCTTAGTATGCCGGATATTATGCTGCTTCCGGCACTTGCGACATTCTTTGATGTATCCATTGATGAATTGCTGGGATATGAGTCACAGTTAAGCAGGGAGCAGATACAGAAGATCTATCATGAACTGGCGGAGGATTTTGGAAAGGAGCCATTTGAAGAAGTGATGGAAAAAAGCCGGGAACTGGTGAAGAAGTATTATTCTTGTTATCCGTTTCTGTTCCAGATCTGTGTTCTGTGGCTGAATCATTTTATGTTGGCAAAGGAGGAGCGGCAGAGGGAGATCCTGATGTCGGCATCTGAACTATGCGATCATATTATAGCTAATTGTGGGGATGTGGGAATCTGTAATGATGCGTCATTACTTAAGGCGATATTCGCCTTGCAGTGTGGCAGAGCGCAGGAGACGATTGAGATTCTGGAAGAGACGCTGAATCCTTATCGTCTTGCGAATCAGGGGGATGGTTGCCTGATTCAGGCATATCAGATGGCAGGAGAGCCAGAGAAGGCGAATCGTTTTACGCAGATCAGTATGTATATGCATCTGAACAGCTTGGTCAGTAGCGCAACACAATATCTGATGCTTCATGCTGGACAGTCGGAGGTCTGCGAGGAAACGATGCGGAGGATAGATTCGGTGGCGGAGGCTTTTGATCTGGAGCATCTTCATCCGAATGTTGCGGCGAATTATCAGTATATGGCGGCGATTGTATTGTGTATGCAGCAAAAGACAGCGGAAGCGCTGGAGAGATTGAAGAGATATTCTGAGGTGATTCGTTATCTGTTGCTGGACCAGAATATGAAACTGCATGGAGATGCCTTCTTTGATGCGATGGATTCCTGGTTTGAGGCACTTGATCTTGGACCGGATGCACCGAGAGACCGGAAAGTTGTATGGGATAGTTTGGCACAGACATTTGCACACCCTGCCTTTGCGGTATTAGAAGAGAGTGATGAATACAAGAGACTGAGGCAGTCTTTTTTATGAAAATATCTGTGACAGAGTCATAGAAGATTTGGGATTATGATGCTTAAAAGATGGCAGTACCATATTTTTGTTGTGTGGTGTCTGCCGTTTTTTTGTGTATATTATTATCTTTCCGCGGCGTATGGTTGCTTCATAATTATCTTTCTATAATAAGCGAGGATGAGATGTTGCTATGCTCAGTGGTGCGATGTGTAGATAGAAAATATCTATAAATAGAGATTCTCATAGAAAATGTGCGAAGATTACAAAATAAATTTTTCGGTTTGTAAATAAATGACGATGAAAAAAATGTCAAAAAAGTTAGAATGGTACTGTATTTAGTTAGAAAGTCTAATAGAAAGTTTGGAGTAGATGAGATGTTTAAAGTGAGTTATTTTTTGGAGGTTCTCCCGGTTATTGCAAGCAAGGTTAATGTCACATTCGAGCTGACGATTGCGGCAACGATTTTTGCTTTGTTAGTGGGAGTTATTATCGCTGTCATCGGGTACTACAAGATACCGGCGCTGTATCAGTTCACGCGGGTGTATGTTTCGATCATGAGAGGAACCCCGATCGTGGCACAGTTGTATTTCTTCTATTATGGAATCGCCCTTTACAGCGCATTCGTCCGTGATATGACGCCGTTGATCGCGGTTGCTGTAGTCATGAGTCTGAATATGGGAGCGTTCATGTCAGAGAGTATCAGAGGAGCGCTTCTCTCTGTGGATGAAGGGCAGAAAGAAGCGGCGTATTCGCTTGGAATGACTAATTTCCAACTGGTATACCGGATTATCATTCCGCAGGCGGTTCGTGTTGCATTGCCTCCATTGTTCAATGATATCATCAATCTGATCAAGCAGACATCGCTGGCATTTATGCTTGGTGTTCCGGATCTTATGGGTGCGGCTAAGATAGAGGGTGCAAGAACCTTCCGGTATTTTGAAATCTATGCAGCAGTCATGCTCATTTACTGGGTAATCATATTTGTGCTTGGACTGGTACATAAGTTTCTGGAGAAAAAGTGCGAGACGATGTATTAGATGGGATCTTAAACGGGGAACCGCGATGGGGATCTGTTAAGATATAGAGTATTTTTATAAGAAGAGGAGAAAAGTATCATGAAAAAACGTTTATTAGCAGCATTATTAGTGACTGCAATGACAATGACATTTGTAGTTGGATGTGGAAGCAGCAGTTCCGATGATTCTGAGAAAGAAGAGACTACCGCAAAGACGGAAGAATCCGACGAGGGATCAGGCACAGGATATTCAGACAGGAAAGTAACCCTTGTAACTTCAGGAACAGGCGAGCCATATACACTTCTGGCAGATGACGGTACATGGACAGGTATTGATGCTGAGATGTGGGCTGAGATCGAGGAGCGTACAGGCTGGGAAGTTGAAGTAAAGCAGGCAGCATTTGATGCTATGTGGGGAGAACTTGACACAGCCCGTGCAGATGTGGTTGCCAACTGTACAGCAGTTAAGCCGGAGAGAACAGAGAAGTATAATGCAACGATTCCATATTATGGAGATGCACAGTGTGTAATCGTTAACGACAGCAGCAGTTACCAGACAGTAGAGGATCTTAAGGGTAAGGTTGTTGGTTGTACAAACGGACAGGCAGCACAGACAATTATCGAAGATCTTGGCGCTGAGATTGGATTTGAGGTAAAACTTTATGAGGACAGCGCAGTAGGTATGAACGACCTGATGCTTGAAAGAATTGATGCTTATGCTAACACAACAACGAATGTAAATGCATTTTCACACAACAATGAAGAAGCTGATTTCCGATTCTTTGAAGAGAATCTGATGGCAAATAACGTAGCATATTTCCTGCCAAAGACGGATGAAGGAGCAGAACTCGCAGAAGAACTTAATAAGGTTATCCAGGAGATGCTGGACGACGGAACGATTGCTAAGATCACTGAAAAGTGGATGTATGCAGATATGACACAGTTGATTCAAGAATAATTTAAGTCAGAAAGATTGAGAAAATTATGGGAACAGAAACACAGTTGGTAAAGATTGAGCATCTATATAAGGAATTTGATAAAGATACGAAGGTCCTGACGGATATCAATCTTACGATCAATAAGAATGAAGTAATTGCAATACTTGGACCATCAGGAACCGGTAAATCCACCTTGCTCAGATGCCTGAATTATCTGACGGTACCGACAAAGGGACGGATCACAATTGGTGATGTTACGGTAGATGCCGAACATCATACGAAGAGGGATGTTATTGAATTGCGTAAGCATTCGTCGATGGTATTCCAGGGATATAATCTTTTCAAGAATAAGACAGCCCTTGAAAATGTCATGGAGGCACTGATTGTTGTCCAGAAAAAATCAAAGGATGAGGCGGAAAAGATTGCTCTTGAACTTCTTGATAAGGTAGGAATGGGAGAGAGAAAAGACTTTTATCCATCCAAATTATCCGGTGGACAGCAGCAGAGAGTAGGGATTGCAAGAGCCCTGGCGGTGAATCCGAATGTGGTATTGTTCGATGAGCCGACCTCCGCACTGGATCCGGAACTGGTAGGAGAAGTATTGAATACAATCAAGTCTCTTGCGGAAGACGGAACCACGATGATTCTTGTAACACATGAAATTGGGTTCGCCAGAGAGGTAGCAACCCGGATTCTGTTCATGGACGGTGGGCGTATTGCAGCAGACGGAACCCCGGAGGAGATTATCGACCACCCGGAGAATCCGAGACTTCAGCAGTTCCTGAATTTTGTGAATCGATAGTCAGATACCCGGCAGCAGGCTGCGGGGTATCTGACCCTCGCGGCATTCGCCAGATATCCGTGCAAGCACGGCTGTCTGGCTCATTGCTTCCCGGGAATAAAGTTCGAATGAGAAGGTCCGCATATCTGTGTGCGGGCCTTAAAATATATACATTATCGGGCAGAGCCCACCAGCCGAAGGCATGTATTACGGGATGCTCGAATGAGTATGAAAAAGGAGGTCGCAGCGTGGAGGCATTGGAACAGAAAGCGGTAATTGAAAGAATGAAAAAGACCGCAAAGGAGATAGAGCCGGAACTGGTACGGATCAGACATGAACTCCATCAGTATCCAGAACTAGGCATTGAACTTCCCAAGACTCATGAGATTATCAGTCGGGAACTTAAGAAGATACCGGGACTGGAAGTGTATGAACACAAAGCGGGAGGTTCAGGGATTGTTGCCGTTATGAAGGGAGGAAGATCCGAAGGGAAAACGATTCTTCTAAGGGCAGATATTGATGCACTTCCGATAGAAGAGAATCTGGAACTTGATTATAAGTCTAAGAATACGGGATGTATGCATGCGTGCGGTCATGATGGACATGCCACATGGATCATCGGCGCGGCGAAGATCTTATCCGATATCCGTGAGGAATGGGGCGGCTGTATCAAGTTTGTATTCCAGCCGGGAGAAGAGGTCGGCAAAGGTGCGGATACCCTGATTGGCGAAGATAAAGTCCTTGAGAATCCTTCTGTTGATATGGCATTTGCGGCACATGGCTGGCCTTCTGTAGAGAGTGGCAAGATCGGAATTGCAAGAAGGTATGCATTCGGATGTGTCGGAACATTCAAGGTTAAAGTCATTGGCAGAAAAGGACATGCATCCTGGCCGGAGCAGACGATAGACCCTATCGCGGCAGCAGGCGAGATCTACCAGCATATCCCGGCAATCCTGGCAAGGAAGATCCGCGGTACAGATTCGAAGATCATGTCTGTTACTTATATGCAGGCAGGAGACGTAAACGTGAGAAATATTATTCCCGAAACATGCGAATTTGGTGGTACAATGAGAGCAACCAAGCGGGAGACCCTGGAAAAGATGGGAGAGGAACTTCAGAAAGAAGCGAAGGCCGTATGTGAAGTATATGGTGCATCTTGTGAAGTGGATGTCCAGATTCATGGAGGCTCAGTAGAGAATTCACAGGATCTTCTGGATGGAGTGAAGAATGCAGCAGCAGAAGTTCTTGGCAGTAGACAAGTATATATCATTGAAGAAGATAATCTTGGAGGCGAGAATTTCGCAGAATATAGCAGCAGAGTACCGTCCGTATATATGTTTATCGGAATCAGACCGGTGGAGAAAGAAGAGATTCCGGGACTTCACAGTCCGGATTACCGGTTCGATGATGATGTGCTTGCCGGCGCGGCGGGTGCATTTGCAGCGATTGGATATTATGGATGTATGGGAAGATTGGAAAGGAGATAGAGAGATGGAAGAGATCATATATGTAGACCGGAAGAACACGAATTGTAATAAGTGGGATGGACAGACAGGAATGTTCGGTGAAGAAGGCCTTCATGCAATGTGGGTTGCGGATATGGATTTTCGGGTAGCACAGTGTGTTGTGGATGCACTGGAAGAATATGTGCAGTTAGGCGTGTATGGATATTACAAGATCCCGGAGGAATATTATCAGGCATTTATAAACTGGGAGAAGAAGCGTCATGGATATGAGGTAGAGAAGGAGTGGATACGGTTTTCACCGGGAGTCGTGGCAGGATTCCACTGGCTGGTGCAGATGTTTACAGAACCGGGAGATGCGGTAATCGTCAATACACCTGTATATTATCCATTCTTGAATGCCGTTAAGAACAATCATAGAACACTGATCTGTTCAGACCTTATCAATCAGAATGGAAGATATACGATTAACTATCAAGACTTTGAGGAGAAAATCGTTTCCAAGCATGTGAAACTATTCATTCTCTGTTCACCGCATAATCCTGCGGGCAGAGTCTGGAAGGAAGAAGAACTAAAGCAGCTGTTCGAGATATGTAGAAAGCATCAAGTGTATATCATTTCCGATGAGATTCATCAGGATCTGATATTCGGGGAGAATCCGCATATCCCGTCACTTTCGATTGGAGATTATCAGGAACTCATCGTGACTTTGACTGCACCGTCCAAGACATTCAATCTTGCAGGAGGTCAGAACTCTATCGTGATCATTCCGGATGAGAGACTTCGGGAAAAATGGGATGCGTATACACAGGGAAACAGAGTGATCGGCGGGAATGCATTCGGTTATGTGGCAGCCCAGGCAGCCTATGAGAAGGGTGAAGAGTGGCTGGAGAAAGTGAAAAAGCAGATTGCAGAGAACTATGAATATTTACAAGCAGAGTTTGCCGCAAAACTCCCGCAGGCGGTGGTGACACCTCTGGAGGGAACCTATCTTTGCTGGGTGGATCTGGGTGCGTATCTGGGTGCTTCTGAGATGAAAGAAGTGGTTCAGAAGAAGTGCCGTCTTGCGGTAGACTTTGGCGACTGGTTTGGCGGAGAGAGATTCGGGACATTCATCCGATTGAATCTTGCCACTTCTTTGGAGAATGTAAAGATTGCCGTGGAGGCTTTGGTAGAGAATTTATCTTAATGATTGATAAAAATCAATCATAGAGCAAGTCGATAACTGGCGGATAACGCGCTTAAAATCTATTTGACAAATGCAATTTTCTAAGAAATAATATTCATAATGGAGTGAATATTTATGTTTGAAATTGAGAATTGTTACAAGATAATATTTGAAGCCATGCTTGAAACGTCGGTGCTTGGGTGCATAGCAGAAGGAATTGACCAATATACGAACGCAGGGGTTGCGTTCGTATCAGGGACAGGAAGAATATTGGCATACTCCGGTCTGTGGAGTAATCTATTCCCTATGTCGGTGGAAAAAGAGCATCTTATATTGGAAGACTATGAGATCATATTTGAAAAAGAAGGAATCAGTGACAGATATTTATGCATAACGACTGTATATAGTGGCAGAATGGCTGCCGGTTATATCGTACTGGCATATGAGAAAGAAGAAAAAGAGATTATTCAGGAATTGGGGACGATTCTGGCACAGAATGTAAAGCGTTATTTTGAGGAGGAACAGAGGCAATATGTTCTTACTCAATCACTGAGAGAGCATATGATTGGATGGACGCTTTTTGAAGATGATGCTTCGAAGATGACAGGGGAAAAGAACTGTCCGGAAGAGAAATACATTGCTGCGTTATTGTGTAAGAAGGATGGCAGGATAGAAGAGACGATTGCCAGACTGCGTAATATATGGGGCTGTATGTATCTGTATGAGGAGAAGGAAGAAGTCTTCCTGTTGTTGTACCGTTTAACGAATAGAGATGTGTCTGCTATCTATGAAAAGATTGGGGCAGAGAAGATAAAGTGCTGTATCAGTGAAGTGTTTTCGAAGATTTATCTGTGTAAGAGCAGGAAGAACATCCTGAAAAGAATGGCGCTGGCGAGAGAATCTCGGACGATTGCCGTCATGCGGCGGGAAAAGGAATGGTCTATGCAGGGGCTTTATACTTATACGGCATCACTGATCGAGAAGGCTGGCTTAAGCGATTATTCCGTTGATAGACTGCTTCTGGAAGATGAGAAAAATCATACGGAACTGTATCACACATTAAAAACCTATCTGCTTTGTGAGAATAATGTTACTGTAGCAGCGAAGGCATTGCATATCCATCGAAATACGCTGGTTTATCGGTTGAAACAGATTAAAGAGTGTCTGGAAACTGATGTAAACGATCATGTAATATCCAGAGAATTACTGGCATTTATCATGATGAATGATGCCTCGGGACAGGGAATAAGGAGCAAAACTGACTATGAAGATTGTACAGGAGTTGCCGGAAGTATTTCGTGAATTTGGTGAACAGAGAAGGAAATCTTTTCTGGAGATAAAAGAATATAAAGATAAGGGGATTCCGGTTGTGGGAATGTATTGTGCATACTTCCCGCCGGAACTTGCGATTGCCGCCGGAGCAATTCCGGTGGCTTTATGTTCGTTTGCGGACGAGACAATCCCCGCGGCTGAGAAAGTTATGCCGAAAAGTATGTGTCCGCTTGTGAAGTCCAGTTATGGGTTCGCAGTCACGGATAAATGTCCTCTTTTTCATTTTACAGATCTGGTGATCGGAGAGACGACATGTGACGGGAAGAAAAAGATGTATGAGATGATGATGGAATTCAAAGCGGTTCATGTTATGGAACTCCCGAACAGCCAGTCTGAGCGCGGCTATGAATTCTGGAAAAAGGAGGTCATACGCGCAAAAGAGTATCTGGAGGAGTTCTTCCATGTGGTGATCACCGAGAAGATGATCCGGGATGCGGTTCATCTTAACAATCAGATTCGTACATCCCTTAAGAACCTATGTGAAGTTATGAAACTGGATCCGGCACCTGTGTCTGGAGAGGATATACAGAGGATGGTGCTGGGGAGCAAGTATCGTTTTGATTTTCAGACGACACCGGAAATTGTGGCAGGTGTCCGGGATAAGATTCTGGAGGAATATGAACAGGGAAAGAAACTAGACAAGAGAGTAAGGATTCTTGTGACCGGCTGTCCGGTCGGAGGAGACAGTCTTAAGGTAATCCGTGCGATTGAGAAGAATGGTGGTGTTGTGGTAGCAACGGAGAATTGCAGCGGTGTGCGTGCGTTGTCTACGATGGTGGAAGAAGATACAGATGATATCTACGGGGCGATTGCCAGAAAATACCTGTCAACAGGATGTTCGATCATGACGCCGAATGACAACCGGATTGAACTGCTCAGTGAGATTATTGACGAATATCACGTGGATGGGGTAGTGGAGGTAATCCTGACGGGATGTCATTCTACCGGAGCAGAATCTTTCTATATCCGTAAGTTTGTAAATGAAGAGAAGCATCTTCCTTATATTGCCGTTGATACGGACTATTCCAATGCGGATCATGGACAGATCTCGACCAGGCTGGCTGCATTTATCGAAATGATACAGGCTGAAAATTCAGAGGATCGGCAGGTGGATATTAATTGCTGTTATAAGATTGTACTGTCGGGAAGCAATGCCGGGAACTCTGAACAGGATATCCTAAGAGAAATCTGGGAGTATACGGGGATACCGATCGGTGAATATGATAAGCATGGGCATCTCACTGCCAGTGCAGGCTTTCATCAGATCACACCGGAGACAGAAGCCAGAAAGATTGAAAAAGAGTATCCGGATAGACAGGGGAAATTTGTCGCATACGTAATGCCTGGAATATCAGCGAAGACGGCGGAGCAGCTTATGGATATCCTGCTTAAGAATTACAGTATGAAAAAACAATTCTTACAGGGAGTGACGAGTGAATATCCGGATTATTTGTGGTTGATCGCAGAGAATATAGGGGATCTTGAGCGAATCCATAGTGCATTAAAACAGGATGATGGATTCCAGGGAATACCGGAGCTCCCGGATGGGAAAAAAATGTTTGTATCCCGTATTCAGGGAAAAGAAGACAGAAAACGGCTGATCAGTATCTGTAGAAAATGCATGAGGGATTCGGACGGGCGTATCTTAGTCGGAAATGGTTTCGGGGACGTGTCAAGTAAAGAAGAAAACTGTAAATTACAGGAACGAGTGATGAGGATTGCTCGGGAGAGAAAAGAACGGGAAAAAGTCCGGCTGATAGAAAATTATTATCACGAACTGGCAGTTGAATGTATTAGTGAGAGGATGGAACAGGAATCAGTCTATCTTGAGGAACTGGAAATCATCAATAAAGAGGAGTTGGAAAAAGGAAAAGAACTCTATGATACACTCTACTGGTACCTGCGGATGAAGCGCAATGTGGCTTCGACCGCGGCAAAGATGAAGTTACATCGTAATACGCTGCTTCCAAGGATCGCGAGGTTGAACGAGATCATGGAAGTTGATGCGATGGAGGGGGCGGATTGTGAAAGAATCCTGCTTATAATGGAAATAGAACGCAGACAAAACGGGGACGGGGGAAATTGAAAAAACCCCCGTCCCCGTTTCTTAATGGTTGACTTTGTATCGCAAAGTATCGTGCGCGTCCATTGAGTATCTGATGAAAAGGGAAGTATAATAATATGGAACGAAGAACATATCAGATTTGCATGATACAGGAGGAGAGAGACATGAATATTAAGGAAGTTCTACCATTCATCATCCCGTTGATTATCGCGGAATTTACATTGCTTGCTATATCAATATGGCATATTCTGACTCACAATCATTATAAGCGTGGCAATAGAATCCTGTGGCTTATTGTTGTAATTGTGGGGATGGAATTTATCGGTCCGGTGTTATATTTTTTATTGGGAAAGGAAGATGTTTAAATGGATGTATTAACACTTTCCCATGTGTCCAAGTCATTCGGGCAGCATAGGGTTATTGAGAATCTCGAGTTTTGTATTCCGGAGCATACGGTCTATGGTTTTATCGGGCAGAATGGTGCCGGGAAGACGACCACTATGAAGATAATTCTCGGATTGTTAAGAGCGGATACGGGTGTGATAACGGTGAATGGCAAGCAGGTTTGCTATGGACAGAATCATACCAATCAATTTATTGGCTATCTGCCGGATGTGCCAGAGTTCTATGGATTCTTAACGCCGATAGAGTATCTGGAATTATGCGGTGAGATTACAGGTATGGAAAAACGGGAAATTCGGCGAAGATCCGAGGAAATGCTGGAACTTGTAGGCTTATCTGAAAGGAAGAAGAGGGTTCAAGGGTTTTCCAGAGGAATGAAACAGCGGCTTGGGATTGCGCAGGCGCTGCTTAATCGACCGAAACTCCTGATCTGTGATGAGCCGACTTCTGCTCTTGATCCGGTAGGGAGAAAAGAGATTCTGGATATTCTGCATACTGTAAAAGAGCATACTACAGTACTGTTTTCAACACACATTTTGTCAGATGTGGAACGAATCTGCGATAAGATTGCATTTCTTCATAACGGAAAACTTGAATTTCAAGGAACACTTGAGGAGATTCGGAGTCAGCGGCAAGGAAGAGGATTCCAGATTGAGTTCTATCGGAAGGAAGATGTGGCGTTATTTTTAAAGTATTTTCCAGGCACCGTAAGTGAAGGTGGTTATAAAGTTCTCTGTGAGAGGAATATGGGAAATAACATGCAAAACAATATGAAATATGTGGAGAAAAATATGACGCATGCTATGGAATTCGTAGTAAAAAATAACATGGCTATAAGAAGCATAGAGATGCTGGAGACGACACTTGAGAATCTATTCATGGAGGTGGTAGGACAATGAGAGCCTTTCTTGCATTTACGAAAAAGGAGTGGGTTGAACTGATTCGCACTGGCAGGCTGGCGATTCTTTTGGTTCTATTCAGTCTGTTCGGTATTATGAATCCAGCAGTTGCGAAACTGACTCCGTGGATGATGGAGATGATGGCGGATAGTCTGAAGGAGACGGGGCTTACGGTGGCAGCGGTGAAGGTAGATGCCATGACATCCTGGACGCAGTTCTACAAGAATATTCCGATTGCTATGGTGATATTCCTGTTGATGTTTGGCGGGATTCTAACAGCAGAATATCAGAAAGGGACGTTAATTAATATGCTGACAAAGGGGCTGGCAAGATGGAAGGTCATTCTGGCGAAGGGCTGTATCATGACCGCAACATGGACGGTGTGCTACTGGCTATGCTACGGGATCACCTATGGATATAACTGGTATTTCTGGGAAAATGGAATTGCTTCGCATCTAGGATTGGCGGCTGCGTGTGTATGGATTCTGGGGATCTGGCTGATTGCAGTTATGCTGCTGATGTCAACGGTGTTTCAGACCAGTTCAGCAGTGCTGGCAGCGACAGGAGGTATCGCTTTGGTCAGTTATGTCGTTGGATTGATTCCGAAGGCGAGAAAGTTTCTGCCCACGCATCTTCTGGCGGCTTCCGGGATGTTGTCAGGCGCAGGCAGTGTAGAAGAATACTGGTGTGCGGTATGGGTAACGATCGGGCTTGGTGTGTTAGGATTGCTGGCCGCAGTTATTGTATATAATAAAAAGTGAACTTTGTTACATCTCATACGATATTAAAAGTGTGGAAAGAGATCTCGAACCAGGGCTTTCTTTTTGACTATCTGTCTTTCCGTTGCTATACTAAAAGAATAGTATAGAAAACGAAAAGAATTAATATGGTATCGGTAAGGAATAATAGTAGATGAAAACATATATAGGCAAATCAGTATATAAAGGAATCGTGACAGGACCGGTGGTAGTCCTGAAGAATGATGATTATCAGGTGAAGCGGCTAAAGATAGAGGATGCAGAAAGTGAACTGGCAAGACTTGAGAAGGCAGGCGAACAGGCGCAGAAACAGCTTCAGGGACTCTATGATAAAGCAGTAAAAGAAGTGGGAGAAGCCAGTGCTGCTATTTTCGAAGTGCATCAGATGATGTTAGAGGATGAAGACTATCTGGATGCAATCCAGAATATGATCTGTACAGAGATGGTAAATGCAGAATATGCAGTAGCAGTTACCGGGGATAATTTCTCGGAGATGTTTGCAAGTATGGATGATGACTATATGAAAGCAAGAGCGGCAGATGTAAAGGATATCTCTAACAAACTGGTCAAGAATCTGACTGGACAAGGAGAGGTAGACCTTGCATCCATAAAGCCATCCATTATCGTGGCGGATGATTTAAGTCCCAGTGAGACGGTACAGATGGATAAAGAGAAGATTCTTGCATTCGTGACGGTACATGGCTCTACGAATTCTCATACGGCAATCCTGGCGCGCCTGATGAATATTCCGGCGCTGATCGGGGTTCCGATAGATCTGGAAGAGATTCAGACAGGTGTGCAGGGAGTAGTAGACGGATTCCGAGGAGAGTTTATACTTGAGCCGTCCGAGGAGGTCTGTACACAGACAAAAGAGCGGATGCGGGAAGAAGAAGAGAAACTGCATCTTCTACAGAACCTGAAAGGGAAAGAGAATGTGACGCTGGATGGAAGGCAGATCAACATCTATGCGAACATCGGAAGTGTAGGTGATGTAGGATATGTGTTGGAAAATGATGCCGGTGGAATCGGATTGTTCCGAAGTGAATTCTTATATCTTGGACGGAATGATCTTCCAACAGAAGAAGAGCAGTTCCAAGCGTATAAGCAGGTGCTGCAGATGATGGCAGGCAAGAAGGTGATCATACGTACTCTGGATATTGGCGCCGATAAACAGGTGGATTATCTGAATCTGGGACAGGAGGAGAATCCTGCGATGGGATACCGGGCAATCCGTATCTGCCTGAAACAGCCGGAGATATTCAAGGTACAGCTTCGGGCTCTGCTTCGGGCAGCCACATATGGCAATCTGTCAGTGATGTATCCGATGATTACTTCTGTAGAGGAAATAGAGAAGATATTTGTAATTGTGAAGGAAGTAGAGGAGGAACTAACGAAGGCAGAGGTTCCTTATCAGCTTCCGGAGCAGGGAATTATGATTGAGACGCCTGCAGCAGTTATGGTCAGCGATGAATTGGCGGAACTGGTAGATTTCTTCAGCATCGGAACCAATGATCTGACGCAATATACCCTGGCGATAGACAGGCAGAATGAGAAACTGGATGATTTCTACAATCCACATCATAAAGCCATCTTGAAGATGATTCGTATGGTAGTGGAGAATGCACACAGATATGGCAAATGGGCGGGAATCTGCGGAGAATTGGGCGCTGATCTGACTCTTACGGAAGAATTCGTGCGTATGGGAGTTGATGAATTGTCCGTTGCACCGTCTATGGTATTAAAAGTCAGAAAACAGGTAAGAGAGATGAACGCATCTGAAGCATAAGGAATAATAGAATACGAGATATCCATGAAAAATAAGCACCTGTATGTAGTAAAGATTACAACATGCAGGTGCGATCTGTTTATAATTGATCGATAATATTGCTTGCTTGTAATGCCCGCCGGATGATGTACATATATTCCGGTGGTATGGCAGCAGATTTGTCCAGGTGAAATGGCGCATCATCTAAGAATGCGTTGGATAATTGATAGATATAGTATTCTCCGCCTGTCTGCTCTTCGGCGAGAATATCTCCGTTGATCCTCATCTCTTTGGTATCTTCATCCTTTCCCAGGCTCATTGCCATCAGTATCTCCAGCATGACACAGAAGTGTTCTTCGTCCCATGCGGAAAGGTACATGCATTTACATAATCCTTTGGAGAAAAAGGGTGACTGTATGTAACAATCCAATAGTTCCTTAAAGCGGGTCTTGTGCCAGGAATCCTCAAACATGTTCCGTTCGGTCAGCGCAGCAAAACACTTATCTTTCCAATCCATAGTCATTCCTCCCTCACAACATATATTGGTGTCATAGATCCAATTGTCTTAGTGCTCATTCCTTATTGATATATCATATATTAGAAACCTGCAGGAAGTCAATAAAATTGATTTTGGATTTCCGTAGTTTTTGTCCACAGAATTGCGTCGTTATGAGCCGTGCTGCTGCGTCATTCGGGAAATCAGTCTTTGTCATGGATCGTGGCTGAGACGGAAAAGAATCCTATGCGCTTGAAGTTTCTACAATAGCGATGTATAATGATATATGTACAGAGCAACAGATCAGAAAATTTGTTTGATAAACTATGAATTTAAACTATTGTGAGGGAGAATCTTAAATGGCAAAGAATATTTTAATATGTGATGATGCTGCATTTATGAGGATGATGCTTAAGGACATTTTGAATAAGAATGGTTACAATGTCATAGGTGAGGCAGAGAATGGGATAAAGGCTGTGGATAAATATAGGGAAACTGTCCCAGACTTAGTGCTGATGGATATTACTATGCCCGAAATGGATGGAATTCAGGCTCTGAAGAAGATCAAAGAGGCTGATGCCGATGCCAAGGTTGTCATGTGTTCTGCTATGGGACAGCAGGCAATGGTGATAGAATCTATTCAGGCAGGTGCCCAAGATTTTATTGTCAAGCCGTTTGCTCCGGAAAGAGTTCTTGAAGTCGTGAAAAAAGTGATTGGATAACGGCAGGGCATTGAAAGCATCTTTTATGTAAATCAATACAGAACCAATGATTTTGTGCATGATAATGTATCATAATCATTGGTTTTGCTTTTGTATTCTTTGTTGTGATGTGATGATTCTCGTAACAAAGTTTTCCCTACAACATAGTTTGGTTTTAGGTAAATTCAATAAGGAGGAAATCATGCTGACAATAGGAACACATATGTCGATTGCCAAGGGTCTGGCGAAGACTGCCGAGAATGTAGTGAAGATGGAAGCGAATACCATGCAGATCTTCAGCCGCAATCCTAGGGGATCGAATTTTAAAATATATACAGAGGAAGAGATAGGGAGATTTCAGGAGATACGAAAAAACCATCAATTCGGATCACTGCTTGCCCATGCGCCTTATACCATGAATCTTGCCAGCGATCAGGAGAAGGTGTATGAATTCGCCTGCACGGTCATCCGGGAGGATGTTGCCAGAATGGATGCCCTCGGAATTGAGAATATGGTATTCCATCCGGGAAGCCATACAGGAATCGGTGTGGAGAGAGGAATCCGGAACATTATTGCCGGGCTTGATCAGGCAATTACAGGAGACGAGAAGATTACGGTACTTTTGGAAACAATGACAGGAAAGGGAACGGAGATTGGAGCAAGATTCGAGCACCTGAAAGCAATCCGGGACGGAGTAAAACATCCGGAAAGGATCGGAATTTGTCTGGATACTTGTCATGTATTCGCTGCGGGATATGATATTATTCATGATCTGGACGGTGTGCTCGAGGAGTTTGACCGCGTGCTTGGACTTGATCTTTTAAAAGCAATCCATCTGAATGACAGTATGATGCCTTTTGAGTCACATAAGGACAGGCATGCGACGATTGGAGCGGGAGAGATCGGATGGGAGGCATTATTAGGAGTACTTAAGCATCCGGCGCTTAAGGAACTGCCATTCTATCTGGAAACGCCGTTGGATGATGCGGGACATAAGGAAGAAATCGCGATGATCAAAGCAAGGTTAGATACGATTTAGGATAACAAGAGGGAATCATCTGTGTATGATTGGTCGTGTATGGGAGAGAAGAGATGAAATTCGGACTGACATTGAAGACAATTGCATATATACATACTGATTTCCCAACAAAATTCGGTATTCCACGGCAGAGCGGTCTGGCAGATACGCAAGGAGAGATTATCTTCGAGCCAGAATACAGGAATCAGGATGCACTAAGGGGAATCGAGGAATACTCTCATCTATGGCTTCTCTGGGAATTCTCAGAAGCCGTGAGAGAAGAGTGGAGTCCAACGGTAAGACCGCCGCGTCTGGGTGGAAACCAGCGGGTGGGAGTATTTGCTACCCGTTCACCGTTTCGTCCGAATCCAGTGGGCTTGTCCTGTGTGAAATTAGAGAGAGTTGAGATGCGGGAAGGAGTAGGAGCTGTGCTGCATATCAAGGGCGCAGATTTGATGGATGGAACGCCGATCTATGATATTAAGCCTTATCTTCCTTATGTGGACTGCCATGCGGAAGCGACAGGCGGCTTTGCCGAGCGGGTCAAGGGATATCGCCTGAAGGTGGAGATCCCGGAGGAGTGGCTCGCAGTTGTGCCTGGGGATAAACGGGAATCGTTAAAGCAGATATTGTCACAAGATCCAAGACCGTCCTATCAGAAGAATCCGGACCGGGTGTACGGGATGGAGTATGCCGGGATGGAAGTCCGGTTCAAAGTGCAGGAAGAAATATTGACAGTATGCGAGATTAGAAAGAATGAGATGGAGTAAAAAGGGACAGGGCAAATCGAATTGGGGACGGGGGTTTTTTCATTTTCCCCCGTCCCCAATTCGATTTGCCCTGTCCCCTTTTTCGTTGTGTGCCCAAGAATCTTCACTCAATCCACAAGAAGCACTTTTGTTTTTTCTCCAATCTTAGCAGCGAGAGTTTGAAAATCCGCAGAGTCAGAACTGTTAGTAACCAGTGCATATACATCCTGCCAGTCACAGAACTGGAACAGGGAGTTGGTCTGGAACTTGGTATTGTCGGTCAGAATCACAGTCCGGTTACAGCATTCTATCACAGCCTGCTTCAATTCAGATTCTTCATAAGAAGCAGTAGAAGGTCCTGACAGGTTCCGGAATCCGTCGCTTCCGAGGAATGCAATGTCAACATAGAGCGATTTAAGAGCCTGAATTGCCCAGGAGCCAACGATTCCTTTGCTGCTGCCTCTGACACGCCCGCCAAGTGCGAATACCTGGTTGTTAGAATCGGACAAAAGATTCAGCGCCATGATGGAATTGGTGAATATGGTAAGGTCGTCTCTTAGCAGCAGAAGTTTCGCCAATGCATAGGTAGTGCTACCAGCGTCTAAGAGGATGACTCCTTTTTCCGGGATTAGTTCTAAAGCCTTGTTAGCAATCGCTGATTTGATATCCATATTTTCCATCTTTTTTAAAGCAACCGGACGTTCAATCAATTCATTCGAAGCCATGGCTCCGCCATAACTTTTCTGTGCAATTCCCTGCTCTTCAAGATAAATCAAGTCTTTACGGATTGTTTCAGTAGATACATTAAAATGTTTGGCAAGGGTACTGGCTTTGATGTTGCCATCACGTACCAGAAGCCTGGCAATCTCATTTCTTCTTTCAGCGGTTAATCTTTTTGCCATAGAGGATCTCCTTAGTGGGATTATTCTTATCTATTATGATAGCAGAATCAATAAAAAAAACAAGAGAAAACAACAAAAACCATAAATAAATTAAAAAAATCGCAATTAATTACAATTGAAATCGCAATAAAACACAATAAAAACTATTGACAACAACTAAACACAATTATATACTTGCGATAAGTTGTTAAATTAAATAAATATACTGTTGACATGAAGGAGGAAAAGATGAGATCAAAATTACAGATTGCATTGGATGATATTACTTTGGAGGGAGCATTAGAATTGCTTCATAAGGTACAAGATAGTATTGATATTATAGAAGTTGGAACCCCTTTTATGATGGAATATGGAATGGAGGCTGTACGCAGGATTAGAGCATGTTTCCCGGAATTAGAGATTTTGTGTGATGGCAAGATTATGGATGCCGGCGGCTATGAAGCAGATCTTGCTTATCAAGCGGGTGCTGACTATGCAACCGTGCTTGCGGTTACCGATGACCTGACAATCGCAGATGTAGTATCCACGGCAAAGAGAGCCGGCAAGAAAGTAATGGTAGATATGATCTGCGTATCCGACCTAAAGGAGAGAATTGCCCAAATAGAAGAAATGGGAGTGGATGTAATCTCTGTCCATACAGGTGTAGACCAACAGGCAGTGGGCAGAACCCCATTAGATGATCTGAAAGAGATGCGCTCCTGTGTAAAGCACACGGCTATCGCGGTGGCTGGCGGGGTGAATGTCCAGACGATTGATGATTACCTTGCGTATGAACCGGAGATTATTATTGTTGGCGGCGGTATTGCACATGCAGAAGACCCGGTTGCTGTTGCCAGAGAACTGGCAAGCCATATCGAAAATTATTATGCTGAGTCAGATGAAAAAATAAGCAGATAAAAAATAGGAGATAGATAATTATGAGTGTAAAAAAGAATACGGCAGAGATTTTAAAGGAATTGACGAATAATCTTCAATATGTAAATGATGAACAGTTAGATAGATTTGTAGATATTATCTTGGAAGCGAACCATATCTTCACAGCAGGGGCAGGACGAAGCGGAGTAGCGATTCGGGCATTTACCAATCGTATGATGCATCTGGGATTGTCTGTCAGCAGTGTGGGAGAGATATCCAATCCGCACACACAGCCGGGAGATTTGCTGATTGTAGGGTCAGGTTCCGGAGAGACAGAGAGCCTGGTTGCTATGTCCAGGAAAGCGAAGAAGAATGGTGTGAAGATTGCTTTGATCACCATGGATAATGCGTCTACAATCGCGCAGATGGCAGATGTGGTCGTAGTACTTCCGGGTGTATCGCCCAAACTTAAGAATGCAGGAATGAATCTTACATCGATTCAGCCGATGGGATCCGCATTTGAGCAGATCACGTTTTTGACTTATGATGGGATGATTCTGGAACTGATGGAACGGATGAATGAGACTTCTGAGACGATGTTCTTAAGGCATGCTGATCTTGAATAAATTTCCTTATAAAAATTATTGATAAAAAAGAATCGGAAATATTCTGGTTCTTTTTTATTTTGGTATTGCATTATACCCCGTTGGGGTATATAATGTGCTGGAAAGGGAAAATGCAATAATATAGATATTCATGAACTTATGATACCCAGTATGTAATCTACATAGTGGGAAATGATGATAAGGAAGATTTATTTGCTAAGAAAAGACGACAGGAGGGATTGTGAATGGAGCAATATACTGTAACGGGTATGAGTTGTGCGGCATGCAGTGCCCGTGTGGAGAAGGCTGTTTCAAAAGTGCCGGGAGTAACTTCGTGTTCAGTAAGTCTTTTGACGAATTCCATGGGAGTAGAAGGAAGCGCACAGGCTTCGGAGATTATTGCAGCTGTGGAAGCGGCAGGTTATGGAGCGTCACAGAAGACCGCCGGAACGCAGGGGAAGACCGCGGCGAAGGCAGCAGATGAAGACTTCTTAAAGGATAAGGAGACGCCGGTCTTAAAGAGGAGATTGATTGTCTCTCTATGTTTCCTGATTCCTCTGATGTATTTTTCCATGGGACATATGATGTGGAACTGGCCGGTTCCAAAGATTCTGGAAGGCAATCATGTGGCGATGGGATTGATACAGTTATTATTCACAACGGCAGTTATGATTATCAATCAGAAGTTTTTCATCAGCGGTTTTAAAAGTCTGTGGCATCGTTCGCCGAATATGGACACCCTGGTGGCGCTTGGAGCGGGGGCATCCTATGTATACAGCACATATGCTTTATTTGCCATGACGGATGCGCAGATGCGGATGGATATGGATGCAGTTATGTCTTATATGCATGAATTCTATTTTGAATCTGCAGCCATGATACTGACGCTGATTACCGTCGGCAAGATGCTGGAGGCGCGTTCGAAGGGAAAGACAACGGATGCCCTAAAGAGTTTGATGAAACTTGCACCGAAGACGGCGGTTGTAGTAAGGGGCGGTAAAGAACAGGAGGTGCCGGTCGATCAGGTACGAGGCGGTGATATATTCGTAGTAAGACCCGGGGAAAATATACCTGTGGACGGTATTGTCCTGGAAGGAACCAGTGCGGTAAATGAATCTGCCCTGACGGGAGAAAGCATTCCGGTAGATAAAGAGGCAGGGGATCAGGTGTCAGCGGCTACCCTGAATCAATCCGGTTTCCTAAGATGTGAGGCGACCAGGGTTGGAGAAGATACAACACTTTCACAGATCATCCAGATGGTCAGCGATGCGGCGGCTACAAAAGCACCGATTGCCAAGATTGCAGATAGAGTATCGGGAGTATTCGTGCCGGCGGTAATTACGATAGCAGCGATTACGATTATTGTGTGGCTTCTTGCAGGTCAGAGCGTAGGATTCGCATTGGCACGAGGAATCTCTGTGCTGGTCATCAGTTGTCCGTGCGCGCTTGGTCTTGCTACGCCGGTTGCTATTATGGTTGGCAACGGGATGGGCGCCAAGAATGGAATTATGTTTAAAACAGCAGTTTCGCTGGAAGAGACTGGAAAGATGCAGATGGTTGCCCTGGATAAGACCGGAACGATTACAAGCGGCGAGCCGAAGGTAACCGATATGATACCAGAAGACGGCGTGTCGGAGGAAGAATTGCTTAAGATGGCTTATGTATTGGAAAAGAAGAGTGAGCATCCACTTGCGAGAGCGATTCTTGCATTAGCAGAGGAAAGAGGACTTAGCGGAAAGGATTGCCCTAAGATTCAGGAAGGCGCTCATGGCGGCAACTATGGCGTAGATGGAACAGAGGTTACAGATTTCCAGGCGGTACCTGGGAATGGACTGTCCGGCAATTGGGGAGAAGACCGGTTGACTGGCGGCAATCTTAAATTCATCAGTGAAAATGCACTTGTGTCAGTCACGATGAAAAAGAAAGCGGAATTACTTGCAGAAGAAGGAAAGACACCACTGTTCTTCGGAAAGAATGGCAAACTGATTGGAATCATTGCAGTTGCTGATGTCATCAAGGAGGATAGCCCGCAGGCAGTAAAAGAATTGCAGAATATGGGAATCCATGTGGTGATGCTGACAGGAGATCATGAGCGTACGGCGAAAGCCATCGGAAAACAGGCAGGAGTAGATGAAGTAATCGCAGGAGTTCTTCCAGATGGAAAGGAAAATGTCATTCGCAAACTGAAGAATAAAGGAAAGGTTGCAATGGTGGGGGATGGTATCAACGATGCTCCGGCGCTTACGAGAGCCGATATCGGTATCGCCATTGGAGCCGGGACGGACATTGCCATTGATGCTGCGGATGTAGTTTTAATGAAGAGTCGATTAAGTGATGTGCCGGCCGCCATTCGGTTAAGCAGAGCGACACTTCGGAACATCCATGAGAACCTGTTTTGGGCATTCTTCTATAATGTAATTGGTATTCCATTGGCAGCAGGAATATGGTATCCTTTACTTGGATGGAAACTGAATCCGATGTTTGGCGCCGCAGCCATGAGTCTGTCAAGTTTCTGTGTGGTAACGAACGCATTGAGATTAAATTGGTTCAAGATGCATGATGCATCTAAGGATAAAAAACATAAGAAAAAGATTGTCATGTTAGAGAAAGAAAAAGATCAAAAGGAGGAAACAACAATGACAAAGACAATGAAAATTGAAGGAATGATGTGTGGGCACTGTGAGGCAAGAGTGAAGAAGTGCTTAGAGGCACTTGAGCAGGTAGACGAGGCGGTTGTAAGTCATGAGGCAGGAACTGCGGTAGTGACACTTGGTGCAGAACTTGCAGATGATGTACTGAAGAAGACGGTAGAGGATCAGGATTATAAGGTGCTTGGAATTGAGTAGGAAGATGCCTGAGGCGTGCTTTTAATTAGGTGTTTTTCGATTGGAGCGATGGAAGAGAATCTGTGAAATGTTTTGCAGGTTCTCTTTTTCTATGGTAAAATATATTTTTATACGGAGGAGGAATGGAGATGGATTTTATAGTAGCTACCACAGAGCATTTAGATAGAATGTGTGAGATCACAGACCAGGCAAAGAGACAACTTCGGAATCTGGGACTGGATCAATGGCAGAGGGGCTATCCGAGCAGAGAAGTATGGACGCAGGATGCAGAAGATGGATGTTCCTACCTTGCAGTAGAAGAAGGGGAAATATTGGGGGTCTTCGCATTCCAAACGACTCCGGATCCTTCTTATGCAGTGATTGACGGAGAATGGCTGACAGATGGCGAATATGCGTCTATGCATAGGGTATGCGTATCTGATGATTGTAAAGGAAAAGGCGTGGCAGGAAAGATGTTCGCCTATGGATTCGAGATGGCAAGAAAGGCAGGATTTTGCTCTGTGCGGATTGATACGCATCCGGGGAATCTTCCGATGCAGAGAGCGCTTGCGAAGGCAGGATTTGTTGCCTGTGGAGAGATAAGGCTGGTCGGGGGATGTGAAGATGGGGATCTTAGAATAGGTTTTGAAAAGATGTTATGTTCATGCATAGGCAGGTAGAGAGGTGAGAATATGAGAGTTTCAACAAAGGGACGGTATGCCTTAAGAATTATGATTGACTTGGCGGAGAATGATAACGGGGGATATATCCGTCTGAAGGATATCTCGGAGAGACAGGATATTACGTTGAAATATCTGGAGCAGATTATGCCGCTTCTTACGAGAGCGGGTTATGTAAGAAGTTATAGGGGAAATAACGGCGGTTATATGCTGGCACATAAGCCGGAAGAATATACGATTGGGGAGATACTAAGAACGACGGAAGGAAGCATGGCTCCGATCCCATGTATTGAAGATAGTCCGAATCGCTGTCCGCGAAGTAATCAGTGTGCAACGCTATCCTTCTGGGAAGGTCTTTGGAAGACAATTAACGAGTATATGGATGGATTTACTCTGGCAGATCTGATGAAGGATGGACAGGGCAAAGAATTGGAGAGATAGCAATATGGGAGATTGCATTACAAGAGAAAAAGCATTTGAGTTGTTGAAAAAGTATAATAAGGAGCAATTCCACATTCAGCATGCGCTGACGGTAGAAGGTGTTATGAAATGGTATGCGAATAAACTGGGATATGGTGAAGATGCACAGTACTGGGGAATCGTGGGATTGCTGCATGATATAGATTTTGAGCAGTATCCGAATGAACACTGTATCAAAGCGCCGGAACTTCTCCGAGAGGCTGGTGTAGGTGAAGATATCATCCATGCAGTGTGCAGTCATGGATATGCATTGACAGTAGATGTTAAGCCAGAGCATGAGATGGAGAAGGTGCTATATGCGGTAGATGAATTGACAGGATTGATCGGAGCGGCGGCATTGATGCGTCCGTCTAAGAGCGTGCAGGATATGGAAGTAAAGTCTGTAAAGAAAAAGTATAAGAGCGCTAATTTTGCAGCGGGATGCTCACGGGAAGTCATTGAGCGTGGCGCAGATATGCTGGGATATGAATTGAGTGAATTGATTCAGAAGACAATCTTTGCGATGCGTTCGTGTGAGGCAGAAGTACAGGAAATTTTGCAGCAAGAGATGGCATAGAAGATAACAGTACATATAAGGCCGGCGTAAGCCGGCTTTAAATTTTCTATAACAGGACTGGTTAAAAAATCTTAAAATGTAGTTGACAAATATGAGAAGTAGGAATATAATTCCATTAAACCTAGTAAATAGATAGGAAAAGTAAAAAGATGCATTACAGCATTAGCAGGCAATGAAGTTATTATCCATATATGAAAAGGATTAGAAAAAAGAATTAGAAATAAGAAAGGCAGGAAATTAAACATGGCAAATATTTATAAGGGAACATTAGGATTGATCGGAAACACACCACTTGTTGAGATTACGAATGTTGAGAAAGAATTAGGGCTGGAAGCAACCGTATTGGTAAAACTGGAGTATTTTAATCCGGCAGGGAGCGTCAAAGACAGGGTTGCAAAAGCGATGATCGATGACGCGGAGGAAAAGGGACTCTTAAAAGAAGGTTCCGTTATCATCGAGCCAACCTCCGGTAATACAGGAATCGGCCTTGCAGCGATCGCAGCGGTGAAGGGATACCGGATCATCCTGACCATGCCTGAGACTATGAGTGTTGAGAGAAGGAATATCCTGAAAGCGTACGGTGCAGAGATCGTACTGACAGAAGGCGCGAAAGGGATGACGGGAGCGATCGCGAAAGCAGAAGAACTTGCGAAAGAGATTCCGAACAGTTTCATCCCAGGGCAGTTCGTGAATCCGGCGAATCCGGCCATCCATAAGAGAACAACCGGACCGGAGATCTGGAAGGATACAGATGGAAAGATAGATATCTTTGTTGCAGGTGTTGGTACCGGCGGAACGCTTACCGGTGCAGGCGAGTATCTGAAGTCTCAGAATCCGGAAGTGAAGATTGTGGCAGTAGAGCCGGCAAGTTCTCCGGTATTGTCAGAAGGAAAAGGTGGTCCTCATAAGATTCAGGGAATCGGTGCAGGATTCGTACCGGAGGTGCTGAATACATCAATCTATGATGAGATTATTAAGATTGAGAATGAGGATGCATTTGTATATGGCAAACTTCTGGCAAAGCATGAGGGTGTTCTGGTTGGAATCTCTTCAGGGGCTGCACTTTCGGCAGCGATTCAGTTGGCAAAACGCCCGGAGAATAAGGGAAAGACAATCGTAGCTTTATTGCCTGATACCGGAGACAGATATTATTCCACACCATTATTTGCTGAATAAACCAACTATATATGTGAAAAAATAGAAAGGAAGAGGTGGCGTACCATGGGAGAGAAAATTACAAGAGAAAATAGAAAGTTTAAATTCGAAACATTACAGTTACACGTAGGACAGGAGACTCCGGATCCGGTTACGGATGCAAGAGCAGTACCAATCTATCAGACGTCTTCTTATGTGTTCCGTAATAGTGATCATGCAGCTGCGCGTTTTGGGCTGGCAGATGCAGGAAATATTTATGGACGACTGACCAATCCTACTGAGGATGTGTTTGAGAAGAGGATTGCAGCATTGGAGGGCGGTGTGGCAGCACTTGCAGTAGCATCAGGAGCAGCGGCTATCTCTTATACCATCGAGAATCTGGCTCAGAATGGAGATCATATTGTATCGGCGAAGAATATTTACGGTGGCTCTTATAATCTGTTGGCACATACTCTGCCTCAGTATGGGATTGCTACTACATTCGTAGATATCTTCGATTATGATGCAGTGGAAGCGGCAATCCAGGAGAACACAAAGGCAGTATTTATCGAGACTTTAGGCAATCCGAATTCTGATGTGGTGGATATTGAGAAAGTTGCCGAGATTGCACATGCACATAAGATCCCATTGGTAATTGATAATACATTTGCAACACCTTATCTGGTTCGCCCGATTGAATACGGTGCAGATATCGTGGTACACTCTGCAACGAAGTTCATCGGTGGACACGGAACAACTATCGGCGGCGTGATCGTTGACAGCGGCAAATTCGACTGGGAGGCATCCGGGAAGTTCCCGTCACTGACGGAGCCGAATCCAAGTTATCACGGCATCAGTTTTACAAAAGCAGTAGGAGCCGCGGCATTCGTAACGAAGATCCGGGCAATCCTGTTAAGGGATACGGGAGCGACGCTTTCTCCATTCCATGCGTTCTTCTTCCTGCAGGGACTTGAGACTTTATCTCTGCGTGTAGAACGGCATGTTGAGAATGCACTGCGTGTCGTAGAATATCTGAACAATCATCCGCAGGTGGAGGCGGTTCATCATCCGTCCGTAACAGAGGATGAGAGCCAGAAAGAATTATATGCAAAATATTTCCCGAATGGCGGAGGTTCCATCTTTACATTCGAGATTAAGGGTGATGCACAGAAAGCGAAAGACTTTATCGATAATCTGGAGTTATTCTCACTGCTTGCGAATGTGGCGGATGTGAAGTCTCTGGTAATTCATCCGGCAACAACCACTCACAGCCAGTGCACAGAAGAAGAATTGCTGGATCAGGGAATTAAGCCGAATACCATCCGTCTGTCTATCGGAACAGAGAATATTGATGATATTATTCAGGATCTGGATGAGGCATTTAAAGCCGTTGAATAATGGCAAGAATGATAAGAGTGGAGGTAGTGTATGAAATTCTCGAAAAAAAGCAGGTATGGAATGATTGCGCTGATAGACTTGGCAGTGAATTCAAAGTCCAGCCATGTGGCATTGAATAGTATTGCCGAGCAAAATGGAATATCTCCACAATATCTGGAACAGATCTTTGCCGCGTTAAGACGGGCAGGAATCGTTAAGAGTGTCAAGGGACCGCAAGGAGGATATCTTTTAAACCATGCAGCAGGTGAAATTACGGTATCGGAGATTCTGGAAGCCCTGGAGGGAGACTATCGGTTCGAAAGCGAGCAGGCATCGGAAGACAGCAAAAATGTCGGGATATCGGCGGCGATTCAGAAGTTGGTGATTGACCGGGTGAACCAGGAATTGGAGAATATATTGATGAATCTGACATTGGCGGATCTTGAGAAAGAATATCTGGATCATGAGGCATATGGTCAGGATATGTATTATATTTAAGTATAGAGGGGACGGGGGATTTTTCAAATTCTCCCGTCTCTTTTATGCTTTTATATAAAATGGTAGGAGGATGGACTTTTATCTAATCTGCAATAAAATGAAAGTATTTTCTTGGAAAATTCAAGGCACATATGCGCTTGATGATACCCCAGGAATTGGATATAATAATTGTGTAAAGAGATAATTCTTGTTTAAAGGAGGAGCTTATGGCTTTAACCGATTATACCAAAGCATGCAAGTTAGGGAAAAAAGAATACCAGTACCGGATGCTTCACGGACTTACGCCAACTTTGGAGGTATTAGATGATATTATTCCGACAAAGGGAACTTTTTCAGAAGTGCCTTTAGGATTGGTTCAGATTCCGATCGATCAGATCGTGGGGACTAAGACTGGTGGAAGAAGCAATGCATTTGCGGCGAATTTTATGCCGATATTAAGAGAGAATACGGAGTTTGCGCAGAAATGGGCTCAGCTTAGCACCAGCCATATAAAAGAAGGAATCCGCGAGCCGATCAAGGCTTATGAATATATGAATAAATTTTACGTTCAGGAGGGGAATAAGCGTGTCAGCGTTATGAAGTATTTTGGCGTTGTATCCGTTCCTGGAACAGTGACCCGTATTATCCCAAAACGAACGGATGAGAAAGAGAATAAGATATATTATGAATTCCTGGATTTCTATGAGTTGTCAAAGATTAATTATATCTGGTTTTCGCAGGAAGGCAGTTTTGAAAAATTACAGGAGGCTGTAGGAAAAGGTCCGCAGGAAATGTGGACAGAAGATGAACGTCTGAGTTTTAGTTCGATCTATACAAGATTCAAGGCGGAATACACAGCAAAGGATAAGGAAAAACTATCTATTACAGTAGGAGATGCTTTCCTTTCGTTTATTACACTATATGGATATGAGGAGATTAGTGAGAAGACAACAACAGAATTAAAGGAATTGATTACGAAGTCGTGGGAGGAGTTCAAACTTCTGGGAGAAGGAGAAGAGGTAGAACTTAAGATGGATCCAAGTAATGAGAAGAAGCCGCTTCTTAGCCGCCTCCTGCCTTCCGGAAGCCCGAAACTTAAGGTTGCATTCATCTATGAGAAGACGCCAAGTTCATCTGCATGGACGTATGCTCATGAATTAGGAAGACTGCATCTGGATCAGACATTCCCGGATGAAGTAAGTACAGTATATTATGATAATGTTACTCTGGATAATATTGAGGCGTGTATTACGGAGGCTATTGAGAATGGCTGCAACATTATATTTACTACAACGCCTACATTTGTTCAGGCAAGTGTGAAGGCGGCGATTGCGAATCCGGAGATTCGGATATTGAATTGTTCTGTAAATACTTCTCATCGTTATATAAGGACTTATTATGCACGTATGCATGAAGCGAAGTTTCTGATGGGAGCAATTGCCGGTGCGATGGCAGAGAATAATCGTTTGGCATATATTGCAGATTATCCGATCTATGGATCAATTGCGAATATCAATGCATTTGCGTTGGGCGCAAAGATGATCAATCCGAGAGCGGAAGTGTATCTGGAATGGACAGCAAGAAAGGATTGCAATGTTGTAGAGAATGTTAGACACAGCCAGGCGGTTTGTATCTCTGGAAAAGATATGGTAATCCCGGAAGATGCATCACGTAATTTTGGAATCTATCGTCTGGATGGGGAAGTAGTCAGAAGCCTTGCTATGCCGTTGTGGCATTGGGGTAAGTTCTATGAGCAGTTGATACGTACAATTATGGATGGCACCTGGAAGTATGATGATGATCCGTCTTCTAATAAAGCGATTAATTATTGGTGGGGAATGTCTGCAGGCGTGGTTGACGTTATCTGTTCTCAGAATCTGCCGATTGGAACTAAGAGGCTGGTAGAACTTTTGAAAGATACAATCAGCACAGGCAAATTCAATCCATTTTCAGGAGTACTTTATTCTCAGAATGGCATGATTCAGAGTGATCCGGGAAGAAGCCTCTCTCCGGAAGAGATTGTTACGATGGATTGGCTGGCTGAGAATGTAATTGGAAGCATTCCAAAAGAAGATGAGTTGAACGAACAGTCGAAGCCCGTTGTATGGCAACAGGGAATAGATAAGAAGAAGGGTTAAATGGATCTATGAAAATACTTGCGATTGCAGATGAAGAGTCCGGTTATCTGTGGGATCATTTTGATAAGAGTAAGCTTAAGGGAATAGACTTGATCATCTCCTGCGGCGATTTAGATCCAAGATATCTTTCTTTTCTGGCAACATTTACATCAGTACCTATCCTATATGTGCATGGCAATCATGATGATAAGTATAAGCAGATACATCCGGATGGATGTATCTGTATTGAAGATAAGATATATGTGCATCAGGGAGTCAGGATTCTGGGACTTGGAGGATCTATGCGTTATTGTGGCGGCGATCATCAGTATACAGAATGGGAGATGAAGACAAGAGTCAGGAAACTTTGGTTTCAGTTACTGAGGCACAGAGGGTTCGATATTCTGGTTACCCATGCTCCGGCATATCAGTTGAATGATGGGATGAATCTGCCACATCAGGGATTCAAGGTGTTTCTTTCATTGCTTGAGAAGTACCGGCCAAGGTTCTTTTTGCATGGACATGTTCATATGTCGTATGGAAGAAAGCATAAGAGGTATGATAAATATCAGGATACGCATGTGATCAATGCATTTGAAAGATGTGTGTTCGATTATGAAGATGAAAATATCAGAGAGCATATATAGGGGACGTAGTAAAGTGCAACTTTACTACGTCCCAAGTTAACAAAAGGGGTGTACCTACTTAAGTTCCTCAAGCATCTCCCGCACCGTTTTATGGCTGCAGGGATGGTGTTTATAAGGTGCAATCTCATGAAGTGGCTTCAGTACAAAGTCACGTTTCTGTACCTCTACATGAGGAATACAAAAGTCTTCTTCGTGTAGAATCAGATCATCATAGAATATGATATCCAGATCCAGAGTTCTTGGACCCCAGTGGATGATGCGTTCACGTCCAGCTTCTTTTTCGATTCGATGAAGTTCTTCAAGCAGTTCTCGTGGCGGCAGTAATGTGCGAAGTTCCAGGCAGGCGTTCAGGAAATCATCCTGATCGGTGACGCCGTAAGGAGGTGTCACAAGGAACGAGGAGACTTTGGTTACTTTGCAGCAGGGAGTCTCGTCCAGGGACTTTACAGCCTGATTCAGATACTGCTCTTTATCGCCTATATTAGAGCCGAGTGCGATATAGGCTGTATGCCAGCCACGTTCGATCTCAACAGAGACGGTCTCCAGGGGAAGGCCAACAGGTGCCCATGGTTTTTTTATCTCTAACTGTATCTTTTCTAGTCCTGGTGTCTGTAGAAGTAATGTTTCCGCCAGGCTTTCTGCGATACGTTCAAGAAGTTTGTACGTATGCTCTTTTAAGAAATGATCAATAAACTGGCTGACTTCTCCGTAATGGATGGAAGCGGTCAGATCGTCTGTCTTCCCGGCTGTCCGCGTGTCGGTATAGAGGGTTGCCGAGACGATAAATTTCTGTCCCAGTACATTTTCTTCAGGGAAAACGCCATGATTAGCGAAGACTTCTAAATTCTGTATCTTAATTTTATCCATAATATCTTTCCTTTGTATTTGAAAATATTATATAGTAGAACATTCTTATGTATTTAATCAAAGTAAATACATGTTTTGCTTTATATAGATGCGACTGTATGCTCTCGTAGGATTGCTTCCATCATATCAATTGCCCGGCGGTTTGCCTTGACATCATGAACTCTGACAAAAGAGCATCCGTTCATCATGCCGTAGACTGTAGTTGCGAGTGTCCCTTCTTCGCGCTGGTCGGAAGGAAGATCAAGAGTCAGTCCGATGACAGATTTACGGGAGGTTCCAAGAAGAATTGGATACCCCAGTTCCTGCATCCTGCCGACTTCACGGATAATCTCCAGATTCATCTCATAATTCTTGCCGAATCCTACGCCTGGATCAAGGATGATCTTCTCGTCTTTGATTCCGGCTTCTTTGGCAATGCGGATACATCCACGCATATCATCCATGAAATCTGCAAGAAAATCCTGATAAATCGCTTCGTTACGGTTATGCATCAGGCAGCAGGTCGCATCATGTTTTGCGATTAGAGATGCCATACGATCATCGTATTTTAATCCCCAGATATCGTTGACAAGATCTGCACCTGCCTGAAGTGCAGCCTCGGCTACGGAACTTTTGTAGGTATCAATGGATACCGGGATATCGAATTCCTGTTTTAATTTTTCAATGACAGGTACGACACGCAGGGTCTCTTCTTCATCGGTAATCTGCACATGTCCGGGTCTTGTGGACTCGCCGCCTACGTCCAGGATATCAGCGCCGTCAGCAACCATTTCCTCAGCATGAGCCAGGGCCGCGTCCAGATTCTGGAATCTGCCGCCATCTGAGAAAGAATCCGGTGTTACATTCAGGATTCCCATAATATAAGTGTGTTTCTGTGTGTCGAATTCTTTTTTGCCAATTATCATATTCTAATCTCCATATTCTTTTTTTCAGTGCTCCAGTTACAGTCCGTTTCTGCCGGACAGGCGAAACAGGAGCGGGAGGCTTTGTCGCTTTCATACAACAGTGCTTCCAGCGGTTGGGCGCTCTTGCGAAGTCTCCGGTGTCCGCGGATTGCCGTAAGAATCTGTTCATTTTCATCCGAAGTAAACATAAGCTCCTTCGGTAGATCAGCAAGTATCTGTTCGGCAATATCGGCACTTGCAAGTTCATGTGGGATTCCCGACTCATATTGCCTGCCTTTCCCGATGTCATGCAGAATTGCCGCTGCATAGATGACTTCTTTGGAAATTCCCAGTCCTCTTTCCAGGTTCAGAATGTAAGCGATTCTGGCTACATCCAGCAGATGATTCATCTGATGGCAGCAGAAGATGCGTTCGCGTTCCAGTTCCTGCAGCCTCTGGTAAGAAGAAAGGTACAGGGGATGTTTGCAGATATAGGAAATTCTTAACATCGTGTTCTCCATTTGATTCATTATCTCCCCAGCATCCGGAAGAAACGTTCTTCCAGCGCAGGATTCGTCTCGAACTCACCCCGGCGCGCAACGGTTACCGTCTGGCTTCCTGGTTTCTTGATTCCGCGCATGGTCATACACATATGTTCTGCCTCAACCATGACCATGACACCTTTGGGCTGCATATGCGTCATAAGTGCATCCGCAATCTGTCCGGTTAATTGTTCCTGTAATTGCAGTCGTCTTGCAAATACTTCTACTGTGCGGGCAAGTTTGCTTAAGCCTACAACTTTTCCGTCAGGAATGTAGGCAATATGTACCTTCCCGTAAAATGGCAGCATATGATGTTCGCAAGTAGAATAGAAGGTGATGTCTTTTTCAATTACCATCTCACTGCTGTCTACATGGAATACTTTGCTTAGGTGTGTGGCAGCATCTTCTTTCATGCCACTGTATATCTCTTCATACATTCGTGCAATCCGGTCAGGAGTCTCTATCAGACCCTCGCGGGTTACGTCTTCCCCCATGCCTTCTAACAGAAGACGGACGGCTTGTTTGATTTTTTCTTGATCTATCATAATTCTATATCCTTTTCTATGTATCTGTTTTATAAATGCGATACTTATTTTAGCATTTGCTGACGGTTTCCATAATCTGTCCCAGGTAGGAGAGAGAGCCGAACGAAAGAATAATATCTTCGCTGCCTGCTTCTGATAATGCATGATGCACGGCTCCTTGAATACTCTGTTCTGACTGTACCGGCACATCTCCCGGACAGTAGTGCTGCATGACTCGAGTCAATTCCTCTGCCGGAAGTGTCCGGTTTTCATCCGGAAGGTTCACGGTATACACGGACTTAGCTAGCGGTGCCATAATGGCAGCAATCTTTTCGTATTCTTTGTCTCGAAAAACACCCATGATAAATATGAGCCGTTTCCCTGGAAAATATGTTTCAACAGATTCTCTGAGTCTTCTGGCCGCATCTTCATTGTGCGCACCGTCGATGAAGAAGAGCGGCTTTTTCATCAGGCAGGTGAACCGGCCGGGCCATGCCGTTTTCTCCAAGCCTAAGCGGATAGATTCCTGAGACAGCGGATATCCAAGTGTGGGAAGAATTCGCATAATCTCAAGTGCAAGCACTGCGTTATCTAGTTGATACCGCCCGGCAAGAGGACAGTGGAATTTCTCGTAATCTTTATAAGAAATAGTCTGTCCCGCAAAACCTTCCTGAGAGACCGTCGCGTACTGTTTATCTGCAACAAAGAGAGGACAAGACAGGCGTTTGGCACGGTCCTTCAATACCTGCATAACCTCCGGCTGCTGCGTTGTAGTGATCACCGTACATCCGGGCTTGATAATTCCGGATTTCGTCTGTGCAATCTCCTCCAAAGTATTGCCGAGAATTCCAAGGTGATCACGGCTGATTGATGTAAATACTGCGCATACAGTATTCTCTATGATATTCGTAGCGTCCAGTTCCCCACCGAGTCCACACTCAAGGACGACGATATCACAGTTCGTTTCTCTGAAATATAAAAAGGCTATTGCTGTTTCCACTTCAAATACAGTCGGGCTTGGCTTTCCGGCTGCCTCCATGCGCGCAATAGCTTTCTGAACAATCTCTGTCAGTCTGGCAAACGCATCTTCCGGGATCCATTCTCCATCCACCTGAATGCGTTCCAGATAGGAAACCACTGTTGGCGATACGTATCGTCCGGTTCGGTATCCTGCCTCGCTTAATATGGTAGAAGTGTATGCAAGTACAGATCCCTTTCCGTTCGTGCCGGCAATATGTATGAACTTAAGACTTTCCTGAGGATTCCCAAGTTCGCACAACAGCGCCCGAATCGTATCCAAACCAAGTACACTTCCGTATTTCGACACTTTGTCCAAATATACCCTTGCTTCTTTATAGGTCACGTTCTTCGTTTCCTTTCTTTATTTTATTTTCACTGTTGTCAATCATAACACTAAAATGGGTTTACTACAAGGGGAAGTGGGGGAATTAATTGGGAATTTAGTGTAGAAAGTGGAGTGTTGGAAAGTGTACGGCGCAAGGATGAGGCTTAGTGGCTCTGG
>CAMBRQ010000008.1 GCA_945870325.1 uncultured Dorea sp. | reverse complement strand
TTAGCCGGTGTTAAACCCATCAAATTAATTAAAAGGCTGAACTGTTACATTTTTTATACGTGCATGGGTTTTATACATCTGTCAACTCATCAATATGCTTATGAGGAACCATAATCTCCAACTGCTTATTCAGGTTATCAATTACGACCTCATCATGCTCTCCACCGAATTCCCCATCCAGCGTCCATGGAATCTCTTCCAGGGATTCAAAAGTAATATGCCCCGTCTTAAAAGTATACATGTGCTTAGTATCCACCTGCTCAATTAATAGAGCCGCAATGATCTCCTGCAAAGCAATCGGATTCGTCGGGCGCTTAATCAGAGTCACCTCGAATAATCCGTCGTCAAATGCCACCTGCTTGCCAATCATATTCCGAAAGCCGCCCACAGACCGAGAATTCGTTACCATACCAAAGATAAATTCGTCCTCGATCACCTCATCATCGTGAGTTACTTTAATCCTGTAAGAAGGCACATTGAACAGCCGCTTCGTTCCTTCCAGAATGTAAGCCATATGCCCCAGAATATTCTTCATCTCCTGCTTCGTCTCATAAGACACATCCGTAAAAATCCCAAACGCTGCAACATACACGAAGATATCATCATTGAACTTACCAACATCACACGGAAACAGCGCTCCATTCACCGCATTATCCGCAGCCTTCAAAAGTCCCTTCGGGATATGCAGGCTGTTCGCGAAATCATTGGTCGTTCCCGTCGGGATATAGCCAACCGGCGTTCTCTCACTTCTTCGCATCATTCCGGTCACAACCTCATCGATTGTTCCGTCTCCGCCGCTGCATACAATCAGGTCATAATCCTCGGCATTGTATTTTAACACCTTCTTATATGCATCTTGATATGCCTGTGTCGGATACGCCACCACTTCATATCCTGCCTTTACGAAAATATCAATGATATCTGACAATTTTGGTTTCAAAAGTTCTTTTCCCGCATGCGGATTGTAGATAAATAACAAACGTTTCATAATATCGCATCCTCCTTCTCTTACGAATCAACCATCACCAAACGCCTATTAAATAATATAAGAAAAGGGCATATTCATGCCCTCCTTCTCTTATTCATTATGTATTACTGCAATCTATGATTAGTTGCATCCAGACAGGAAGTTCTCTACACCTGCTGCCGCTTCATTCTCGTCGTCTCCCTCTGCTACCACCGTAATACACTCACCTTGTTGCAATTTTAAGCTCATCATTCCCATAATGCTCTTGGCATTAATCTTCTTGTTATCAACCTCAATATATACCTGGCTAGCATACTGACTTGCTTCCTGAACCAGATGTGCAATTGGACGGTCTTCCATATCCATATTATTTTGAATAGTAACAGGTCTCTTAATCATAAAAAATTGCTCCTCCTTGCTATTCCCTTAACTTTTCTGCTATCTCACTTAATTTCCTGAGCCGGTGATTCACTCCTGATTTCCCGATTGGATTTTCCAAAAGTCCTCCCAGTTCCTTTAAAGTTGCATCCGGATATGTCAGACGTGTAAGGGCGACGTCCTTCAAACCTTCTGGCAACTTGTCAAAACCCGTGGTATCTCTTATATACTTAATATCCTCAATCTGCCTTACGGCAGCGGACACGGTTTTGTTAATATTCGCCGTCTCGCAGTTGACCTTGCGGTTGACAGAATTACGCATCTCTTTCATAATCCTGACATTCTCAAGTTCCATCAGTGCCACATGGGCTTCCATGACATTCAGTATGTCAACGATCTGCGAGCCTTCTTTCAGATATACAACGTAGGTCTTCTTCCGCTGAACGATCTTCGCTTCCATATCAAAATTGTTCATCATATTCTTAAGATAATCTGCCTGCTCCCTCGTATTACATACAATCTCAAAATGATATGATTTGCTCGGATCACTCATAGAACCTGATGCAATAAATGCTCCCCGAATATATGCCCTCTTACAACAGACGGCTTGTACGATTGCATTCTTAACTGCTAACAGTTCCTCTCCCTTTGCATAGACCAGATAACTGCAGCTGCCCTTCGCAATATTCCTACGAATTGCGATATCAGTTCTTATATTAAATGTTTTTTTCAATAATGTAAAGCATTTTCTTGCAACTGAAAGATTTTCCGTGTGCAAACGTATCATGCATACCCCTTTTTTGCTCTCGGCAAACTCTCCGGTCATATGAATAAGAGCAGACAATTCTGCCAGATTACAATGCCTTGCCTTCGCATAATGTGCTGTCAATTCTTCCTTTATCATACCCGAAAATGACATCTCATACTCCTATCTTGCCTTGGTAATTGCATCCTTTCCAATATCACGGTGCTCAATGCGGATTCCATAATTTTCATTCTGCTTCAAAGCAGCGAATAATTCATTCGCCAAAGTAACTGAACGGTGTTTTCCGCCGGTACATCCAATTCCAATTACAAGCTGGGTCTTGCCCTCCAGTATATAATTCGGTATCAGAAATTCTACCATATCAACCAATTTATCCAGGAACTCCCTCGCCTTCTCATTATCCATTACGTAGTCCCTGACTTCTCTGTCATTCCCACTTTTTGGTCGTAATTCTTCTATATAATATGGATTCGGAAGAAAACGCACATCAAACACAAGATCCGCATCTGCCGGTATGCCATATTTGAATCCAAAAGAAAGTACAGAGATATAGAGATTCTTATATTCTTTGTTCTCTACAAATATCTTATTCAACTCTGCCTTCAGTTCTCTGGTCAGCATATGGCTGGTATCCACCAGATAATCCGCCTTCTCTTTCAGAAATGATATCCTTTCTCTTTCTTTTCGGATTCCCTGGTCAACACGCCCCTCTTTCCCCGCCAATGGATGGGAACGCCTTGTCTCCTTGTATCGTTTCACAAGAACGGCATCGCTGGATTCCAGAAACAGAATCTCATATTTTAATTCTGCCGCATCCAGTTCCTTCAGTACTTTTTCCAACTCCGCCAGGCTCTGTCCACTCCGTATATCCACGCCAAGCGCCGCTTTATTGATCTCGCCTCCTGGCACTCTTAAAAGGTCTGCCATCTTCGGAATCAGCGGAACAGGCAGATTATCTACGCAAAAATACCCAACATCTTCCAGCATCTTAAGTGCCGTACTCTTTCCCGCTCCTGACATTCCTGTTACTATTACACATCTCATCTTAGAATTCTCCCAGTCTCTTCACTTCCGGTTCAAGTTTTACTCCGAATTGTTCTTCCACCCGCTCTGACACCTGACGCATCAGTTCTGCTACATCAGCCGCAGTCGCATGATCCTTGTTAATTACAAAGCCGCAGTGCTTCTCTGACACCTGCGCTCCACCTACCTGGAATCCACGAAGTCCCGCGTCCTGAATTAATTTGCCGGCAAAATATCCTTCCGGTCTTTTGAAGGTGCTTCCTGCACTTGGATACTCCAATGGCTGCTTGCTTACCCGCCTCTCCTTCAGATCATCCATCACCGCTTTTATCGCATCTTTCTCTCCATCATGTAACTGTATCTGTGCCTCCAGTACGATGTAACCTTTTTTCGCAATGATGCTTGTTCGATATCCCAACTCCAATTTTTCTCCTGGTATTGTAATCATCTCTCCATCTGGCGTAAGTACCGTAACTTCTTTCAGGACATCTTTCATCTCACCACCATAGGCTCCGGCATTCATTACACATGCGCCACCCAGGGTTCCAGGGATGCCTGCCGCGAATTCGAACCCTGCAAGTTCTGCCTCCAGTGCCCGATTGGCAACCGCAGACAATAACGCGCCTGCCTGGGCTCTTACAACATCGCCTTCTATCTCGATCTGATTCATCTCTTTGTAAATCTGCACAATTACGCCCCGGTATCCCTGATCTGACACCAGAAGATTACTTCCATTTCCTAAGATATAATACGGCACGCTCTCTTTATTCAATAAATCCACGATACGCTTCACCTCATCCGGTGTCCTTGGCATCAGGAACAGGTCTGCCGGACCACCCACGCGGAAAGTCGTATGTCTTCTCATAGGTTCTTCGATTTTAATCTGCTCTTTTGTTACAATCTCTAATAATTCATTATATAATCTTTGATTCATGTTATTCTCCATTTTCATAATCTATTTCAAATTATATTGCTTCTCATTTTCTTCGTACATCATACACTAAATATCCCACAAATTCAACGCACACTTGCAAAATCACTATAAATGCGGTATATTAGTTCCAAGTAATTTTAATCAAAAAGGAGTGAACTTATCAATTGGACTCGAGTGATGTCACACAACTCATTATTCTACTTATTTTATTAGGACTGTCTGCATTTTTTTCATCTGCAGAGACAGCATTAACAACTGTTAACAAAATTCGAATCCGTAGTCTGGTCGAAGAGGGCAACAAGCGTGCCAAGACCGTATTAAAAGTCACGGATGATTCCGGCAAGATGCTAAGCGCCATATTGATCGGCAACAACATCGTTAACCTATCCGCCGCATCCCTGACCACTACGCTGGCTTATAATTTTGGCGGTTCCATGGTAGCAATTGCCAGTGGAATCCTGACCGTGCTGATCTTATTATTTGGAGAGATTACTCCAAAAACGATGGCAACCATACATGCCGAACGGATGTCATTAATATATGCACCGATCATTAGCCTGTTCATGAAGGTTATGACTCCTGCCATCTTCATTATTAATGGACTTTCTACCGGAGTACTATTCCTTCTCCGTGTGGATCCGAAAGCCAAGAATACGACCATGACTGAGAATGAATTGCGTACCATCGTAGATGTCAGTCACGAGGATGGTGTCATTGAATCCGATGAAAGGGAGATGATCAATAACGTATTTGATCTGGGCGATGCCAGAGCCAAGGACGTTATGGTTCCCCGTGTTCATGTAACATTTGCAGATATCAATAGTACTTACGAGGAATTAATCGACATCTTCCGTGAGGATAAATTCACAAGACTTCCGATTTTCGAGGAGACAACGGACAACGTAGTTGGTACTATTAATATGAAGGACTTGCTGTTATATGACAATCGAAAAGAATTTCATATCCGTGATATCCTTCGAGAAGCGTATTTTACTTATGAATATAAGAGTATCTCAGAACTTCTTGTGGAGATGCGCCAAGCTTCTTTTAACATTGCAATTGTATTAGACGAGTATGGCGAGACTGCCGGGCTGATCACATTAGAGGATATTCTGGAGGAGATTGTCGGCGAGATTCATGATGAGTATGATGAGAATGAAGAAGATTTTATCCAGCAAATCAGCGATCGCGAATATATCGTAGAGGGCTCTACGAATCTGGATGATCTGAATGACCGTCTGGAACTTCAGCTGCATTCGGAAGAGTACGATTCTCTTGGAGGCTTCATTATTGAACGTCTGGATCGTCTTCCTGAAGTAGACGACAGCATTATCAGCGATGATGGCATCCGCATGATTGTTGAGAAACTGGACAAGAACAGAATTGAAAGCGTGCATCTATATCTTCCGGAGAAACCTTTGGAGGACGACAACACTGATACAGACTAATCAATAAATGAACGATATAAAAAGCAGCGATAAAAACGAAGCATTGTTTTTATCGCTGCTTTTTATAACCCGTCATATAAGATCAAATTTAATATAGCATTTTCCGGACGCTTTCTTCTTTGAGATTATCTTTTGTCACCCAGGTATAGCCCGTATTGACAAATGCTTCATTCCCCATATCAAGAGATGCTCTTGCCGCTGCGATTACTGTCGCATATCCCATTCCGAACGGATTCTGAACGATTAGCCCCACAACTTTTCCATCTTCCAATGCTTCAATCTCTTCCTCGTCCGCATCAAATCCGACAACCTCCATATCTTTCGCTTCGTTTCTCTCTATCCCGTCAAGCGCAAGTTTTACTGCCGTACCGTTTGTTGCGTAACATCCTTTCAGATCCGGATGTTTGGCAAAGATATAGTCTATTACTTCCTCCTCCGTAATGCTGTCTGCTGTAACTAATTCCGCATCATGAGGAGCATCCCCTTCTTCTGTCTGATCCTTCTGATAAGTTCCTGCATTAATCTCGTCAGCAACGATCTGCTGCATCTCTGACAACTGATCCATGTGGTAGACATTTGCAATTGTAATATTCGGATGCTTATTCTGAATCTCTTCTTTAAAGGCGTTCTCACGATCCACAGCTGTCATGGATTTGGAATCGTGCACGAATAAAGCGATCTCTCCGGCATCATCAATGGCTTCCGCAAGTTTCCCTGTCGCCTCGCGGGCTGCCGCCTGGTTATCCGTTGAAACCATTGCCATCAATCCCTGATAATCGCTTCCCGAATCAAATGCAACGATCGGGATGTCACTCTCTGCCGCCAGATCAAATTGCACTTCGCAGGCACTCGCATCTGCGATGGCAATCCCAAGTGCCACCGGATACCTTGCCAGTTCTTCATCCAGAATATTCACCTGCTCATCAACATTGTCCGCTGTAGCCGGAGCGCTGTAGGTAACCTTAATCTTATCCTTTCCTTCATATCCAAGGTGTTCATTAAGATCCTTTGCCGCCTGTTCCGCGCCGGCTTTTACTTCATTCCAGTACTGGCTGCCTTCATCCTTCCCAATCACCGAGATATACGATCCCGGCTCCAGCCCCAGCCCATCTACGTTGTTGTAAGCAGACGGCTCTATCAGATCCAGTTTGCCTTGATACTCTTTCTCCTCTGTCTGCTGCTGTTCTATATTCGCAACAGGCTCCTTGTTTTCTTCTTTATCTTTCGGAGCCGTACATGCACATGTAAGCATTGCCACACATACTGCTGCCGCTATGACACTACTACTTTTCTTCATGACTTTTTCTCTCCTATGAATATATTCATCATTACTAACACAGAACACTATACACCAAAAACGTGAAAAAATGTTGAAAATTTTCTTAATTTTTTTAATTGGGGACACGGCAAATCGAAAAAGGGACACGGCAAATCGAAAAAAGGACACGGCAAATCCAATCGGGGACGGGGGAAATTGAAAAAACCCCCGTCCCCTCTTGTATATTTTGGGCTTTTGTATTATGATATGGATAGACTAAAAACTCTTTTATGTCTATATACTAAACAAGGAGGGTACATACTATGGCACACGTAATTAGTGATGATTGCTTAAGTTGTGGAGCATGCGCATCTGAATGTCCAGTTGGCGCTATCTCTCAGGGAGCAGATCATTTTGAAATCGATGCTGACGCTTGTGTTGACTGTGGCGCTTGCGCTGCTCAGTGTCCTGCAGGAGCTATCTCTGCTAACTAATGCAATTAAGCATTTGTTTATATCCATATTCTAAAAAGGAGGGTACATATTATGGCACACGTAATTACTGATGCATGTGTAAGCTGTGGAGCATGCGCTGATACATGTCCAGTCGGAGCTATCTCCGAAGGAGCTGATCACTTCGAGATCGATGCTGACGCTTGTGTAGATTGTGGTGCTTGCGCTGACGGATGTCCAGCAGGTGCAATCACAGAAGGCTAATTATCTTTAAAAAGCAACTACAAAAAAGAATGTGCTGTCTGGCACATTCTTTTTATATTTTATTTTTAACTGCTGACACCTTTTTACTTGTTTCGCATAATACCCATGCTATGATAAAGACGCCCATATAAAGGACAAGTTTTGATAAGGGGGTATAAAAACATGGGTAGCAACGCGTTAGAACAGTTAAAAAGGGAGACAAAAGATGATGCGAAACTATACAGCTGCATCAAAGAACTGTACGAGCAGGGCGTTCCGTTCTCTGAATTGAAAGCACTGATTCCGGATATCAAGCGCACCAGAGAGCAGCTACATATGAAGCGAATGCTCGAGAACAACAATGAGGTCCTGCTGTCTATGATCAGCAAAGAGATGTCCTTCCTTCTGGATGCCAAGGAACGCCAGGAGGAGGAAGAATTCAAAAAACTGGACCAGCTCATCCGCCAGCAGCAATCCTATCGGAAATCTGCCGCGGAAACCGGTCCAGTCAAAAAACTCAAGAAATTATTCTTGCCTGCTTAGGTTCGCGAACTTCGTGTATTCGCCAAGCCAAGCCAGATTAACGGTCCCCACAGGACCGTTTCTTTGTTTTGCGATGATAATCTCCGCCTGTTTCTTGAATTCAGAATCTTTATTATAATATTCATCTCTGTAAATAAACATAACCACATCCGCATCCTGCTCGATGGCACCGGACTCACGTAAGTCTGAAAGCATCGGGCGCTTGTCCGGACGGCTTTCTACCGCACGGCTTAACTGCGACAGCGCAATCACCGGAACATTCAACTCTCTTGCCAGTCCCTTAAGAGAACGGGATATCTCAGAGATCTCCTGCTGCCTGGACTCAGAACTCTTGCCCACGCTTCCGGTCATCAACTGCAAGTAGTCGATGATGATAACATCAAGCCCTTGTTCTAACTTATACTTACGGCATTTGGAACGAAGTTCTGATATGGAGATACCCGGAGTATCATCAATAATCAACTTGGACTTTCCGATGATGCCTGCTCCTTCAATCAGTTTCTCCCAATCCGAATCCTTCATATTGCCGGTTCTGAGCGCCTGGGCATCCACCTGGGACTCCAGTGAAAACAGTCGGTTCACCAACTGCTCCTTCGACATCTCAAGACTGAAGATGGCAACACTTTTATCTTTTTTAAATGCAATATACTGCGCAATATTCAGGACAAATGCAGTCTTTCCCATGGAAGGTCTGGCCGCTACCAGCACCAGGTCTGATGGCTGCAGTCCTGATAATTTATAATCCAGGTCTATGAATCCCGTCGGGATTCCGGTTACTGTCCCCTTGCTCTTGGAAGCCTTCTCAATCTTCTCCAGGGCATTCAACACCACCTGCTTGATTGGCACAAAATCTCCGGTATTCCGTTTCTGTAACAATTCAAAGACCGATTTCTCGGTCTTTTCAAGTATTGCTTCCAGCGATTCTTTTCCAGCATAACACGTATTGGCAATCTCTTCATTCAATTTAATCAATTTACGCATCACAGCCTTATTCGCCACAATCTCAGCATAGTACCTGACATTCGCTGAAGTCGGGACTGCCGTTACCAAGTCCTTCACGAACTCAAGGCTTGCAATCTCTGCCGGAACATCTTTCTCCTTCAGCCTCTCCTGCAAAGTAATCAGATCCACCGGCTTCCCTTCATTGAAAAGTTCCACCATAGAGTCAAAGATCACTCCATAGGCACTCTGGTAGAAGTCATTGCCACTGATGATCTCAGATGCCGTTGTTATAGCATCTCTATCCATCAGCATTGCTCCTACCACAGACTGTTCTGCTTCTATACTATGGGGCATTACTCGCTTAATGAGCGCCTCTTCCATGCCTATTCCTCCTAAGCCTCTTCCGTTACAATCACCTTAAGTTCAGCTGTAACCTTCGGATGCAGTTTGATCGGTACGGTATGTGTACCCAATGTCTTAATCGCTTCTTTTAACTGAACCTTTTTCTTATCTACATCCAATCCCATCTGCGCTTTTACTTCTGCTGCAATCTCTTTGGACGCAACAGAGCCGAATGCCTTGCCGCCTTCGCCAGTCTTGATAGACACTTCAATCTTGCCAGCCTCGATCTTCTTTCCAAGTTCCTGTGCCGCCTCATACTGCTCCTGCGCAATCTTATCCTCATTCGCTTTCTTTAACTTTAGGTCATTCAGATTCTTGCTGTTAGCCTCTAACCCTTTTTTCTTCTTCAGGATAAAATTTCTTGCATAGCCATCACTTACTTCTACAATCTCACCTTTTTTTCCAAGAGATTTTACGTCTTCTGTCAATATTACTTTCATCTTATATGTCTCCTCTCTCCATCATGTCATCAATTACCTGTTTCAAGCAGGCCAACGCTTCATCCATATCCGTATGGTTGAACTGCGCGCCTGACGCATTCATATGACCGCCTCCACCAAGGCGTTCCATAATAATCTGCACATTCACCTCATCAATAGAGCGTGCGCTCACATAGATTCTTCCATTATATTCCGTAAGAACAAAAGATGCCTTAATCTGGCTGATATCCAGCAACTCATTGGCAGCCTGGGCACCAATAATGGTCGGACTCTCAATATGAAGGTTCACGCCTATTGCAATGGCAAACTTCTCACGGTACACTTCTGAACTGCTGATAATCTCAGCCTTCGCACGATAAGATTCCATATCATCACGGAACATCTTGCGCACCAGCGTAATATCCGCGCCACACCTGCGCAGGAATGCCGCCGCCTCAAAGGTACGCACACCCGTACGGTTTACAAAATTATTCGTATCAATCATGATTCCGGCATAGAGGCTGCTCGCCTCAATCTTTGGAATCTTAACATCATCTACAATATACTGCAGAACTTCTGCTACCATCTCACATGCCGAAGATGCATAGGGCTCGATATAAGAAAGCAGCGCATTGTCAATATTATCACTGCTCTGCCTGTGATGGTCAAGCACCACGATCGTCTTCGCGATCTTCAGAAGTTCCTCACATTCTGTCATCTGCGGACGGTTGGTATCCACAACGATGACCATAGAATTCTCGTCAGCCATGTCTATCGCCTGATCTGAGTTCAGGAACAGATCATCCGGATAATCCGGATCATTCTCAAAACTTTCGTACAGCGGACGAAGCGAAGCCGATACTTCATTAATTACGATACTCGCCTTCTTCTCCAGTGCTGCTGCCGCGCGGCAGATACCCATCGCCGCTCCAAACGCATCCACGTCGGTCAGTTTATGACCCATAACGAAGATCTTATCCTTTACCGTAATAAATTCTCGAAGCGCCTCTGCCTTGACCCTTGCTTTTACACGGGTATTCTTAGAAGTCTGCTCCCGCTTTCCTCCATAGTAAGTAATACCACGGCAATCTTTGATCACTGCCTGGTCGCCGCCACGGGCAAGCGCAAGGTCGATTGCCACACGGGCGAAATTATAACTCTGGGAATACGCCTCACTGCTAAGCCCCAGACCAATACTCAGGGTGGCTGGTATTCCATTTCCAATATTCACCGACTTAACGTCTTCTAGAAGAGAAAATTTGTCTTCTTCTAACTGCTTAAAATATTGCTTCTGGATAACAATAAAATACTTATCCGTCTCCATCTTCTTAACGATACCATTGACCTTAGCAATGTACTGGTTAATCTTCCGGTCTACCAAAGCAACTAACAATGACTGGCGCACTTCTTCCACACTGTTAATCACTTCATCATAATTATCAATATAAATCAGTCCCGCAATCAGACGCTGTTCTTCTGTCGCCTTAATGTATTTGTTCAGTTCCGTTACATCCTGAAGATATACCGCAATAAAATATTCCTTCTCTTCCGGCATCTTAAGAAGATGCTCCGTATCACTGAAATCACCTATTGGTACTCTGCGCAGTTCCGCCTTATATTCCTTATCCTCATAGTATACATCCATCTCGACTTTCTCAGAGTCTTCTTTTGGGAAGATACTCTTGTTTAATTCCGGAATGTATTTGCTGATATATGCATCTCCCTTGGGTTTGCCGCCTAAGATCGCCTCAAACTGGTCATTCATCCAGATTGCTTTCCCATCATCCATCAGAATCGCATAGGGTATCGCCAGTTCTTTCAGCAATGTATTCTGCACGATTCCATACTGGGCAGCGAATTCAAGCAGATCTTTCATAATGATAGACTTACTATACACATACAGAATACCTACCATAACAATATAGATCAGGACGAATATAATCATCAGAAGCCCCGCACGTCTGTCGATCACAAAGATCCAGATATTCATTGCAACCAGAAGCACCGCCATGATCATCGGCCACTGAATAAATAGTTTTAATTGTCCTTTCAACTGCACTTTTTCTTTTTCTTTTTTCTTCTCTGACATAACTCCAACCTCAAGATTATTTACAGAACACGATGTACGGAGTTATTATACCACTTTTCTACGCAAAAGGAAAGACGGCATTTTATCTCAAAAATGCCGCCCTTTTTCTACCTATAATTTTTTATTAACCTTTGTATCCTTCCGGATTCTGCGACTGCCATCTCCAGGTATCCTCACACATCTCTTCAAGCCCGCGCTCTGCCTTCCATCCAAGCACCTTCGCAGCCTTATCAGGAGCCGCATAACACATCGCAATATCTCCTGCTCTTCTTGGCTTGATCTCATATGGAATCTCCTTGCCGCAAGCCTTAGAGAATGCCTTCACCATATCCAGAACAGAGTATCCAACTCCCGTTCCCAGATTGATCACATCCAGTCCCGGATTCGTGAAAATATACTGGATTGCCTTCACATGGCCAATCGCCAGGTCAACCACGTGGATATAATCACGCACTCCCGTACCATCCGGAGTATCATAATCATCCCCGAATACGCCCAGTTTCTCCAATTTTCCTACTGCAACCTGGGAAATATACGGCATCAGATTATTCGGAATGCCCTTCGGGTCTTCTCCGATACGTCCGCTCTTGTGAGCGCCCACCGGGTTAAAATAACGAAGCAGAATTACGTTCCATTCCGGATTCGCTTTCTGAAGGTCAGACATGATCTGTTCCATCATGGACTTCGTCCATCCGTAAGGGTTCGTACACTGTCCTTTCGGACATGCTTCCGTAATCGGAATCTCTTCCGGGCTTCCATATACGGTTGCAGATGAACTGAACACGATATTCTTTACGCCTACTCTGTTCATCACATCCATCAGTGTCAATGTACCTGTAATATTATTCCGGTAGTATTCTAATGGCTTCTGCACGGATTCCCCAACCGCTTTCAATGCTGCACAGTGAATGACTGCATCCACAGATTCTGCCTTGAACATTGCTTCCAGAGCCTCTGCATCCATCACGTCTCCTTCATAGAATGCAATCGTCTTTCCAGTCAGTTCTTCTACCCTCTTAATCGATTCTTTCGAAGAGTTGCAGAGATTATCATATACTACAACCTCAAAGCCTTCATTCAACAATTCCAATGCAGTGTGGCTTCCAATGTATCCTGCGCCGCCTGTAATTAATATCTTTGCCATCGTCTTACCTCCTATCTATTTTCACTGTTCTTAACTGCAAGTCTCTTGCCTGCGAATTTATGATCGGATAAACTTTCTATTCTTCTAGCAATTGCTATACTTCTTCACGATCTCCTGCATGGTATCCCATTTCTGCTCCATGTCTTCTACCAGTTTAAACTGTGTTCTGCAACGGTCAAGATTGTGTCCCTCTCTGTGAATCTTGAAATAAGTATCCCCCTGAAGATAGTCGGTCAGGAAACGCATACCACACTCAAAGGTCATAACCTTCGCACCCATCGGCATCAATTCAATCTCCTTCTGCGTCAGTCTTCCTGCACATCCTTCGATGAATCCCTTCGCATACAGATCGAATAATTCCATGCTGCAGGATACCTTGTCAAGATCCTGTTCATCTTCTGCCGCCGTGCTGGCACCGAATCGGATGGAATCCCCAAAATCATTCATCGCAAGTCCTGGCATAACCGTATCAAGGTCGATCACACAGATTGCTTTTCCCGTCTCGTTGTCAATCATGATGTTATTCAATTTCGTATCGTTATGAGTTACACGAAGCGGCAGTTCTCCTTTATCCTGGAGTTCAGCGAAACAGTTGGCAACATCTTCATGATCCAGTACGAACTGAATCTCTTTTTGAACAGATGCTGCTCTTCCCATCACATCTTCCTCTACCGCTTTCTTGAATACAGCAAATCTCGCTCTGGTATCATGGAAGCCTTTGATCGTCTCATGCAATGTCTCTGCCGGATAATCTGCTAATAAACACTGAAAATTACCGAATGCAACCGCACTCTGATAGAAATGCTCCGGCTTCTCTACCTGGTCGTAACTGGTAGCATCTGTGATGAATCTGTAAGAGCGCCAGTAATCTCCTCTGGAATCGCGATAATATGGCTTGCCATCCAGGGCTGAGATTACATTCAGAGTCTCTCTCTCCGGATCTCCGTGATTCTCAATAATCTTATTACGAAGATGTGCGGTTACGCCCATAATATTTTCCATTAATTCCACTGGCTGGTTGAATATATCTTTGTTCATTCTCTGAAGAATAATCTTGATATTTCCCATTCCTGCGATCTCAAATATCAGCAGATAGGTGTCATTGATATGCCCACTTCCGTAAGCATTTCCCCTTACCAGTCTTCCTTCATACCGAAAATTAGCGATTGCTTCTGCAATCTGAATTGGCAATGTCTGTGTCATTACGCTTCCTCCCACAGATGTTCCGGATAGAGACCATCTTCTTTCATCTTCTTAATCGCTGCAACAACTACCGGCTTATCTTCCTTATATGTTACTCCATACCATTTGTCCGCAGACTTAAGAACTGCTACTGTCGCCTGGTCTGCCCCTAAAAGATTACTTACAACTGCTGGCAGGAAGTACTCGCATTTCATCGGGTTGCTCTTAAGCCCTTCTTCTAAGAATGCCGGGAATCCGTCTCTGATCTCAGTCAGGATGCTGTGAGTGAAGCCCCACATATTCATAGACACGATTGCATCTGCCGGAACAGATACCCAAGTCGTACCATCATCCTCTGTAAATGCGATTCCGCCGTCACGTTTCTCAATTCTGGTTCTTTCATGAATGCCGATCAATTCACCTTCCGCATTCATATCGCAGATACCGCGCGCCACATGTCCGTTATCCGTTACGGTATTGCCAAGCTGATATCCAACCATTGTGTAACGGTATTTGTCATCATCTTCATGAGCAACAAGATAATCATAGATTAACTGAAACGCTTCTCTTCCATAATAGTCGTCTGCATTGATTACTGCGAATGGTCCGTCAATCTGATCGATACAGCTAAGCACAGCGTGCGCTGTTCCCCATGGCTTCACACGTCCTTCCGGAACCTCGAAGCCTTCCGGAAGATTGGTCAGTTCCTGATATGCATAGGATACTTCCATATACTGTCCGATACGATCGCCAATCGCGCCCTTGAAGTCAGCCTCATTTTCCTTCTTAATAATGAAGATTACTTTCTCGAATCCCGCTCTTTTTGCATCATACATGGAAAAATCCATGATAATATGACCTTCTGCATCTACCGGGTCAATCTGTTTCAGTCCACCGTAGCGGCTCCCCATACCTGCCGCCATAATTACTAATACTGGTTTGTTCATTGTCTTTCCTCCACATCTGATATCCACTTCTAATTTCTGAGAAACTGTTTCCCTTATCTGCAATCATTGTATTACAAAGGCAGCCAAAAATCTTTATCTTATATTCTCCTTGATTTGCACAATCTGCATTTATGTTTTGCATTTTCCCTACAAAGGGGGTATTATATTTATATAGGCGTACGGAATCCCCCCCTTGCGGGAACGAGACAACGATATACTATGGCAGACAGCGCCGGGAAAGGACTACAACATGGGATATAACGGAATCACACTGAAAAATTCTATTTCCATCAGCAAGATATACAGCATTCATTATTTTGAATATATGAGTAATTTTTCTTTTGCAGGAGAATCGCATAACTTCTGGGAATTCATCTGTGTAGACAAGGGAGAAGTGGGGGTAACCGCCGGCAAGACCTATACGGTATTGAAGAAAGGCGATGTCGCCTTCCACCAGCCTAACGAATTCCACGATGTCAATGCTACCGGGAAGATCGCGCCGAATCTGGTCGTGATTGCCTTCCAATGCGATGATGAGGCTATGGACTTTTTCCGGGAACGAATCTTACGAATCGATGAAACGGAGCGTAATCTTCTTGCCAATATTATAATAGAAGCAAGACGATGCTTTGACTGTCGGCTGGACAATCCTTATCTTCAGAATATGCCTTTGAAAGAACCCGATATGTTCGCTGCCCAACAGTTGATCCGGCTCTATCTGGAGCATTTCCTGATTCATCTGATTCGGAGATACTCCAACCCAATCACACTTCACAAGCAACTTGTAAAATCTGAAGTTCCAAAAGCAACTAAGAGCAAGAGTGATGTCGAAGTGTTCAACAGGGTTGTCGATTATCTGGCAAGCCATCTGAATACAACCGTTACAATAGAACAGATCTGTAAGGACAACCTGATTGGGCGCTCACAACTTCAGAAGATCTTTAAAGAGCGATGTGATATGGGGATTATTGAGTATTTTACTTTAATGAAGATAAACGCTGCGAAAGAAATGATGCGGACGAATCATCTAAACTTTACCCAGATATCAGAACACCTAGGTTACTCTTCGATTCATTATTTTTCCAGGCAATTCAAGAAAGTGACGGGGATGACTCCTTCTGAGTATGCTTCATCGATTAAGGCGATGGCAGAAGGAAGTTTTTAAAAAGGGACACGGCAAATTCAAAAAGGGACACGGCAAATTAAATTGGGGACGGGGGAAATTGAGGTTTCCCCCGTCCCCTCCCCAGACTTAACTCAGGAGGTATTATGCCATATCAAAGATATAAATTCGACGCAACTGAATGTAGTTCCAAGATTCTAGATGATATTGACATCCAGTTATTGTACATTACACGTTCCGGCTACGACCGGCACTGGCAGAGCGTAATGCACTCACACCCATTTACCGAATTCTTCTACGTAGTCTCCGGCATGGGCAAGTTCAACATAGAGGGGAAGTCATTTTCCGTGAAAGAGGATGACTTCGTCGTCATCAACCCGAATGTAATGCACACGGAATTCGCCGATGGAAAGAACGCCCTTGAATATATCGTACTCGGCATTGAAGGGATCTCTTTTCAGCAATCCTCACACAACAAGGACTACAGCCTCTACAACCTGAAGAATCAGAGAAACGAGATACTGTTCTACCTGAAATCCATTATCCAGGAACTGCATGAGAAGAAGGAAGGGTATGTAGATATCTGCATGGATCTGCTGGAGGTCTTCATCCTTCTGCTGCGCCGAAGCACGAAGTCGACGCTGACATTCCCCTCTGTCAACAAGATCTCACGGGAATGCCGCTTCATCGAACAATATCTAGACGAACATTTTGCAGACGATATTACATTGGAGACGCTGAGTACCCTCACCCATATGAACAAATATTATATGGTACATGCGTTCAAGAAATATAAGGGGATATCACCTATTAATTACCTGACAGACCGACGGATAGCCGAAGCAAAACATCTGCTCGAATCGACCAATTATCCTATCGCCAAGATTGCAGACGCTACCGGCTTCTCATCGCAGTCGTATTTTTCACAGGTATTTCGCAAAGAGACAGGGGTATCCCCTATCCAATACCGCAAGTTGGGGACGCAGTAAAAGTGCATTTTACTACGTCCCCAATTAACAAATGTCCTGTACCTTTTTGGAAAATGTCCTATACCCAAATGTATATTATCGTCCTCTAGATCTCATACCAGATAATCTCATTCGCATCCAGTTCTACATCAAAGGAACTTCCGTCCCCCTTATAAACCGTGGTCTTCTGCGGCTCGTACGTATTATTTACCACACAATACTTGCCATTTGCAACATAAGCGTGTACTTCCACATTATAGTTGCTGCTGAACCACCGATGCAATTCGCCTTCAGAACCGGAAGCCCAAAGAATTGCCCTGTAGAGAAGCCGGCTATTTTCAAAACTATACGGAAGTCCGCTGATATAAACACCACGGCCTTCGCCGAACTCATTTGCCGCAAGCTGTACTTCTTTATCAATCTGCTTAATCACAGTCGTTCCATCCAACGCAAAGATATTCTTCTTGCCTTCGCCAAAATCAATCTCGCCTTCGCAATCCTCAGTAATGAAGTGGTCATGCTCCTCCCAGTTATATTTATCCACATTCAAGGTGAAGCCAGTCTCCTCTTCCACGCCAAGAACTCCTGACAACTGGAAGAATCTTCCCTGCCACTGGTATGCTGCCGGCTCGCCGACACCAATGAAGCCGCCCCCCTGATAAATAAAGCGCTTAATTGCAGTAACGATGGTCTCGTCTTTCCAGTTCTCGCCACCTGTGTATGCAGTATAAGCATCACCCACATTCAGAATCACATCAATATCATCCAGGATAGCCGGATTCTCTCTGATATCGTCAAAAGAAATATATACAACATCAAATGGCGCACCGCTTAATGCCTCTATGATTCCTGCATAAGAATAATTCTGCTTATGATAGATTGCGTGATGTACCATATGATTGCCCCATGCACGCATCTTGCCCCAACTGTTCAGCACAGCAACCTTCTTCACGCAATATGGAACCGTACCCTTGATATTATCATACAGTGTACGGAATTCCTGACAAACTTCCTCCACATAGTCAATGAATTCCGGGAATTCCATCGCAAGTTTCAGATATCCGCCATATCCGATCCTGTCGATTGGCTTTCTAAGAATCGCTCTTCTTGCCGTTACCCAATTGACCTTCGCCTCTTTTACCGGATCACCACCCTCGTGGAAAGTATCCGGGAAGAAATACGGAAGGAAACGTCCTTCAATATATTTTACCCCTTCAATATCACTAAGGAGTCTGAGTGTCGCACCATTTCCCACGCTTCCCACTACAGCATCAAGTCCAATACTCTTGAATTCATCCATGAAAGGCTCCATGCCAATCCAGTGATCTCCCAGGAACATCATCGCTTCCTTGCCGCACTCATGCGTAATATCTACCATCTGCTTTGCAAGGCGCGCCACTTCCCTTCTCTGGAATGCCTGGAAGTCCTGGAATTCCTTAGATGGAACGCGATACGTATTGTTCATATAACCCTGATCAATAATGTATTCCGGACGGAATTTGTAGCCCACTTCTTCCTCAAACTGTTCTAAGATATATGGGCTTACAGATGCGGAATAGCCATACCAGTCTACATATTTTTCTCTTGCAAATTCATCAAAGATCAGCGTAAACTGATGGAAGAATGTAGTGTACCGGATTACGTCAATGTGCGGATTATCCTGAATATATTTTCTCAGGCGCTCCATCGAATATGCCTTGGTCTTCGGCTGGCGCACATCAAAAGTAATCTGCTTCTCAACGCCTTTCCAGTCGTTGGTCACTGCATTGTACATATGCACCGGATCCCACATGATATATGCAAGAAAACTTACGGTATAATCATGAAACTGCTTTGTGCGAAGGATTCTCACATCACCCTTCTCTTCATCATATTCCCAATCCTCTGTTGGTACGACTTCCCCTGTTGTACGGTCAATAACTTCCCACCATCTCTTGATGTCATCGCGTGAATTCACCGCCAGCATATCCGGATACAGGTGGTTCATCAGATGGATCTCCAAAGTATCCCCTACCGCATTATAGAACGGGGTCATAATATACATCTGCTGGATCTCATCCGGGTTTGCTTTCGCCCATTCATTATCTTTTCTCGTAGTATAGTAAGTAGAATATACCTTTGCATCCACATTTCTTAACTCTTCCGGATATTCAGTTCCGTCACAGTCACGGATTGCATCTGCTCCCCAGCGTTTTACAAGTTCCAGGGTCTCCGGAACCACATCTACATCCGTCGGGATTGTTACTCGTCCTCTTGTATTCTCGCTCATCTTTCTTCCGTCCTTTCTTTGTTTTTATATAATATACAATACTTACTTTTTCTTAAATGGTCAATCTTGTTATTGCTATGTTTTTTAGATATATTGCTTTTTATGAAATCTCTTGTATTTTCTTAAAATTTTAACGTTGACAGAATCTGCTGCTGACCAGCGTGCCCCAGTTTCGCTGGAAATACGGCAGTAAAAAGGAGACAGTCTCCTGCCTCCTGATACTTCATTCTATATCCTGCTTGATTCTCTCCTAATGCATTCCTACTTACTGCGGAATCTTAGAAAGTGCTGCTTCATCGCCCACCAGTGTCACATCATTATGCATCTGAAGAATAGATGCCGGAACTGCCGGCGTTACCGGACCGAAGAATGCCTTCGCCACGATATCTGCTTTATCTTCCCCACTTACAACTACCAGAATCTTCTTCGCCTGCATGATCGTCTTAATTCCCATGGTATATGCCTGTCTCGGCACTTCATCTGCGGAAGCAAAGAAACGCTTATTCGCTTCAATCGTTCTCTCTTGTAGATTCACACAATGTGTCTCTTTCTCGAACACTTCCCCTGGCTCATTGAATCCGATATGACCATTATGTCCAAGTCCCAAAAGTTGAAGGTCTACGCCACCCAGAGAGTGAATCAGTTCCTCATATCTTGCACATTCCTTCTCGCTGTCTGGCTCCATTCCGTCCGGAAGATGCGTGCTCTCAGGATTCACGTTCACTCGATCGAACAGATTCTGATGCATAAAATAATAATAACTCTGGTCATTCGTTCTAGGCAACCCCTTATACTCATCCAGATTAACTGTAGTTACTCCTGAAAAATCCAGATCCCCTTTCTTATACCACTCTACCAGCTGCTGATAAGTGCCAATTGGAGTAGAGCCTGTTGCCAGCCCCAGCACACAATCCGGCTTCATAATTACCTGTGCAGAGATAATATTAGCCGCCTTCCTGCTCATATCCTTGTAGTCCGTTGCTTTGTAAATCTTCATAACATACCTCCTGATATTTCATTACTTTTTATTGCATTTAATATTGCTTACTTTATTCAAATTCCTTACATCTTCTACTATCTGTCACCGTACGATCTCTGCCCCACCAAAGAATTCCGGCATATGAAAACTAGGAATATCCGACCGAATCGGAAAACACGAAGCATAATGTTCAACCGCCTTCGTCTCAGAGATCTTATAGAAATTACAGGTAAACTTGCTTCCCACATCCAGATTCAGTGGTCCATATACCCGATATAACACCTTTAACGGAATCCGAAGGCTGACACTCCAGAACTCCTCTTCTATCTTCGCCCTACAGCCGAACACTTCCCCTTCCTCCTTGGAGAAATGACTCCGATACATCCGCTCCGAACCATACGCCGCCAGCAAGGCTCCATTAGCATTCGCCTCAAAATTCATATAGATCGGAACGCCCTCGTTCCCCTTTCTTGTATCAAACTGGAAGAACGCTTCCATCGCGCTATCCCGATAGACCGGATCAAAATCCTTCATATACTTGCGAAGAGGTTCCTTCTCCTCGCACACCATCTTCAGATAGAATCCATCTCCCGGCACGAATCCAAGATAACCATAAGTCTTCGGAATCTCTTTCGTTCCCCACAAAAGACATTCCACACGAAATGGAGATACCCGCTCCAATTCCGCCGCATTACTGATTGCTTTCACCTTCATAGATAACATCCTCGCTTATTTTAAGTTCTCTTATTACTTTTTCAGCATTCTGTCTCTACACTTTTACGGTATCTTTAATGTATCAAAAAAGGGGAATAAAAACAAGATTATGCCAACATAAAGTCACGAACGTACAAAAAAAGTCGCCAATTGTGCTAAAATTAAAAAAGGGACACGGCAAATTAAAAACCGCCGCTATATAAAACAGCGGCGGTTCCAACTCATACTATATTCAATAATTATTCCTGTACGTATGGCATCAAAGCAATATGACGTGCTCTCTTGATTGCTACTGTAAGAGCTCTCTGGTGCTTTGCACAGTTACCTGTAATTCTTCTTGGAAGAATCTTTCCTCTTTCAGAGATGTACTTTCTTAACTTTGCTACATCCTTGTAATCGATCTCGTTATTCTCTTTACCACAGAATACACATACTTTTTTTCTTCTGCGTCCGCCGCCTCTTCTCTTGAAGCCGCCTTCTGGACGATTGCCTTTATCGTAAGCCATCTTGGTCTCCTCCTTTTTATTTGAAGTTCTGCTTCGTTTCACTCACCAGAACGGCCTTCTCACTAACATTGTAACATCCTTCAACTAAGTTCGAAAACACCTCACCAAGTTTCAAGATGGACTTTCACACTAGACTCATCTTTGCTTCACCAAGTGTTCAATGCCAGTGTTCAGTGCCTAATTAAACGGTAATTCCTCATCAATTCCATCCGGAATATTCATGAAGCCGTCGCCCGCATCAGAAACTGGTGCCGGTGCCGGTGTGGGAGCCGCCGAACGGTAACTTCCGATATTAGCATCGCTTGAAGCCTTGCTCTCAGCAAATTCCTGCTCTTCTACAACAACCTCTGTCGTGTAGACCTTCACGCCATCTCTGTTCGTGTAACTGCCCGTCTGGATACGTCCGCTAATTACAACTTTCAACCCCTGACGGTAATACTTCTCAGCATGCTCTGCCTGTCTTCCAAATGCCACGCAACTGATAAAATCTGCAGTTGCTTCTCCATCACGTCTGAATCTCCGGTCAACAGCCAATGTGAATCTCGCGATTGCCAAAGAGTTCTCTCCCTGTGAATATCTCACTTCAGGATCTCTTGTTAAGCGTCCCATCAAAATTACTTTATTCATATAATTACCTCTACTTCCTGCTTATGCTTCCTGTCTAACGCATAAATATCTGATCACGTTGTCCATGATGCGAATTCTCTGCTCGATTTCGCCTGGAGTCTCAGCATCAGATTCGAAGTGGATGAAATAGTAGTATGCTTCTTTCATCTTCTGAATTTCGTAAGCTAATCTTCTCTTACCCCATTCATCGACGTCTGAGATCTGACCACCGAAACGTTCAACTAATGCTTTTACTTTTTCGATAACCTGTGCTCTCTCGTCATCTTCGATTTTTGCACTGACAACAACAGCTAATTCATATTTGTTCATGTCGTCTTTGCACCTCCTTCTGGTCTTTTGGCCCCCGCTCAGTTTATGTGGGAGCAAGGATTACCTGCCGGTCACAGCCGACAGATTTCATGTATCACGGTTAAATATGATACCATAATCTACCGCTTGTTTCAAGCCTTTTTCTTCAAATCTTTTGTGTTTTTTTCCACCAATCTACGTGCAATCATAATCTGATGCCCGCACCCCAGGCATTTTAAACGAAAATCCGCTCCAACACGCAATATCTCCCATTCTTTACTTCCACATGGGTGCTGTTTCTTCATCGTCACGATATCTCCAACTTCGTAAACATATCCACTCTTCATTACTCGTCTGCGCCCCCTTCTTCTCTCACTCCACGAACCACGAACCGGTGATTGTCGCTGGCGCTGGTACAGGTTGACAGTGTAACAATCGTATCATTCGTTGTCACCTCTACTCCAGTATCGTACAGCGCCACTTCCTTTGTCATATTAAGGAATGCCTGATACTCTTCTTCTGTACCGAATACCGTAAGATATGTATCTGATGTATCTTCTACTTCGCCTACCGAATAGATATGATACTTCATCTCACTGCCGTCAGGCGTGTAGATATAAAAATACGGATTCGCCTCCCAGAATGACTGATCTTCATAGTCCTGCAAATGCCGGAACATAGAACCATCCTTCATTCGATGCCCGTATATGATCGAATTCTTATCTGTAAAAGCCGGGCTATTATCCACATTCAGGAAAATGGCTCCCAAAGTGTTCTCATTTGACGAAAATGTTTTCTTCAAATACTCACTGTTATTACTCCCCTGAACGATCGGGTAACTAATAACAGACGGCTCAGGATCAAACCGTATCCAGCCTATCGTATCAGGATTGATCTTCAGCAGTTCGTCAAAATTCACCTGGAATCTCGCCTGCTCTTCCTCTCCATTCTTTTTACCTTCCGTCTCAATCGCCAAGTCCCGGATCTTATCGTATTCACTTCTGCCATCGTAATAGCCCTTCATTATTCGAAATAATTGAAACGCCGATACACAGAATACGATAATCGCGATCACAAGTATCATATTCGATATGATACTGCTTTTTTGTTTCCTTCTGCGTCCTCTGTGATATTTCCTTTTATTCTCTCCCATTCTGCCCCACCTTCTCTGCCTCTTCTATTTCTACTCTTTATCCCTGCTCTTTAGTCTACTTCTGCTCCATAATCTCTACAATCGTCTTCTCCGTCTGCACCATTCCGGGAGATGCAATCATCCCCATATGTCTCATGGTATCCTCCGGCGTCCTTCCGTTAATTCCATGGATGCTCTCAATGCATATACCATCCATCGCCAGTTCCACTGCCCGAAACGCCGCATCTACCGCAACAATTCCCTTCATCGCACATCCATGATTTCCGCCGTCACAGATCATTCCCGTAAGACCACTCGCCATATTCTGAATCACCATCGTGATGATAGTTTCATCTGCTCCCCGCATATACGCAAGACCACATGCCATACCGGTTCCCGCCGCAATTCCACATCCGCAGAATGCAGATAACCTGCCGGAATATTCCTTGATATACATGGTAATCAGATAACTCAGTGCCGTTGCCCTTAAAAGCATGACATCCTCTTCCTGCATGTCTTCCGCCGGCATCTTCGATTCACAATTCACCTTATATTCTGCCAAAAGCGGCATCGTCGCAATAATCCCATGTGCTCCGCTTCCGGTAATACTCATCGCCGGACGGCTAAGTCCCAGCACCCTTGCTTCAATCGCTCCATTGCATAGAAGTTGGGCTGTATCCAGCACATGGCTTGAGAACATCTGCTCCCCATTCTTTTGAAACAAGCGTTTTGCAATCGTTGCCCGATCAGATGCCAGTCCTTCTTCAAGCAGTTCCATGTTCATGGCGAATGCGTCCCTTATAAATGCAAGTTCTTCCAGCGATACATGCTCCACATATTCAAGTATGTCTTTCAGCGAATATCTGTGTATCGCAGGAATCGCACTCCCCTCTGCGCCCTCCTGTCCATACTCCAACGCATCTACGGATACATCGCCCTCTTCAGAACGATTTTCCACATAGATCTGCTCCCCATTCTTCTCAATCGAAACAATATGGGTATGACTGTCTCTGATAGACACCATACAGGTATCCGCCTGCGTCTCTACCGTAGCATCGATCCTAATTCTTGAGTCGATACAATCCACCAGCGCCTCTACTTTCCCGTCTTCTACCATCTTCGCTGCCATCTCGTCATCCTCAGGCGTAATATTCGCCAGAGACTCCAAACCCTTCCCCGCATCCGCAGCCACCGCGCCAAGCGCTGCCGCATACAGATTGCCGAATCTGGAGGAATTCGGGATTCCACAAGTATAAGCATTCTTATACATACCGGAATTCATCCGCACCCGTACCCTCTTTATCTCTCCCGTCACATGGCTTCTTGCACTGGCGACCGCATACGCAATGGCTCCAGGCTCCGTCACGCCAAGCGCAGGTTTCATATCCTCTTTTATCAATCTGGTCAACTCGTTCATACATCTTCCCCTATATGCTTTCGTTCTTATCTTCCTGACCAGTATAACACACCCTTACACAAAATAGGTTTGCAAGTCTAAAAACTTTATATATTTTTTATTGGCAGTTTATTGACTTTAAACCCATACGGCGTATGATTGGTAATATATTTAGGAGGTTGATTTGATTTGAAAGAGAAACTGATTCGATTCATGTATGGACGCTACGGGGTTGATTCCCTGGGAAAATTCACAATTATTACCGGGCTTGCCGCTATGATCCTTGCCGGATGGACTGACAGTATGCTTCTGTCCCTCTTATCCTGGTGCCTGATCATCTATTCTTATTTCCGCATGTTTTCAAAGAACATCTATAAACGTTCTTCTGAAAACCAATGGTATCTGAATAAGACCTATAAACTCCGCACATTTTTCTATCGTCAGAAGAATATGATGGCACAGCGCAAGACCCACCACATCTACAAATGCCCTACTTGCAAGCAGAAAATCCGTATTCCCAGAGGTAAGGGCAAGATTGAGATCCGCTGCCCCAAATGCAACACAACATTTATCAAAAAGAGCTGACGAGGAGCACCTATGTTTGGATATATTGCAATTAACAAAGCAGAGATGAAGTTCAAAGATTACGACATGTACCATTCTTACTATTGCGGTCTTTGCAAACGCCTGAAGGAATGCTATGGTATTAGAGGTCAGGTTACTCTTTCTTATGATATGACCTTCCTCATCGTGCTTCTTACCGGGCTCTATGAACCCGAGACGAAGTTGGAGGTAGTGAACTGCATTGCACATCCACTGGAAAAACATGCTGCCAGAACCAATAAGTTCACCGACTACGCTGCTGCAGTCAATCTCATTCTATCTTATTATAAATGCAAAGATGACTGGGAGGACGAGCATAAGAAGAAAAGCCGTCTCGGTGCCAAATTGTTAAACTCTAAGATGAAAGACATCCAAAAGACCTATCCCGACAAAATCGCTGTCGTCTCTAAGAATCTGAAACATCTGTCCATTCTCGAACAGGAGAATGAACGTAACCTTGATCTGATGGCAGGACTTTTCGGAAATATCATGGCTGAACTTTTTGCCATGCGTCAAGATGAGTGGGAGCCTTCTCTTCGCAAGATTGGATTCTTCCTTGGCAAATTCATCTACCTGATGGATGCTTACGAAGATGTGGAAAAAGATATTCGGTCAGGAAATTATAATCCTTTTAAAGAGGGATTCCAGAACAATGAACATTTTGCAGAAGATTGCAAGCAGTTATTAACTCTGATGATGGCAGAATGCTCCAGGGAATTCGAGAAACTGCCGATTCTTCTTCATGCAGATATTCTTCGCAATATCCTATACTCCGGCGTCTGGTGCCGCTACACCGAAGTAACCGCCAAACGTCTGGACGCACCAGTCGACCTGCCAGAGGAGACTGAGCATAATCAGCAGGAGCCTTACCAGACGGATGCCGGGGATAATACAGATCCTGACCGTAATCATTCAGATACAGGAGAACAACAATCATGACAGATCCATATAGCGTCTTAGGCATATCACGCGATGCCTCTGACGAAGAGATTAAAAAAGCATACCGGAACTTAAGCCGCAGATATCATCCGGACGCTAATATTAATAATCCTAATAAAGACCAGGCAGAAGCCAAATTCAAAGAAGTACAGCAGGCATACCAGCAGATCATGCGCGAGCGGGAGTATGGAACTTCCGGCGGGTATGGCAGTTATGGCTCCGGCAGTAGCGGCTCCGACGGATATGGTTCCGGCAGTTATGGTCCTGGCGGGTATGGCTCCGGAGGATATGGTGGATTCGGAGGATTCGGCGACTTTGGCGATTTCGGAAGTTTCCGCGGTTTCGCGGGACAATATCGTCAGGCGAATTCCGGTGCAACCGAGAGCGAAGAAGACCTTCATATGAAAGCTGCCGCTAATTTTATTAACAGCAGGCATTATCAGGAAGCACTGAACCTGTTAAATGGTATCAAAGACCGAGGTGCCCAGTGGTATTATTATAGCGCCCTGGCGAATTCCGGTATGGGCAACAATGTGATTGCCTTACAGCATGCCAAAGAAGCACTTCGCCTTGAACCCGATAATTTTCAGTATCAGATGTTAGTGAACCGATTCGAAAGCGGCGGCAGTTGGTATCAGCAGCAACAGGGACCATACCAGACGACATTTACCGGCAGCAGTGGTCTATGTATGAAACTCTGTATTGCCAATCTCATGTGCAATCTGTGCTGCGGCGGCAGCGGTCTGTGTTGTGGCGGCGGCGGAATGCCTGGCGGGTATATCTAATGTCAATTCATTTATATTAGGAAGGGACTGATTGTGGTGTTAGAATATTTGGTATTATATCAAAGCGAATCCGGAAATACGAAGAAACTCGCAGCAACCATCTTCTCACATCTTCCAGGCAATTCAAAAGACCTGATCGATATTACAACTAACAAGACAATTCCGGAAGCGCGCATATACTTTATCGGTTTTGGCGTCCGCTGCGGAACTTGCAGCATGACAGTCAGTGATTTTCTGAATGACTTAAGTGGCAAATGCATTGCACTCTTCGGAACCTGCGGTATGGGTGATTCGCCCGAATACTACAGTGCTATCGCACAGAGCGCCAGCGCCTGGATCGAATCTGACAACGCCTATCTGGGCGCCTTCATCTGCCAGGGCAAGATGCCTCAGAAAGTCCGTCAGAAATACGAAGCTATGCGTACTGCCGAGAATTCCGCTCAGATGGATATGTGCATCCGTAATTTTGATGAGGCACTGACACATCCTGATAGTCTGGATTTCGAACATGCAAAGGTATTCGTAAATAAAATATTGAAAAAAATAGAGGCGGAAGAGTATTGATTTTTCCCGCCTTTATAGATATCTCTGATATAAAAATGGTGCCGGAAGATTAACTCCGGCACCTTCATATTATACTAACTTTTTACTAGATAGGAAGTTCAAGATAAATATCTTTTCCTTCTTTGATAGAGATTACAACTTTTCCACTTCTGATAGTTGCAACTGCTCCCTGAACGCTTCCTGCTACTGCAGGTGCAGCTTCTTCTGGCGCTGCCTCTTCCTCTGCCGGCTCTTCTGCTGCTACTTCTTTGATACCATCTACGTTATCAACAGTTAATGGACATAAGGAATCGCTTGTCTTTGTTAATTTTGCCCCCAATACCTGCTCGATTGTCAGACATCCGTCCAGATTTAATAATCCTGAATCAACTAATTCGTCGAAGATTGCTGGATCTTCAAGGTTAGCTGGCTCGATTGTAATGCCCGCCTCTGCTCTACAACATAATACTGCTGGATCTTTCGCATGAGCTTTCGCGGTTTCAGCTGTAATAGACATGGTAATTACCTCCTCTTCAATTTATACGCTATCTTTAGTATAGCCAGTGAAGTGATTGAATTCCAATTGATTTTTTTAATAAACCAGTATATTTATAGAGTTTTTGAATGTGTTTATCCTTAATTTTCTATAAGATATCCTCACTATAGAATGAATATCTATAACGGGCTCAGCATAGTTTTTACCGCTAACAAAAAAATACCGCATCCTTTTATTCTAAAGGGTACGGTATTTTTCAGAGGCGCCAACCAGATTTGAACTGGTGATAGAGGTGTTGCAGACCTTTGCCTTACCACTTGGCTATGGCGCCTTATCAAGCACTTACTTATTATAGCAAATGCTTGAGTCTAAGTCAAGGGGTTAAAACCCTAATTCTTCATTTACCAGAATTACCTTGATGCGCTTTGGCTTCTTAGAGAACCTGGTAATCAGTATCTGGCAGCAGATCGTATCCGGCGACTTGCAATCAAAACAACTTCCAGTCTTAGCACACGGCGTATCCAGTCCGAATCTCTGCGCATTGATCGGCGCCGCTTCATTCCTTGCTCTTGACATGGCATTATCCACATCTTTTACAACCTTATTCATCCCGATAATCATCAGAACATTTCTTGGACCCGCTGCAATTGCAGATACCCGGTTCGCCATTCCATCTATATTTACCATAACACCGTCTTCTGTGATTGCATTAGCACTCGTCAAGAAGTAATCGCAATCGTATGCCGCCAATTCCATCTTACGCTTCTCTTCCGGTCCTTGTGCGGTGTCTCTGTTGTATACGGTATAATTGCCTTCACAGACCGTATTCTTCAGCCCGATCTCATTCACAGACATAGAGCCTCCCCATGAGATACTGCTTCCTTCAGGAATCCATTCCAAAGCCTTCGCAAGAGCCTCTTCTTTGGTCTCGGCATAATAGCCTTCCATGTTGCGGGATTCTAAGCCTTTTATAATCCGCTCACTTAATAATTTATTTCTTTTTATGCGATTCTGATCCATGTTCTTAAGCCTCCTTTGTATTGTATGCACGTTAATGACATTATATCACATTTTGCAATTGGGGACAGGGCAAATTCAAAAAGGGACACGGCTATTTGAATTGGGGACGTGGGAAATCGAGATTTCCCCCGTCCCCTCCCTAGAAGAACCCAGTTCCCAAACGCAGAATATATATCGCCACCATAATCTTCGTACGGTTCTCATTACTTAAAATATCATACCCCAACACTTCTTTAATCTTATTCAACTTATATGTCAGTGTATTCTTATGGCAATACAATGCCTGAGAAGTGTGTATAATACTACATTCGTTCTCAAAATATGCCTCTAATATCTCCATATAATTTGTTTCCTGCTCCTTGTCATATTCCATAAGTTTTCCGAGTGTCTCTTGGACAAAAGCAGGATAGATGGATTTTTCTTTGACGTCTGCCAAAAGTTTATAGATGCCCAATTCATCATAACTAAGCAGATTCTTAGGAATCGCTGTCTTCGTCAGATCATATGCAGTATATGCATTCTCATAGGATCTGTGAATATCTGTAATGCGAGATGCAAGCGTGCCGATTCCTATATATACATTGGGATCATCCTGACAGAATTTTTGGCATTCTTTTTCAATCTGCGGGATCGGATAACTGGCTGTCAATATTGTCAAGCGGCCTTTCTCTTCATATACGATTACATTTTTGAAAATATATCTAAGAGATTTTTCAATCTTTGTCAGTTTTTCATTCCCTGTATCGCTATCATATGCGTGACAACTGAGCATAATCACTGCATATGACATATTCCTGAAGAATCCATTCCTTTCAAAATGGCTTAGATACAGTTCTTCATTCTGCGGATAAAAGATTGCATTCTTGAATGCTGTAATCAGATTCGTCTCTCTTTGCTCGTTCTTCAGCAGAATCTCTGCAAACAGGCGCATGATATCAATATATGGGGTATCCCATGAGGCTGAAAAGATAGGGAAGCGGATTGCATTGCAGTAGTCAATAATATCCTGCGAAAACATCCTATTATCGCGAAATGAAATGATTAGACCTCCTGCATGTACTTTGTTCAATTCTGTGATATAAGTTTTCAGCCATTTCTCTGATTGGTAACTCAACCCTGAATTGAAAACCAGTTCATCGCCATGCAGTAATTGTATAAAATCTATCTCCTCCACCATATGCATCCAGACGATTGTCTTATCAAAACAACTATTCGTGTGAAGTTTAACATTATATTTTTCGGGTAGTTCTACATACAGTCGCATCAATTCTACTGCCATCACTCTGCCTCCTTTTTAATTTCCTTTTACATTATTTATTAATCATAATATATCATTTTTGTACTTTACACACAATTATTTTATGATTTTCTGTCTTTAAAAACTATTTTCAAAGATATAACTCCATGCTATATTGTCCTTAGAACACAAATAACGCTTATTAGCGACCTCGATTTTTGTAGTTCTAATTTCATAACTCTAGATTGTTTTATAAAAAGCCCCCAAAGCATTCGCTTTGAGGTCTTTTTCATTTTCATTAATATATTTCAATTGGGGACACGGCAAATCCAAAAAGGGACACGGCTATTCGAATTGGGGACGGGGGAAATTGAGATTTCCCCCGTCCCCAATTCGAATCCGCTCTACAACAGTCTTCTCTCCCGTCAGAATCCGATACGCTGCCAGCGGCACTCCCATGCACACCGCTACCACGAATACGACCATGATCCCCACCGGAATCACCGGAACCTCGAACGCTATATCCATATAATTCATGGACTGATAGATCACATAAGTCACGCCAAGCCCAACCGTTGCCATCAGCGCCAGAGAACTTGCCCCAAAGAGAATTCCTTCCCTTAACAGCATCTCCTTTACCTGTTTCTCCGTCATTCCCACGCTCTCCATCACGGCAAGTTCCATCTGTCGACTCTGAATATTGCCCGACACCGTATTGATGTAATTCATAATACCGATCAGGGCAAGGATCAGTGTAATTCCGATTCCAACCCCCATCATATTCCCCTGAGCATCCTCCACTCTCTTCATCTCGTCAATCTTTGAATCGCGCCTGAATGATTTGGCATAAGGGCTTTCCTGTATCATATCTTTAATCTCTTGTTCCACAGTCTCGTCATATTCTTTGACATACTGTACATTCGCCTTAACCACGTATGGATCATCCGCAATATGTTTCAGAAATGCGTTGCTGACAATGATCGTCGGCGTATTCCCCAGCATGTGTGCATAATATATGTCGTCTGTCAGTCCGGCGATTGCGAATTCATATAATGTATCCGCCTCGTTGTAGAGATAACAGTTCAGTTTCTTTCCCTTCAGCATATCCATATCAAATGACAGACCATTCCTGTATAGAATTCCGCATTTTCCTGCTAGGAAATCTTCTTTATCCACCGATGTCTCCAATGTACTGTTCAAATAGTCAAACTCCGTCTCGTCGATTCCCGTCATATAAGAATAGTATTTCTCCGGATGCGCGATATAGTCTTCCTTCACATCTTCATCATAGGAAGCGTCATCATACCACACCTCGTACATTTCCCGCATCCAAGGCTCTGCCACCTCTGGCTCCCAGGGAACTACAATCCGCTCGGTCAGCATAAAATGTACCTCCTGAATCCCCTCATTCTCTTTCAGCCTATTCATAAAATCTGCATCCATAAGTCGTGCCCAGTCATTCATATCTTCCTTATACAGCGTGTCATTGCTGATAACCATATCCGCATCCATATAATTTGATACAATGGTTCTCGGTCCCTGGCTCTCAATCAGCGTAATCAGGCAGAGGAACACAGACAGGCTTGCCGCAAGGGACAGCACCACCACCGCAGTCTTTTTCTTGTCTCTGCCAAACTGCTCTCTTGCCATCCGCCACAAAAGCCCTCCCCTTCGGGTCTTACGGTAACTCTTCTTATCAGCGATCCGGCGATATCCCAGCGCCTCCACAGGAGAGATGTCAGTTGCAATCTTCGCTGGTTTCCTACATCCCAGCCATATCGTAATCGAAGCCACCAGAATACTCAAAAAGAAAATTGCCGGATGAAACACAACCGAAATCGAGCCGGTACGTATGCCGAGCGACCTCACCACCATTGGAATCAGAAGAAATGACACTGCCATGCCAAGCATCATTCCCCCTCCTATCCCTATGGTTCCCACAAGAAGCATCTGCTTCTTCATCAACTGGTCGATCTGCTTCCCCGTCATCCCCACCGTCTGCAGCAGCCCATAATACCGGATATTCCCTGCTACGGACAGGTACAGAATATTATAGATCAGCAGGTACGCACTCAGACAGGTAATCCCTACCAACCCCACAAGCCCCGCCAGGATCTGAATGGATCGTTCTGCATAAGAAGTAATAATAAAATGCTGTTTTTTCCCAAGATTCAAACTGCTTTCTAATGCATTTCTGGTCTTTTCCGATACCAGAAATGACCGAAAATGAATATATAAGAAGCCTCGCCCCGAATCTTCCAATGTATATCCCGACTGATCAAAAAAAGAGCGTGACACATAGAATATCTCGGTATCTCCATACCCTTCCCACATACCGGATATGGTCAGTTCCTTGGTATGGATTCCATTGTTGTCCTGATAAGTAATGGGAAATGTATCTCCCACATCCAGATCACCCAGGCCACAGTCCTCAAGAGCATCTTTCGTTGCCATCACCTCATTATCCTTTCGCGGATAAACGCCCCGAACTTCCCCCATCGCAGGCTTCTTCATCACATTCCATCTGGTGTCATCTGCCCAGATAAAAATAGAATGCAGCGTATCATCTGCCTCCGTCTCCACTGCCCAGCCTGCCATTCCTTCCACTCCTACGGCATCAACCGCCGGATTCTTCCTACAGATCTCTTTCTGCTTTTCTGTATATCCTCCATAGATATAAGCATCGAACTCCCCACCCTTCGTACGGATGTCCTGCTGCCTCTGCATTTTCAAAAAAGTAACGCCTACTGTAAAGATACTGAACAACATAAAAGTCGAAAGCATAATTGCAATCATCATGATCCCATTCTTGCGCTTATTACTGATCAAGGAACGCTTTGCCATCCGGGTGATAACCTGCCCGTTATTATTCGCCAGCATATACGTCACTTCCCTTCATCGTCTGGGCATTCACGATCCTGCCGTCTTCAATTCGTACGATCCGATCTGCCATCTGCGCAATGTCCATATCATGGGTAATCAGCACGATTGTCTGCTGATACTGCTTCGCCACCATTCGAAGCAGCCCCAGCACATCATGGCTGGTTGCCGTATCCAGATTCCCAGTCGGCTCATCTGCAAGGACTATGGCGGGTTTTGATGCCAGCGCCCTGGCAATCGCGACCCTCTGTTGCTGTCCGCCAGACAAAGTATGCGGAAGCGCCTCCCTCTTCTCCTGCAATTTCAGAAGTTCCATGATGTCTTCTACAAATTCCCGATCAATATGCCCTCCATCCAATTCAATCGGAAGGACAATATTCTCGTAGACATTCAGATCCGGCACCAGATTATAACTCTGGAAGATGAAGCCAACCTTTCTCCTACGAAAGATTGCCAGTTTCTCTTTACTTAGTCTTGATAACTGCTTTCCATCCACATACACTTCACCGCCAGTCGGTACATCCAACCCGCCAACCATATGCAGAAGCGTACTCTTTCCACTCCCCGATTTGCCAACGATGGCAACGAATTCTCCTTCTTTTACACAGAAATCCACTCCATCCAAAGCCTTTACTGTATTTGCACCAAGTTTATAATATTTCTTCAGTGCCTGTGTTTTTACAATCCATGATTCCATAGCCTTCTCTCCTTTCCTGTGCTGCTTACAGCATACCAAGGAAATATCACAAACCAGTCCCAATCCAAGATTCTCACAATCTTGTGATTCTCCGCCTATCAACCTCTTCCTGTGAATCCTATTGGGAATTTAACGAATCTCATTCGGAAGATATATTGAGAATTCCGCACCTTTCCCAACTTCAGAATTCACTTCAATATATCCATTCTGCATCGTAATAATCTTCCTTGCCAGATACAACCCCACGCCGATTCCCTCCTGGTCATGAACCTCCGGCTCGCGGTAGAACCTCTGGAATATCTCAGCCTGCCGTTCTCTTGCAATTCCTTTGCCGGAGTCTTTAATGCTAATCTTTGTAAAAAATTCCTGAACCACTGCCGATATACATATAGTACCGCCCCCAGGTGTATATTTCACCGCATTGTCCAAAATATTCGAGATGGCTTCCTCCGTCCACTTCTGATCATGATATACGGTGATATCTTCCTTACAATCCACATACAATCCGATTCCTTTTTGCTCCGCTTTCGGGACGATTCCCGCCACTGCATGTCCTAATGTGCCGAAGATACTGCAACTTCTCTGGCGAATCTCGATTACTCCTGTCTCAAGCCTGGACATCTTCACCATGCTTTGAATGAGAAAATCTAATTTCTCCGTCTGCCCTTTCATCTTTTGAAGAAAATCATTCCAGCCTTCACCTGCATTTTCATTAATATTTTCTTCATAATCCTTTTGAATATCAGTTCCGATAAGTGCTCCGGCACTCTCATGCTCCAAAATATCCAGATAAACCTTCATATTAGCGATGGGCGTCTTCGTCTGATGAGAGATATCGGAGATTAATTCTTTCATCTGCCGCTTCTCTTCTATATTATTCTGACTCTGGCGCTTCCAGATCTGATTCACCTTCCACAACTTCTCATAGATCTTGCCCCACAGAGAATCCTCCAACTGCTCATATTCTGTGATGTCTCGTCCGGCAATCATGGCATCCAGACATTTTTCCAGATGATCAGAGAATGTATCAATATCCCTTTGCATCCGATAGCATTTCCCATATGCTACTACCATTAGGATTCCGCAGATTAGCGCCACTATTATCATTACCACTAATGTTCCCCATGTTATCTCAACCATTGATACCCCATCCCATATACATTTGAAATATATTTGTGCTTTTCGTCCTCAATCTTGCCTCGCAAACGATTAATATTCACCGCCAGTGTATGTTTGTCCACAAACTGCCCGCCACTGTCCCACAGGCGTTCAAGCAATACCGAGTAAGTTAACAACTGTCCGGCATTTTCAATAAATAGCCGAAGCATTCGGAATTCCGTCGGAGTTACCGTACATTCCCGACCTTGCACTTCTACCCTTGACCTGTCGAAATCAATCTTGAGAAAACCATCCTCAAATACACTTCTATTGATGCCCTCCGTGCGTTTCAGTATGACCGCGATCTTCTTCTGGAGAACGTTCATGGAGAATGGCTTGGTTACATAATCATCCGCTCCCAGTTCATAGCCCTTTAGCATATCCTCCTCCAGATCTCTTGCGGTAAGGAATAGTACAGGGATGTCATTCTTCTTTTTGACCCATTCACAGAATTCAAAACCTTCGCCGTCCGGAAGGTTCACATCCAGAAGGATAAGATCCGCTTGTCCTTCTGAGAATCTCTCCCTTGCTTCTTTTAATGAATGTGCGGCTGATATGGCATATCCTTCCTTCTTCAATGAGTAAGATATACCTTGATTCAATTCTCTGTCATCTTCTACGATTAATATCCTCTGCATTGTATACCCCTGATTCTATGATTATTCTGTATTTTTTCATATTTTCATTATACAAGCATCAAAAAAACACTGCAATTATACAATAATCACAGTGTCGTGATAATTTCCATGAAAATTCTAGTCAACAATAAAATATCGCAATTACAGGATACTTCATTCTAATCCAGATTCGTAAAGATATCCCTGTTCTTTCATACACTCGACAAACCGTAGGAAATCCAAGCGTACAAGTTCCTGCGGAACATTAAAATGAACCGCTGCCCTACTTACAATCTCTTCCACATCTTGGGTTTCACATAATACATTCCAATAATATGCTGCTGTCTCATTAAGAAGGCTTCCATAAGGACAATATTCATGTTCCATGCGAGTAGCAACCAAAAGATACTTTCCACACACCTTTTCCAAAAGAATTCCTTTTCTTGCTGCTAAGTTTAATTTCATAAGAACTTACTCCTATTGGTCTGATATTGTTTAATAGTATCATGGCATAATCTGGCTGAAGCAACATCTCCAAGATTCGTTAATTTCCAGATAGGGGTATGTAACAGCACTGCTTCTTCCATCCTAAGAAGCATTCGAAGTTCTTCAATCGTTTGTGCATCTATAAGAAACTGATAAAGAAAAGGCAATACTATTTCCTGAGGATGAAGAAGACGAATTGAATTCTTATACCCCTGCTCCAAGAAAACAATCCCAGCCAACGGTGCAGAAGTATTTCTCCCGAATCCCTCTTTTCCCTTCCACGGAGAAGAATGAATGTAAAATTCTCCTGTCGGTGTCAACTCTAATATAGGCTTATCTCCATTTAATATAGATACTTTATCTCTATACAAATATTTCCAATGTAAATATTGAGTTGTTTTCCCAGTTCCACTGGGAGCCGTAAATAAATATGCTTTATCTTCCCACAGGAACGCTGTAGAATGAAATATACAGCGTCCATAAGGAAGTAACGCAGTCGAAGCCTTGCTTACCAATTCGCAATATTCTACATAATGATCCGGCAATTTCTTATCATAACATGTTCGGAATATCTTGAATTCTTCTTGAGATAATCCAATCCGTGCAAGAGGCTTAGACGTAAGATCAAGATATGAATCAAAGTATTTTTTTGCCTGACTATCTAAAAAATCAATCTGCAGCGGAATTCCTGCCAAACATACAATCGTCGATTCCATACTAGTCTTCGATATAACCCACTTCAAGAACAATGCCATTCTCATCTACAACAGCCGTTCGTCCGTCAGATAATGGGATGTATGTATACCCACCACGCAGACTGAAAGGCTCGGACACACCACCGCCGCTCGGCACTATCCCTGGAAACGGCTCGCCAGGTATAACCAACGTTGGATCATAATAAGCCATGATTTTCTCTCCCTTCTTGCTATTTAACAGTTACACTTTTCGTCTGATAGATAAACGATCTGGCCGGACCGGTTACAGTTGTCCCATCCTTTGTTATCCAGTATGGGGTAATCGTAATTTCACTGCCCTTTTCTAAGCCCTCAACATTCAGATTATTATAATATAAAGGTGCAGAACTTTCGACATTTTCACCAAATAACTGAGCGGCGTTCTTTCCTCCGATTTTGGTTGTAGTCTTTGTAGCAATTACATTGGAGGCATTTCCCGCAACATTGTACATAAATCCAATTTCTGCATAATTCTTCTTACCGTCCACGGCAGTAAATGTTTTTATCTGGGTTACGATGCCACGAGATTTTACTTCTTGTATCTTTACTGCTAAATAATCGCTGGAAATATATTTTGCATATACAGTCATATCTTCTGTCACATTACTAAAATCAGCAGGAGCAGCGAACTTATCATCTGTATACCAGCCCGCGAAAATCTGCCCTTCTTTCTCTTCACAAGTCACTTTGCCAGACATATTAGGTTCGGTAACATCCTGAATAGAGAAAGAATCACCCTCTACTTTGGTAATTTTCACCTTTTCATTCTCTGGCTGTGTTACATAGCAGTCTTGCACATCTAAACTAAACGTACTGAATACTCTGTCCAGTGACATAATATCGCCACCCCTATTAGTGCATTCACTATCTACAGCAGTAACTTTCTTCTTATCACTTTCCGTTTCAACTGTAAGAGTCCGATCCTTCAATCCATGTACCATCACACCATCGGGCGTAATCCAATATGGACAAACCTCAAGCGTATCTCCATCCTGCAGAGTTTTTATTTCATGAACTCCCAAATATCCTTGATTCAATGTTTTAAAAATATCTTTCAAACCATAATTCGCTACTGTTTTATTAGTTCCAAATTCAGTAATTTTACATCCACTGTAAACAGTCTTACTGCCCGCCAGATGATCAAAATCTCCATCCAGTACAAATCCGACTTCCTGGTAATTTTTATTATCGACAGCTGTATAAAGGAATACAGAATATAATTCTCCGGTACCTGTCATATTATTTCTGTTGGTGGTTGTATATACACTCTTAATACCAAGATAATCTTCACTTACTTCTTTTAGATAAATTGTTGTACCAGCTTCGGGAGTAAAGATGCCAGGTTCATCGAGTTCTTCCTCTGTATAAGGCTGTGTCAATTCTGCATCTTTATAGAAGCCCCCGTAAAGATACCCTTCCTTCACATAATCTGGAAAGCAATATTCCTCTATTGACAAATCTTCTTTCGTCCCATCAGAAGAATGAACGAGCGTAAATGTTTCCGGCTTCTTAACAGTAACATTCAGTACATCAACAAACATATGAATCGTCTGATTGCCACTAGCATCATTCTCATAAAAAGCATATTCCGACTTCACAGTATCCTTTCCCGCCTTATTACCAATTACTGAAAAGCCGACAGATCCAGTACCTTCATATGTAATGTTGTATGCCTGGTTATCAGCATAATGATCAATGGAGATGACACCCTCGTCACCAAGCACATGGGGTTCTTCACCAAAATAAATCTCATCAGCACCAATAGGAGAATTCTCATAATAAAGTTGGCTTACGAACTCATCACTGCCATTGATTTCAAGTTCCATAACAGGGGCGTCATAAACTTCCACGTTAATGATTTCTGTACGATGTCTTCGTGCACCGTTGGAATCTGTTACATCATATTCGGCAGTTACCTGTGTATTACCAACCTTTTCACCTTCGATTGTCACTGCCGCAGCCGGAATACCTTCAACGGTTGTGACCTCGGATGTGACAGACGCAGTTCCTGTGTCTGCACTTGTAGCAGTCAGATTAGATGGCGTTAAATATCCATCACCCTCGAAACAGGTGAGATCAATCTCACCATTGTAACCAACAGGTACACGCAGTTCATGGCAAATAATGTTCGGAGCCACTTCAACATTCAATACATCAACAAACATATGCAACTCCGTAAAGCCGTTAGAATCGGTTGCATAAAAACCATATTCAGACTTGACATTGCCAGCCCCCTCCTGAGTACCGGTCACCGTATAAGCAACAGAAGCAGTTCCTCCGTAATTAATGTTGTACCTATCACTATTGTTATAGGTACTTACGGAAATGTTCCCGGCACCATCAATCACATGAGGATCTTCGGACATGGTAATATACCCTGCGTCAAAAGGAGTGTTTTCATAATATATCTGACTGATAAAGTCATCCTGCCCACCAACATCCAGTTTCATTACAGGAGGAGTGTATACCGTTACAGTAATAGCTTCACCTTTTACCAAATTTCGACCCACCGTATAAACAAGATCGACTTCCGTCGTGCCCTCCGACACACCAGAGATTGTTACAACTGCTGTGTAGTTATTATCCTCCATTCTATAGTTAGCATTGGCGATGCCAGCATTATCACTTGAGCATTGTATATTTCGCATTTGATAATTTGCATTATTATACGCAAAGTTAAATTCCATTTCCCCACTATAGCCTACTGGCACGCGAAGTTCATGATAAGTTATGTAATTCACAGGATAATCGTCTGCCAATGCTGTCGCAGGAATTACTGTGACTAACAGAGCCAACGCAATTAACACAGATGCCAGTTGTTTTAATTTCTTTTTCATCATCTACCTCCTTAATATCATTTTATATACGACTGCAATAAAATTATGAATAATTACTCGTTTTCTGACATATAATAGTTATTGAATTGCAGATTCGCATTTTGTTTCTGAATTTCTCCTTTTGCTCTTAACATCCAATCCCTCTTCTGCTTCCATCAATGCTATGAGCCGATTATATTCCGCAGAACCGACCGGATGGAATTGACAAGGAGGAGAGACCCATGTTTTCTTTTGACGTTCCAAACTGATCCCCCTTTACTCTTAAAGTAGAGCACTATATGAAAAACAACAACAAATAGCCTGATTTTTAAGGATTAAATATTCTTATGACCATTATTCTGACCCCGAATTGTAATCTGTTCTAATCGTTCCATTTGTTCTTTCTTTAACTCAATAGAAGGATGGACATATCTTTGCAATGTTGTATTTACATTAGCGTGTCCTAGAATTTCACTTAAAGATTTTGTGTCAAATCCACTTTCTACACAACGTGTGGCAAATGTATGACGCAAAGCATGAAAGGAAAATGACGGTAAATCGGCCTTAACAAGAATCTTCTTATATTTTTCCAAACACACACGAGGTTCTAGATACGTTTTTGTTCCTGTGAGCACATATATCTCTGGACCCATTTGATATTTTTTCAAAAAATTAAAAATAAAAGTGGGCAAAGGGATAATGCGATTGGACTGCTCTGTCTTGGGACAATCAATCAAAATTTTGGTTTTTCTGGAAGCACCAGGAGACAAATCCTGAATACGAATTATTGTTTTATTAATACTTACTATCCCGCTTTCGAAATCAAAATCCTTCCATTGAAGAGCACATATTTCACCAATTCGCAATCCCCCGTACAAAGTTGTAATAATTCCTAATTCTAACGGCTCAGGATGTTGGAATAGCACCTTTTCTAATTTGACCTGCTCTTCTCTTGTGAGAACTTTGATGTTTGGCTGTTGGCTTTTGGGATAAAACACTTTATTATTTACAATACAGGGATACTGTTGCTGTTTCGCATATTCTAATCCAAGAAGCAAAATAGAGCGAATGTCAGCAACTGTTTTCGGAGAGAGACCACCTTTGCCGTCTAGTCTTCCGCTGTGTAACTTATTTCTTAGAAAAGTGTCAATAATGCCTGATGTTACCGCAGATAAATATAATTCCCCGAGTTCTGGAAGAATGTGCTTTTCTACCAGATTAACATAATGTGCGTAAGTTGATTCTTTCACTGAATCTTTCCGGATATCTAGCCATTCAGTCATTATGCAACCAAAGGTAACTTTTTGGTTGCTCTTATAAATACTTTTCTCATAAACTGCCATTTGATTTCCGAGTAATTTGTTTCGTTTTTCTTTTACTTCCAAATATGATTTGCCATAAAGCGAATGATACTTGGCTTTTCCATCGGAATTATAACTACAGAGTATTCGCGCTTCCCAGCGACCATCCTTTCTTTTTCTAATATTTTCGCCACGTCTTCCCATCATTATCAAATCCTTTCTTTTTATATTTTTGTTTTTATGGTAGAAACTATCATGACCAATATATTGACCACAAATAAATTTTTTGTTTTAAAATTAGGTTCTGCAAAAAGAAGAAATTAGCCGTTTATTCAGTTGACAATGTCACAAATTATGGTATGATTAAAGAGGAGCAATAGGTTTGAGCGATACCATTTGGCTACTCATATAGTGCTCTACTATAAGAACTAAAGTAGATTAATTTGGAATACGAAAATAAAACCGGAGTAGTTTATTCCTATCATTTTCATTAATTATTTCTGTTAAATCTGTTCTATAATTATAATGTATAAAAATCCTTGCATTTCCATAATTAACAGGTTTGCAAGGATTTTTTATATCCGCATTCTATTTAGAAAAAATCTAAATAGATATTGCTTTCCAAGCGTCTTTGATGTATTATCTATTTAGAAATATTTCTAAATACCAAAGAAAGATCAGGAGGGATGTGTATTGAGTTTTGGACAGACTTTTAAAGCCCTGTCCGATCCCGTCCGGCGCGAGATCCTAACGCTACTAAAGCAGGGGAAATTATCCGCCGGAGAGATTGGCAGTCATTTTGACATGACAGGGGCAACGATATCCTATCACCTAAGCATTCTAAAAAAAGCCGATCTTGTATATGAGTCCAAATACAAGAATTACGTCTATTATGAACTAAATACCTCTGTGGTAGAGGAACTTATGGTATGGCTTTCCGATTTGAAAGGAGGAACACAAGAATGATTAAGAAACATAGAAACATGATAATGATAACCTGCATTGTAACTCTGCTGCCAATCTTATTTGGCATTCTAAATTGGAATCAACTGCCGGAAAAGATGGCAACGCATTTTAACTTTGAAAACCAAGCAAATGGCTGGAGCAGCCGGACTTTTGCCGTCTTAGGGCTTCCTTTGTTTCTGCTGGCAGTGCATCTTATCTGCGTATTTGCCACTGCAATTGATCCGAAGCACCAGCATATCAGCAGCAAGATGTATCGCCTGATTATATGGATATGCCCGCTATGCTCTATCATCTGCGCTGCTGCAATCTACGGTTATGCATTGGGATCTCCGATCAGCGTCTGGATGAATTCCGCTCTCTTCGTTAATCTGCTGATGGGATTAATCTTCATCATTATGGGGAATTATCTGCCAAAATGCCGCCAGAATTTTACGGTGGGAATTAAGATTCCCTGGACACTGTCGGATGAAGATAATTGGAATCGGACGCACCGCCTGGCAGGGTGGCTGTATGTGATCATTGGAATCCTGTTCATACTCAATACATTGCTTCACTGGAACTGGATGCTTGCCGTGTGCCTTGTTGCTGCAATTGGCATACCTGTCATCTATTCCCTTGTATTATATCTGAGAAAAAACAAAAAATAGCATCTGAACCACCTTAAAAGAGGCAGGATGTACATTTCCAGCACATCTCGCCTCTACCTTCAAAGATATAATCTGTCTCTTTTACCTATCGTAATATTTCTTCCTCAACCTTACTATTCTCCAACCATTCCGTCTAACTCTTCCAATATCTTCCGGTATCTTGCATCCTCTCGTACAAAACCCATCTCTTCAGCCTCCTGAAGCCCTTTCTTCAACACAAACGCAATGTGGTCGATTCCCCCGTCATGAAACTGCATATGCTCATACAATCTGGACTTCTTATATTCATCCATCTCTCTGATACTATGAACCATTTTAGAAAGCACTTCGATTGTCTTTTCCCTATCTTTCCGACACATTGCCAGTTCCAGTTCATAAGAAGTCTCCATATATCTTCCCATCTCCAGAACTTGTGCCAGTTTCTTCTTCTCCAGAATGTATTCCGCTTTATCCATATCTTCTTCCGCAATCGCCATAGAAAAGATTCCTGCCAGCGATGTGCCTATCTCGCTATATGCCTGAAAAATCAGCTGCTCATACAGTCTGTAGGCTTCTTCCGTATCTCCCTTTCTCTGCATCAGAAGCGCCTGCCCCCTCCGGGGATTGAATCCCTGTTCCGGAATCCGGTTCAGATATTCCTGCGCATTTTCATATTCCTCTTTGCCAAGCGAATCATAGAATAATGATAGAGCTGCTGCCTGTACAATAGAATCATCCTTGCTTGACAGCAAACGGATAAATAGGCTCCGAATCTTCTCATCATATCTCTGCGGCTCATCTATTGCCAGAATTGTTCGATATCCGTCCAATATATTCGCAAGCGTGAGAATCAGTTTCTCACAACTTGGATATTCCTGCAGTCTGCTACTTGCCCACGAAAATGCCGCGTCATAATCTTCCGACTTCATCATAGCACAGCATTTCTCCGTAATCTGGTTGATCTCCCGATCCGTTAATTCTTCTTCATAAGACAACAGCGTGTCTGTACTGATTCCCAGAAGCCTTGCTATCGGTGCCAGTAACGATATGTCTGGAAATGAGTTTCCTTTCTCCCATTTATTCACCGCAGGGGCTGTCACGCCTAGATATCCTGCCATCTCTTCCTGTGTCATCTGCTTCTCTTTTCTATATGTCCTTATCACTTCACCTAAGTTCATTATCCCATCCTCCAATCGCTGTTTTAATCACGCATTGGTCTTTGCTTAATATAAAAATAGCAGATATGACGCTTGGGGACAATTGACGAGTTGTTAACTTATTTTCAATAAAATTAACAACTGCTCAAAATCTCTGTCGAATATTGAATGTCTTCGGTGCCAGCCGATAGATCAGCACACACGCCACAACACAATACACCACACATCCCAAAAAGCGGAGGTCCATAAGCCACAATCAGCAGAAGAAGGAACAACTCATTCGCATCCACCTGAGGTACCACAGACCGGCACAAAAAAGAAGCGCCTACAATCATAATCAAAAAATACAGTAATTTCCCCAAAAATGCCTTTATGACCTCCCCTATTCCGGACAGTACATTGGCGAATACTTTCAATCCCAATTCCCTCCCTGTAAGGAATTCCGGTACGGTTGGCGCAGACAATACATAGCCGATATCTTCTGATACAACCTCTCGTCTTGCGCCCTCTTCCTCCAGATAAAAACTGCCGCCAGCAGTTCTCTACGGATGCGCTGGCAGTTCATACTGCCCTGACCGCAGAATCACCCGCACCAGTCTGACAATACAATCCCGCAGTTCTTTCTCCGTAAGCGTTCCTTCCGCCAATTCTTTCCGGATATTCTCGTGATCAGAGAACTGTCCCGGCATTACCAGGTCATTCCCCGCGCGCATACATCCTGCTGCGGTACAGTCAGGTCCCTGCTCTGTCGTCGTCCAGTCTGTCATGATCACGCCATCGAATCCCCATTCCTTCCTTGCCGCCTTGGTACAGATATCATAATTATTCGCCGCATGGACTCCATTGATCAGATTATAACTGGTCATAATTGACATCGGATGTGATTCCTTCACCGCAATTTCGAATCCCTTCAGATAGATTTCTCGCAATGCCCGCTCTGAGATAATGCCATTCGATCCTATCCGGTTATCTTCCTGATTATTACATGCAAAATGCTTAATCGTCGTGCCACATCCGGCCACGCTTTGAACTCCCAATGTCATAGCCGCAGCAATCTTGCCACTAATCAGCGGATCTTCGGAATAATATTCAAAGTTTCTTCCGCAAAGAGGATTCCTATGAATATTCATGCCCGGCGCAAGCCACAGATCAACGCCAAAACGCTGCATCTCATCCCCGATCATTCTTCCGATCTCTTCAATCAACTCTACATCCCAGGTCTGTGCAAGCAGCGTACCGACAGGAATCGCCGTACAGTACTGATAATAGATATCTCCTTCCTGCTTAAGATCCGGACAGAAGAATCCATGCTCCAGGCTGGCTTCAAATGGCGGCGCTACAATCTTCCCATCTTTCACATGATAGGATTGATTCAGCCGAAGTCCTGCCGGACCATCTGCAAGCACGATGCTGGCAATTCCTTCAGATGCCGCACAGGAACTGGTCTCTCCTGCAGAGCCCGGAACAGAGATTCCTGCGGAGCCAAGATTGCTTCCCTGTCCTTTTCCCGGATCTCCGGTGGCTAACTGGATGAACTGTTCAACATCGAGTTGTTTTACTAACTGTACTGCTTCGTCTTCTTCGTTCTCCGGCACATCTGAATAATCGATAACCTGTGTTGTAACTCCTGTCAGATCTAACGCAATCACAGGAAGCCCTTGCCGCTCTCCCGCCTCTACCCATTCATTGTAACGAGAGCTTCGTTTCGCTTCTGCAAACTTCAACTCATTCAACTCTGCCTGCAGCGGACAGATATGATCTACTTTTGTAAGCACCTTCTCCTGCTTAAGGGAAAGCCTTGCCTTTAATTCACTTTGATTCAGGGACGTTCCAACCCAGATTCCGTAATATCCAGGCTCCAGAATCCATTCTCCCTCTTCCTCATCATAGGACGCCATCTGATCAACCGCGAAAGAGATCTCTACCTCCTGGCTTTCTCCTGGCGCAAGTTCTTTTGTCTTAGCGAATCCACAGAGCCTGCGGTATTCCTTTTCTAACTTTCCTTCCGGTGCAGATACATAGACTTGTACCACTTCCTTACCGGAGTATACCGCCCCTGTATTCGTAACTTTCGCTGTGATTATAACTTCCGGCATAACAGACTCTTGTTTTTCGTGTTCCTCTTCCCTTACGCACACGTCCAAAGTTTCCACCATAAAATCCGTATAAGACATTCCATATCCAAAACTATAGCGCACCGGTACATCAAAAGAATCAAAGTAGCGGTATCCCACATAGATACCTTCCTCATAATATTCTTCATTCACATTTCCATTATTATGGGAGAATGTCGCTGCACTCGGGTAATCTTCATAGCGGTATGCCCAACTGTCCGCCAGTTTTCCACTTGGCACAGATGCCCCGCTAATAATATCCGCAAATGCGTTGCCTCCTTCCATACCCGGCTGTACAATCTGAAGCACTGCATAGATATTAGAATACTCATCCAGAAAAGAAAGGTCGATCAAGCCACCCGTATTGACCGCAATAATTACCTTCTTATAATCGGTGCAGATATCTTTTAACATGACTCTCTCTTCTTCTGTTAGAAGATAATCGCCCTCCTGATTAAAACGGTCACTGCCCTCTCCTGCAATACGGCTGATCACATAGATTGCCGTATCAGCCTCTGAAGACTCCGCTTTCGGACCTGTCGGCAGATAAAACGGTGTTGTAGAGTACACGTCGAAAAACGGCATTGATCCATTCTTTACATTGTTAAGAATCTCATCCCTCCATGCACATCTGGCACTGGTATACATCTCTTCGTAAACTTGTACCCACTTTGGATTCGTAATCTGATATCCGGCATTCACCAGTCCATCATAGATAGATACACTATCCCTTTCATTCACATCACCGGAACCCGTACCACCTTTGATCGTCCTGCCGGCGCCTGCTCCAAAGAGGGCTATCTTGCTTCCTTTTTCCAATGGAAGTATCTGCTTTTCATTCTTAAGAAGGACGATTCCTTCAGCGGCAGCCCTGCGGGCTAACAGGCGGTGCGCCTGCTCATATTCTGCCGGGTTAGGATTCCTTGTCCCTGATAATGTCCGTTCTTTTATTTTTCTCATTCTCGCTACCTCCCGAACATATATTATTTCATAATCGTATTATAACATTGTTCCTCCAATATAGATACCGATAATAAATCGCTATTCACCAGACATCTTCCCCTACAACAAGTCCGGATTCATCGTCGTCCATCTGCTGCAATCCCACACCTCTGACACGACATCTCTGTAGAACTCCGGTTCATGGCAGATAAGAAGCACACCTCCTCTATATTCCAGCAACGCACGTTTCAGTTCATCCTTGGCATCTACATCCAGATAAGACTACCTGCATCGAAGAGATCTGGGGGGAATTCCCGTCATTTACCCAGTATGAAGTGCGTTCCGCTCTTGCCAAATGCGGTCTTACAACGAAGCATATCGAGAGTCAGGTGCGAGTCCTAAGTGGTGGCGAACAGGCGAAGGTTCGGTTATGTAATATCCTATCACCATATCCTTTGTTTCAAATATGTATTTTCCAGGCGTTCTTCCCACCTTAAAGTTGAATTCCGGCTTCGGACGTTCGGCTGCCAGTTCAATCACATCCATCTTATCCAGTTTCTTCTGACGGGACATTGCCATATTACGGGTAGAGACCCTGGCTTTATTACGCGCCACAAAGTCTTTCAGTTCCTTAATCTCCTGCTGCTGACGCTTATAAGCAGCCTCCAACTGTGCCTTCTTTACTGCATAAACTTCCTGGAAATGATCATAGTCACCCACATAGCGGTTCAGTTCCTGGTTCTCCATATGATAGATAATGTTCACAACTTCATTTAAGAAGGGAATATCATGAGAAATAAGGATGAATGCATTCTCATATTCCTGAAGATATCTCTTAAGCCATGCAATATGCTCCTCATCCAGATAGTTCGTCGGCTCATCCAACAGCAGAATATCCGGCTTCTCTAAGAGAAGTTTGCCCAACAGAATCTTCGTCCGCTGACCTCCACTCAGTTCCGTAACATCCTGATCAAGCCCTAGTTCCAGAAGCCCCAGCGCACGTGCAACCTCTTCTATCTTAGAATCTATGATGTAGAAATCATGCATCATCAGCGTATCCTGAATCGAACCCAACTCCTCCATCATCTCTTCCATCGCATCCGGGTCTGCATCCCCTAGCGAATCACAGATCTGATTCATCTTTTCTTCTAACTCAAACAGATAGGAAAACGCTGATTTCAACACGTCACGGATCGTCATCCCCGGCTCAAGGACTGTGTGCTGATCCAGATAACCAGCCCTCACCTTCTTCGCCCATTCCACCTTTCCTTCATCCGGGATTAATTTTCCCGTTACAATATTGAAAAAAGTAGACTTTCCTTCTCCGTTGGCACCGACCAGACCGATATGCTCACCTTTTAAAAGACGAAAAGAAACATCATCGAATATCGCACGATCCCCAAAACCATGTGTCAGATGTTCAACATTTAAAATACTCATCTCTCTTCACCTCATTCTATATAGTCAGCATTTACTATATCATATTCCTGGAGAAAGGTGCAATACCGGATACCGCTGACACCAGAATCAATACTCCCCTTCATACCAAATGCTGCATGCCCCCGCTCCTCCTTCCCGAACACCTCATCTATAGACTTCGTTGACATTCCTCCCTCAAATAGGTATAATATTTTTATTACACTTGTAAGATTTTATTCCGGAGGAACCCATTATGCATAAACTGCCCCAGATATCAGAAGGCGAATACGAAGTAATGAAGATTATATGGAAATACGCTCCCATCAACACGAATGAAGTCACGGAGCGCCTAACCCGTACAACCTCCTGGAACCCTAAGACCATCCAGACCATGCTGAAGCGTCTGGTCACAAAGGGCGCCCTTACCTACGAGAAGCAAAGCCGCGTCTTCGTCTACACACCATTAGTCAAAGAAGACGAATATGTCCGTCAAGAGAGTTCTTCTTTTCTGAAGCGCTATTATAATGGAGATATTACTGCTATGCTTTCTGCCTATCTTGAGAATGACCGTTTGTCTGAGTCAGATATTGACTCTCTTCGCAGTCTTCTTTCCGGCAAGGCCAGGAGGGATTGATATGGTGCAATTCTTCATTCATTTTCTCTATTGCAATATACTGATTGCTCTCTTTATCTGCATGATTCTAGTAGTCAAAAGAGTGCTTAAGAACCATTTATCCGGGAGAATCCAATATAACTTATGGTATCTGCCGCTTTTCTTGCTTGCAGTTCCATTCATACCGTTACACCTTCCCGAATTGGCACAATTAATCTCATGGGTCGGCAAAATCACGTATTGGAAAGCGTACTCTTCTGACTCATTCATTGCGACCGAGCAGACGGTCAATATCGCTCCTCAGACTACTGCTGCGAACTGGATGAATGATTTTGCGATCTCTGTCAGTGGCAGAACTCCCTCCATATTGGGATATCTGCTTCTGACCATATGGTGTGGCGGTATGCTGATTATGCTGTTGCTGACACTTAGGTCTCTAATGCAGTTTCATCGCATCAGCCAATCCGCTTTACCGCTTCAGAGCGAAGATGTCCGCAATCTGTTTGAATCCTGCTGCCTGGAGATGGAAATCACCAAAGATATTCCTATATACAGCACCGCATTCATAAAAACGCCCATTATGACCGGCATATTCAAGCCTCGCATCTATCTTCCAATCCATCTGATCTCAGATCTCGGCACGGATTATCAGAAGAAAGATCTGCGGTATATGCTTCTCCATGAACTACAGCACTATAAACATCATGATTCACTTGCAAATGCGATAACCAATCTTGCAGGAATCATATACTGGTTCAACCCATTGATCTGGTATGCTATAAAGGAGATGCGAAATGACCGGGAGATTGCCTGTGACTCCTCCGTACTGGCAATGCTTGATGAATGTGATCACATTGATTACGGCAATACACTCATTCACTTTGCAGAGACACTTTCCCGTTCTCCATTCCACTTCGCCTCTGGACTGGGAGGGGACATGAAACAGATGAAAAGACGCATCCTGAATATCGCTTCCTACCAGCCGTTGACATTCTCCAAAAGGATGAAGGGATTGATTGTTTACTGCCTGATCATAGTTCTTCTCCTTGGTTTCCTGCCTTTCCTGTCAGCAAATGCCTCCTCATCTGATACCAGCAAGTTCCGGCCAGACTCCGGCACCGTCTCTTCCCTGGATCTGGATTCTTACTTCAAAGGTTATCAGGGAAGTTTCGTATTATACGACAGTGCTGCCGATCACTGGCAACTATACAATGAAGTTATGGCGACAAAACGCATATCCCCGGACTCCACTTACAAAATCTATGATGCTCTGCTTGGTCTGGAATCCGGTATCATTACTCCCGAACACTCTAAGATAGAATGGAACGGAACTTCATATCCGTTTGATGCCTGGAACACAGATCAGACTTTAGATTCAGCAATGAAAAACTCTGCGAACTGGTACTTTCAGACAATTGACCAGCAGGCCGGCGCCTTGGCAGTTCAGGAATTTTTCAAAGATATTAACTATGGTAATCGGGACACCAGCGGCGAACTTTCCTCGTACTGGATGGAATCCTCTTTGAAGATCTCTCCGGCAGAGCAGGTTGAGTTGCTTAAAGGACTGTACAACAATGAATTGGGATTCAGACAGGATCATATTGATGCTGTTAAAGATGCCCTGTACCTTTCTTCTTCTGCCGATGCTTCCTTGTACGGCAAAACCGGAACTGGAATGGTTGATGGGAAGAATGTCAATGGGTGGTTTGTGGGATTGGTTGAATCTAATGAACACACTTGTTTCTTTGCCGTCAATATCCAGGCTGATGAGAATGCTACCGGAAAGAATGCTGCGGATATTGCGCTTAGTGTGTTGTCAGATCTTGGGATGTGGCAGGAAAAGGAGATTTCCTATGTTATTCGATAGTTTTGAAGCATATGATGTACAGGAAATTCGTCGAACAAGCAGGGAAGAGGGTTGGGAAGAGGGTTGGAATGATGGCATCGCATCTACTCTGATTGCTCAGATTCAGAAAAAGTTCCTTAAGGGAAAGAACCTGGAAGATACCGCAGATGAATTGGAAGAAACTCCCGAAAAACTGCGGGAATTCTATGACATCGTAGCGGCCAACCCAGATGGAACACCGGAAGAACTTCTGAAAATATGGAAATCCTTCCATTCGAATCAATAAACAGTCTGATGCCCTGCCGCAGCCTCCAAAAGACTATGGCAGGGCATTAATCCTTTCTACTGTCCATTCAGATATGCGTCCAGCACCACTTTATCCTTCCCGACGACATATCCACTGCCGCCTCTGTCCTTCACATCTTCTACCATGTTCACAACCAATACCGGTTTCGCCACATCCTGCCCTGTGAATATTGCAAACCAACCTAATTCCGTTCCATTCACATCATCTTGGGATGCCTTAATCTCAGCAGTTCCAGTCTTTCCTGCCAAAGCGATATCATCTCTATGTGCCGCATATCCCGTTCCATTCGGATCATTTACTACCTTCTTCAATCCTTCCAGCACCGTATTCGCAGCATCCTCCGGGATGGCTCCCTCAAGCCATATCTCTGACTGCGGCTGATCCTGATACACAAGATACGGTTTTATTACATTTCCCTGATTGGCAAATGACGTATACAGGCACGCCAGATGCAATGGATTCACCAGCACCTGGCCCTGACCGTAACCGCTGTCTGCCAACTGAACCTCTGCATCAATATGCTCCTGATTGGAATACTGAGATACGGACATCTTAATGTCAAACGGAATCTCTTCACCAAATCCCAGAGCCTTCAAGGAATTCTCCAATTCTTCAGAGCCAATCTTAAGCGCCGCCTTGGCAAAATAAATATTATCAGAATAGATCAGCGCATTCTCCAATGTAACCGGCGAATAGGTATGGAGCGTCGTCACATGGTAATCTCCCCATGACTCATCCTTCTGCCAACTGAGTCCTTCACTTCCGTAATCTTCTGAAGGATCAATCGCGCCGGACTTCAGTCCAATCGCCGCAATAATCGGCTTAAATGTCGATCCCGGACACCATACCTGACGGAAACGATTATACAGCGGCTTCTGCTCATCCTCATTCAGCGAAGTCCATCTCGCATCTGACATTCCCATGATGAATTCATTATTATCATAAGACGGAGTACTCACCAGCGCTAACACTTCTCCGGTATAAGGATTCATCGCCACGGAACAACTCTTATCCGTTTGAAACTGTTCATATAATGCAGACTGGATGGATGCGTCAATGGTTAGTTTTATATTCTCCCCATCCACGACAGATACATTTGCCAGCCCTGCTTTCCGATCACCATTCTCATCTTCAATATAGATATCACATCCGTTAGTCCCCTTCAATTCTTTCTCGAAGAGCCCTTCGATTCCACTCCTTCCGATCACACTGTTGGCATTATATCCCTCCCCGACATGCTCTTCCAAGTCTTCAGCCGTGACATTCTGCACATATCCTACCAGATGTGCTGCCGCTTCTCCCAGCGGATATTGTCTCACTTCTACATCCGAGATCATCACTCCCGGAATCGCAAGCAAAGCCTCCTGCCTCTCTTGTTCCTTCAAGACTGTCTCATCCGGCTCTAATGCCGTAACTTCCAATTCATTTACCTTAGGAATTGTTTTAAGCGGGACGAAAGATTCATCATTCACCCACTGTGCGCCTAATTGGTTCTCTATCGTCTCCGGCGTCATTTCCAGTAATTCGGCGATTGCCTGAATAGCACCGTCTCTATCTTCTAATTTTCCCGGCACGATTCCTACGGACGACGCCGTCCCTTTTCCCGCAAGAACACGGTCATTCCGATCTAAGATGCTGCCGCGCTCCGCCTGTATCGTGGACACTCTGACTTTATCTGTCTCAGTTAATTCCGGAAAGATCAGGCTGTCATCCCACGCAAGTTTATATCCTTCCTCCCCTTTTGTAAAATGCGCCTCTGATTCGAAACTAAGATTGCCCGCAACAGTATCAAAGGATGTACGGTACTTCACCAGTAACGGATCTTTCTCCCCTTCTGAATCCTCCAGAATCTCGAGTCTCATATTCTGTATCTCAATTCCTTCATAGATACCGGAATTACGCTTGATAAAATTCTCCTGATTAATGTTCCCCGACTCTTCCAGATCCAGCATTGCATACATCTCTTCGTATTCGCCCTTTGGAATGTGATTCATATATTCAGCCAAAACATCCTGTGGTTTCTCTTCGTTTGATCGAATTCGCAAGAACAGCAACACTCCTGCTATAATGAGCAGCACAATCAATACCATCGTCATCGCAGGGATCACCCAGCCTGGTCTCCCACTTCCTTTTCCCCTTGTTTGTTTGGATTTTTCTTTCATTTACTCATTTCAACCTCCTGTTCTATCCTGATACTCCTTAATCCCCTCTACATCTATAAGTATATTCCGGAATTCTTGCCATTCCATCACCCAGGATATGATTCTTCAAATACTGCAGTTTCCCCTCTTCTCCCAGACGTACTGTAATCTGATGGCGGATCACAGACTCCTGACCTAATATCTCACACACAATATCCACCGTCCAGGTCGCTGTTCCATCCGCATTCTCCGTAATTGCAGTAATCTCTGGTATTGAAACTGCAAATATACTGGAAGTATAATTAGTACAGCCCGCTCCTGCCCATGCATATCGCCCTGTTTCGTCATCATAGACTGCATACCGCCGCAATTCTTCGGCGGTAACCGGCAGATATTCTGTAAGCAATCCTTCGAATTCTTCTCTCGGAATACCGTTCATATACTGCTCACTATCTAGTCGATGTTGGTATTTTAGAAAATACAGATATTCAAATAACCCATTATAATCCAATTGTTCCATATGATCTGCGTCCCACTCGGAGCGCAGCAGATTATTCCCGCGATATCCAATGGGGAGCAGCCATTTCTCTGTCAGTGCCCTGAACTCCTCCTTCATCGGTGTGATTCTTATTAATACGCTTCCTTCCATAACTTCTGTAAGCACCGGCGGTTCCGGAACACATAATTCATACCGGAACCATCCCCGGTCTGTATATTCCCACTCCTTAAGCCTAGTATAGGAGATCATGGAGATGCCTATCTCTTCTTTACTCCATAATCCTATGCAGTCCAGTACATACATATCCTTCCCATCAAAAGAATATTTCTTCCTGCTGACTGTACCATCCAGATCAATCTCGTATAATACTTCCTCACATTCTTCCCCTTTTGATGCCCGTTCTAAAAACTGATCCATCTTCTCATAGTTCAGCATACCGCCAAGAGGGGAATCAGAGATAGCGACCGGAATGCCTTTTTGTCCCAGCGTATTGCTTATTTTCTCCAGGATTGTCTGAGAGAACACATCTGCATGATCCGTATCACTATTTTCCTCTTTTGTTGATTTACTATCTATATTTTCATACATTTCCCCGATATATACAAGGGCTTTCTTACAATCCTCCCGGGCTTCTTTTTCTTCTGCCCGATCAATCGGGAGATCATACCCCTTCTCCCAGATTTCTTCATCTAATTGGACATCATAGTTATCCTCTCCCGATGCTCCTTCCCGATTTTCCATACTTCCTTCCGTCTGGCTTGCTCCCCGTATGATTCCGCTCCCGCATGCAGATAATACCAGGGCAATCCCAGACAATACTCCCATCATCAGAATTCTTTTATATCTACATGTCCTCATAATAATCCTCCCACTCTTCATCCGATAGCCTCTTCACATACCAGTGTAAGATATAACTTTTTATAATACTTCATAATTTTCATTGCATCTTCTCCTTTCTTTCAAATCTTACATTTGTAAGATTTCAGGGCATACGTCCCGTTAAGATCTTAAAATTCGCGCTGTATGTCCAATTGTAAAACATACTCTGCAATACTTTTATGTAATTTGACCTTCTATTAATCTTACACTCGTAAGAATTATATGTCAAGTTCTATCATATCACTTTAGGCGGCCAGATCTTTCCTCATATACACACCAAACGCACACATGAACGCTGCTGCCGTTATCACTACACCAATTCCCAGCATCCCACAGTCCACTTTTCCTGACGTAAATATATCTGCAGCATTGGAAAAATAATAAGGTGTCGCATACTTAAGTTTCTCGATATCCGGTACAATCCGGCACATCATGTCCGCCACATACAACAATACTGCCAGCCCCAGTGCTGCACCAATCTGTTTCTTCCTGCTTCCGGCCGAGACCAAGAAACAGACGCTTCCCACCTCCAATTGCACGAAGAACTGCGCCCCGTGAAACAACAGATATTCCTGTACCTCCGGCATCTCCCCTGCTATCGCGAATCCCAAAGTTTCCCACAAGATAACGATAATCTGGAACAGAATAATCACAGATACCATCGCCAGATATTTCCATCTTATAATATATCTCCGTCCAAAAGGGAGCGCGTGCAAGAATTCCGAAGTATGTCCCTCCTCTTCTTTCGCCAGCATCAAAGCACCCGTCATCGCAGCAAACATGGCTCCTCCTATTGCAAATATTAACCCCAGTTCCGTCGCATAGAATCCTTCCATAGTAGCGATACTAAGGCGGTCAAGCCCTAATACCGTAGAGAAACTTCCCATCTGCGAATAGGACTTTGCCATCTGCTCCATTGTATCAGCAAGATTTTCAAATAACAGAAGGCATCCGAAATTCACAATTCCTATACAACAACTCCAAATCAACAGTGACTTTATATTCATTTTCATTTCATGTTTCCACAGTGTCATGTTCTTCCTCCTTTTCAGAGTTCAAGCTTCTTCCTGATAATAGTGTATGAAAAGTTCCTCCAGCGACGGTTCCTCAATTAGCACATCATCCACCTGCATTGTATCCAGTTCCCGAATCAGTTCTCTCGCATTCCCGGAATAAGTAAATTGCCGTTCCTGACCGCCTTGCCACACCTTAACCTGACGGATTCCTGACCGGAGCAGATTCTCTACCGAATCCAACTTCACCAGTTCCCCTTCCTTAATAATTGCCACATTTTTGCAATAGCGCTTTACTTCTGACAGCACATGAGAGGACAAGAAACACGTAGTCCCTCTTGCATTCTGCTCCAGGACCAGTTTGAAAAACACTTCCTGCATTAACGGATCCAATCCGGAAGTAGGCTCATCCAGAATCAGAAGTTCCGGCTGATGCTGCATGGCACACACGATACTAACCTTCTTGCGATTCCCAAGCGATAATTCCGAGATTCTCTTCTCTCTATCCACATCCAGCAAGTCACAGATTCTCCTTGCCTCGCTGTCGCAGTTCATCTTCCTTGCCTCTACAGCCAGCCGAATGACATCCTTCACCTTCATGGAGGGATAGAACATTGCCTCCGAAGGCATGTACCCAACTTTGCGTAGGATCTCCCTTGTCTGCTTCTTTGCATCCATCCCAAGTATCCTTATCTCCCCTTTTTGAAAATGCAGCATCCCAAGCATACAGCGTATGGTCGTTGATTTGCCCGCTCCGTTTGGTCCCAGGAATCCGAAGATATCTCCCTTTGGCACCACAAACGAAAGATGACTGATTCCACGATGCTTTCCGTAAGTCTTCGTAACATCCCGGATCTCAATTGCTATGTCTGCTTCATTTCCCCGACACTCCCTGATATTATTCTTTGACTCCATCATCATGACTCGCTTCTCCCTCCTTCTTATATGCCGTCAGCATATCATTCAGCCTGTCCGTATCAACCTTCCTCCGAATCTTATTAATCAGATATACACATAGATAACACAGGAAAATATATCCGCTAAATAACACCGTTACCCATACATTTCCCTCAAACCATCCAAACACTCCCGATATCACCGCATAGATGCAGGTACATAAGAATGCCGAAGTCGCTTCTCTCTTCCCGAACTTCTCCGCCTCATCAAAATCATGCAATACATAGATTTGAAGATACCCTACAAAATACGCCATCAAAATCATCTCACACAGGGAAAGGATACTGACAGAATAGACTCCACGGCAAAGGAGATAAACACAATAAAAGGATATCAGGCAACTAAAATAGAGACATGCCTTATACTCAATGACAATCTCATTCTTCAATAGATTCCACAATTTACTCTTCATCCTTTGCACCTCCCTTCAGAATCTGCCGCAATTCCTTCGCATATTTTCTGGATATCATCACCTGCTCCCCATTCTCCATCGTTGCCCGAATCCGACTGTATGGCTCACTTTTCAGATAACGAATCTTATATATGTTCAGTATCATCGACTTTGAACACCGGAAGAAGCCCCGCTTCCCATAACACAACTCCAGCGTCCGCAGACTCTCCGATACCCGTACTACTTTGTCCTCCAAGTATGCATATGTGACCCCATCTACATTCTCCATATAATAGATTAACTCCGGCAATAACAGCAATGTCTGTCCTTCCCATATTGCCGGAATCCGAAGCCCCGTTCCTCGCACAATTCCTGCGATCACTTCAATCTCTTCATTCATCTCATAATAGCGGATGAGCACTTCCTCATCCCCATCTGCGATTCGCTCCAATGTCAACTTCATCTTGCATCTTCCTCTCTTATTTCCTATCATACCACACCCCTTTTTTATTTCAACGCACATGCCTCTAAGGTGCACATTTTCTCTTGCAAAATGCAACATTGCCCATGATATATTGTCAAAAAAGGGAGGTGGTGTGAAGGGACTGTATTCGAAGCAATGTCTCTAATGATATCTTTTAGTATGTTCATAGTAACACTGCTTGCCTACATAGATAGGATCAACAAACGAAAGTCAGGCAGGCTTTGATGATTCAACAATGTTAGTACAATAAATTTATTTACTTTTTTATTTTACCAGTTTTTCGGCTAATGACAACATTCTGTCATATTTCCCACTCTGCCACATTACTCTATATAATACTCTTCCATTGCATCCAAACACAGACACGCTAGTCTTCCTCCTGAAATTGAATGGTATCCAGCATTTCTAGAAATTTGTCATACTCTCCATGAATATCCGCCATCACATAAACTGACATAACTTCTCTCCTACTCTTTTATGTCTGCAAAAAGCACCGCCTCATACTCCTTGACATAATACTTTATGTTCTTTCTGCCCTTCATAATAATTGTATGGCCTTCGGCTTCCAATTTCTCTCTCTGCGCTTCGACACCGCCAGGATACTTCGGGTTCAGTTCTCCGTGTGCTTTCAGAGTTCTCCAGTACGGCGTCTCATCTTCTGTTCGCTGGTAACTCGCCCATGCCGCAATCGACACAAAGATTCCAGCTGTGATCGGATCTGTAAAATCTGCATCATTCTTCTTTGCAAGATATTCCCTAATCTCACCAACTGTTATCACTTTCCCATATGGCACTGTCTTCATAATCTCATCATACGTAATCGGCGGTGCAAAGAACATCCTCTCTCCGCCATATTTCTTAATCGTAGCCTCATCCTTAACAATCTGTATCTTAGGCATATCCGTATCCTTGTGAAGCATCGCGTTAAAATCTTTTTTATCTTCATTCGCCATACCCGTCACCTCCTGACTCAAGCATAGACTATTTTATTCATTCATGCAATGAGACGGTTTATTTATTTCAAACAAATTTTCATCTGACATTTTAGATTGATTCTGTTGGTTATGCATTTTCTCATTGACAGTCCCTTCCCCTCAACGTTATAATGAAAAAGAGAAGTGACTACATAAGAACTCGTATTCTTTCAACCAAAGAATAGCGAGTTATTTTTTTGCCATATACTAACTAAAAGCAAGGAGTGATTATGATGAACTATGATGTAATTATTATCGGCGCAGGACCAGGCGGTATCTTTTCCGCCTATGAGTTGGTTCAAAAGACAGCCGGGCTTAAGATTGCTGTCTTCGAGGCCGGATTTCCACTTAAGGACAGGCACTGTCCAATTGACGGTGACAAGGTAAAATCCTGTATCAAATGTAAGACCTGCGCAATCATGAACGGATTTGGCGGAGCAGGTGCATTTTCAGATGGAAAATACAATATCACCAATGATTTCGGTGGTACGCTTTATGAATATCTTGGCAAAGAACGCGCCCTTAATCTGATGGAGTATGTAGATGAGATCAACCTGTCTCATGGCGGCGAAGGCACTAAGATGTATTCTACTGCCGGAACGAATTTTAAGAAGATCTGTATCCAGAATAAGTTAAAACTCCTGGATGCTTCTGTACGTCATCTCGGAACTGATATCAATTATGTAGTGCTTGAGAATCTGTACAACGAATTAAAAGATAAAGTAGATTTTTACTTCCATACTCCGGTAGACCGTGTAGAATGTCTGGAAGATGGATACCGCATCCACTATAAGAACGAATCCGCAGATTGTAAGAAATGTATCATCTCCGTTGGAAGAAGCGGCAGCAAATGGATGGAGACTGTCTGTAATGATTTGGACATTCCTACCCACTCTAATCGCGTAGATATCGGCGTACGTGTAGAGATTCCGGCTGTGATCTTCTCACATCTGACGGACGAACTATATGAGAGCAAGATTGTCTACCGCACGGAGAAATTCGAAGATAATGTCCGCACCTTCTGTATGAATCCTTACGGCATCGTCGTAAATGAGAACACGAACGGTATCGTTACGGTGAATGGTCACAGTTATGAAGATCCGGAACACCAGACCGAGAATACCAATTTTGCCCTGCTGGTCGCAAAACATTTCTCTGAGCCATTTAAAGACAGCAACGGCTACGGCGAAAGCATTGCACGACTTTCGAATATGCTGGGCGGCGGCGTAATCGTACAGCGTTTCGGGGATCTGGTCAGGGGAAGACGAAGCACCGTAAGCCGTATCCAGGAAGGATTGGTAACTCCGACTCTGGCTGCTACTCCAGGTGACTTAAGTCTTGTACTTCCGAAACGTATCTTAGACGGCATCATCGAGATGATCTATGCACTGGATAAGATTGCTCCTGGAACTGCCAATGACGATACTCTGCTCTATGGCGTGGAAGTGAAGTTCTATAATATGGAAGTGGAGATTGATGAGAATCTTGAGAGCAAGTATAAAGGATTATATATCATCGGAGACGGAAGCGGCGTGACACATTCGCTTTCCCATGCATCCGCAAGCGGGGTGTATGTTGCACGGCATATAGCGGAAACTGGAATCTAAGCATACACTAAGATAACAGGGATAACATGATGGTATGTTGCGAATGCAACTTTTCCCCATGTTATCCCTGTTCATTCATCTACAGGTAATATGTCTTCAGTTTCTCTACTGATGACTCACATAATCCATTTTCTAGAATACTACTTCTCTTAAAGCAATATCCAGTACCTTGACGAACTCTTCCTTTACTCTGTTCGCTGTCTCCACTACCTCCGCATGATTCAATGGCTGATTCTGAATTCCCGCCGCACAGTTCGTAATGCATGAGATTCCTAATACAGAGATTCTTGACTGGGCACATACGATTGCCTCTGGCACGGTTGACATTCCTACAGCATCCGCCCCCAGAATTCCTGCCATACGTACCTCTGCCGGAGTTTCATAAGAAGGACCTGACATCATCATATAGATACCTTCTTCCAGTTCAATCCCTTCTTTTGCTGCCAGTTTCTTTAATTTCGCACGATATTCTGTGGAATATATGCTAGACATATCTGGGAAACGCGCCCCGAATTCTTTCGGATTCTCTCCGATCAGCGGATTATTTCCGGAAAAGTTGATATGATCCTGAAGCATCATCAGTGTTCCCGGTTTAAAACTACGGTTCACACCGCCTGCAGCATTCGTAAGTATCATCTTCCCGACTCCAAGACCCTTCATAATGCGTACCGGCATTGTAATCTTACGCTGAGAATATCCTTCATAGTAATGAACCCTTCCCTGCATTGCAATTACATTTCTTCCGTTAATCTCTCCTATTACAAATTGTCCCATATGCCCTGCCACGGTAGACACGGGAAATTCCGGCAGTTCACTATATGGAACAATCACCTTATTCTCAATTCTGTCTGCATAATCTCCCAGACCACTTCCCAGGATCAAGCCAACCTCTGGTACTATGTCCGTCTTTTCACGTATGATTCTTACACACGCCTGAATCATTTCTAATTCTTTCATGATACTGCTCCTCCTGGTATTCATTTTTCACCCTGCTCTCAGTCAGGATTTTACGGATTACTATTTCGCTTTCTCGCTCTTCCCCGGCACCACAAAGATAAATATCAGCGAACTGATCAACAGCATCCCCGGATAGAACAACTTCGGAATCACTTCGAATGCCGACAATTCATATCCCAGTTCATTGGCTGCTGACAGTGCCACCAACATCTGTGCACCATAAGGAATCACCCCTTGAGAGATACAAGAGAATGTGTCCAATATCGATGCCGCTTTTCTCGGCGTGATATCATATTCCTCAGCCATCTCTGCCGCAATCGGGTTCGCCATAACGATCGCAACCGTATTGTTCGCCGTAGCGATATCCATGGCTCCAACCAATAGTCCCATACCGAGCTGTCCGCCTTTCTTTCCTTTGAACACTCTGCGGATTGCAGAAAGCAGTGCTTCAAAACCGCCATACTCCCGGATCAGCGCACACATAGCAGACACCAGAATCGCAACCATACTGGTCTCAAACATTCCGGCCGCACCAGAACCCATATTGCCAATCAGATCTACTGGCGCAATCTGCCCCGTTGCCAGCATAATCACCGCTCCCGATGCAATACCAACCAGCAATACTACGAATACGTTGATTCCAATGATTCCGCCAATCAGAACCAGAACATACGGAATAATCTGAATCAGGTTGTAATCCTGTGATACCGCCCCGCTCAGATCCGTGCGGAGAGATAATACCAGAATCAGCACCAATGTTACCAATGCCGCAGGAAACGCAATCCCGAAATTCTCCCGGAACTTATCCTTCATCGCACAGCCTTGCCCATTACATGCTGCAATTGTAGTATCTGAGATAAAGGATAGATTATCTCCGAACATAGCGCCACCCATAACAGAGCCCACGCACAAAGGCAAGTCGAATCCTGATGCCGCAGACACCGCCACTGCAATTGGCGTAATCAGCGTAATGGTTCCCACCGAGGTTCCCATAGCCGTAGATACGAAACATGCCACCACGAACAATACGGCAACCGCATACTTTGTCGGGATTAAAGACAGCATAAAATACGCCACACTCTCTGCACTGCTTCTTCCCACAACACCGACAAACGCACCTGCGGTTAAGAAGATCAGCAGCATCGTAATGATATTCTTATCTGCCATCCCTTGCGCCATAACTTCAAGTTTGTCGTCAAACTTCAACTCCCGGTTCTGAAGACATGCCACCAGAATCGCCGCCAGAAATGCAATGACAATCGGGATATTATAGAATCCCATTGGAATCTTCATCACATACTCGAACACAATCCCCAGGCCCAGATACAATACCAGGAAAACAGCAATCGGCAATAACGCCTTTGGATTACTCTTTTTCATAAGTGTTTCCTCTCATTCTTCTTAGATTTGCAATGTAGTACATACCAATTTATGCATAATATATTGTACCATACTCTAACATACCGTAAAAGTTTTTTATTCTAGGGCAGTTCAAATCCATGTATCTCCTTCTTTATGAACGACACCTTTTCTCAAGATAAACCAACTGCGTTCCTCCGCACACCATTCCCTCTTCTTCTGCACTTGCAGCCGTCATATCCACTTCTTTGATCTGATAATCAGAAGCATCATTCGCCAACATCTGTCTGGCAGCCTGGATTACTTCTGCCTCCATACAGCCACCGCCAATCGTTCCCGTCAGGCTTCCATCTTGTCCGATTACCATCTTGGTACCGATATTCCTTGGAGCAGATCCCTTACGCTCCATGATCTCTGCCAGAATCACTTGATTAATCCCTGCATTCTTAAAATTCAATGCGTCCAGAATCTCATCCCGATACCCTTCCGTATGCTTCTTCTGATTCTTGCACTGGATGATCTCTGCCATGATGGATACAGCAATCTCTTCCGGTGTCTCTGCGCCAATCGCCAGACCAATCGGAGCATGTACGGCATCCAGCATTTCTCCGGATATTCCTCCTTCTTCTAACTGCGCTTTCACCATCGCCACTCTGCGGTGGCTTCCCATCATACCTATATACGCATTCTTCTTTTCTATAATACTTTTCAGACATAATGTATCGTAACGATGACCTCTGGTAACGATTACAAAGTAGGCAGATGAACTGCCTTCCACTTGCAGCAAGCCATTCTCGAATGTATCACAGATCACAGTATCTGCTCCGGCTCTTCTTGCATGATCAGCAAAACTTGGACGGTCTTCCAATACAGTAATATGAAAGCCAAGGCTCTTTCCCAACTGAATGATCGGCATCGATACATGCCCTGCGCCACAGATGACCAGACGCGCTGTACCTCCAAACAGTTCTGCAAACACTCTTATTCCATCTAATTTGACGATTCCACTCTCTTCGATCGCTTTTAATTCATCCAAATGTCTCTGCAGCAATCCGTTTTCTTTTGTCTGACAGACTGGTTCTCCTTGGCAAATAAGTAGTTTCTCACCGATATATTCTCCCTCCATAACGGTGGCAAGGGTGCATAAGCCCTGTTCTCTGTATTCCGCTATCATCTGATATATGTCCTGCATACTTAATTCACTTCCTATTAGTTCATCCAAACTAAATATAATTCTATTATAGCCAAGCCCCAAATTTATTGTCAATAAGTATAACTATCACATACTGCCATAGTTTTAGTTAATGTCTACAAACAACGCCCGATTATTCTAACGAATAACCGGGCGCAATCTACATCTTTATTAATTTCAAAACTTCAAATTTAAGTCTTTTTACTACTGTCTTTTTCTTCTTCTGAGTCCTGTTATGCACACAACTACTGTCGCTGCCGCCGCAATCGCTGCAAACCACACCAATGAATTGGTATCTCCGGTCTTTGCTGCCGTCTTACCAGAAGTATTATTCACTGTATCCCCTTTATCTGCATTGGATGTGGCCGGAGTCTTATCTTTGCCGTCATCCGGTGTAGCCGACTGATCTCCTTTACCGTCATCTGGCTTCGGATTAACAGTTGCTTTCTTCAATACTTCTTTTCCGGATGCAAAAACTGACTCTAACTCACTGACAATTTCATCAACCTCTTCTTTGGTCGCATCGCTGTTGTTCATAATCGCTTCCCCCTTAGCCAAGGCCGCCTGAACAACTGACTGATATTCGCTTACAGATTCTGGAGTATACGTGGATGTATCAAAGTTCTTAATCTCTGTAATCAAGTTCTCTAATGCTGCCTTATCACTTGGCTTTGCAGTTTCTGCTAATTTTGATACTGCTGCCTTCAGATCTGCGACTGCTGCATTCAATTTCTCTTCTGTCAAATCGCTGCTTCCCTGAAGTGCCTGTGCTGCTTTCAGTGCTTTTTCATATGCACCCCAACTTTCCTTGGTATACTCTTCCTGTGATTTTACATCTTTGATGCTGTCCGCAATATCCTGTGCCAGTTTTACTTCCAATGCCACAAGTTTTTCTTTTGCTGACACAAATGCTTCTTTCAATGCCAATGCTACCGCATTAATCTCTTCCTGTGTTGCAGCATTATTGTTTTTTACAGCCTCAGCCGCTGTCAGCGCCGTCTGAACTGCCGACTGATATTCGCTTACAGAACCTGCTGTATAGCCAGATGTATCAAAATTCTTAATTTCTGCAATCAGACTCTCCAGATCCGTCTTATCTCCAATTGGTGCTTTCTCCTGTAAACTGGCTACTGCTTTCTGTAGTTCCGTAATTGCTGCATTCAGTTTCTCTTCTGTCAGTTCGCAGCTACTCTGAAGTGCCTGTGCTGCCTCCAGTGCTTCTTCATATGCATTCCAACTTTCCTCAGTATACTCTTCCTGTGATTTTACATCTTTGATGCTGTCCGCAATATCCTGTGCCAACTTTGCTTCCAATGTCACAAGTTTTTCTTTTGCTGACGTAAATGCTTCATTCAATGCTGATACTGCCGTATTTACATCATCCTGTGTTGCAGCACTATTGTTCATTACATTCTCAGCCGCTGTCAGCGCTGTCTGAACTAACGACTGATACTCGCTTACGGAACCTGCTGTATAACTAGATGTATCAAAAGTCTGAACAGCAGAAATTATTGTTTTCAATTCATCTTTATCAACTTCAACTACTGCGTTTCCTTCGACTTTTCCAACTCTGAAATTATCAAAATTCGCCCATGCTCCTCCCGGAAGACTTCCCTCTATACCGAAAGTCAAAGTGCCATCCGTCACTTCCACAGTCAGACCAATCAACTCCCAATTTTTACTGTTATAGGTAGCGACTGTGAGAGGTACGTTTTCTTTAGAAATAATAGTTCCATCGTCATTCTTCGCGAACAGATATAACGTATCTGAATCACTGTAAGATCCTGCCGCCACCATAGCATTTACTGCATATATTCCATCTTCAAGACCAGTAATTTTCTGACTTACTCCCACCGTAAATGCACTGGAAGTCCACACTGTATATCCATAACTTCCTGCGTATACATGACCACGATTCTTTTCATTAGATGCTCTACCGCTTGAACCTGTGCTATCCCATCCCTCTTTCGGCTGACGATTTGAATCCATACCACTTTCAAAACCACCGTTTACAATCGTAATCTCAGATGGAATATCCAAATTCACATCTTCAGTCTCGCCAGGAACTACTTCTACATTCTGTGAAACTGCATTAACATCCGTATCCCACTTTCCGTTTGATGCAGTAATCGCATAAGTTCCTGCAACCACATCTGAAAATGTATACCTACCATTTTCATCTGTCGTAACACTAACACGGGTAGTATCACTGATGGATTCGCAGCCTCTCAGCATTACCGTTGCATTTGCTGCAGGTTCTCCCGAAGCATCATAGACTTTTCCGGATATGATGCCTGTACTTCTTACAAGCACCTGATTCTCCAGTGTCACAGTGTTCCCTTTTTCAATTGTAACTTTTACGCTTCCTTCTGACGCATATCCAGTTTTTTCAAATGAAAGATTATATTCGCCTGCCTCTACATCTGAAAATACATACTCACCGTTAGCATCTGTTACAGCATCTTTTTCCAATGTTCCCTTTGACAACGTCACTGTCACATCTGGAATAACTTCTCCAGTTCCATTTACGACCTTTCCTCTTACAGATCCCATATTATTTTCAACACGGAATACCACTCCAGATGCAGTCTGTCCCGAAACAACTGCCACCTCTGTGCCTTCTGCCTCCACTTTACATCCATAGGAAGATGCAGACAGAGAATATTTTCCAGCCTTTATTGGACCAAGTGTAAAGTTCTGTTCCCCTTCAGTCAACTCTGTTTCATAAGTGTATGCAGCGGTTCCGTCAGTCTGCACCGCCGCAATCGTAAGTGTTTTTCCTGCTATGTCAGACTGGATACTTCCAGAAATGATTCCTGATTCTTCTGATGCATCTCCTGTTCTTATAAACATGATATCATCAATATAGCAATATGCATTTGCCGCTCCTTTTGCAGCAATGCCAATCTCCACTTTACCGCCTGCCACATTAACATCTGATAATGTTACAGTTGTCCATTCACTATTTGCCTCTTTAATGCCTGCTTTTGCTCTCAGCCCATCTGCCTCTGCATAAATTTCAAGATTTTCAAAATCTCCACTGTTTTTCACTTTAGCAGACAATGTATATACACCATCTGGAAGTTCTACATACGGTGAAGACTGAATTATCTGAGAAATAGAACAATCAAAATCTACTGTATCCGTCAGCGCAAGGCCATATTTTCCTGTTGTACGATTTCCACTGTTCTTAATTGGCGAATTTCCAACTGTAATACTATTTGTCCATCCCGTCAATGCAGTCACACTGATACGGTCCGCATCAAAACTTCCATTTTTCACATAATTGTTATCTTCAGCCACACTCCACGTACCCGTTGCTTCATCCAGATACCAACTACTTAAAGAATTAAAATACGGTGCACCTGACTCATCGAAAGACAGTGGACACCACTGATTGAATCCCAATCCATTTCCAGCAAACTCTGCCCAACGATCACCACAGAAAATAACCGTTTCCTTCTTACTCCCCTGTACCGTATAGAAAAATCCGGTCTGAGTTACATGACAATAATCATCGCTACATCCATCCATAAGATTCATAGATGTACTGGTTGTTCGATTCTTTAAATAGTCATCCTCTAGACTGTCTAATTTCAAATAATAAGCATGAGATGCATTCCAACCATATAAGTCAGACGCACATATATAGTAGGCACCATTATATTTGAACATACAGTCACCTTCACGCCCTGCTCCACTATATACCATGTAATTTTTTTCAAGGGACAAACCAAACTTACCATTTCCCTGATCTTCAATCTCAGCAAGGAATATTTTTCCTCTTCCCACTCCATAGGAATATACCAGATAAGATTTTCCGGTATCTTCATCTGTAAATACGGTCTGATCACCGGTATTTGTCGTACCTCCCGTGTAAGGCAGCATATTGATACGCTGATTCCATTTGAATTCTCCCGTTGGCGAATCCGATGTCAATACCAGAACCTGTTTGCTCCACCCCTTCTGACCGGAAGGCTCCGTGTAACCTTCAAGAGCATCCAGAGAATCATCCGGATCAGCACATTCATGCTGTACCATCATGACATAATTTTCTCCAACTTTTGCCACACCAAGTCTTCCAAACCAGGATGCCTTTACACCTTCCATCTCATCACGATAACTGACATCTGCTTCTGTGACAACATCTCCCTCAAACTTCCAGTTTACCAAATCTGTCGAACTATAACAGGTAACACTCTCAAAATCAGAATATGTATCACCGGAATTATAAATTTTTGTCGGATTATTGACATAATTAGGCGCATTTTTATATTTCACCCCATACCAATAGTAAGTATCATCAAATTTAAAGATACCGCCACCCTGAGAATACAATGTATTTCCATCCATATCTTCCCAGAAAATATCGTTCTGAATCTTCTTTGATTCATCCGAAAGTTCCTGTTTCTCTGTCGAAGCCGCCTGTGACTCCAATGGCAGAGAAACCACTGTCAACGACACTGCCATCAAAGATGCCATTATTCCATTGACAAATCTTTTCCATCCTTTTCCTTTCATACCTTAACTCCTCTTAAATAATTTTCTTTGTGGATTCCCGCAATTCCATGCTGTACTCTGTCAACAATATTGACTCTTCCCCACCGTTCTCCAACCTGTCGATCAACTTCTCACAGGCGATTCGCCCAAGTTCTTCTTCGTCAAATTTTAACGCTGTAATTGTCGGAGAATAATTCTGAAGCGCCAAACTATCATAAAAAGATACAATTTCAAGATCTCTCGGAATCAATATCCTCATTTTATCAAGTTTCTTCAAAACCTGAGTGCATATTTTATCATCCATGCAGACAATACATTCTGCACAGTTCTCCACAATCTGCTCAACGGCCTCATACACCTTCGCATTTGTATCACAATTCAGATAAATCAGCTTATCTTTCGGAACTTTATGAAAAAGTGTAAACCCAGCATAAAAACCAGCCAGCCTTTTTTGTGTAACAATATTTCCCATGTCACCCCCAATCAATGCAATTCTTTGAATCTCTCTCTCTAGTAAAAATTCGGTCATTTCCTTACAGGCTCGCACACTGTCGTGATCCACATGAATAGTAGATGCATTTTTTGTATCCCCGATCTGAACAAACGGTATTTTATTCCGAAGTAAGTATTCCACCGCAGAGTCCTCTACCAGCGCCCGCATTAGAATCACTCCATCAATCTTGCGTTTTTCAATAATCTTCTGAAGCTGTGTCAATCTATTCTTTTCTATTGACACAACAAATACATTATAATCTTGCTTTGCTGCCCATTCACAAATTCCAAACAAACAAGTTGGAAAAAAGGGTATCTCTTGAAGTTCCTGATCCGCAGGCAGAACAGCAGCAAGATTATATGTTCTGGAACAATCAAACGCTTTGGACACACTGCCTGATCTGTAGCCATATTCTCGACAGTAATCCAGCACACGCTTTCTAGTCTCCTTGCTTACTCTTCCCTTTCCCGATATGGCTCTTGATACAGTAGTTTTTGAACACCCCAATGCCTGTGCTATGCTGTCTATTGTAACCTTATCATTTCCCACACTTAACAGTTCTTCTCCCTTTATATTTACTAACTCACTTCATATAAATTCTAATATTATAATCTTTTTCCGTCAATTCTTTATAATAAACAATATTTTATCACTTAATTTTTACACATTTTATATAAAAGGCTATTATATGCGCAACAATTGCGCAATAGTGTGATCGACTTTTAATTCCAGTATAAAACCATCTGCTTTTCGATCAAGTTCTGTTTCAGAGTTTCAACACCCTATAATTCTCCAGCCCGTCATATTCTTTGCTCACCCCGTCATCTGTTCTGCTTCTTCATTTGTCAGTTGCAATTCATCGGAGTTCTTCCCCCTTTATTCGCTTTATATCCTGTAGCGTAATTTCCGGATGATGGTATTGCAGTCTATTTCCTAATGTAGGTACTTTCAATTTTGTAGTTTTTTGTGGGCACCAATGCAGGCAGGCATAGCAGGCAGCACACTGATTCCCATGTATCGCCTTTCCTTCTTTTATTGTAATATTATTTACCGGACAGACTTCTGCACACACTCCACATCCATTACATTCTTTTGCACCTATCGCATACGCACAGATCAGAACACCTTCTAATACCGTGTGGGGGTCATTCTCCATAATGGTTCTATCTTTATAGGTACCTGATTCGCCCTCATCTGTATTACACACAACGTATTTCTCTTCAGAATCAACTTTGTATGCACCGCTCCATTTAAGGCCTGTATTAAATCCCTATGCGCGTAACTCTTCCACAGTAATATCAGTACCAACATTCATACCGCACTGGAATTCTACTCCCATCTCGCGCAAAATATCGATCTCGGCCTCTACCACATCCTTTTCCAACTTAAATGATGGAATTCCATAAATCATCATTCCACCAGGCTTCTCATTCTTTTCAAATACTGTAGGATAATATCCCATCTCCGCTAGATAGAATGCACAGGAAAGACCAGCCGGGCCGCCACTAAATCCTGCTGTGTAATAAACTTCTTCACTGCATCGATAGAGACTGCATGATCGCAAGTGCCTCTCTGAGTTATTTAAAAGCTTCTAATTCTTCTTTTGTAGTTTTTTGATATCCCATATTTCCTCATTTTCTTCCGATATTCTATTATTCTTTGATACAATTCTCTGAAAGAGTTTTGCCCAGCCACTAAAAAGGCTTTACTGTAGTGATTTCCTATCACGATACAAAAAATCACAGATACCAAAAAAAATAGTCTTGCAGCACCCATTCATCATAATGGGGATTAATAGAACAAAAATCTTCATCATAGATCCAAACCAGAAGTGCGTATTTATCCGGAAAATGCCAATAAAAGTTCCGTCTGCTCGTGCCAGCATTTTCACAAATATCCGAAACAGATATTTTATCAAATAATGTCGCACGTAGCAGTACTTTCAGACTATCTGCTAATGCTTTCTTGGTCAATGGTGCTTGTGACATTCTTCTCCTCCATCGCAATCGGTTCGTTTTCATGTACCACTGTTCCGAAATAATTGTGGAGGTACTTTTTGAACTTATTGCTCCCAAAACGCCTCGTGCTATACTAAACAGGTATCATTGAATCAGAAGGATGGATGCATTTCGATTTTGCCCTCTATTTTTTAGAAAGAGGGTGATGCCCATAAATACAATGGAAGTTCTGACTTTACTATTGGTAATTTTTGCGGCTTTGACCTACATAGATAATCGACATAATAAGAAATAGCATCCCCTCGCCAAAGTAGATGCTATTGTCTTATTGACCATATTCGTTTACTGAGGGCATCAGATCTTGCGGGGAATATCCCCATCTATGATTCAATACAGCCCCACCCCAACCATGATAAGTACTCTACACTTCTGGAGGCAACAAACAACTTAATGTATAGGTTGGTCGTTGAAAATCATATGTATTTACTATGTTCAGAATAATCTTATCATAAGAAATCGCAAATAAATCTTCAAACAACTTTGGCGCATTATCAATATTCCACTTTGTTTGTTCTATACTACGGTAATTTCCCTTGGGTAAGTAAAAAATATTCTCATGTATAATTTTTTTCGCAGAAGAGGGTTTTAAATCCACAAAATAGTACCGTCTCTTTTCCGTTCCGTTACAAAACATTATTATTTCCATACAGACAGCGAAAAGAATGCAAATCCGGTAGATGCACTGATTGTATAAACATCTGCCACCTTATTTTTCAGAGTTGATTTTTTATAATTTTGAAAGTAAAAAAAGCCTCAGAAACCTTGATTTTCTGGGCTTTTTCAAGAGGCGCCAACCAGATTTGAACTGGTGATAGAGGTGTTGCAGACCTTTGCCTTACCACTTGGCTATGGCGCCATATTTAACCAAATCTGTTTTGCAGATCTGATTGCTTCTATATAAAGAGCCATCTGGCTCGAGTGACTCCGACGGGAATCGAACCCGTGTTACCGCCGTGAAAGGGCGATGTCTTAACCGCTTGACCACGGAGCCATATGAAACACTTCTTACGCGTGACCGAGATTTATATTATCATAGTTAAGATATTTTTGCAAGCCCTTTTTTCTTGATTTTCCCAATGTTATAATAGTACCTGTTATGATACAAGAACTTCATTACGAAGAATCGATAAATCCACATTCATGGAGGCTACACAATGCAAAGAAATCTAACTGAAGGAAATATGCTGCGTAACTTGATATCTTTTTCCCTGCCCTATCTTCTGTCCTGTTTTCTACAGACCTTTTATGGTCTGGCAGACTTATTCATTACCGGGCAGTATAATGGTGCGGATGCAATCTCCGCGGTATCCATCGGAAGTCAGGTTACACATATGCTGACCGTTATCATCGTAGGACTGGCCATGGGAACAACCGTCAATATCAGCAGAGCCATAGGATCAAAAGATTCCAACCTCGCGGCAAAAGGAATCGGCAACACCATTCTGTTATTCGCCGGATTCGCTGTCGCTGCAACTACAATTCTTATCCTGTCGGTAAATGGAATCATCCTGATTCTCTCTACCCCTCAGGAAGCCGTCGGCCAGACCAGACAATATCTTCTGATCTGCTTTGCCGGCGTTCCCTTTATTACAGCTTACAATGTAATCAGCAGCATCTTTCGTGGTCTGGGAGACTCCAAAAGCCCGATGTATTTCGTTGCCATAGCCGGAGTAGTTAACGTCCTTCTGGATATCCTATTCATCGGGCCATTTCATATGAGTGCAGCAGGCGCTGCGCTTGCAACGATTATCGCCCAGGCAATCAGCGTGATCAGTTCATTGATTGCCCTGCGCAAGATGAACCTTGGCATTCCATTTACCAGACATGAATTGCACCTTGAGAAAGCAACCTTATTATCTATCTTGAAAGTAGGAATTCCTATTTCCATTCAGGACGGGGTGATACAGATCTCTTTCCTGATTATTACAGCAATTGCCAATCATCGCGGAATCATTGTCGCCGCCAGCGTTGGAATCGTTGAGAAATTAATCGGCTTTTTCTTTCTGGTTCCTTCTGCCATGCTGTCCTCCGTATCTGCAATCGCTGCCCAGAATGCCGGAGCAGGACAGCACGAGCAAAGTAAGAAGGTTCTGCGCTATGGAATCGGAATCTGCTTTTCCTTCGGTCTCATAGTTGCATTCATCTGCCAGATATGGGCAGTACCAATCTTGCGGCTCTTTTCCAGAGATGCATCTGTTATCGAGATGGGAAGTCAGTATCTGAAGACCTATATCTTCGACTGCGCATTTGCCGGGATACATTTCTGCTTCTGCGGATACTTCTGTGCTTACGGCAAAGCATTCATCTCATTTATACAGAACCTGCTTTCTGCTGTATTAATCCGGGTTCCGGGGGCTTATCTGGCTTCCGTGTTCTTCCCGTCCACACTGTATGCCATGGGACTTGCCTCCCCGGCAGGTTCGCTGTTCTCATCTGTTTTTTGTATTACAGCATATCATTTTCTACAGAAAGGAAATTTGACGAAATGAAATCATTAGTTTTAGCAGAAAAACCATCCGTTGCCCGGGATATCGCCAGAGTCCTTGGCTGTCATAAGAACCTCCCCGGAGCCATCGAAGGAAGCCAGTATATCGTTACCTGGGCGCTGGGACACCTTGTAACCCTGGCAGACCCAGAAGAATACGATAAGAAGTTCAAGGAATGGAACATGTCTTATCTTCCTATGGTTCCTAAGAAATGGGAATTGGTCGTCATCAAACAGACTTCAAAACAATATCATAATGTAAAAACTCAGTTATTCCGAAAAGATGTATCCGAGATCATCATTGCTACCGATGCCGGACGTGAAGGAGAATTAGTCGCACGCTGGATTTTGGACAAATCCGGCTGCCATAAGCCGATCAAAAGGCTCTGGATCTCCTCCGTAACGGACAAAGCTATCCGTGAAGGCTTCACCCACCTAAAAGACGGACGCCAGTATAATGCCCTGTATCATGCGGCAAAAAGTCGCGCCGAGGCTGACTGGCTGGTCGGAATCAACGCCACCCGCGCGCTCACCTGCAAGTATAACGCACAGTTATCCTGCGGACGCGTACAGACGCCTACCCTTGCTATCATCGCCCGCCGGGAAGAAGAGATCCGTTCCTTCAAGCCGGAAGAATATTATGGGCTTACCTTAACAGCCGGATCGGTAAAATGGACCTGGCAGCATACGAAGAATGGACACATGCGTTCCTTCCAGAAGGCGTTTATCACTGATCTTGAGTCCAGCCTTAAGGGACAGTCTCTTACGATCACAGACGTTCAAAAGTCCGCGAAAAAGACTTATTCCCCGGGTCTATACGACCTGACAGAACTTCAGCGTGATGCGAATAAACGCTTCGGCTTCTCCGCCAAAGAAACACTGAACATTATGCAGCGCCTGTACGAGAACCATAAGGTTCTGACCTACCCAAGAACCGACTCCCGCTATATCGGAACAGACATCGTTCCAACCATCAAAGAGCGCCTGAAAGCCTGCAATACCGGTCCTTATAAGAAATACATCCCAGAACTGTTAAAGGCTCCGATTAAGACTAGCAAATCCTTTGTCGATGATAAGAAGGTCAGCGACCACCATGCAATCATCCCGACGGAAGAGTTCGTCCAGTTGGACCATATGAGTAACGAAGAACGCAAGATCTACGACCTGGTTGTACGTCGTTTTATCAGCGTCCTCTATCCTGCTTTTGAATATGAGCAGACCACCATGAAAGCCACTGCTGCCGGACAGAACTTCCTTGCCAAGGGTAAGATCATCCTCTCCCCGGGCTGGAAGACCGTATATGACGGAGGATTCGATACCGACAGCGATGAGGACATTTCCGATGATGGAACCTATATGAAAACTGCCGAGCAGCCACTTCCATCCTTAAAGAAGAGTGAGAAATTCCCGATCCTTAACAGCACCGTTACTACAGGCAAGACCAAACCGCCCGCAAGATTCACTGAAGCCACCTTGCTGACTGCCATGGAGAATCCGGTAAAATACATGGAATCAGGAGATGCCAAAGCAAGAAAAACGCTGGGCGAGACCGGAGGCCTTGGAACCGTTGCCACAAGGGCCGATATCATAGAGAAACTCTTCCATTCTTTCTTAATTGAGAAAAAGGGCAATGAGATTCTGATTACCTCCAAAGGCAAGCAACTTCTGGAGTTAGTTCCTGAATATCTGAAAAAGCCGGAACTCACTGCAAAATGGGAGATGCAGTTATCCGATATCGCCAAAGGCACACACACAGAATCCGTCTTCATCCAGGAGATCCAAGGCTACACCCAAGAACTCATTGACGAGATTCGCTCCGCCGATGGCACCTTCCGCCACGACAACCTGACCAACACCAAATGTCCAAGATGCGGCAAACGGATGCTCGCCGTCAACGGAAAGAATGCCCGGCTTCTAGTCTGTCAGGACCGTGACTGCGGCTATCGCGAGACCATCGCAAGACTAAGCAACGCCCGCTGTCCAAACTGCCATAAGAAAATGGAACTTATCAAAAAGGGTGACGAAGAGACCTTCGTATGTGGATGCGGCTATAAAGAGAAACTCTCTGCTTTCAAGGCAAGACGAGAAAAAGAGGGGGCAGGAGTCTCTAAAAAAGATGTACAGAAATATCTGAAGAAACAGAAAGAAGAACCGATTAATACGGCATTTGCGGATGCATTGTCTGGGATAAAACTGTAATTTTTTCTACTTACAGGATCTGCGTCCGAATGCTTTCTCCGGGCTCTTTAGCAACGTATATCCTCTACTGTCGACTCTTATACTGATTTTTGAAGGAATCGAAAGTAGAGGATATGCTATCATCTTAATATCTGGATTCGTATTTTCAACATTTCAGAATCCATTATTCATCATGAATCTTCCTCTTTATCAGAGGGTTTTCAAGCATGATTATCAAAGTTTATACCTGGTTGTACGAAATTACATCACATATTATACTGAAAGGAGAAATCCACCACTTCATGCCGACACACACCGCAAAGTTACAGTGGCATCCGGCTTTCGGTGCCGCACTTCGTATTGAGTTCGGGAAAGAGTTGGATACGCTTGATATCAGAGATGAATACCCGCTCAGCAAAAAACCTCTGCTCATGGATATACTGATTGTAAAAAAAGAACAGAATATAATACAGGAATTGATAAAACACTATGAACCTAATAAATCTTCCCTTTATCATCAGACCGTTATGGATCTGATTACACGTGCAAACTGGGAGCAAATGGAGGAGGTAAATAAGATGTGTGATGCATTACTTGAATTACTTGCTGATGAATTAAAAGAATCGAAAGAACTTGGAATCAAAGAGGGTATGAAGGTCGGCGAACTTACGGGCATCAAAAAAGGCGAACTTGCGGGCATCAAAAAGGGCGAACTTACGGGCATCAAAAAAGGCGAACTTGCGGGCATCAATCTTGCCAAGACAATATTCAAACTCTCAGCCGCCGGTTCTCCCCTATGTGATATCGCAAAGCAATGTAATATTCCGGAACAGCGTGTCCTGGAGATTCTGGAATAAAGGGATGCCGCATTAATGCGTCATCCCAGGTAAATAACTATTCCTTTAACTTCGAATAATAAGAATCTGCCGTATACAACGCTGCCACCGGATTATGCCCCAGTACCCGATCCTTTGTCACTGCTGTGGTTACCAGCGCATCCGAATACTTATAGAATAGGCTGTCATGCCCTACGCACAGTCCAACCACCACATTCAGATCTGTCTTCTCCTTGTTCAGCATCTTCGCCTGCAGAATCGGATTGCACATATTTTCTCCCACACCATTGCATTTCTCCGGGATTCCCACAGAAGTCTTCTTCTGAGTTCCTGCTTTGCACCCGATTCCGAACACTTCGAAACCATGTTTTCTAAAAATAGCCGCCAGCGTCCGGCTTTCTCTCAGAAGTCCCACGCAGGTTGCAATCCCGATTTTCTTCGCGCCAATCTTACGTGCGAATTCCATAATCTCTTCCACCCTTGTGTACTGGCAATAATGTTCGAACTCTACCTCCGCTGCTGCCACCATCGCCTTATGATTCGGCTCTTCCTGATAGCACTCCATTGCCTCTTGGAGCACTTCCTCATCCATGCCTGTCGTCAGACAGAAAGACGGATAAGTCTTGTCCATCTTATTGCAGTTCTGTGTTGCACAATCAATACATGATCGTCTCATTTCTTCCATACGATTCTTCCTCCTTTTATTTTCCTATAACAATGATTTCGTTTGTCATTTCCCCGGTGCTGTAAATGCACAAGGGATATTGGTATCACATTTTCCACACACGCCTTCCGGGTTCTTGCTGCAGGTCTCCCGGCATTTCCTTCTGTCGAATCCCTCCACCGTCAAAGCCCCGGAGAAGCAATTTCGGATACATTTCTTGCAGATTCCTCTACTCTTATACAGGCAGTTTTCTTCTTCCAGAGGCACATCTGCCTCAACGGGTATATCGGTTACGATCGAATTATAACGTCCACAGCATCCCTTTCTGGAAATCAGCATATTATTGATCCCGAATGTGCCTAATCCCGCCACATAAGCAATATGCCTCTGAGACCAGTTACTCTTAAGCAGCGTACGATTCGTCTCCCACTTCGGAACTGCGGCACGATACCCCATATTCCGAAGTTCCTCTGCCAACTGTTCGTTCAATTCTCCCATCATATGATTCGTATAACTGTATGCCTCCGACCATTCCTTAGATGCGGCATTCCCCGCCACCTGGACATTCGTCTGTGCCAGTTCTTTTGTAAATGGAACAAAATACGAGATAATAATCCTGGGATTCTCCAGGAAATCCTCCGGCAGACTATGCTCCGGCATAACAATCTCCGGCAGTCGCCTAATATACGGATGATTCGCATCTGCATATCCGACCAGCGGCGTCCGCCATATCTTCGGACCAAAGTTCCTATCCGGATATTCCTCGATATACTTTACAATGAACCCTTCCACCCATTCTTTCAATGTATTTTTCTTCTCCATATTCCTCAGTTCCTTTTCTTCCAGTGTAACTTCTATGCGTAGTTTCTCTTCTAATGTCTTTTTTCTTCCAGTGTCTTATCAAAATCTTCCTTCTATATAACATGCCACAATCAGATCCACCATCCGGTTATAACTCTTCACGCCATCTGCCTGCCCATTCGCCTTAAGATATGTATCATTCACTTTGTTAGAAACCTCTGCCACAGCGCCATCATATCTCGCCCAGAATTCCCGGTTCGCATTAAGATCCGGTTCTACTTCCGTTGATAACCCACTTCTTACTTCTTCCCAGGCATCATAATCTATCTTATACAATACATTCATACACTGAATCCATCCCATCAGATACCCGCTATATCTGAATGCCTCTTCTTCATAACTGCTACTGGCAAGAAACGCAATAAAATTCGCCTCCTGTTCCTGCATGAATCCCCTCAGATGAGACAACTCATGGCAGGCAGTAAATGGGATATTGTAATCCGTTATCTCCTGATTATAATTGGCTTCTATGGTAAATGGCAGATAGATCCCCGTCAGATTCTGAATCGAAAGTATCCATGAATTCATCAGTCCCTTCGGTCGCGGATAATATCCTTTAAGCTGCGGATACTCTTCTTGCAGTCCCTCCATAGCCTTTACTGTATTCTCCTGAAGCGGCACGTCCAGAACCATCACTCCATCCCCATCCCGCTCTACCTGGCCACTATATGAATTCACCTGTTCCGTAAGCCACTGACACACTTCTTTCAATTCCTCTGCCGAATATTCCTCTACCCGGATTCCCGCGCCTTCCGCAAAAGACACCCGGTGATAATTAATCCCACAATTCACCACATACAAAAAGAACAAGATCCCCGCAATCAACACCAGATTCAAACACCAGTGATACACTTCCCGTCTTCCAGCCCTCTTCCTGACACCTCTGATAACAAGCCTTACACCCGTCACAAAAATCCCCAATATCAACACATACAGCAGAACCTCCGACACTGAAAAAGGAACCAGCCCCGCAAACCTCCCAACAGTCTCCACCCACACCGAGTACAGATGTACACTATACCACTGAGCAAACCCCTGCGACACCCTGGCAACCAGGCTCAGCACCACCGCCCAGGCAATCAAGCCCCCACTCACCACGATTCTTCCCCTCTCCCACTTCCTCATCTGCTCCATCTTTTTCTTCCCCATCTCTTCCTTCTCTATCTCTTCCTTCTCTATCTCTTCCCTCTCTATCTCTTCCTTCTCCACTTTTTTCTGCCCCATCCTAATTCACTCCCCTTCCATTCTACCATACAAAATATGGATTTACTACCACATGCATTACACTTCGCGCTTGGTCAGAACTGCGTCCACTGCACAACCACGAACCATACAGCACCCATATTTTTATAAAAAACCCTTTGACTCTCCCCGCCAAAACTGCTATTATACTAATACAGCGTGTAGCATTAACTGCGTAAATCCAGTTGACACCACACGCTTTTTTTATTGCAATCATATACCATTACAGAGGCATATTCCCTCCAGGATCATGACTCTGAACAAAACAGCGTGTAGCCAAAGTGCATAAATCCAGCTTCTTTGGCGTCACGCTGTTTATTTATTGCAGGAATTTGTTCAAATTTTAAGGAGGAAAAACCAATGAACCAAAAATCAAACACTTTTTTGGAAACAGAACCTATTGGGGCATTGATGAAAAAATATGCAGTGCCCTGTATCATCTCGCTGCTGGTAGCAGCCCTTTACAACATCGTAGACCAGATCTTCATCGCAAACGCAAGTTATCTCGGTTCCTACGGAAATGCCGCTAATACCGTCGTCTTCCCACTGACCGTTGTTGCTCTGGCGATCGCCGTTATGATTGGCGACGGATGCTGTGCTTTCGTAAGTATCAGCCTTGGAGCCAACAAAAAAGAAGATGCCCATAAGAGTATCGGAAGCGCTGTGCTTTTATGTGTGATCTTAAGCCTGATACTGACTGCAATCTATCTGATCTTCCAGGAACAGATCCTGACCGTATTCGGCGGACGTGTCAATGATGAGACTTTTCATCATGCCAAAGAATATTTCTTCTGGATCACTGTTGGCGTACCGTTCTATATGTTCGGTCAGGCGATGAATCCGATTATCCGTTCCGACGGAAGCCCGAAATTCGCCATGATCTCTACACTTGCAGGTGCATTTACCAACATCATCCTGGACCCTATCTTTATCTTCATCTTCAAATGGGGGATGATGGGCGCCGCTGTGGCTACCGTAGCAGGTCAGATACTGACTGCCGTACTGTCTATCTGGTACCTGTGCCACATGAAGGCAATCCAGCTTGAAAAGAGCAGTTTCGGCATCCACGGCAGACTCGTAAAGAAATACATTCCGCTGGGTATCTGTAGTTTCCTGTCACAGATCTCCCTAGTTGCTGCCATGGCTGCAATCCAGAATATGACGTTAAAATACGGTGCAAAAGATCCGATATTCGGCCAGACTGAATATGCCCAGATTCCAATGGCCGTCCTTGGAATCGTAATGAAATTCTTCCAGATTGTCATCTCCATCTCCGTAGGTATGGCAGCCGGCTGTATCCCAATCGTTGGATATAATATCGGTGCCGGAAGAAAAGACCGTGCCAAAGGTCTGCTGACCCGTCTTCTGATCGCAGAAGCGTTCGTCGGCGCTGTAGCACTTCTGATTGTAGAACTGCTGCCAAAACAGTTGATCGGTATCTTCGGTGCCGCTAACGAAAGCAGTTACTACACCGAATTCGCGATCAGATGCTTCCGTATCTACCTGTGCATGATGGTCCTGGCTACCGTCAACAAGGCTGCCTTCATCTATCTTCAGTCCATCGGAAAAGCATTCCTCTCAACAATGCTTTCTATGGTGCGTGAGGTATTATTCGGTGTTGGATTCGCTTTGCTGCTGCCACGTTTCTTCGGGCTGAATGGCGTACTGTACTCCATGCCGGTATCAGACATGTTGACCTTCATCATCTCTGCAATCGTAATTGCATACACATATAAGACACTAAGCACAGACCAGGAAGCATCTGCTGCTGAGACAACTGCCGACACATCAATAATAAACACATCAACCAGACTTAACAAGGAGGGAGCAAGATGACACACAGAATTATAACCATCAGCCGTGAATTCGGCAGCGGCGGAAGAACCATCGGCAAAGAAGTTGCCGCGAAACTTGGTATTCCATGCTATGACCACGAACTGATTGAAAAGATTGCCGAAGAAAGCGGCTTCGCTGCAGAATACATCAAAGAACGCGGTGAATACTCCTCCCACAGAGGCTGGCTTGCCAGCGCATTCTCTGACCGGGATTTCAACGGGCATTCCACACAAGATGACCTGTGGTTCGCACAGCGCAAGGTAATCCTCGAACTCGCAGAAAAAGAATCCTGCGTAATCGTAGGGCAATGTGCAGATTATATCCTTAAGGATTCTGCCAACTGCCTGAATGTATTCATCCATTCCGACCTTGATAAACGTGCTGAACGTATCGTAAAACAGTATGGAGAAAGCGATGTTACTCCTGAGAAACGTCTGAAAGACAAGGATAAGAGACGTGCCGCTTACTATCAATTCTATACCGATCACAAATGGGGTGCGATACAGAACTATCATATTACGCTGAACAGCGGAGTTCTGGGGATTGAAAAATGCGTGGAGATTATCGCAGGATTATATTAGACTTTTGTGTATCTTTTAGGCTAACTGTATAGACCAAAGATAGCGGGCGGTATTAATCCACCGCTATCTTTGCCAAAGCCGTTCCCCTTCCTGGAATCTTTCTAACAATTCTATCTTCTTCCCATATCCGACCAATACATCTTCTCCACGATTGTTATAATCAATATCCTCCATCAACAATTTCTAAGTACACCAAAATTATTAAAATGCCGATGCATAAGATAATATGCTCTTACACTATTCATCCCAAAGTTTCCCTCCCCCTCTGCCATACTTTTCCTGAAACAATAATTCTTCAATATAATGATCCATCCTCATCTCTGCCACATCAACCAGCCACGGTAATGTCTTCTCTGAAAATACCGCCTCAAAAGGAATCCTTACAATCTCACCCCGGAAACAGAATGCAAGAATACACTCCTCTCCATGAATCTCCCATCTGCCATGTACATGATGCCTTGAAGAATAGATCTCTTGTGCTTTCATTCGATCCTGTAACTTTAGGAATTCAACAGAATACGCATATAATCGGCTTTTCCCCTTACGAGTCCATCTCCCCTCACTCTCAGGCAAAGCCGGTCTAATTCCCATTAGTTCCTCCATCGTGCAGCCCAGTGCCAGGCTCAGCCGATACACTGTCTCGGCTTTCGCACTTGTGATATCTTTATGCCCTTGTTCATAATCTTGCAATGATCTTAGATTAATTCCACTGACATCTGCCACTTCCCTTCTGGACAGACCTTTTGCTTCCCGTATTTTTTTTATATCTGGCATTCTATTTTCCTTCATTAAAGTGTCTCCAAAATAAAACTGTTTTAACTATTATACGCATATTTGCGTATATTTGCAAGATAAAAACAGGACAAGTTTCCCTGCCCTGTTTCCGTATTCTTTCCTATACCTGCACCACAATCGGCTTAAATCCCTCCAGCCCTACCACCATAATCGGCGCTCCCTGAGGAATCTCCTCTGCTTTCGTCGCAACCTTCATCTTCTTATTCCGAATCGTACCTTTCCCCTTATATGTGATTGGCGTATCCGCAAACCCAATCTCCCACAGCAGTTCCGTCTCTTTCTTATGCCTGCACAATGTCACACAGGCACGCTCTACTGTCTGCACAACGAACAGCAATACGATCCAGAACACTGTAATCTGCACGCCTCTCCCTAGGAACCAGACACCTATCGCCAGGATAAGACCGCTATTCGTAACATAACCTCCATACCAGTCCCTTCCATAAGAATAGAACAAATCCCAATCATTGTACTTCTCTACCCAGGACAAGATCAGCCCATATATCACCAGAAAACCTCCGATAGCGTTGTTAACTACCGCCGGAATTCCCTTGAATATGAATCCGTTTTCCAACGGCAAGAATAATTTCGCCAACACCACTACCACACTAAGAAAGATAAACCATTTGATCATTCCCCAGTCAATCGTCTTCCTGTAGATCCGGTCAATGTCTCTCCCTGCTGCCACCGGATCTCCCATCTGCCTTACTGCTTCTTCCTCTGCTTTTAACTCATCCATGCCACCCTCAATGAGAACCTCCTTATAATCTTCAATATGCGCCGCATACTCTTCTTGAATCGCATTCCTCATTTCGGTATCATGAATCTGCTTGGTCAGTTGTAACAAATATTTCTCTTCGTTCATAACCTCTACCCCCTTACCAGACCAGATACAGCATCTGCATAGATGATCCACTCCTTAACCATTTTCTCCAGATATGATCTTCCGCTTGCAGTAATCTTATAATATTTGCGAAGTTTCCCGTTCACCTCTTTACTATAGTCCTCCAGATATCCTGCGCTTACCAGGCTGTGCAGCAGCGGATAGAGCGTCCCCACCTTCAGTTCAAATACATTATTAGAACGTTTTGATAAGGTTTCGATCATCTCATAGCCATACATATCTTTTTCCGACAGCAACTGCAATATCAACATGGCATTGTTACCTGAAGTAAAATTTCTTCCAATCGTCATACAATCATCCCCTTCTTCTTTTTTTCATATATTGATATATATTGATATATATCATATCTCAATATATATCGGTTATCGATAGTTGTCAACCTAAAAATGCTATTGCATGAAATAAATCACACAATAGCACATGATTTCCCTTTTTAGCAATACTACAACCTAACTTCTACAATCTTCCTTGCCTCCAGATAATACCGCTTCTCCTTCGCATCCCCCATAGAGAACGTCTTCCTTGGCAGCACTCCATCCGTAATCACCCCACGAAATAATTGTCCCTTCTCCATAACCGGAAGCAAGAATCCAATCGCACCTTCTTCATCCGCCAGCCCTCGCAACACCTCATCACCGTGAATATAATCAATCTCACCGACATGGCTGCTCAGATATGAATCAAGAAATGACTGCAATACCGCAACCGCCATCTCCCCTTTGTTTCTATCCAGACAGATAGTCCCACTGTCTTTCCCTGCATACCAGGTAACCGGATATCCGTCTTCTGCACAGATCTCCTTCTGCATACACTGCAGCATCTTCTCCGGTTCTGTCCCTTTGATAATCCGGTGGATCGCCTCAAACTGCTGCGCACTGTCATGAATATTCTCCAGTTCAACCAATGCATATCTTGCCGGATGTTCCCGTACTTCATCATTCGAATACTTGGTCTTTAACTCCTCATAGCATGCCTTCGCCGTAGCAAGAGAATGATTGCCGTCGCCAACCGCATACAATAGCGCACTGTCACCCAGATTCCTGTATTTGTCCCGCATATTTTCCTCATACTCTTTCAGCCTCTGGTTGAACGCTTCCACAGCCTCTCCCTGTAACAGCCATCCGGATATGCGCCCACCATCCTCCATCAGAACAAAATCATACACCTTAGGCAGGCATTCTTTGCTCTCTGTAACCGATTCAATCAGCATCTTCTTCTCATCATCACAGAGAAGTAATATATGCGGCAGCTCAAGCGGCGCATTCTGGCGAATCTTCTTTCTAGGCGGAATCCGCTCTATAACGGTCTTCTCTGTTGCACGTATGCTGGAATCCGCACCAATATTATAATCATATTCCTCCAGATCTACTGCACCTACTACGCCCTTACGGATCGAACCATCCACCAAGGTTCTTTCTACATATATGTAAGCATCGCTATACTCCTTAAAAATACGATTCTGCAGATACTGCCGCATAGTATGATTGATTTCCTCTACACGGTTACTATAATCACCACTTAATTGTACTTCCGGCAGGATAATATTAAGCGTAGACGGCACATCACCGACATATTCACGCACCTCTTCCCAGTATTCTGGCTGTGATGTAAATTGGTCGCATGCAATCACAGACCATCTCTCCATCGAATCTACCTGTGGCAGCAATATATCAGCTGGCATAAATGTACTCATGGCTAACTCTTTCTCCCTTCACATCTTCTGAATAGTTCTATGACCATTATAAACCAAGACAAGCTTATATATCAAATACCTTTTAATCTGCTTATCCAGAAGTCTACTGAGTCTTCCTAATCAACCGCTCATGCATTAGCATCATCACAACTAAGATCACAAGCAAATATACCGGAAAAAGTCTCACACTGATATGATTCGCAATCAGCCCGAACAACGGCGGCATCAGGCAGCTTCCAACATATGCACTTGCCATCTGCACCCCAATGATTGCCTGCGATTTATCCGCACCAAAATGCACAGGCGTAGAATGAATGATGCATGGATAGATGGGCGCACATCCTAATCCGATCAATACCAGCCCAATCAAAGTTAATGTAGTTCCACCCGGAACCAGCACCGCCAGCATCCCCAACGCAATAATTCCCTGTCCAAGCCGGATCAGAGATGTATCACTCAAGCCAAATGTAAGAAAGCCATTAATCCCGCGCCCTACTGTGATCCCTATGTAGAACATACTTGCCAGACCTGCCGCCTTTTCTGTGGATAGACCACACTGCAGCACAAGATAACTGCTCGCCCATAGCCCCGCAGTTGATTCCAATGCACAATAGCAGAAGAAAGTAAACATTACTTCTTTTGCGCCCTGAATCCTTACAATCTGACTCAAAGAAAGCGGCTCTTCTTTAGCGGAATTCTTCTTGGCATCTCCATTTTCTTTTCCAGACGAGATCCCCTTTCCAGACGATAATGCCTGTTCCTTAGACTCTTTTGCATCAGCCGCATCCTTCCGGTTCCACAATGGCAGACTCATCACCAATACAAATGTAAGAGCAACCTGCATAACAGAGATACACCGATACCCCACATTCCAACTATAACCGCCAGTCAGTGCAACACCCATAATATATGGTCCAATCGTCGTCCCCACGCCCCACATACAATGCAGCCAACTCATATGCCGGCTTGCATAATGAAGCGCTACATAGTTATTAAGCGCCGCATCCACACTTCCTGCACCAAACCCATATGGAATCGCCCATAAACACAATGCCAGGAAAGAATGGCTGATTGAAAAGCCGAATAATGCCACCGCCGTCGTACCAACGCTGATCGCAGTCACTTTCCCTGCACCAAGCCTCTTCGTCAGACGGTCACTCTGCAAACTGGATATGATCGTCCCTATACAGATAATCATAGAAATCACTCCTGCATAAGATACCGGAACCCCTAACTCCCCATACATGGTCGGCCACGCGGAACCCAGCAGCGAATCCGGAAGCCCAAGGCTGATAAAAGCAAGATAAATAATCACAAGTAATAATTGAATCATGTCATCGTCCTCCTTATTTTCCGCACTAAACATATAGGCAAAATAAAACCTGTAAACAATCAAGTCTACAGGTCTTCTTTCAACTCCCCGAGTTGGGCTCGAACCAACAACCCCACGGTTAACAGCCGTGTGCTC
>CAMBRQ010000007.1 GCA_945870325.1 uncultured Dorea sp. | reverse complement strand
TGCCCATACTGCCCCTCTCTGCCTGTCATTCTTATGTGTAACTCTTCATGAACTGCGAGGATTCCTGGCGGGGTGCAAGGGGGGAACGGTATTGGCAGGAAATGGCGGTTGATCCCTATCAACACAGTTCCACGCGCATCCTTCGCCAGGAATCCTCCCAATGGAGAAAGACTTGAGATTTCGGAAATGTCAGGTGAAGCAGAAGAAGATGGGTGGCTCTGAGGGCGTTAAGTGAGTGTTACAAGGCGTTAGCGTGAGAATCCCTGTAGATTGGCATGAGGCTTTGACTTCACGTCAAAGACGAAAGAGTGCCCGAACTGCGAAATCATCAAGATTTCGGAGTTCGTGTACTCGGTTGCCAATCTACGGGGATTCTTACGCTTACACCTTGTTAACGAAACGCCCGGTCTCAGAGCCACCCATCTTCTTCTGCTTTACCGTACACTTCCAAGAATCCACTTTCTCCATTAAATTCCCATTGACGTAAGTATAAGGGAATGGTAATATAAATAGATAAACGGATACATGATATAGTGATAAAATGAGAACAATAATACTAAATGTAGATGTTTAAACCTGAATGATGATGTTGCTAAAGGCATATGAAGGATAGATGGAATAGAAGAAGGAGATGAAATTATGTTGAAGAATAATGTAAAAGTTGTTAAAAAAGACGGAACGAAAGAGGAGTTCAATGTACAGAAAGTAGTTGTCGCCGTGAACAAGTCAGCCTACCGTGTTCTGATCAAATTCACAGAGGAAGAGTTAGGTTTCATCTGCAAATTTGTAGAAGAAAAAGTAGATGCCATGAACGTAAAAGAGATCCGTATTGCTGAGATGCACAATGTAGTAGAGGGGGCTTTGGAACGAGTAAATCCTGCAGTTGCGAAGAGTTACAGAGATTACCGTAATTACAAGCAGGATTTTGTCCAGATGTTGGATGAAGTGTATAAGAAGAGTCAGTCTATTATGTATATTGGAGATAAGGAGAACAGCAACACGGACAGTGCGCTGGTATCAACAAAGCGAAGCCTGATTTTCAATGAATTGAATAAGGAATTATATAAGAAATTCTTCCTGACGGTGGAGGAGGTACAGGCAATACGGGATGGTTATATCTATATCCATGATATGTCTGCAAGAAGGGATACCATGAACTGCTGTCTGTTCGATGTGAAGACTGTATTAAGCGGCGGTTTCGAGATGGGGAATCTGTGGTATAACGAGCCGAAGACTCTGGATACTGCGTTTGATGTAATCGGCGATATCGTATTGAGTGCGGCAAGCCAGCAGTATGGCGGTTTCACGGTGCCTAGTGTAGATGAGATTCTGGAGCCTTATGCGAAGAAATCTCACGAGAAACTGCTTGCTAAGTACCGAAGCCTTGGACTTCCGGAAGAGGTGGTACAGAAAGTAGCATGGGCAGATCTGGAAAAAGAGATGGAGCAAGGTTTCCAGGGATGGGAATATAAGTTTAATTCGGTATCTTCCAGCCGTGGGGACTATCCATTCATCACGGTGACAGCAGGAACGGTGACCAGCGATTATGGAAAACTGGCAACCATGAAGATGTTAGAAGTGCGTAAGAATGGACAGGGGAAAGCAGGGCACAAGAAGCCGGTATTATTTCCGAAGATTGTATTCCTCTATGATGAGAATTTACATGGTCCGGGAGGAGTGCTTGAGGATGTGTTTGAAGCAGGAATCAATTGCTCTTCCAAAACTATGTATCCAGACTGGCTGAGTCTGACAGGTGAAGGATATGTTGCCAGCATGTATAAGAAATATGGCAAGATCATCAGCCCGATGGGATGCCGTGCATTCTTATCGCCGTGGTATGAAAGAGGCGGTATCGATCCGGCAGATGAGAATGATCAGCCGGTGTTCGTAGGACGTTTTAACATCGGTGCGATCAGCCTTCATCTTCCGATGATCTATGCAAAGGCAAAACAGGAAAGCAGAGATTTCTATGAGGTATTAGATTATTATCTGGAACTGATTCGTCAGCTGCACCTTAGAACTTACGACTATTTAGGTGAATTGAAAGCATCTACGAATCCACTGGCATATTGTGAGGGTGGATTCTATGGCGGACATCTCGGTCTGTACGATAAGATTAAGCCGTTGCTTAAGTCTGCGACTGCTTCCTTTGGTATTACTGCATTGAACGAACTTCAGCAGCTGCACAATAAGAAATCTCTGGTAGAGGATGGACAGTTTGCACTGGATACGCTGCAGCACATTAACGATAAGGTCAACGAATTCAAGAAAGAGGATGGACGCCTTTATGCAATATATGGCACGCCGGCAGAGAATCTGTGCGGTGTACAGATTCAGCAGTTCAGGAAAAAATACGGAATTATAGAGAATGTATCCGACAGAGCCTATGTAAGTAATAGTTTCCACTGCCATGTTGCTGAGGATATTACGCCGATTCAGAAGCAGGATCTGGAAGAACGATTCTGGAACTTAAGTAATGGTGGAAAGATCCAGTATGTGAAATATCCGGTGAATTATAATAAAGAAGCCATTCGTTCTCTGGTAAGGAGGGCTATGAAGAAAGGTTTCTATGAGGGTGTGAATCTGTCTCTGGCATATTGTGATGACTGTGGGCATGAGGAATTATCCATGGATGTATGCCCAGTATGCGGAAGTAAGAATCTGACGAAGATTGACCGGATGAATGGCTATCTGTCTTATTCCAGAGTAAAGGGTGATACACGTCTGAATGAGGCGAAGATGGCAGAGATTGCAGAAAGGAAAAGTATGTAAGAATGCGTTATCATAATATTACGAAAGATGATATGCTCAATGGAGACGGGCTTAGAGTTGTGCTGTGGGTTGCAGGCTGCTCTCATGGCTGCAAAGGATGCCATAACCCTGTGACTTGGGATCCTCAGGGAGGTCTGGAGTTCGACGGGGAAGCCAGGAAGGAGATCTACGATGAACTGGAGAAAGATTACGTCAGCGGCATTACATTTTCAGGAGGAGACCCTCTTCATGAGGCGAATATAGAAGGCGTGACGGCACTTGCGAAGGATATTAAAGAAAAGTATCCGGATAAGACGATCTGGCTTTATACTGGAAGTGTCTGGGACCAGGTAAAGCATCTGGAGATCATGAAGTATCTGGATGTATTGGTGGATGGCGAATTTCAGGAAGATAAGAAGGACAATACACTTCACTGGAAAGGAAGTTCGAACCAGTTAGTGATAGATGTGAAGAATACATTAAAGATAGGAGAGATCGTATTACATGGCTAGAAGGATTGCAAAGTTTCACAAGGTAAGTTTTGACCAGTTCAAGGAGGGATATACAGATACATTCGGCATGACCGGAGATGAGAAGATACAGGAGATTTATGATGCAGTAAAACTCCCGAAGAGAGCAACTGCCGGTTCGGCAGGGTATGACTTCTATGCACCAGTCTCCATTGAACTAAAGCCGGGCGAGACAATCAAGATTCCAACCGGAATCCGTGTCGAGATGGAAGAAGACTGGGTGTTAAAATGTTATCCAAGAAGCGGTTTAGGCTTCAAATACCGTCTGCAGTTGAATAATACGGTGGGAATTATTGACAGTGATTATTTCTATTCCGATAATGAAGGGCATATATTTGCGAAGATCACGAATGATACGAATGAAGGAAAAGTAGTTGAGATTGAAGCAGGCATGGGATTCATGCAGGGGATTTTTGTGGAGTATGGAATCACGGTGGATGATGATGTAACGGCAGTACGGAATGGGGGATTCGGGAGTACGACGGGGAATTAAGGGGGAATTTAGGGGAGAAAGTGGAGTGTTGGAGGTGTACGGTGCAAGGGCAGGGAAGTTGTGGGCTGTAGCCGGATCGTTTCGCCAAGACCTCGTAACAGAAAAAGATACCGTCCGTTCTAACCGGGCATATTCGCCGTAAGCCCTTGATGGCCTTACGACTCAGATGCCCTCGAAACCAGGACTTGTAGTCCTGGTTTCGCACGAACTGACGGTATCTTTTTCTGCAACGAGGTCTAAGGCTCATGATACGGTCACAGCCCACAACTTCCCTGCCCTTGCACCTGACATCTCCGTGGACTCAAGGCTTTCTCCTGTGTGGGATTCCGGCGGGAATGTGTGTGGGACGGTGCCGGTGGGGAAACATATTGGAGGTGTGGGGGAGGAAGAAAACTCCTGTTTACTTCATGAATATAAATTCGTTCCACTCCCAATCTGTTACCCATCCAACACCGTTCCACACACATCCTCGCCAGGAATCCTCCCGGTGGAAAAAACTCTGAGATTCCGAAAATGTCAGGTGAAGCAGAAGAAGATGGATGGCTCCGAGAGCGTCAAGTAAGTGTTACAAGGCGTTAGCATGAGAATCCCCGTAGATTGGCATGAGGCTTTGACTTCACGTCAAAGACGAAAGAGTACCCGAACTGCGAAATCATCAAGATTTCGGAGTGAGTGTACTCGGTTGCCAATCTACGGGGATTCTCACGCTTACACCTTGTTAACGAAACGCCCCGGTCTCGGAGCCATCCATCTTCTTCTGCTTCACCGTACACTTTTCAAGAATCCATTTTCTACACTAAATTCCCATTTTTTGAAAGTACCGTATAATTTGGAATTTTACGGACATTCTATATCTCATAAGTATAATGTAGAAGGTGGGGAATAAGATGCCAGACGTAAAATCAGATAACAAGCCGGAAGTAAAGAAAATAACAGCGTCAAGGGAAGAGAACACTGCCTATATGAACCAGGTGCTTCCGATAAAAGAGAGTTATGATATCGTGCAGAGAGATATCATGATTGGAGGTCGCTGTGCTTCTTTTTACTTTATAGATGGTTTTACGAAAGATGAGAGTATGCTGAAGATTATGGATTCTTTCTTTGGTGTGAAAGAAGAGGATATGCCAGTGGATGCCACAAGTTTTGCCAGGGAATGTGTTCCTTATGTGGAGGTGGATGTCCTGGGAGATTTTGATGCGGTTCTTAAGAATCTATTATCTGGCGCTACCTGTCTTTTCATTGATGGGTATGAGGCATGTATTGTCATTGACTGTCGGACGTATCCGGCAAGAAGCGTGGAAGAGCCGGATAAAGATAAATCGCTTCGAGGATCGCGGGATGGGTTCGTGGAGACGATTGTATTCAATACAGCGCTGATGCGGAGGCGAATTCGGGACCCGCACCTGGTAATGGAGATGGTGGAAGTGGGAGATAGTTCGCGGACAGATGTTGCTATCTGCTATATGAGCGACAGGGTGGATCAAGAACTGTTGCAGAATGTGTCGAATCGGATTAAGAATATTCAGACGGATGCACTACGGATGAATCAGCAGAGCCTGGCGGAATGTCTCTTTAAAAGGAAATGGTACAATCCCTTCCCGAAATTCAAGTTTACGGAACGCCCGGATACCGCGACGGCTTGCCTATTGGAAGGGAAAGTCGTCTTATTAGTAGATAATTCACCGTCTGCTATGATACTTCCGACCTCAATCTTTGATATGATTGAAGAGGCAAATGACTATTATTTTCCGACGCTTACGAATATTTATCTGAAAATTGCGAGAGGATTGATTACGATTATGACAGTATTCTTAACGCCGGTGTTCTTGTTATTCATGCAGAATCTGAACTGGCTACCTGAAGTGTTTGCGTTCGTAGCGGTGAAGGATACTGTGAATATTCCGCTGATCTGGCAATTGTTGCTGCTGGAGATTGCGATTGACGGACTTCGTCTGGCGGCAATGAATACGCCGAGTATGCTCAGTACGCCCCTTAGTGTAATTGCTGGTCTGGTTATGGGAGAATTCTCAGTACAGTCCGGATGGTTCAATTCAGAGGTGATGCTGTATATGGCATTTGTATCCGTAGCGAACTATACGCAGCCGAATTTTGAATTAGGATATGCGCTTAAGTTCATGCGATTGGAACTTTTGATATTGACTGCAATATTCAACTGGTGGGGATTCCTGATTGGAACAGTAATTATTATATGTAGTATCTGCTTTAATAAGACATTGTCTGGCAGAAGTTATCTGAACGTGAAATTGAATTAAGAGATAGATTACGGGGCATGGTCATCCATGTCCTTTTAGTTGTTTGATTTACGCAATTGTAACAGTTCAGCCCGCGCCATTCGCAAAACGCATCTGCGATGCTTCTCCGCTGCTACGCAGCTCTTTTTGCTCATAAAATGGCGCTCTGCTCATAAGCCGGATTGTGTGTTCATTCATGCAAGCATGATTCGCCCACAATCCGGCTTATGGCTGAACTGTTACACGTAACTACTTATTTTATAATTGGTTATTTTACAATATATGTAAATCGTGTTAATATAAAGATTAAATCGCATAAACGTAGAAGAACATAAGTATGGATAAAATCATAGACATAATGATAATAGAGACATAACTATAACAGAACCATAAGTATAGATAGAACCACAGATAATGGTTGCAATATTGGCATATATAAAAGAGAGAGATTTAGAAAAAGAGGGTGTACATATGAAGAAAGAAACGAATGATGAGAGAATGGGAACTGCGCCGCTTGGTGGGCTGATGCTGTCGCTGGCAGTACCGGCGGTAGCAGCACAATTGATCAATGTGCTATATAACATTGTCGACCGAATCTATATCGGGCATATTCAGGGAGATGGTGATGTGGCGCTTACCGGAGTAGGTGTTACGTTTCCTATTATCACACTGATCTCGGCATTCAGTGCATTTGCCGGAATGGGAGGAGCGCCGTTGGCTTCCATTGCATTAGGGAAAAGGGATCATGAGCAGGCGGAGAAGATCCTGGGGAATTCTGCTGGCATGCTGGTTCTGTTTTCGATTGTGCTTACGATAGGATTCTCTGTTTTTAAGACGCCGGTGCTGTATGCGTTTGGTGCCAGCGAGACGACGATCAGATATGCGGAAAGTTATATAGGAATCTATTTGATAGGAACAATATTTGTTCAATTTGCGATTGGGTTGAATACATTTATCAGTGGACAAGGGCAGGCGAGAATCGCTATGTTATCAGTGTTAATTGGTGCCGTGATCAATATCTGTCTGGACCCGGTATTCATCTTCCTGCTGAACATGGGAGTAAGAGGAGCAGCACTTGCAACCGTGATCTCTCAGGCAATCAGCGCGGCGTGGGTCGTTCGATTCCTGACCTCTAAGAAGAGTGTCATAAAGTTGAGCATAAAAAATATGCGTCTTAAGCCGCAAGTAGTGAAGCAGATTGCAGGGCTTGGCATCTCGCCGTTCATTATGCAGAGTACAGAGAGTCTGGTCAGTATTACGCTTAATTCCGGGCTGCAGACTTATGGAGGAGACTTGTATGTAGGAACTATGTCAATTATGACCAGTATCATGCAGATGATTGTCATACCGATACAGGGAATTGCACAGGGAGTACAGCCAATCATCAGTTACAATTATGGTGCGGGCAATAGGAAAAGAGTAAAGGGAGCATTTACAAGACTAATTGTAGTTGGGTTTGTCGGAACCTTCGTTTTAGCTGGGATAGCAGTTTTGTTCCCACAGATTTATGCGGAGATATTTACAAATAATGAGAAATTGGTGGAACTGACATGTCAGGTGATGCCAATCTACTTCTTTGGAATTACGATTTTTGGCATTCAGTCTGCTTGCCAGTCAACATTTTTGGCATTGGGACAGGCGAAAGTATCCCTGTTTATTGCGCTTTTGAGGAAAGTAATTCTGTTGATTCCACTGGCAGTTATTTTGCCAAGGTTCATGGGAGTCATGGGAATCTACCGCGCAGAGCCGATTGCAGATATTATTTCAGTGTTTACGACTAGTGTGCTGTTCGTGATCACTATGAAGAAAGTTTTGCGTAATATGGATAGAAGTGTTATGATGGAGGAAGACAAAGAGAAGGAGGTCTAAGATATGAGCAACTATGTGATTACAGTGAACAGTACAGTAGATTTGCCTAAGGAATGGGTGGAAGAGCGGCATGTGCCGGTTATTCCGTTGAAATACACGATAGATGGGAAAACATACGAAGATATGAACGGATTATCTTCAAAAGAGTTTTTCCGGAAATTGCGAGAAGGAAAGATGGCAGTCACTTCTCAAGTAAATCCGGAGGAAGCAAAGAAAGCATTGGAAACGTTCTTGAAAGAAGGGAAGGATGTGCTGCATCTGGGATTCTCTTCTGCGTTAAGCGGAACCTATAACAGTATGCGTATTGCAGGAGAAGAACTTAAGGAAGAATATCCGGATAGAAAGATTATTATCATTGATACTCTATGTGCGTGTCTAGGTGAAGCAATACTTCTATATTATGCGTTGAAACTGAGAGAAGAGGGTAAGACCATTGATGAAGTGGCGGAATGGGTTGAGGCGAATAAACTTCATGTGTGCCATAATGTTACGATTGATGATTTGGACCATCTGCAGAGAGGCGGGCGCATCTCCAAGACGGTTGCTGTTCTGGGCGGCATGGTGAAGATTAAGCCGATGATTCATATGGATGATCACGGATCACTTCAGGTGATTGGCAAGGAACGTGGGCGTAAGAGGTCTTTGAATAAGATTGTAGACATGGCTGTGGAACAGGCAAAAGGCTGGGAGAATGACATCATCATGATTACCCATGGAGATTGCATTGAAGATGCAGAATATGTGGCTGAACTGGTCAGAGAGAAGATGGGAATCAATAACATTCTGATCAATAATATCGGCACAGTGATTGGAAGCCATACGGGTCCTGGAGTTGTTGCTGTATTCTGCATGGGAAACAAACGATAAAGAGACGAACTGAGAAGATCATTGGCAGCATATAAAACGAGAGTGTACAAATATGAACTGTACACTCTCGTTTTATATATTATGCCTGAATCAGGCAAACTACAGTGTAAATATTCCCAAAGCGCTTGCGATAGAACTTGTCAGAATAAGTACAAGGAAGATTGGAGCAACCCATTTGATTACAACGTTGAACATCTTCTCGGCTTTGAATTTGCCGTCAGTAATCTTAACTTCGTCTGCGATTGCTTTTGGTTTTATGATGAACCCTACGAAGACACAGGTAAAGAATGCAACAATTGGCATCAATACACTATTACTTACAAAATCCATTATATCCAGTACGGACATGCCCATCCAACTGATGAAACTCAATGATCCGAAACCAAGAGAAGACGGAATTCCCATAACGGCGGCAAGGATTGCAACCAGGATTCCGGTAAATCTACGGGTCCAGCCGAACTTATCCATGAATACGGATACAATCGTCTCCATCAAAGAGATTGCAGAAGTAAGTGCAGCAAAAAATACAAGTACGAAGAAGATTGTTCCGATCACTCCGCCGAACTTCATGCTTGCGAATACCTTCGGAAGTGTCATGAACATCAATCCAGGACCTGCGCTTAATGCAGAACGGTCTCCGCCGGAGAATGCGAATACGGCAGGAATAATCATCAGACCTGCAAGGAATGCAATTCCTGTATCGAATAATTCAATCTGACGAACAGAACTTTCCAGATGGTTCTCTTTCTTCATATAAGAACCGTAAGTAATCATAATACCCATAGCCAGTGACATTGAATAGAAGAGTTGTCCCATAGCGGCAAGGATTGTCTTCGCGGATACATCTGCCATATGTGGCTGAATATAGTAGACAAGACCTTCCATTGCACCTTCCAAAGTAAGACCGTATACAGCAATGATGATAGTAAGTACAACTAGGATCGGCATCATGACCTTACTTACTTTCTCAATTCCTTTTTCTACACCACATAAAACAACGATGGCTGTCAACCCTAAAAATAATAGGAACCATCCAATTGGCTGCATTGTACCACTGATAAAATCTGTAAAATAAGTATCGCCAGCAGCATCCTGTACGCCGCCGCTTACGAATACAGCGAAATATTTTATAACCCATCCTCCGATAACAGAGTAGTATGGGAAGATGATAACCGGAACAAGGGATGCAAGGAATCCTAAGAATCCAAAACGTCGATCCAATGACTTGAATGCGCCAATTGCACTGATACCGGTCTTACGTCCCAATGCGATCTCCGCGATCATCAGTGTAAATCCGAATGTAACTGCAAGAATCAGGTAAATCAGCAGAAAAGTTCCTCCGCCATATTTTGCCGCAAGATAGGGAAACCTCCATATATTGCCAAGTCCTACAGCAGATCCGGCAGCTGCAAGTACGAACCCGAGTTTGTTGGAAAAATTACTTCTGTCTTTCATGTGAAAAATCCTCCTCAATATATAATAACATTCCAAAAGAAATAGATTATGCTCTATTATTACATGAAAGAACATAATTTTCAAGGAAAAACGCTATTGTTAAGGAAAAAACAAAAACAAAACAAAAATGTGGGTAATAAGGGTAATAAGATAAAAAATCATGTTGACATCATAAGAAAGATGTGGTAAATTAAATGTTGCGTAAAGCGAAAAACAAAGTAGAGTATCCACTCTCACCATAGCACAATCGGGTGACTATTGGTTTGATATTGAGTATAATGTTCTGAATGTATATTATAGAACTTATTATGCAGATATGTAAAGTGGATAGTCGAAAACTATTCACTTATTTTTATTTATTTTTATGATGGGGGTGCAAGACAATTAGCGAATTAATGATTAACGGGCAGATCAGAGACAAAGAAGTACGAGTAATAGGAGAGGATGGACAGCAGTTAGGAATTATGTCCTCAAGAGAGGCAATGAAGCTTGCTCAGGAAGCGGAATTGGATCTTGTGAAGATTGCTCCAAAGGCTCAGCCGCCGGTATGCAAGATTATCGATTATGGTAAGTACAGATATGAACTTGCAAGAAAAGAAAAAGAGGCGAAGAAAAAGCAGAAGACCGTTGAAGTGAAGGAAGTGCGTCTTTCACCTAACATCGAGACCAATGATCTTAATACTAAGGTCAACAATGCGAAGAAGTTCATCAGTAAAGGCAATAAAGTAAAAGTTACCTTGCGTTTCAGAGGCCGTGAGATGGCGCATATGCAGCAGAGCAAACACATCTTAGATGATTTTGCACAGATGCTTGCAGATGTTGCAACTGTAGAGAAGGCACCGAAACTGGAAGGCAGAAGCATGAGCATGGTTTTAACTGAAAAACGTTAAAAATATATACAAATTTTAAGGAGGAAATTATCATGCCAAAAATCAAAACAAATAGAGCAGCTGCAAAGCGCTTCAAAAAAACAGGTACAGGAAAATTAAAAAGAAATAAAGCTTATAAGAGCCATATCTTAACTAAGAAATCTACAAAGAGAAAAAGAAATCTTAGAAAGCCAATCATTACTGATGCAACAAATGTAAAGAACATGAAGAAGGTATTACCATATCTGTAAGATATTGGAACGAAGTATTGAAGGAGGAAAATAAGACATGGCAAGAATTAAAGGCGGAATGAACGCTAAAAAGAAACATAATAGAACTTTAAAGTTAGCAAAAGGTTACAGAGGAGCACGTTCTAAACAGTACAGAGTTGCAAAACAGTCTGTTATGAGAGCTCTTACATCTTCTTATGCAGGAAGAAAGCAGCGTAAACGTCAGATGCGTCAGTTATGGATTGCACGTATCAATGCTGCAGCAAGAATGAATGGATTGTCTTACAGCAAGTTCATGCATGGATTAAAACTTGCTAACGTAGATATGAACAGAAAGATGTTAGCAGAGATGGCTGTAAATGATGCAGCAGGATTCGCAACACTTGCAGAAGTAGCAAAATCCAAATTAGCATAGTTGTATTGGGAATAGATATTATGGCTTCATTTTGCAGAACAGTGTAAAATGAAGCTGTTTTTTTTATTTTATAGAACCAGTTAAATTACAGCGTTGATCCTTCGGTATTGTAAAATATAGAATAGCAAATAAGAGGATGTCCCTACAGTCATGACTTGACTTGGGGACATCCTCTTATTCTACCATATACTAATTTTGGAATTCAGATTCCGGCATATGATTATTAGATCCCTAACTTTTCTTTCATATACTCTATATCGGTTGATTTTCCTGTATAGAGTTCAATTGCAATTAACGCCTGGAAGAGCATCATACTCATTCCATTGTATACTCTTGTACATCCGGCTTCTTTTGCCTGACGCATCATTACCGTCTCCCTTGGAGCATATACGGTATCCGTTACGATCAGATCAGGACGGAAATACGATGTATCCGGGATATTAGAAAGGTCTTCCAGCGGATGCATACCAACGCCTGTCGCATCGCAGAAGATATCCGCTTCTTGCATTTTTGCTTTCAGAAGATCCAGATCTGCAAGATCATTCATCGTTGCCTTGCATTCTGTATTATTGTTGATCTTTTCTACAATCTCTTCACCGCGGGCATAGAATTTATCCTTGATGTTGAAAATATGAAGTTCGGCAATTCCTTCCAGGGCTCCGCAGACTGCAATTGCTGTAGCAGCACCGCCTGTTCCGATCAGAACCATCTTCATTCCTTTAATGTCAATTCCTTCTTCTTTGATACCCTGCCAGTATCCCATACCGTCAGTATTATATCCTTTTAATTTTCCTGTAACCTGTCCATTTTCATCGCGGGTATTAACAACTGTATTGATTGCTCCGCAAAGTTTGGCTGCTTCGTCGACTTCTTCCAAATACTTGTGAACAACCGTCTTGTTCGGCATAGAGATGTTGGAACCAAGCATTTTTAATGCACGGATACTATTGACAGCAGCTTCCAGAGAATCATTATCTACTTCAAACGCAAGTTGGATAACATCATCCCCATTCTTGTCATATGCAAGATTATGTGTTGTCGGTGACTGTGAGTGACGGATTGGATAAGCCATTAATCCAACCAATTCTGTATGTCCTGTTATATTTGGCATTGTGATTACCTCTTTCCTTCTATTAATATTATTCTGTTATTTTATCTCATCAAGGTCTAATAGTCCTTTGAATTCAAGTACGTTCAGGATTGCACGACCATCCATTGTGCCTTCCATAATACGGCGTGCCCGGATGGAATCACCAATCGGGTAGATAAATGTATCCGTGTCGGCAAATGTTTCCTCAAGTGCCGGGAGGATTGGATTATTTGCCCTCATTCCGAGACAGTTGAATCCAAGGTCAAACTCAAGCTCTTTGATCTCTCCATCAGGCGTCTTTACAACGAAAGCATTCTCTTTTACTTCCTGGAGTGCTGTGTTTACGTATTCTTTTACACCGTATTTATCATGGGTCTCCCGCATCGAACATTTAGTAATAGGATCAGCGATCATGCCAATCTCAGGGAGCATATCGACGATAGAGCATTGGGCTCCACGCGGTGCAAAATATTCAATGACATCGAGACCTACGGAACCGCCGCCCATGACAACGACTTTTTTCCCTTTGCAGAAGTCATCCGGATATTTTCCTGCGTTCAGATTATTAATCATATCAAAAATCGTCGCAACATTACCGGCTTCAATATTCTCTCTCAGACCAGGGATTGGAGGAACCAGCGGTACGGAACCTGTTGCATTGACAACAATATCCGGTTTGTAGGCTTTGATCTTCTCAATCGTAGCTTCGGTATTTAAGAACAAATATAAATTCGGCAGTTTTTCCGCACGTTTTTCCAGATATTTCGGGAAATCCTTCATACGTGTTTTGCTCGGAAGGTCAGAAATAAATGTGGACAATCCACCGATATGATCTTTCTTTTCCAGTACAAATACATTACATCCAACTTCGGCTGCAGTACATGCTGCCTCAAGGCCGGCAGTACCAGCGCCTACGACAACAACGTTGCAGTTTTTCTTAACTTTCAATTTCTTGTAGATATCTCCCTCCGGAACCGCAGGGTTAACAGTACAACGGATCGGGCGGTTGACGCCAATACGGTTCCCCGCGCAGCCTACATTACATGAGATACATTTGCGAAGCATCTCTTCTTCGCCGTTTTGTACTTTGATTACCCAGTTTGGATCAGCGATTAATCCACGACCCATACCGACAATATCTACATCACCGCTTGCAAGAATCTGCTCTACAACTTTTGGATCGCGGTAGTTTCCAGCATTGATTACTGGTTTGCCGTATTTTTCTTTTACAGCCTTTGCTTGGTAAGAACGCCATCCATCAGGCATATAGTTTGAATCAATCTGATATTGGAGAGATGGGTTCAATGCACATGATACGTCATACATATCTACGAACTCATCAATATACTGCAGATATTCCAGAGTATCTTCCAGGGTATTTCCGCCAAGCACACGCTCCTCTGCGGAAATACGCACAATAATCGGGAACCACGGTCCGACCTGTCTGCGGATCTCTTCCAATACCATCCGCGGGAAGCGCAGACGATTCTCTACCGTTCCACCGAATTCATCTGTTCTCTTATTGTAATATGGGGAGATGAACTGGCTCATCAGATAAGAATGTCCACAATGAACCTCAACGGCATCAAAACCGATAGCCTGGGCTCTTTTTGCAGCTTCACCATATTTTCTCACTGTTGTAAGAATCTCTTCTTTGGTCATTGGACGTGGAATATCACCGCCGACTTTTGTTGGAATATTAGAAGAGGAGACTGTCGCCACTTCTGTTCTTGCAGAAGAAGCAGAAGCGCCTGCATGGTTAATCTGTATGGCAACTGTCGCGCCGTTCTTATGAAGATTCTCGACTAACTGATAGTAACGCGGCATAAAACTGTCATGATCGATACGGATCTGACTTGTTCCATTGGAACCAACAGGATATTCTACATTGGCATTCTCTACAATGATCAGGCCAACTCCGCCTTTCGCGCGTAATGAATAATAATTCATGTGGCGGTTACTCATCTCGCCACTTGTCTCGCCGTAATTTGATCCCATCGGAGTCATAGCAATGCGGTTACGAATTGTCATTCTCTTTACCGTTAAAGGTTCAAAAATTTTGGGATAATTTGTTTTCATAAATCCTTCTCCTTATTGTCTTTTTCGCAGAAGGCATTTCTTATGTTTGTGACAATATCATTATAATTCCGGAGAACAATAATATAAAATATCTTTATTGTTTTTTTTTGATACCTTCAGGCTATCATTTTTCTGGTTCTATAAATTGTTTGGCAGATAATGCGCCTTTTTGCTTCATATATTCAATGAATCTTTCGACAGCTGGAAGATGATAGCGGTCCCGAATCCAGAACATGAAAGTGTGATGTACTAGTTCAATATCACTCAGTTTGTAGATATCTACACGGTTCTCGTCGATCTCTTCGATCTTTGGAACAAGCGCTATTCCGAAATTCTCGCTTACCAATGCTACGATTGAGTGCTCATCCGGACATTCCACTACGATGTTAGGATGGAGCGAAAGCCTTTTGTATAATTGTTTTGTATAATTTCCAAGCCAGGATTCCCTGTCATATCCAATCACCGGATAATGATTAATTTCCTGGATGGAGACGGATTCTTTCTTCTCAAGTTCATGTCCCTTTGGTGCGATCAGTACAATTTCATCAGATAATATAGGAAAGAATTCGAATTCTCCATTTTCCATATATCCGCCAAAGCCAACATCCAGTTCTCCGGATTTGACCTTTTTTGCAATTGCGCTTGTATGATTCTGGAAGAAATTAAACGTAACATTCTTATTTTCTTCTTTATTTAGGAAATCTCTCACATTATGAGGGATATAATGAAGCGCGAGAGGAAATACATATCCGATATCAATCTTTCCGCCATTATTTGCAAGTTCATTCATCTTATTTTTTGCGTTTTCGCACTCTTCGATAATTCGGTTCGCATATTCCAGGAACAGTCTTCCTCCTTTTGTCAAACTGACACATCTTCCGTTTTTTTCAAAGAGCAGAACCCCCAGTTCCGTTTCCAGTAGCGCAATGGAGCGGCTAAGTGATGGTTGGGAGATATAGAGTTCCTCTGCAGCCTTTCGATAATTCTCATAGTTAGCAATTGTCCGAAAATAATAAATCTGATTGAGCGTCATGCCTGCCTCCTGTCATTTACTAAAAATTACTTCTGTAAACATCTGTTAATATACTTTTTATTGAACATTAGCAGTTCGATAAGTATAATTTACCATTTTTTTTCATATTTCACAATCTTCTGCGATATGTTATTTGGCAATTCGATAGTTTAAATGCATCAACTCTTGTACTTATTGGTATTGGAAATCTCACATAGGCATTGATAAAATATAGACAAACAAATCGTTGATTTTTTAACGATATGGTGTGGCGTTTCTTGTGTTTGTGACAAAATATCAAGAATAGCAAAGGAAAAGGAGAGTATCTCTAATGAACAAAAAGTATTTACCAAGTGCACTTATTCTTTATTTAAATTATTTTATTCATGGCGTTGGATGTTCTGTTCTGGGGCAGGCTGTAATAAAAGATGCTTTGGCTGCAAGCTGGGGGGTTGAAGCAATGGCGATTACAGCAATCTCTGCCGCGTTGGGTCTCGGACGACTGATTGCACTTCCGTTTGCGGGTCCGCTTTCAGATAAATTGGGACGCCGCATCTCATGTGTAATCGGAGGAGCGTCCTATGCAATCTATCTGATTGGTCTTGCGCTGGCATTTAACGCAGGAGCAAATGGCGGTTATCAGATCGCTTATATCTGCGCAATTCTCGGTGGTATTGCGAACTCTTTTCTGGATACAGGTATCTACCCTGCAGTTGCGGAAGTATTCTATTCGGCACCTAGTGTTGCAACGATGGGAATCAAATTTTTTATCGCTATTTCACAGATGCTTCTTCCATTCGTGCTTGGGGTTGCTGTAACAACAAGCGCAGCAGGTCTTGTATCTTACAACCCGTTATTCATTGGCTGCGGCATCTGCTACATTGTATTAGTGGTTCTGATCCTTTTTGCTCCGCTTCCGGATACTGATGCGCGCAAAGAAAAGAAAGAAGGACTTCTTGAGAGCCTGAAAAAGACTCATTTCTCTATCGAATCCATCGCTATGATTCTGATTGGATTCACTTGTACAGGTACATTCCAGTTATGGCTTAACTGTGCCCAGAATTTTGCAAAGGAAGTTGTTGGATGGGCAGATCCTTCTATTATGCAAACATATTATTCCACAGGAACTCTGCTTGCGCTTATCGTGACAGCATTCTTAACTCGTAAGATCAAAGATGTACGTTTTATCCTGATCTACCCTGCAATCTGTCTTGTGACGATGATCCTGGTATTGGTAAGCAGAACCCAGGGGTTATGTATCGCAGGTGCTTTCGTAATCGGATGGGCGGGAGCCGGAGGACTTCTTCAGATTGCTACTTCCGTATGCAATATGCTCTTTCCAAAGATCAAAGGTACTGTTACGGCATTGGTTATGATCGCATCATCCCTGTGTAACTACACAATCCTGACAGCGGCTTCTAAGATGACTCCGTCAGGTGTTATGACGATGAATATTGTTCTTACTGCAATCGGTGTGGCTTTGGGAGTATTTGTAAATATGCGTTATTCCAAAATGCTTGCTCTTGCATCTGCTGAGTAATTGCATTAAAATTTAACTAATATACATATAGAAAGGATAAGATTATGAAAACAGTTTGTGTTAGAAATATTGAAATCGGAAGTGGCATTCCGAAGATCTGCGTGCCAATTGTTGGAGTGACCAAACAGGAGATCATTGCTGAGGCAAAAACTTTTGATTCTATTCCGGTTGATGTTGTGGAGTGGCGTGTAGACTGGTTTGAAGGGGTATTCAACTTTGAACAGGTTCTGGATGTGTTGAAAGACTTAAGAGATGCATTAGGCGATACTCCAATTCTTATGACATTCCGCACCTCGAAAGAAGGCGGAGAAAAAGCGATTGAAGATGATGCTTATGCCGAGTTGAATATCCGGGCAGCCCAGTCGGGATATGTAGATCTGATTGATGTAGAAGTATTTACCGGTGACGAAGTTGTGAAGAAGATTATTGCCGGCGCTCATGAAGCAGGGGTGAAGGTTGTCGCATCTAACCACGACTTTTTCAAGACTCCGGACAAAGATGAGATTGTGTCACGGCTTAGAAAGATGCAGGAATTAGATGCTGATATTCCGAAGATTGCTGTTATGCCGCAGAATAAAAAGGATGTCCTTACACTTCTCGCAGCGACAGAAGAAATGGTATCTGAATATGCAGACAGGCCTGTTATTACAATGTCTATGGCGGGTACAGGCGTTATCAGCCGCTTATGCGGAGAAGTCTTTGGCTCGGCGCTTACCTTTGGCTCAGCTGCGAAGGCTTCCGCTCCGGGACAGATGGAAGTGAAGGATCTGAATACGGTTCTGACCTTGCTTCACAAAGCGTTATAAATAATAAAAGTTCTATATGATTGTCCAAAATTCGTTAAGAATTTTGGACAATATTTAAGTAACATCCTATAAGGAGGTAGAAATGAAAAAAATAATTCATTGGTTGGATGAGAATCTGGAAGAATGTATTCTTACATTCTTTCTGATTGGCATGACATTCATTATGGGAATACAGGTTTTTTGCCGTTATGCACTTACCATGTCACTGTCCTGGTCCGAAGAATTGACGCGATATTTGTTTATATGGAGCGGGTTTATCAGCGTTAGCTACTGCAGCAAAAAATGTCTGTCCATTAAGATAGAGCAGTTTGTTGCAATGTTTCCCCGGCGTGGAAAAGCGATTTTTAAGGTGGTCAACCACACCTTTGAACTCATATTTTTTATATATATGATTCCTTTTGCATATTCTTATATGATGTCTGCCGTGGCAAGTGGTCAGGTCTCACCTGCCTGTTCGATACCGATGTATTACATTCAGGCGGCGCCTTTTGTGTCTTTTATATTAGTCGCGTTCCGCATCCTGCAGCGCTGGGTGATTGAATTCCGTGTTGCAAGAGGTGAGAATGTATATGACCCGGCACATCCTGAAAGAAATACTCCGGAATCATATATCAAGGCAAATACAGATATTACTCAGAGTTCTGCGGCATATTCTGCCGATAATGGCTCTGCCGGTCATAGAGAAGCCCAAGGAAAGGAGGATGCGTAGATGCCTGCAGTTATATTATTTATCATCTTTGCGGTTGGACTGGTTATCGCCATTCCGGTATCCATTACGCTTGGAATTACTTCAGTTCTTCCATCGGTTTGCGATCCTTCTTTTACAGTAGGCGCAAAATACCTGATCCGTGCGATGTTTGGTGGTCTGGATTCTTTTCCGTTACTGGCAGTTCCGATGTTTGTTTTATCCGGAATCATCATGGCAAAAGGCGGAATTTCCAGAAAACTATTTGATGTTTTTGCATATTTTCTTGGAAACCGAACTGCCGGTATGCCTTGTGCGGTTGTTGTAACCTGTCTCTTTTACGGTGCAATCTCCGGATCTGCACCCGCTACCGTTGCTGCTGTAGGAAGTATGACGATTCCTATTTTGACGAGTCTGGGCTATGATCTTACTTTTACGACTTCTCTCGTTGCAGTGGCTGGCGGTCTGGGAGTGATTATTCCACCAAGCATTCCGTTTATTATGTATGGAATGGCATCCGGCTCGTCAGTGAGTGATCTGTTTCTGGCAGGGATTATTCCAGGGCTTATGATCGGTGGACTTCTGATGCTTTATACGATTTTCTATTGCAGACGGAATGGTGAGGATAAAGAGAAAATCCGTGCAGAAGTGAAAAAATTACATGACAAAGGCCTGTTAAAGGTATTAAAGGAGAGTTTTTTCTCGATTCTTAGTCCGGTCATTATCCTTGGATGTATATACAGTGGTATTGCGTCTCCAACAGAGGCGGCGGTCATCTCCGTATTTTATGCACTGTTTATCAGTATGGTTTTCTATAAAAGTATTCGTGTAAAAGACATTTGGAATATTCTTGTGGAAGCAGTGAAAACATTCACGCCGATTCTTTTTATTCTGGCAACTTCTACGGCTTTTTCAAGAGTCTTGACACTGATGCAGGTTCCACAGACAGTCAGTGGATTTATCAGCAGTAATTTCCATAATCCTGTTATAATTCTTTTGGTTATTAATTTGTTCCTGCTGATTGTTGGTATGATTATGGATACAACACCAGCCATTCTGATTCTGACGCCGATTCTTCTTCCTATTGTAACGAATATGGGGATGGATCCGGTTCAATTTGGTGCGCTTATGGTTGTGAACCTTGCCATTGGATTTGTTACTCCTCCGATAGGAGTCAACCTTTTTGTAGCCAGCTCATTAACCGATGTGCCTGTTACGTTGATCGCCAGGAAGTCAATGCCTATGATTGCTTACTTCTTAGTTGTGTTGCTTCTGATTACATTCGTTCCGGCGATTTCTCTGGCATTGGTATAGGAGGGGATGAAACATGAAGTTTAATGAGATAAAAATACGTTTTGTATCTGCCGTACTTGTTATGGCAATGTTTTCTGCATTGGCTTTTACAGGATGCGCCAGTTCTGATGAAACAGAGGTACAGCGTTATGCATGGCCACTGGCTACTGCAAGTCCGGAGGATACGGTGACTCAGATTTTCTCTGAGAAATTTGCGGAGGAAGTATCACGGCTTAGTGATGGGAAGATGAAGATCCAGGTATACCCTAATTCTACACTTGGAAGTGACAGGGATCTTTTGGAAACATGTGCAGACGGTGACATTCCCTTTATTGTACAAAATACTGCTCCTCAGGTGGCATTCATGCCTGATCTTGCAGTTTTTGATCTTCCCTGCGTATTCGATTCACTCGATAGTTGCCGGGAAACGCTGGATGATCCGGAATTTTATGATCTGATCAGTGAAGTCTATACGGAAGGCGGATATCATCTTCTGGGAATGGCGGATCAGGGATTCCGTGTGATGAGCACAAACAAAGCGGTGCATGATTTTACAGATTTTAAGGGACAGAAGATTCGGACAATGGAGAACAGTTATCATTTGGAATTCTGGAAAAATCTTGGTGCTAATCCGACTCCGATGAGTTTCAGCGAAGTCTATATTGGTCTTCAGCAGCACACCATTGATGCACAGGAAAATCCATATGAGGTCATCGTCTCTAACAAACTCTATGAACAGCAGGATTATATTGTGGAAACCAATCATCTGCCACATCTTATCTCTTTGATTGTGAATGATGAATTTTTTAAGAATCTTTCTGAGGAAGAAAGGACGGTTATGACAGAAGCCGCTGAGATTGCGACCGAATATGCCAGGGAACAGTCCGATCAGAGAATTGCAGACCGGGTGACTGTGATAGAAGAAAGCGGCACTCAGGTCATCACACTTTCTGACGAAGTGAAAGATGATATAATCTCTAATTCACAGAATGTATATGATTCCATCAGAAAAAATGTTTCTAAAGATATTTATAATGCATATCTGGGAATTGAATAATCAAAAGACAAAAGGATTCTGGAAACTAAAACTGGAATCCTTTTTTTGTTGTCACAGCATCCGAAAGAAACTGACTTCTGAATTCTTTTTAGAGTGCATTCACAAAAAGAATATGTTACAATGAAAAAAGTATAGATCAGTGTACGAATCCGAATAATGGAAGGACAGGATGATAAGATGACGAGTCAGGATTGGGAGAAATTCGGTGAAACGATTAAGAATACGGTACAGGATGCGATAGATTCCCAGGATTTTGAAAAATTGAATCAGACTATTACGAATACGATTAACGATGCTGTTGATGGTTTCGCCCAGGGAATGAAGAATGCCGGAAGATCAAGAACAGAATATAAGGATCAGGGAGGCAGGACGGGCAGAAGGCGTGAATATACCGGGCATAATTACAAGCAGCAGCCATATTCTGGTGGATATTATCAGGCGAATCGCCAGGAGGCATATTCTTATGGATGTGATCAGGCGAACCGTTGGCAGAAGAATGAGCATCAGGTAGACCAGAAGAGAAGCCAGCAACAATATCCGGCAGTGTTATACCGTAAGACGAATGGGGTCAGGATATGGGGCGGAATTCTCATGGGCACAGGAGGCGTATGTGGAATTCTCTTTCTTTTGGCTTTTGCTGCGTGGATTGTAGGAAGCGTCTTTGGGATTGGTAATATATCCCACGGTGCGGCAATTGGGCTGACAGTAACAGGCGGACTGAGTGCGGTGAATGGATGGCTTGCGTACTATGGAAGTTCCAGGATGAACAGAGCAGAACGTTTTCAAAGATACGTTGCCGAGATCGGATACCGGGAATACTGTAATGTCAAGGAACTGGCAGAAAAGACTGGGAAAAAGGCGAAATATATCGTCAAAGATCTGGAATATATGATCCGGAAGAAATGGTTTCTACAGGGGCATCTGGATGAGGGAAAGACATGCCTTATGGTGACGGATCGGATGTATCAGCAATATATCGGACTTAAGAATGAGAGGGAACAAAACGAACAGGAAGAAGCGGCAAGGAAGGCGCGCTCATTGGCGCAAGATGCGCAGAATCCGAATCAGGAGGGACAGGCGCAGAATCCGCAAGAAAAGAATCCGCAGGATCAGAAAAGAGAGCAGGCAGAGCGCGAGAAACTTGCGCCGGAAGTCAGAAAGATTGTGGAGGCGGGAGATGCCTACATCCGTAAGATTCATGAATGTAACGATGCAATCCCGGGAGAAGAGATATCAGCGAAGATATCCCGGATGGAACTTCTGGTGGATGGGATCTTCGACCGGGTGGAGCAGAATCCGGAATCTGTAGGAGATATCCGGCGCCTGATGGATTATTATCTTCCGACAACGGTGAAACTTCTGGAAGCCTATCAGGAACTGGATTCTCAGCCGGTTGATACGGAGAATATCCGTTCTTCCAAAGCGGAGATAGAAGCGACTTTGGATACGTTGAATACGGCATTTGAGAAATTACTGGATGATCTGTTCCGGGATACAGCGTGGGATGTATCTTCTGATATCTCCGTGCTGCAGACGATGCTTGCACAGGAAGGGCTGACCGAGGAAGGCTGGAAGAAGTAGGAGAATGTAGAAGAGATACATGTGAAAACAATAAAAGAGAGCATAGAGGAGAATATATTATGAGTGGAGAATTTAAGGAATTTGTAACGACTCCCCAACTGACACTGGAGCCATTCAAGGAAGAACCGAAAGCCGCGGCTGTATCAGAGAAACCGGAAGAGGTTCTTGATGACAGTATTCTGTCAGAAGAAGAGAGGCAGGCGGTGGAAGCTTTCGCCAATCAGATTGATCTGACGAATTCTACCATTATTCTGCAATACGGAGCAGGAACACAGAAGAAGATGGCAGATTTTTCGGAGACAGCGTTAGAGAATGTGAAGACAAAGGATCTGGGAGAAGTGGGAAAACTGCTCTCCGATGTAGTGAAAGAACTGAAAAGTTTTGACGAAGAGGAAGAGAAAGGCTTCTTCGGGATCTTCAAGAAAACCTCCGGCAAATTGCAGGCTATGAAGGCAAAATATGCGAAAGCAGAGACGAATATCAATCAGATCTGTAAGGTGTTGGAGACGCATCAGATACAACTTCTGAAGGACATTGCGCTTCTGGACAAGATGTATGAGTTGAATTTGACATATTTTAAAGAATTATCTATGTATATTATGGCAGGCAAGAAGAAACTTCAGGAAGTAAGGATGACCAGGATTCCGGAACTTCTTGCCAAGGCACAGCAGACTGGACTTGCAGAAGATGCACAGGCGGCAAAGGATCTGGATGCCATGTGTAACCGTTTTGAGAAGAAGATACATGATCTGGAACTGACCAGAACGATTTCCCTTCAGACGGCGCCTCAGATAAGACTGGTACAGAGTAATGATACGCTGATGGTGGAGAAGATACAGTCCACGATTGTGAATACAATTCCGTTGTGGAAGAGTCAGATGGTACTTGCACTTGGTGTGGAACATTCTTCCCAGGCAGCACAGGCACAGCGGGAAGTTACGGATATGACCAATGAACTTCTGCGGAAGAATGCTGAGAAACTTAAGATGGCTACAATTGATACGGCGAAAGAGTCAGAACGTGGTATTGTCGAGATTGAGACGTTGAAGCATACGAATGAATCATTAATTGCGACTCTGGATGAAGTGATGAAGATCCAGCAGGAAGGACGGCAGAAACGTGCTGAGGCAGAGAAAGAGATGCAGCGTCTGGAGCAGGAATTAAAATCAAAATTACTGCAAGTGCAGAGGTAGATTGCATAAATTGTGAATTGAAAAAACTCTTGACAATAACAAGTTAACGTGGTAAAGTTTGGTTAAACTGATGAGGAAGAGCAAGTACTTTTAGTCAAGTGTCTATCAGAGAGTTGCAGATGCTGGAATTGCAGCAGATAATACTAGGAGGAATGGACTTCCGAGGGCGAACTGAAATGGATGGATTTATATGAAGTAAGTAAGCCGGAGAGGGTACTCCGTTAACAAAGTCCGCGTATGATGGTACGCATGAGTGGGTATGATATACCAAGCCGGGTGGCACCGCAGGAGTTGATTAATATTACTCTTGTCCCTGCAATAAGAATTGTATGGGATAAGGGTATTTTTTTATGCAATACCCTATTCCCAGAAGCGAGAAATGAAAGGAGAACAAAACAATGAGTGAACAGAAAATCCCTTACAAAATCTATCTGGAAGAGAGTGAGATGCCAAAACAATGGTACAATGTACGCGCGGATATGACGAATAAGCCGGCACCGCTTTTGAATCCGGGAACTTTACAGCCGATGACGGCAGAGGAATTATCAGGCGTGTTCTGTGAAGAACTGGTGCGCCAGGAGTTAGACAATGACAATCGCTATATCGATATCCCGCAGGAGATTCAGGATTTCTACAAAATGTATCGTCCGGCGCCTCTGGTAAGAGCATACTGTCTGGAAGAGAAATTACAGACACCGGCGAAGATTTATTACAAGTTTGAAGGTAACAACACCAGTGGAAGCCATAAGTTGAATTCCGCAATTGCCCAGGCATATTATGCAAAGAAGCAGGGGCTTAAGGGTGTTACGACAGAGACTGGAGCAGGACAGTGGGGAACAGCGCTTTCCATGGCTTGTTCTTATCTGGATCTGGATTGTAAAGTATTCATGGTAAAATGCTCTTATGAGCAGAAGCCATTCCGTCGTGAAGTAATGCGTACATACGGCGCTAGTGTGACACCTTCGCCATCAACAGAGACAGAAGTGGGAAGAAAGATTCTGGCGGAGCATCCAGGAACCACAGGAAGTCTTGGATGTGCAATCTCTGAAGCAGTAGAAGTTGCAGTAGGTACGGAAGGCTATAGATATGTACTTGGCAGTGTATTGAACCAGGTATTGCTTCACCAGTCCATTATCGGTATGGAGACAAAGATTGCTTTAGATAAATACGGAATTACGCCGGATATCATCATTGGATGTGCAGGCGGTGGCTCGAACCTTGGAGGATTGATTTCTCCATTTATGGGTGAGAAATTAAGAGGAGAGAAGGATTATCACTTTATCGCAGTAGAACCTGCATCCTGCCCAAGTATGACAAGAGGCGTGTATGCATATGATTTCTGTGATACAGGAATGGTATGCCCGCTTGCGAAGATGTATACATTAGGAAGCGGATTCATCCCGTCTCCAAACCATGCAGGTGGATTAAGATATCATGGTATGAGTTCTATTCTGTCACAGTTATATGCAGATGGATATATGGAAGCAAGATCCGTAGAGCAGACAGCAGTATTTGAAGCGGCTGAGCAGTTTGCAAGAGTAGAAGGTATCCTTCCGGCACCGGAAAGCAGCCATGCAATCAGAGTTGCGATTGATGAAGCGATGAAGTGCAAAGAGACTGGCGAGGAGAAGACGATCGTATTTGGTTTGACTGGTACAGGATATTTCGATATGGTGGCCTATGAGAAGTTCCATAATGGAGAGATGAGTGATTATATTCCAACAGATGCGGATCTGCAGGTTGGGTTTGATGGAATTCCGAAGTTTCCAGGGAATATGGAGTAGGAATTTTGGGGCATAATTAGATAGTTGGCGGGAGGACGGCATCTGGAGGAGGTGTCCGGTGACAGGAGACCGACTCCGGTCGTCTACAATCCGTAAGTTCAAAAGAGGTGAAAACGCAGACTGTAAGATGGCTGAGTTTTCGCCTCTTTTGAACTTACGAATTGTTGGAAAATTGTGTATACAATTTGACTATGAGGAGAAGTGAGATATAATAGAAATAGTAGTTTTGGCAGATTGATTATGAAGGGAGAATGGTATTATGGATATTTTGGTTGTAGTGGATATGCAGAATGATTTTATTGATGGGGCGCTTGGGACGAAGGAAGCGGTTACGATAGTGCCGAAGGTTGTGGAGAAGATCCGTAATTTTGAGGGAAGGGTACTTTATACCAGGGATACACATGAGGAGAATTATCTGGAGACTCAGGAAGGGAAGAATCTTCCAGTTGTTCATTGTGTCAGAGGGACGAAGGGATGGGAACTGAATCCGGAGATTGAAGCGGTTCGCAAAGAGGAGCCGATTGATAAGCCGACATTTGGAAGCGCAGCGCTTGGGCAGGTGTTGAAAGCGCAGGACGAAGATCTGAAGAAACAGGGGAAGAAAGGGATTGAATCGGTTACTTTTGTCGGTCTGTGTACGGACATCTGCGTGATATCCAATGCGATGCTTGTGAAGGCATTCCTGCCGGAGGTTCCGGTGATTGTGGACGCGGCGTGCTGTGCCGGAGTGACACCAGAAAGCCATAGGAATGCGTTGGAAGCGATGAAGATGTGTCAGATTATATGTGTGGAATAGAAAGGCATGACAGATTATGGATAAGTTCATCTGGGTAGGGCTGGGAGGTGCCTTGAGAAACTGAAAAAGATAATTACACTGGCGTTGGTGCAGTATAGAATGCAGACGCCAGTGTTATGGAAATGTAGCCTTATGCAGGATAAGTCAACTGTGCATCTGTAATGTTCAGAAGAACGTTATCCAGATATTTTTTTGCAAGGTATCTTGCCATCGGGAGATTCATATCCAGGTAATTGCCGCAGTCTTTGGCGCTTGCACCAGGTACTTCTCCTTCAAAATCAGCAATGAATGTAAACATCTCGGTCATTAACGGGACGATATCCCTGGATTCATACTGACCGGCAAGGAGAAGATAGAAGCCTGTACGGCATCCCATTGGACCAAAGTAGATGGTCTTGTCAGCGTAGGTTTCATGATTCCGCAGGAATGTGGCAGCCAGATGTTCGATGGTATGAACTTCAGCAGTATTCATAACCGGCTCATCATTCGGGCTTGTCATACGGATATCGAAAGTAGTAACAGGATTGCCTGCTACATAGTCGATTCGGGAAACATAGACTCCCGGAACGAGACGCAGATGGTCTATTGTAAAACTTGTGATCTTTTCCATAATTCTTCACAGCTCCTTTTATAATTTACTGATGATACAGTGAGTAGTGATATTATAACACTTTTCTGGTGAATTTACTAATGAAAACTATGAGGAGATGTGATATACTTACAGAGTACGTTAAGGAGGCAGAAGATGAGGCTATATATCGTAAGGCACGGAGAGACGGAATGGAATAAGAAGAGAAGACTTCAGGGTCAGGTGGATATTCCACTGGATGAGTTTGGAAGAACACTGGCAAGGAAGACGGCGAAGGGACTTGCGAAGATTTCTTTTGATGTGTGTTATACCAGTCCTTTATCCAGAGCGAAGGAGACTGCAGAACTGATTCTGGAGGGCAGAGAGATCCCTATTATAGAAGACGGGCGGATTATAGAGATGTCATTCGGTGAGTATGAAGGGAAGAGCTGTTCTAAGGATGGCTGGGAACTTCCGGAGGAATTCCATCGGTTCTTTGATGGACCGGAACGATATACGGCTCCGCCGGAAGGCGAAGATTTTGCTGATGTGAAGAAGAGAACGGGAGAATTCCTGCAGGAATTATATCATAAGAAAGAGTATCAGGATAGTAGTATACTGATTACGACCCATGGTGCCGCGCTGGCAGGTCTTTTGAATAACATGAAAGGCAAGCCCATATCAGAATATTGGGGGCTTGGCGTACATAAGAACTGCGCGGTGACAGAGGTACAGGTAACGAGCGGAATCCCGGAGATTCTGTCAGAGAACGTGGTTTATTATGATGATAAGGTAGAGTCCTGGGATAAGTAATGAAGTAAGAGAAGTACATTACAAAGAATGAATTTTGATGTTAGATGATGATAGGATAAAGAATGCTATAGAAGTCTAATAATAGAAATAATATGGAGGATGAGAAGATGATTGGAGATAAGAAAGTATTATTTAGCGGTATGCAGGCAACAGGTAACCTGACATTGGGGAATTATCTGGGCGCATTGAAGAACTGGGTGACTTTAAGTGATGAGTATGAGTGTTTCTACAGCGTGGTAGATATGCATTCCATTACTGTGAGACAGGACCCGGCAACACTTAGAAAGAGGGCAAGAGCGCTTCTGACTCTGTACATTGCAGCGGGACTTGATCCGGAGAAGAACTGTATCTACTATCAGTCCCATGTATCCGGTCATGCAGAACTGGCATGGATACTGAACTGCTTTACTTATATGGGAGAGTTGAACCGTATGACTCAGTTCAAGGACAAGGCAGCAAAACATGCGGATAATATCAATGCGGGATTATTTACATATCCGGTACTGATGGCGGCAGATATCCTGCTCTATCAGGCAGATGTGGTTCCGGTTGGAAGTGACCAGATGCAGCATCTGGAGATTACAAGAGATATTGCAGAGCGATTCAACAATATCTATGGAAATGTATTTACAATTCCGGAAGCATACATTGGAAAAGTTGGAGCCAGAATCATGAGCCTTCAGGATCCGTCAAAGAAGATGTCCAAGTCTGATGAGAATCCGAATGCCAGCATCTATCTTATGGATGATCCGGATACAATCATTCGTAAATGTAAACGTGCGGTAACGGATTCAGAAGCGCAGATTCTGTATCGTGATGAGCAGCCGGGAGTTAAGAACCTGATCGATATCTATAGTGCATGCACCGGAAAGAAGCCGGAAGATGTGGTGAAGGAATTCGATGGCAAGGGATATGGCGATTTCAAGATGGCAGTAGGAGAAGCAGTCGTTAGCGTTCTGAAGCCACTTCAGGATGAGGTCGCAAGACTTGAGAAAGATAAGGCTTATATTGATGGAATCATTAAGAATAATGCTGAGAAAGCACAGTATTTCTCTAATAAGACTTTAAGAAAAGTACAGAAGAAGATTGGATTCCCGGAGAGAATCCGCTAGTAAGAGAATTTGGTATTTCTGCAGCATGCCAGTAGGAATTGATAGTGGAAATGATAATAAGTATTAAGAAAAGAGGCGTAGAAGATGAATATCCAGACGGCAGGTCAGCAAAAGTATTATGATTTTATCCAGGAACGGGCAAAGAAACTGCAGACAGGAATGATTGTATGGGCAAGCCTGCTGGCGGTGGCTTTCATCTGTCTTTTTTCGAATATTATGCTGGCATTGATACTGGCTGTGGCAGGTGCGTTCCTTGCAGTAACGAATATGAAGTCACAGAAGGAATTAAAGAGCAAATTAGATGGCATCAGAGATCAGGAAGAGTTCTTTCATCAGTTGGCAGATCCGAATCTGACTGAGATTCCGGATTATCATTTGATGATTGCGAAGGACTATGTGCTTGTGGAGCAAAGTGATGTATATGTGTATCAGTTAGAGGATATGGAGAAGGTAGAAGTAGGGTTACAGGGCAATGTGAAGAAGACCCTGTTCCTTACCGATAAACAAGGTGTCCGCCATGAGATTGTATCCTGTGTGAAAGATGACGGGATGCAGAAGAAGTTCGACCAGGTGTATCATGAACTGCGGGCGAGAGTTTCATAGAATGATAGAATTTAAAATGGCAGATTCTCTCTTGGGAATCTGCCATTAGTTTGCTTCGGGTACTTAGTCGTCCTCTTCCTGCTGTACAGTATATGTCTGTCTCTTTCTTGCCATCTCATCGCTTTCCAGATATTCATCGTAGGTAGTGATCTTGTCGATCAATTTGCCGCCCGGAACGATCTCCATGATACGGTTCGCAGTGGTCTGTACGATCTGGTGGTCTCTGGATGAGAATAAGATTACACCAGGGAATTTGATCATACCGTTATTAAGAGCGGTGATGCTTTCCATATCCAAGTGGTTGGTAGGCTCATCAAGGAGCAATACGTTGGCTCCGGAGATCATCATCTTGGATAAGAGGCAGCGTACCTTCTCGCCACCGGAAAGTACATTTACTCTCTTTACTCCATCATCTCCGGAGAAGAGCATACGTCCCAGGAAACCACGTACATAGGTGACGTCCTTTTCTTCAGAATACTGGGTCAGCCACTCAACGATAGTGTAGTCGTTGTCGAATTCGGCGCCGCTGTCCAGAGGGAAATATGCCTGGGAAGTGGTGATTCCCCATTTATAAGTTCCTTCATCCGGCTCCATCTCGCCTGCGAGAATCTGGAACAGGGTAGTTTTGGCAAGTTCATTGCTTCCTACGAAAGCAACTTTGTCATCATGACCCAAAGTAAAAGAGATGTTGTCTAAGACTTTCTCTCCGTCAATTGTCTTGCTTAATCCATCTACGGTAAGAACCTCGTTACCAATCTCGCGGTTAGGACGGAAATCAATATAAGGATACTTACGGCTGGATGGCTGGATATCATCCAACTGGATCTTCTCCAGCGCACGCTTTCTGGAAGTTGCCTGCTTGGACTTGGAAGCGTTGGCGCTGAACCTGGAGATGAACTCCTGAAGTTCTTTGATCTTTTCTTCTTTCTTCTTATTTGCTTCCTTCATCTGACGGATCAATAACTGGCTGGACTCATACCAGAAGTCATAGTTACCAGCGTAAAGTTTGATCTTGCCGTAGTCGATGTCTGCAATCTGTGTACAGACTTTATTCAGGAAGTAGCGGTCATGGGATACTACGATAACCGTATTGTCGAAGTTAATCAGGAATTCTTCCAGCCATGCAATCGCATCCAGATCTAAGTGGTTGGTAGGCTCATCCAAAAGAAGAATGTCCGGATTGCCAAAAAGCGCTTGAGCAAGAAGCACCTTGACTTTTTCTGGTCCATTTAAGTTCTGCATGATCTCATAGTGCATCTCAGTCGGGATGCCAAGACCATTCAGAAGTGTTGCAGCATCGGATTCTGCTTCCCATCCGTTCATAGCGGCGAATTCTGCTTCCAATTCGCTGGCTTTGATTCCATCTTCATCGGTAAAGTCTTCTTTGGCGTAGATGACTTCTTTTTCTTTCATAATCTCATAGAGACGTGCATTTCCCATCATGACCGTGTCAAGAACAGGGTATTCGTCGTATTTAAAGTGATCCTGCTGAAGGAAAGAGAGACGCTCGCCGGGGGTAATGATAACCTCGCCTTTGCTTGGCTCTAACTGACCGGAAAGAATCTTAAGGAATGTAGACTTTCCGGCACCGTTGGCACCGATCAGACCGTAGCAGTTTCCTTCGGTGAATTTGATATTGACGTCTTCAAACAGGGCTTTTTTTCCAACACGTAGTGTTACATTGCTTGTACTAATCATAGCAGTTACATACTCCTTCTTGTTTGAAAATGATTCATATTTATATACCTTGCTTATATTATCAAATATACCAGAAAATAGCAAGTTGTTATGTTTCGATATCATTGAAATATAGTGACTTAATAAAACTTTCAGTTTTTTTATAGGAAAAATGGTATATAATAGCAGATAAGAAAGTGGGGTATAGATTATGACAAAAGCAACAATTGTACTTGAAGGTGGGGCGACCAGAGGGGTGTTCACTTCAGGCGTTTTAGATTATCTGATGGAGCAGGATCTGTATCTGTCCCATGTGATCGGTGTGTCCGCCGGTTCTTGCAATGGAGTAGACTATGTATCCAGACAGCCGGGCAGAACCAGGGATTGTATGATTCACAGAGAGAAGGAATATAATTATTATCATGGCTTTTCGAAATTCATCAAAGAGAAGAGCCTGATGGATATGGATATGATATTTGACAAATACCCGAATGGATTCTTCCCGTTTGATTATGATACGTATTTTGCATCTGAGATGGAATGCGAGATTGTAACAACGAATTGCGAGACGGGACAGGCAGAATATATGACGGAAAGAAGCGATAGAGACCGTCTGATGAAGATCTGCCGTGCATCCAGTAGTATGCCATTGGTTTCGCCAATCGTAAATGTAGATGGAATCCCTTATTTGGATGGCGGTCTGGCAGATTCGATTCCAGTAAAGAGAGCATTGGAATTAGGAAACGATAAAGTAGTTCTGATTCTGACCAGGAATCCGGGATACCATAAGAAACCTACTTCCAGGGCAGTCGCGGATCTCTATCGAAAAGCCTATAAGACATATCCGAATCTGGTACGCACAACAATTCGGAGGAATTATGTGTACAATCAGCAAGTGAAGTTGATTGAGAAACTGGAAAGAGAAGGGAAGATATTCGTGTTGAGACCTTTGATTCCGACAGTATCTAGGCTTGAGAAGAATTATGATGCACTGATGCATTTCTATAATCATGGATATTATCTGATGAAGAGAGAGTATCAGGCGCTTAAGGATTATCTGGAAATATAAGAAAGTATGGAGGGCAGATTATGAACTTATTTGAACACCGTATCTCGACAAAAAGTGCACAGCAGATGGCGAAAGTGACGAACATGATCCGGGAGGATATTGAAAAAAGCGGCATCCAGAATGGGATTGTGGTAGTGTATTCTCCGCATACTACCGCAGGTTTCACCATTAATGAGAATGCTGACCCGGATGTAGTACACGATATGCTGTATGGACTGGAAGAAGCATTCCCGACAAGAACCAGTTATTATCAGCATATGGAAGGGAATTCCCATGCTCATATTAAGACTAGTTTTGTAGGACCATCCCAGACATTGATTCTAAATAGGGGCGAATTGGTGTTGGGAATCTGGCAGGATGTGTATTTCTGTGAATTCGACGGTCCAAGAAACCGAAAATTCTATGTAAAGATTATGGAAGGATAGAAGAAGATTACGATGGATAACCGAACATTGCTGGATTTTATGGCAGTTGCTGAGAAACTAAAGTGCAATACAAGACATTCCTGGACATCCTCGGGAAGGCATGAGAGCGTGGCAGAACATACATACCGTCTGTGTGTATTTGCATGGCTTGTAAAGGAAGACATGGCAAGAGAATTCCCGGACTGTGATATGGATAAAGTTATGAAGATGTGCCTGTTCCATGATCTGGGCGAAGCAGTGACCGGGGATGTACCATGCTTTGAGAAGAAGAAAACGGATCATGAGAAAGAGGCGAAAGCAATTGAGCATGTGGCGGGGATACTTCCGGCGGCACAGCAAGAAGAACTGTTAAGCATGATCCAGGAGTTAGAAGCCAACAAGACACCGGAAGCCAAGATTGTCCATGCATTAGATAAGATGGAGGCATTGATTCAGCACAATGAGGCTTCGATTGATACCTGGCTTCCGTTGGAGTATGAACTTCAGATGACTTATGGGCAAGAACAGGCGCAGTTTTCGACTTATCTTCGTTCGTTGCGTAAGACTGTGGAGCAGGATTCTGTGGATAAGATAGAAGAAGGGAAGTAGTGGAGAAATAGATCCTTCTGCTTGATATTTCTAGGCGCTCAAGATTTTCCGTTATTCATCCAACATCGTTCTCCACGCATTCCCGCCGGAATCCTTCCCGTTCGTTAAGATCATACGTAAGAATGTCAGGTAGAGAGGGGCGGTATGGTGGGGCATATCCGTAGAAGAGCTGTACAAGCCGTTCGTGAAAAAGAGGTCTGGAATTAGGAGGGCTTCTGTGCTACCAGTACAGAAGTCCAGACTATCGTGGGCGGAAAATCATCAAGATTTTACGTCCGCTATAGTCGGTGCCTAATTTCAGACCTCTTTTGAACTTACGGCTTGTAGGCGATTGGAGTCGGATGTGCCCCACCATACCGCCCCTCTCTGCCGTACACTTTACAAGTGACTCTTCACGAACAAAATTCCCCTGTTCTTACAAATCATCCAAGTTGATTCCCCTGGCCGTATCCATATGGCGCAACGTTATCTCATAGATATGTTCCACATCTCCCTTCTCCATCGCCTCCACGATCGCCAGGTGCTCATTATACGTATCCAGCATACGACCTTCGTGTTTAAGTGACAGTTCCGCCAGTCTGCGCATTCGATATTTGAATGTGGCGAAGATGGAAGAGAACTGCGCATTTCCGGAATACTCTATAATCTTCGTATGAAATTGGAAATCATAGTCACAGAATTCTTCAATCGAATTACTGGATTCCATAATATCTTTTAACATATCTGTAAGGAAGTGTAACTCCTTTAATAATTTCTTTACCGGACGTCTGACGGCTGATTTTGTAATCTGCAGAGTACAGTAGCATTCTAGTGCGGAGCGGACCTGGAAGGTTTCGTCTATGTCCTGCCGGGTCAGTTGATGAAGCATGATCCCTTTGCTAGGAATGATGTCAATGTATCCTTCTTGGGCAAGCCTGTGGACTGCGTCGCGGAATGGGGTACGGGATATGCCTAATTCTTTGGATAGTTTGGTCTCTGAATAGATCTTTTCAGGAGAGAGTTCTCCCTGCATAATTAGATTTTGAAGATGCTGATATGCCTGTTCGTTTAACGGTATCATAAAAACTCCTTATATTAAATATAAATATTTTTTTAACGAAAATGACGTAAAAAAGTCATTTGAAAGTCTGTAAATATCATACAACAATCGTGAAAATCGGTCAATAGTAAGGGTTACAGAAAATAAATATAGTTGTTCAAGATGTTAAAATCATAACGATAAAAAAATAACAAATATAGCAAATATGCACAAAAAATGAATGATAAAACTGTAGAAAAGGGAGAAAGAAAAATAACATCTTGACCGGTATACCGGTATGTAGTATAGTCAACGTAACGAAGGAAATAATGAACAGATTATTTCAAGAATGAACACTTATTGACAACAAAATGTAATCAAAAGTGAAATCAAAAAAGAAAGGAAGTAAAAAGAATGAAAGTAGGATTTATTGGACTTGGTATCATGGGAAGACCAATGGCAAAGAACATGCTGAAGGCAGGCGTAGACCTGATGGTTGCCGACCTGAACAAAGAAGCAGTTGCAGACGTTGTTGCTGCAGGTGCAACGGAGGGTTCATATGCTGAGATTGGAGCAGCGTGTGAGAGAATCATCATTATGGTTCCAAGCGGAGAGATTACGAAGTCTATCTTATTTGGCGAGAATGGAGTTGCATCTACAATTAAGGCGGGAACCGTTGTATGTGATATGAGTTCCGTTACTCCTGTAGAATCTCAGGAATGCTACAACGGTCTGAAGGAAAAAGGAGTTGGATTTGTGGATGCTCCTGTATCTGGCGGGGAGCCGGGAGCAATTGCTGGAACACTTGCAATCATGGCTGGCGGAGATGAAGAAGATTTCAATGCAATGAAAGAGTATTTTGATATCTTAGGATCTTCTGCATTGTTGATCGGTGCATCCGGAAGCGGAAGTGTTACAAAGTTAGCGAATCAGGTAATCGTTAACAACACAATCGCAGTTGTATCAGAAGCATTCGTTCTGGCTACAAAGGCTGGCGCAGATCCGCAGAAGGTATACGAAGCAATCCGTGGAGGACTTGCAGGAAGTGCAGTTCTGGATGCTAAGATTCCAATGATCGTAGAGCGTAATTTCAAACCGGGCGGACCGATCCGTATCAACCACAAAGATATTAAGAACGTTGTAAATACAGCACATTCCATCGACGTTCCGATTCCATATACAGCACAGTTATATGAGATTCTTCAGTCATTGAAGATTCACGGACATATGAATGATGATCACGGCGGAATCGTACAGTATTTTGAAAAACTGGCAGATGTAGAAGTTAAAAAATTCGACTAAGCCTTAGTCATAGCGGATGGTCGTGGCAGAAGCCAATGTTTATATGTGGTTTAAGGCTATTTGACGAAAATGAGTCTGGTTAGGAGGAAGAAAATATGGCAATCAATGTGGAAGTGTTAACTTCATATAAGAAAATTGACGAAGAATATATTGATGGTCTGTTAAAGAATGAAATTGAAGCAAACAACAAGAAAATCGTTGTATTGGATGACGACCCGACGGGAGTTCAGACGGTTCATGACATCTCAGTATATACCAACTGGGAGAAGGACAGTATCCGTCAGGGATTTGAAGAAGAGAACAACCTGTTCTATGTATTGACGAATTCCAGAGGATTTACCGTAGAACAGACAACAAAAGCTCACAATGAGATCGCAGCAGTTGTAGACGAAGTTGCAAAAGAGACTGGAAAAGAATACATATTTATCAGTCGCAGTGACAGTACGCTTCGTGGTCATTATCCACTGGAGACGGAACTTCTGAAGAGTAATTACGAGAAGAATACAGGTAAGACGATTGATGGAGAGATTCTGTGTCCTTTCTTCAAGGAAGGTGGACGTTTTACCATCGAGAATGTACACTATGTAAAATATGGCGATGAACTTGTTCCGGCGAATGAGACAGAATTTGCAAAGGATAAGACATTTGGCTACACGGCAGCAACTATGCCGGAATATGTAGAAGAGAAGACGAAGGGAGCATATAAGGCATCTGATGTTACCTGCATCTCTCTTGAGGATATCCACAATATGGATATTGATAAGATTGAAGCGCAGTTAATGGAAGTGAAAGATTTTAACAAGATTATCGTAAATGCAGTAGATTATGTGGATGTAAAAGTATTCTGTGTTGCGCTGTATCGTGCGATGGCTAAAGGTAAAGTATTCATGTTCCGTACTGCAGCAGCAATCGTAAAAGTGATGGGAGCAGTCACGGACCAGCCGCTTCTTACCAGAAAGCAGATGGTAGTGAAAGAAACTTCAAATGGCGGAATCGTTGTAGTAGGTTCTCATACAGACAAGACAACCAAGCAGGTGGAAGCATTAAAAGAACTGTCTGATATTGAATTCATCGAATTGGATGCAACTTTAGTAAAAGATGATGCTGCATTCGAGGTAGAGGTGCAGAGATGCCTTGACAAAGAAGAGGAATGCATCAAAGCAGGAAAAACAGTGTGCTGCTATACTACGCGTGCATTGATTACGGCTGATACCGGTGATAAGGAGGATGAACTTAGATTGTCTGTTAAGATCTCTGATGCGGTACAGTCACTGGTTGGGCGCTTAAGCATTACACCGAGTTTCGTCATTGCGAAAGGTGGAATTACCTCTAGTGATGTAGGAACCAAAGCACTTGCTGTTAAGAAAGCCAATGTGCTGGGACAGATCAAGCCTGGAATTCCGGTATGGCAGACTGGGGAAGAGAGCAAATTCCCGATGACACCGTATGTAATCTTCCCGGGAAATGTTGGCGAGATTACAACCTTAAAAGAAGCCGTAGAGGTACTGATGAACGAATAGTTGTCTAATGTGAACAAAAACAAACATTTTAATTGTGCGATTAGCCGAAAACATTGATAAAAAATAGATTAAATTGACATAAAAGAACAATGAGTTTTTTGTGAAAGGAGGCTGGTTATGCCACAGTGTGTTGTGATAGCAGATGACCTGACGGGCGCCAATGCCACCGGTGTACTTCTAAAGAAGATGAATTATAAAGCATATACGGTGATGAACACGGAACGGATTGAACTGTCTACCCTGTCCGACTGCGATTGTGTACTATATCCGACGGACAGTCGGGGCGTAGACGCAGAGATTGCTTATAACCGGGTACATAATGTGTGCAGTCTTCTGAAAGGAGACGAGGTAAAGGTCTATGCAAAGAGGATCGACAGTACTTTAAGGGGGAACTTGGGAAGTGAGACGGACGCGATGCTGGATTGTCTTGGAGAGGATTATGTAGCGATTGTAGCGCCGTGCTTCCCGTCTTCCGGAAGGATTGTAATAGGTGGCTATATGCTGGTGGATGGAATTCCGCTGCATAAGACGAATATTGCCATTGATCCAAAGACTCCAGTAAAAGTATCCGAAGCAGCAGTTCTGTTCCGTGAGCAGAGTAAGTATCAGGTGTCATCGATTCTGATGAAGGATCTGATGCATGGCAAGCATTATCTGGCGGATCTGATGAACAAGTGTGTTGCCGAAGGAAGCCGGATTCTTGTAATCGACTGTGTGACGCAGGAAGATCTGGATCTGATTGCGGATGCAGCAATAAGGAGCAAACTCAAGGTCGTAACGGTTGATCCGGGTGTGTTTACCGCAACGCTGTCAAGGAAATTAATCGTACCTTCTGAGAAGAAGGAGAAGAATAAGATCCTTGCCGTAGTGGGAAGCGTGAATCCGAATACTACCGTACAGATGGAAGAATTGTGGCTCTCTCAGAGAACGCATAACGTGTTCGTGAATACGAAGGAACTCTTAGAAGGTGATGAGAGAAGAGAGCAGGAGATTGCGCGGGTAACCAGATTGATTCTGGAGGAGTGTGATCGTAACGTAGTATCTACGGTAACCGGCGATGGAATCTATCCTGAGAACCGGATTGATTTCAAACCTTATATGAAGCAGTATGAATGTTCGCTGGATAAGGTGACGGGAATGATTAACAGTGCATTTGCAGAGATTACTTACCGGATATTTAAGAGTGAGCCGACCTTCAAGGGATTATATACCAGTGGAGGTGATGTGACGGTGGCAGTGTGCGAGAAGTTTCAGACTGCCGGATTGAGCCTGATGGATGAGGTGTTGCCGCTTGCGGCGTACGGACAATTCTTAAAAGGTGAGTTCGAAGGCGTGCATATCATTACCAAGGGCGGCAGCCAGGGCGGACGCGATGCCATTAACCGATGCATTACCTATCTGAAAGAGAAACTGTATATCTAAAAACAAATCAAATATTTATCAATGAAAGGAAGAGAATATCATGAGAAAATCACTAATCGCAGTACCTATTGGAGATCCGGCAGGAGTCGGACCAGAGATTGTTGCAAAATCAATTGCTTCAAAGGAAGTATTTGACGTAGCAGATTGTATCATTGTCGGAGACAAGACCGTCATGGAGAATGCAATCAAGATTGTTGGAGCAGATCTTGAGGTTCATGTTATTCATGAGCCGGAAGAAGGAGATTTCCGTGAAGGAGTTTTGAATCTGATCGATTTAGGCAATGTTGACATGGCTGAATTCGAATTCGGCAAGGTCAATGGAATGTGCGGGAAAGCTGCATATGAATATATTGCAAAAAGTATTGAACTTGCGAACGATGGCAAGGTCGATGCTGTCGCTACAACGCCGATCAATAAGGAGTCTCTGCGTGCAGGTGAGATTAATTTTATCGGACATACGGAGATCTTCGGTGCTCTTACCAATACAGAAGATCCTCTGACCATGTTCGAGACCAATGGAATGCGCGTATTCTTCCTGACGAGACACGTATCCTTAAGAGAGATGTTAGATATGATCACAAAAGAAAGAATTAAGGATTATGTCAAGCGTTGTATGGAAGCACTTAAGAAACTCGGTGTTACAGATGGAACGATGGCAATTGCCGGACTGAATCCGCACAGTGGAGAACATGGGCTGTTCGGATGGGAAGAAGTGAATGAGATCACGCCGGCTGTTGAGGAATTACAGGCAGAGGGCTACAATGTTGTAGGACCAATCGGAGCAGATTCTGTATTCCACCAGGCTGCAATTGGAAGATATAACAGCGTATTGTCTTTGTATCATGACCAGGGACATATTGCAACGAAAACTCTTGATTTTGAGAAGACCATTGCAATTACGAATGGCATGCCGATTCTTCGGACATCTGTAGATCACGGAACTGCATTTGATATCGCAGGAAAGGGAATTGTAAGTGCGGTCAGCATGATCGAAGCCATACTGTTGGCGGCGAAATACGCACCCAATTTTACAAAGTAATTCTTTAAAGAAGGAAGAGGAGGTCAATTATGGTAAACGGACTTAGTGGGGAAAGAATGTTAATTGGTCTGGCGATTGGTATCGCAGTCCTGATATTCTTAGTATTGAAAACAAAAGTACAGGCATTTCTTGCATTGATTATCTGTACGATTATCGTAGGTGTTGTAGGTGGAATGCCGCTTACGAATATCACACTGGAAGATGGTAAGACATTTGGTATTGTGAATTCGATCACATCAGGTTTCGGAGGAACATTGGGAAGTATCGGTATTATTATCGGCTTCGGTGTTATGATGGGACAGATCTTCGAGGTAACAGGAGCAGCAAAGAGAATGGCGCATACATTCCTTAAGTTATTTGGTAAGAAGAGAGAAGAGGAAGCGTTAGCACTTACCGGTTTCCTTGTATCAATCCCGATCTTCTGTGACTCCGGATTCGTGGTACTTGCACCGATTGCAAAAGCGATTTCCAAAGCAACAAAGAAATCTGTCATCGCACTTGGCGTATCACTGGCGGCCGGTCTTGTAATCACTCACTCATTAGTTCCACCTACACCGGGTCCTCTGGGCGTATGTGGTATCTTCGGAATTGATGTTGGCAAATTTATCCTGTTAACAATTGTGCTTGCGATTCCAATGGCGATTGCATGTATTGCTTATGCAAGAATGTTCTTGGCAAAGAAATACTATCGTGTTGTTAACGAGGAAGGTGAAGTAGTTGAAGCACCATACCAGGAGCCAGATTATGAAGGTGCATTCTCTATGGATATGACAGGAATGCCGGGAACATTAGAGTCTTTCATGCCTCTGATCGTGCCGATTATTCTGATCTTAATTAATACGATCGCTTCTGCATTAGGACAGACCAGTGGTATTATGGAAATACTGATCTTCCTTGGACAGCCAATCGTAGCAGTAGGACTTGGACTTTTGGTAGCTATCTTTACACTGGGAAGAAAACTTGACAGACATACTTGCCTTACTGAGATGGAGAAAGGTATGATGTCAGCAGGTATCATTATGCTGGTAACAGGCGGCGGTGGCGCTCTTGGACAGATTATCAAAGATTCAGGGCTTGGAACATTCATGGCGGACGGTCTTGCGCAGACAGCAATTCCGATTATTATCCTTCCGCTGATTATCTCTACCGCAATGAGATTCATCCAGGGTTCTGGTACAGTAGCTATGACAACAGCAGCAAGTATCTCTGCACCAATCGTTGTAGCATCAGGCGCAAGCCCGCTGCTGGGAGCAGTAGCATGCTGTGTAGGTTCTCTGTTCTTCGGATACTTTAATGATAGTTATTTCTGGGTTGTTAACAGAACTCTTGGAGTAAGCGAAGCAAAGGATCAGTTAACTATATGGTCTGTTACATCTACCGTTGCATGGGCAGTTGGTGTTGTTGAGGTTCTGGTACTGAATATCTTTATGTAAGGTATCTTTATGTAATATTTTTAGGTAATTGAATATCTTTTTACAATGAGGTAAAATAATATGCAGCGGAAGAAATATCTTTCGCTGCATATTTGTAAAAGAGGGGTAAGCAGATGTTAGCAGCAGAGAGACAGGCAATGATTGTTGAATTGGTTCAGCAGAAAGGCAGCGCACAGGTAGATGAACTGGCAAAGGAATTGAAAGTCAGCCCAATGACGATTCGCAGGGATCTGGTGAAGTTACAGGAGAACAATGTGATCGAACGCTGCCATGGAGGGGCTGTGGCAAAGCAGGAAGTGACTTATGCGGATAAGCAGACAAGCCACAAGAAGGAAAAAGAATTGTTGGCGAAGATCTGTTTTCCTCTGGTATCAGAAGGAGATACAGTATTCTTGGATGCAGGGACAACAACTTATGAGATTGCCAAACTGATCAAGGATATGCGGGGAATACTGATCGTTACGAATGATCTTGAGATTGCACAACTGCTGAAGAAGAGTGAGGCAGAACTGTTCATCTGTGGCGGCAGCATACAGAAGGAGACTGGAAGTATGTTCGGACGTTATGCAACACAGATGCTGGCAGATTTTAAATTTGATGTGGGATTCTTCGGAGCGGCTTCGATTAATGATGACTTCGAGGTGACAACGCCTACCTTTGATAAGATGTGGCTGAAACGGTATACCCCGATGCAGTGTGAAAAATCATATCTGGTAGTGGACAGGTCCAAGTTCGGACAGCAGGCGATGACGAGGATCAACCATCTGGGAGATTATACGGGAGTGATTACTGATAGAGAATTTACTTCCGAAGAACGGAAAAAGTTAGAGAAACTAAATGCAGTTATAATGGGGACGGGGGTTTTTTAAATTTCCCCCGTCCCTAATTAAAATAGCCGTGTCCCTTTTTGGATTTGCCCTGTCCCCAATTAAGAATCTAATATTCAACCTCTTGGAGATACAGCCCTTTCGGATCACATGGAGCGCTTGGCTCCTGACTTCCGGCGAAGATATCCTCGATGTCTTCTTTCGGGCGGTTGCCGAACCCGATATCCAGCAAAGTACCCACGATCAAACGTGCCATATTATGAAGAAAATCATCTGCATGGATCAGAATCTGCATCTCTTCTGTATCGCCATAGATCTCGATATCATAGAGTTCGCGCAGCGTAGACTTGGTTTTCTTGGCGGAAGAGAAGTTCTTGAAGTCGTGTTTTCCAATCAGGAGAATGGATGCCTGCTGCATAAGACGCTTGTCCGGAATCTTATAGCAGTGGTAGGTGTATTTGCGGTCGAATACGCTTGGAACATCATCGATGGTCATACGGTATACATAAGTTTTGGAAACCGCATTCAGTTGAGCATGAAAACGTTCCGGGACTTCTTCCACATCCACAATGGCAATATCCATTGGCAGATAGCGGTTCAGGTAATGTTGGATATCCTGAACCTCCATGGTACATTCGGTCTTGAAGTTCACAACCTGTGCATAAGCGTGGACTCCAACCTCTGTGCGGCATCCGCAGTTTAATTCGATCAGATACTCATCCGTCATCTTTTTCAGTACTTCAACAATCTTATTGGAAATGGTATTGTTAGATTCGTCTTTTCCAAGGCGTGTCCAGCCCTGGTAGCGGCTGCCGTCATATTCTATTGTTAATTTGATATTTCTCATCTTCATTTGTCTCCTTTATAGTAAGGTATTTATAGAGGTTCTTCCATTTTAATTATCGTTAGTATATATAAATCTTTTGTCCGTATCATAATCAATTGCAGTAATTTACTCTATTATAATAAATCATTTTTAGTATATCAAATCTTGTGTTATAATAAAAGAGTCTTGCGAGAAAAGAATGGAAAGTATTTTTTAGAAGGGGTCAAGTGATATATGAGTATAGAGAGTAGAAAAGTATCAGAATCAGTGGTTCAGACGGTTCATATGGTGCGACCGAATCATCTGAATGCTGCGGGACGTCTCTTTGGAGGTATCCTGATGCAGTGGATAGATGAGATTGCGGGAATTGTGGCAAAAAGACACGCACATATGAATGTGATTACGGCTTCGGTCGATAACTTAAGATTCCTAAAAGGAGCATATCAGAAGGATGTTATCGTCATTAAGGGAAAAGTGACTTATGTAGGAAATACATCTATGGAAGTGAAAGTGGATACGTATATTGAAGATATTGACGGTGGCAGGACACTGATCAATCGGGCATTCTTTACGATGGTTGCGCTGGATGAGAATGATAAGCCGGCACCCGTTCCAAGACTGGAACTGGAAACGGAACTGGACAAAGAAGACTGGGAGAAGGCGAAGATGCGCCGGGAGATGAGAATGCTGCGAAAAGAAGAAGATTTTTAGGAGGCGATGATTCGCCTCCTTTATTAGTGGACCTTTTTCATGTAGCCCTGAACCATTTTGACCATGTTCTCAATCTGGTTTTGTTCTTCCTGAGTCTTGCCTTCTTTCAAGATGGAAAGGATCAGGGAGAATTCATCAGGGGTGAATTGGATTCCTTTTTTGTTAGCATTGGTGATCAGTGCCATCATGACCGGGGCAAGGGACTTGCCGGATTTACCCTGGGTCTGGGTGGCGGCGGTTCGGATCAGTTCCAGTTTGATTGGGTCTAAATTCTTCATTGCGGGATGATTCATCCATTCATTCATTATCTTGTTCTCCTTTCATATTGCCGGAATCTGGCGTGTTCATTTCATTTTCAAACATAGTGTTGTACATGTTGAACATCTCCTGCTGTTCAGGGGTCAGCATGTTCTGCATCATATCCATGGGATTAAAATTCCCGAAGTCCTGAGAGGTGGAATCGGACATAGCCTGCATACTCTGGATCATTTCCATCATATTCATCATGCTTGACATCTGTTCCATCATCTCTTTTTCGGATGGCTCCATGTAGGGCTTTAATTCGTCCAGCATATTCATGGATAAAGAACGGGAAGGAAAGCCCCGGAAGGATTCCATGGTTCGGCGCAGTTCCAGGAATTTGATATAGAATGCGAGGAAGCGCTGCATGGAAGGCGGAGTGTATGGAAGCAGCAGTTTGAGTGTATAGAGGAAGGGTGGGGTAACCAGATTATCGAAAGGTGTCATTGGTCTGTAGGATTTTTGTTCCATACGTGCTCCTTAACATAGCGTTGTAAATATATATGCCAATGGAATGGAATTTATGAGATATGGAAAAACTAAATATGAGAATCTTCATATATTATAGGGTAAGCAGCGTTATTAAGAAAGGAAATGAATATGGACAGAAAACTGATTATTGATGGAAATGCAGTGTATGAACTGGATGAGAAGTGTATGCTGAAGAAACAGTTGAATACAAGTGAGAAGAAGGATGAACATAAGAGGCGCGAATCTGATGGTCATAAAATGAAGAGGACGGAGTGATATACTCCGTCCCCTTTGGGCTGTATGCATCCTGCGGAACTGCCAGTGGCAGATTCCGCAGGTCTGTATTTCAGAAGATTAGCATCCGCATCCGCAATCGAAGTTGCCGCATCCATTGCCGCATCCGCCGCAGAAGATGAGCAGAAGGATGATCCACAGACAACTGTCATTGCCGCATCCGCATCCGTTGTTGCCAAAGTTGTTGCCGCATCCGCCGCAGAAGATAAGCAGAAGGATGATCCACAGGCAGCTATTGCCTCCGAAACCACAACCACATCCGCAGTCTCCTCCGCTTCTTCCAGAATCACAACCACATCCACAGTTTGTAGCACTTAAATCGCTCATTTTGAAATCCTCCATTGATAATGTTTACAGTACATAATATGTGGATGATTCCAATGTGTGAAAAAATAAAATCTAATATTTTACCAAACGTTTTACAGAATGCTGGTACTGGTAAGACTTTTTTTGGAGTTTAATCTTATCTATGGCAGAGATGCTTTCCTTAGCAAAGCTATCATATAAAGTCAGCAGGTAAGATACTGTATAATTCCGGTTCTTATATGAGGTAAAGAGCAGCCAGTTCATAATATCCGGATGCCAGTAACGCTCTGGAATGGAAGCATTCCGAAGTTGGATCACATACTTGATCGCCTGCATGGATAACTGGGTTAATCTGCTTGATCGATTCTTTTCTTTAAACAGCGTATCAGCTTCCAGTATGATGTCGTACAGGGCATTGGCGGTCTTCCAGTATGTAACGAAGGCAGGGGCGGTGTCGTCATCTGTTTCTTCCATATTATGTAGATCGAAAGTCTGCATGACTGATTTCCTGCCGGAAATGTCCCGGTCATATTCTGCACGTTTGGCAGGATCGGACAGGATGCGATATGCTTCCAGAATCTCCTGCATCTGTGCGGTGGTGTCAATGCCGTTCTTCATATTGGCATCCGGATGGTATTGCTTGGCAAGAGTGTTCTTGGCAGCGGTAATCTCATCCGGAGTTGCTTTCATAGATACCCCTAATATCTCGTAGTAATTCTTGTTCTCCATTATATCCTCCCCTTATTATAAATGGATGTAGAACAATAATTATCTTACGACAAAATGGGGAAGAAATCAATGTGAATTTAGTTCTTGAAGAGTCATTCGTAAGATGTACGGCAGAGAGGGGGAGTATGGCAGTTCATATCCGACTCTCTGCCTGACATTCTTAGGTGTGACTCTTCATGAACGGGGAGGATTCCTGGCGGGGTGTGTTTTCTGCCATTGACAATTACATCCAGATATTCACTAATAGCGGACTGATAATGTTGTATTATTTTTCCCGTAATTTGCGATTCGCAGACATGAAACACAGGGGCTAATGCCCCTTATGTTTCGCCTTTTTCTTTTGCTGTTTCAGTTCAAACTGCCGTTGTTTCTCTGCTTCCCGTTGTTCCCGGCTCGCGATTTTACGTTCAGTTTTCAACTGCTCCTGCTGTAATTTCAAAGCCTGTTGTGATTTTGTGCCTATTCCAGTATTTTGCACCTGTTTCCGAACTTCTCTCTGTATCCGTTTCGGATTGCGACTTGCCTCTTTTACATCAGTTGCCACAGCCGGACTAAAATTCAGCCGATCGTAATTTTTCAGAATAAAATCATATATCTCGTAGTCTTTCGGTTCCGCACCAAACGTAACCTTACATACAGATAACTTTTCTTCAGATATTCGTTCAAATACGCCTATCCAGAATGGTTCCTCAAAAAATACTGTCAAACTGCCTGATATTTTGTCCATGACAAATCCTCCTTTAATTTGTTTGGACAAAGAACGGACGACCCAAAGGAGGGAGGGCTACTTACACCAAAATGGTGTGACCGGACTACCTACCGGTTCTGTAAGAGTCTGTGATACCCTTACGTTGTGTTTTTATCTTTGCCATGTTTCACTTAATTCTATCATGGGTGTTCTCAAAAGACAACTTTCTTGATACGCTGAACAAGGCAGAGAATCTGCTTTGAGATAGGCAGGTTCTTTTATTTATGATAAAATTTAGGCAGGGGTGCATATGAGAGGCTCTTATACTGACGAAACGGTTATTTTACGGCATACCTATTAGTGATTAGAGAAAATAAGAAAAAAGCATCCCGAGCGATTTGAGCATATGTTAGGAAGATTAAAAGTGGTTCAAGTGCGAAGGTGGAAAGACTGTCTGTCGAAAAGAAGTAGTAGGTTTTGCAAGAGGTTTCTGTTATAATAAGAAGAAATATGTGCGATGAAAAGACGAGAATAGGTTGAGATAAATTTATGAAAAGATATGAATCTGAATAGGAATAAGGAGTGTGAAAATTGGATGGAAGACAGGAAAAAGAAACTTCCAATCGGGATTGAGAGTTTTGAAGAAATTCGAGGGGATGGCTTTTATTATGTGGACAAGACAGGATTAATCAAGGAGCTGCTTGATAATTGGGGAAAATATGGGAAAATTCCCCGTGATTTCGGTATCTCTGAAAGGAATCAATGCGGATTCCTATGAAACAGCGCGGGATATGGGGTCAGAGCCGTAAATGAAGAAGCAGACCGGATGCATGCGTATCTCCAAGGAGAGTATCTTTACCGGCCTGAATAATCTGCGGGTGTTATCTGCAGCGGATGTGGAATTCGATGAATATTTTGGATTTACAGATGGCGAAGTAAAGGAACTGTTAGAGTATTATGGCCTGTCCCGGGATTATGAAACCATTAAGGAATGGTATGATGGATATCAGTTTGGAAATGTGGAGGTGTACTGTCCCTGGGATGTGATCTGCCATTGTAGTAAACTTTGCGCAGACAGCGGTGCGCACCCTCGGAACTACTGGTCCAATACCAGCAGTAATGATGCAGTCAGACGTTTCATCCAGGAAGCGGATAATGGAACGACAAAACGTGAGATTGAAAAACTCGTTGCGGGAGAGGTGATTAAGAAGGGAATCCATCAGGAATTGACTTATAAAGATATGTATAATTCCATTGATCATATATGGAGTGTCCTATTTACCACAGGCTATCTTACCCAGAGAGGGAAACCGGAAAGGAAGGCTTTTGGGAATGCTCTGAAAAAAGGGGATGCTGAAGGCGTGGAGAAACGGCTTGCGGAGTATTTGAGACAGACCATTAGCATTAGGGATACATTTGTGCAGAAGCCGATGAAGGAAAATTTTTATCATGGCATCCTGCTAGGGCTTCTGGGATATCAGGATACCTGGGGAATCTCCTCTAATAAGGAATCAGGAGACGGGTACAGCGATATTCTCGTGGAAATTGATGACGAAGAGATGGGTATTGTGATCGAACTGAAATATGCGGAGGATGGGAATCTGGAAGCAGGGTGCAAGAAAGCCCTGGAACAGATCGAGAGGAATCGGTATGAGGAATCCCTGTGCGAAGAAGGAATCGAGCATATCTTAAAGTATGGAATTGCATGTTATAAAAAACGCTGCAGTGTCATGCTTGCGGATGTTGGATTTAGATAAAACCTGTGCTATAGAAAGGCATTTTCTAAGAGAGATTTTAGATGAATACGGTAATAAACTAAATCGTGAACCTAAATTATTAGGAACTTTTGGGGTATTCAAATATACAACATATTGGAATAAACCTCTAAGGGAGAAAAGTAAAAAATGATGAATGAAGAAATATTAAGAATGACAAGTAAATTTAATAGAAATAATGATTCTAAGAATCAGATAATAATTGATGAAAAATTAAAAAATCATATATTTGATTATTCTGATTTTTTGGCTTATACAGATGGAGGTAATGGACTAATAGGCGATAATAATTATTTAATATTATGGAGGAAAGATGACCTGAATGATTTAAATTCAGCGTATGAGGTTGAGACTTTTTTGCCAAATGTTTTTTTAATAGGGAGTGATGGAGGAGATATGGCATATGGAATTGATAATGAGGGGCAGTATATTCAGGTGCCTTTTATTGGAATGTCAATAGATGAAATGCTTATTGTGTCACATGATTTTAAAGGATTTCTCAAATATTTGGAAGAAAGTTAAATTTCTATTATAAATTGACAGAATACTGTGATGGAAAATGAATTAACTGGATTTAAGTTTGATTTACTGTGGGAAAGTGAATAAAAGTAATTCTTGAAAAAGAAATAAGTAGCAGATTTTGAAATTGTACCGTCAACTGAAAGGTGGTAATAAGCTACTATAAGTGGGGTAAATTATGGAAAAGAATATCTTATCTCAATAGATAGAGATTGCGGAGCCAGTAGCGAAAAGAAAGGGAGGTGAATATTTTAATAAAAAAGGAATCGGGGATTTATGGATAGAGTTAAGAAGAGGATCGGGTATTGGTGTGAGGATACACTTAAGAAAGGCATCAGAGGATGTGGCATTGCAGTTGCAGTACTGGATACAGGTATGGCAGCGCACCCTGATATCACAGGCAGGGTAACGGCATTCTGGGATTGCGTGAATCACAGGCAGGGGATGTATGACGATAGTGGACATGGGACTCACGTAGGCGGGATACTTGCAGGCGATGGCAGGATGTCGAAGGGACTATATAGTGGGATGGCTCCGGAAGCGAGACTGGCTGTTGTGAAAGTATTGGATGCAAAAGGTGAAGGAGAGGTCGAACAGATCTTGGAAGGAATCGAATGGGTCAGAAAGAATGGAAGACAATATGGAGTTCGGATTGTGAACATTTCCGTAGGAGCAAAGCAGAATCTGGATCGTGGGAAGGAAGAAAGGCTGGTGCAGGCGGTAGAGAATCTGTGGGATAGAGGCTATGTGGTTGTAGTATCTGCCGGGAATTACGGACCGGGAGAGGGAACCATTGCAGTACCAGGTAATAGCAGAAAGGTAATCACGGTAGGAGCAATGGATGAGCCGACGATGAAATATAATTGTTCAGGCATGGGACCAACCACCCAATGCATCGTAAAACCAGACCTCGTAGCCCCGGGTTACCAGATAATGTCCTGCAACAGCCTCTATCGAAAAAGTAAAAATTACTATATAAAGAAAAGTGGCACCTCCATGGCAACGCCCGTCGTATCAGGCGCAGCAGCACTATTCCTCTCAAAATATCCCGATGCCCGCAATGTAGAGATCAAACTAAAATTGCGCGAAACCTGCGACAGGAAAGAAAGCGGCGAAATACAAGGATGGAGAAGTGTTAGAATTGACCGCCTTTTCAAAACTGCATCCACAGGTTAAAAAAGATTAGGGAAAAATTAAAAGGTGTCAAGAAAAAACACTTGACACCCCAAAACTTTTGTTGTATGATAGCACAGGTGATGAACATGAATGAGATTCTGGAACAGGCATTATTATTTGATTTTTATGGCGAACTGCTAACAGAACACCAGAAAGAGATCTATGAGCAATTCGTACTGGAAGATCTGTCGCTTGGAGAGATTGCGAAAGAAGCAGGAATCAGCCGACAGGGAGTTCATGATCTGATCAAGCGGTGCAATCAGACCTTAAAAGGCTATGAAGAGAAACTTCATCTTATTGAGAAATTTCTGGCGATCAAGGAGAAGGTAAAGACGATCAATGATTTGCTGGATGATTATGAAGAGCAGGATGTAAAAGAACTGATTGGCAATGTCCGCAGGATATCCGATGAGATTATAGAGGAGTTATAGTATGGCATTTGACAGTTTGACAGAAAAACTTCAGAACATATTCAAGAATTTGAAAAGCAAGGGACGTCTTACGGAAGAAGATGTAAAAGAGGCGTTAAAAGAGATTAAGCGTGCTCTGCTTGCAGCGGACGTTAACTTCAAGGTTGTAAAAGACTTCATTAAGAATGTTCAGGAAAGAGCAATCGGTCAAGACGTCATGAACGGATTGAATCCCGGACAGATGGTGATCAAGATTGTGAATGAAGAACTGGTCAAACTGATGGGATCAGAGACGACCGAGATTCAGCTGCAGCCGGGGAAAGCCATGACAGTCATTATGATGGCAGGTCTTCAGGGTGCTGGTAAGACAACCACCACTGCGAAATTAGCAGGTAAATATAAGTTAAAAGGTAAGAATCCTCTGCTTGTGGCTTGTGATGTGTACAGGCCGGCAGCAATCAAGCAGTTACAGGTGAATGGTGAGAAACAGGGCGTAGAAGTATTTGCCATGGGTGAGAACCATAAGCCGGCGAATATTGCAAAGGCTGCAATCGAACATGCACAGAAGAATGGAAATAATATCGTAATCTTGGATACAGCCGGACGTCTTCATATTGATGAGGATATGATGGCAGAACTTCAGGAGATTAAAGAGATGGTAACCGTGCATCAGACAATTCTGGTAATTGATGCCATGACAGGTCAGGATGCGGTGAATGTAGCCAAGGACTTCAATGAGAAGATTGGCGTTGATGGTGTGATAGTTACGAAACTTGACGGTGATACAAGAGGCGGTGCGGCATTGTCCGTAAAAGCCGTGACCGGAAAGCCGATACTATATGTAGGTATGGGAGAGAAGTTATCCGATCTGGAGCAGTTCTATCCGGATAGAATGGCATCCCGTATCCTTGGAATGGGTGATGTGCTGACATTGATCGAGAAGGCAGAAGCCGAGATCGATGAAGAGAAGGCAAGGCAGATGACTCAGAAACTTAAGAAGAACCAGTTCGATTTTGATGATTACTTAGAGAGTATCAAGCAGATGAGGAACATGGGCGGTCTTGGCAGTGTTATGAGCATGATGCCGGGGCTTGGCGGCATGGGTAAGATGAAAGGTCTGGATGATGAACAGACATCCCAGGCAGAGAAGAATCTGGCAAGAATAGAAGCCATGATCTACTCTATGACGCCAGAAGAGAGAAGTAACCCAGATATCCTGAATCCATCAAGAAAGCATCGAATTGCCAAAGGTTCCGGTGTAGACATCAGTGAAGTCAACCGAATGGTGAAACAGTTTGGCGAGATGAAGAAGATGATGAAGATGATGGGAAAAGGCGGCAGAAAAGGTAAGTTCCGTTTGCCGTTCTAAGAGTTGGTATATCGCGCAAAGCGCGTTATATAGATAATGTATACAATTTTATGGAGGTGAAATGCAATGGCAGTAAAAATCAGATTAAGAAGAATGGGACAGAAAAAGGCTCCTTTCTATAGAATCATCGTAGCTGATTCAAAATCCCCAAGAGATGGAAGATTCATCGATGAGATCGGAACATATGATCCGAATTGCGATCCAAGCGCAATCACAGTTGATGAGGAAGCAGCTAAGAAATGGTTAGGTAATGGTGCACAGCCTACAGAAGCAGTAAGCAAGATCTTTAAAGCAGCAGGCATTGAAAAATAATCTTTGGCCTGGAGGTGCATTATGAAAGAATTAGTTGAGGTTATTACGAAGGCATTGGTTGACGATCCGGACAGTGTTGTGGTAACTGAGAGAGAAGATAAGAAGACAATGGTTCTGGAAGTACGTGTGGCAGATTCCGATATGGGAAAAGTCATTGGAAAACAGGGACGTATTGCCAAAGCAATCCGCTCAGTTGTAAAAGCAGCTGCTGCAAAAGAAGATAAAAAAGTGATCGTTGATATTATGGATTAGTAATTATTATGAGTTCACTTGGATGGGAGGTATCCCGTTCATTTGGGGACAGGCGCGGATTGCCGTAGTCTGTCCCCATTCATATCTTAAGGAGAATTATATGGAAGAATTATTACAGGTAGGGGTTATTACCCAGACACACGGAATCCGTGGGGAAGTAAAAGTGTTTCCAACAACAGATGACGCCGCACGCTTTGAGGATTTGAAGCAGGTAGTTTTAGATACAGGGAAAGAGACGATACCTTTGGAGATAGAGCGCGTGAAGTTCTTCAAGCAGTTTGTAATACTGAAGTTCAAAGGATATGATAATATAAATGATATAGAGAGATATAAGCGCTGTCCACTTCTGGTCACAAGGGAGAATGCGGTTCCACTTGAGGAGGATGAATACTTTATTGCCGATATGATCGGGATGAAGGTCTTAACGGATGAGGGAGAAGATTTTGGCGTCCTTAAGGATGTGATGGAGACTGGGGCGAATGACGTGTATGTGATTGAGCATCCGCAGGCGGGAGAGGTGTTGGTTCCGGCGATTAAGGAGTGTATCCTGGATGTGGATATTCCGGGAAGGCTTATGAAGATTCATGTGATGGACGGGCTTCTGTAGGATGTTCCTGATCCAAAGAGTATAGATAATAAAGATAATAGTAGGAGCAAAGGATATGCAGTTTTACATTATGACATTATTTCCGGAGATGGTTATGCAGGGTCTGGATACAAGTATTATTGGACGGGCAATGAGCAAGGGATTGCTCTCCATTGAGGCGATTAATATCAGGGATTATGCATTTAACAAGCATAATAGTGTGGATGACTATCCATATGGCGGCGGAGCTGGGATGCTGATGCAGGCGGAGCCGGTGTATCAGACTTATAAAGCAGTAGAAGAGAAGATCGCTGCCAGAAGACGGAGTGATTGTTGTAACGAGAATGTGCAGGAGGATAGCCGGAAGAACGATTGTGAGGATGCAGTGCGGTCTGCCAGAAAAACGAGAGTCATCTATCTTTCGCCACAGGGGAAGACATTCAATCAGGGAATGGCGGAGGAATTCGCCAAGGAAGAAGAATTGGTGTTCCTATGCGGACATTATGAAGGAATCGATGAGCGTGTTTTAGAGGAGATCGTAACAGACTATGTATCTATCGGAGATTATGTCCTGACGGGCGGCGAACTTCCTGCTATGATCATGATAGACGCTATCTCCAGGCTGGTTCCTGGGGTGCTTCATAATGATGTATCTGCAGAGTTCGAAAGTTTTCAGGACAATCTGCTGGAATATCCTCAGTATTCCCGTCCGGAAGTGTGGCATGAGAAACGGGTGCCGGAGGTCCTGATGTCTGGTCATCATGCGAATATTGAGAAATGGAGAAGAGAGCAGTCGGTGATTCGGACTGCAAAGATGAGACCGGATCTATTGGAAAAAGCGGAGTTGACGAAAGCAGAGAAAGAATTAGCCGATAAGATCATAGAAGAATTGGAGTAATCTGCTGGAATTTATATAGAAAATCCTTGCAAATCCTTAGTAAATATGATAAACTATAGCATGTTGTGAAGAGAAGAGATGGTCCTCTGGTACAGAAGCGTATTAAGAACATCCAGTTAAATAAGGAGGTCACACATAATGAACGATATCATTAAGAACATTGAAGCAGCACAGTTGAAAGAAACTGTATCTGAGTTCCACGTTGGAGATACCGTAAGAGTATATGGTAAGATCAAAGAAGGAAACCGTGAAAGAGTACAGGTATTCGAAGGAACAGTCCTTAAGAAACAGGGCGGCGGAGCAAGAGCAACATTCACAGTTAGAAAGTCTTCTAACGGAATCGGTGTTGAGAAGACATGGCCGCTGCACTCACCAAACGTTGAGAAGGTTGAAGTAGTAAGAAGAGGTAAAGTAAGAAGAGCAAAACTTTACTACTTGAGAGATCGCGTTGGTAAGAAAGCTAAGGTAAAAGAATTAGTAAAATAAGAGACAAAGAGAAAAGGACAAGTACATATTGTATGTTGTCCTTTTTCTGTTATTAAGCATCCGAAGGGGAAGATATGAAGCGTAGACGTAAGAAAATAAAACTTGGGCGGGCGAAAAAGTCGATCATAAAGCAGCCAAAGAAGAAGATTCGTATCAACCTTGCACATCTGGCTGTCATCGGGAAGTGGATATTCAAGATTGCCGTGACCTGCCTGCTGGCATTCGTGGGCGTATGGTATTTTGGGCAGCAGGTCAGCACGGTGGGAGATTCTATGAATCCAGTCCTGAGCAATGGAGATGTGGTACTGGTGAACCGAATCGTATACAATGCTACGACTCCGAAACGGGGAGATATTATTGTATTTAAGCCAAAAGGGAATGAGAATGCCCATTATTATATTAAGCGGATCGTTGGACTTCCGGGAGAGTCGGTTGAGATCATAGAGAACCGGATCTATATTGACGGAGAGAAACTGGATGAAGACTATGCGACAACTGATATTGATGATGTGGGCATCGTAACTGAGAAGATACAACTTGCCGGGGATGAGTATTTTGTACTGGGGGATAACCGTAAGAGCAGTGAAGACAGCCGTAATGCGGATGTGGGCAATGTGAAGCGGGAATATATCTATGGAAAAGCGTGGCTGATCCTATCCCCGAAGAAAGATTTTGGATTTGTAAAGTAAGCAGATAAGGAGAAGTAATATGCATTTTCAATGGTATCCGGGTCATATGACGAAGGCAAAACGTATGATGCAGGAGAATATGAAGTTAATTGATCTTGTCATCGAACTGGTCGATGCAAGGGTGCCAATCAGCAGCCGGAATCCGGATATAGATGAATTGGGAAAGAACAAGGCGAGACTGATTCTTTTGAATAAGGCAGACCTTGCGGAGGATAGATGGAATGATGCATGGGCAGAATATTTCCGTGCCAAAGGATTCTCAGTAGTAAAAGTGAATTCCAAAAAAGGCGGTGGAATGAAGTCGATCCATAGTGTGATTCAGGAAGCGTGTAAAGAGAAGATAGAAAGAGACAGAAAAAGAGGAATCCTGAACCGCCCGGTTCGTGCAATGGTAGTAGGGATTCCGAACGTTGGAAAATCTACGTTCATTAATTCTCTTGCAGGAAAAGCATGTGCCAAGACGGGGAATAAGCCAGGCGTTACAAAAGGCAAGCAGTGGATCCGTCTGAATAAGCAGGTGGAACTCTTAGATACGCCGGGAATCCTCTGGCCAAAGTTCGAAGACCAGAGTGTAGGGCTTCGGCTGGCATTCATCGGTTCTATTAAAGATGAGATTTTGAACACAGAGGAACTGGCGGCAGAACTGATTCAGTTTTTGAATGAATATTATCCGGGCGTGCTGGAAGGAAAGTACCAGGTAGAGCCAGCGGCAGACGCCTATGTAATGCTTGGGCAGATCGCAGAGAGCAGGCATTGTCTGCTCAAAGGGAATGAATTGGATACAGAGAAAGCCGCAATCCTTTTGCTGGATGATTTCCGTAATGGAAGACTGGGAAGACTGACACTGGAATATCCGCAGTAAGTGTGCTAGAATCTAATAGGGGACACAGAAAGGGGATTGCAGAAGATGGCAAGAAACAGGAAAAATGACGAGGAAGAAAGAGGCATCCTTTACTCATTGGGAGGATGGCTTCTATACATATTGATTATTATAGTGCTGACATGGCTGATTATCACGTTCGTAGGACAGAGAACGAGGGTCAGCGGCTCTTCTATGGAGATGACATTAAGTGATGGAGATAATCTGATCGTAGATAAACTGACATATCATTTTAAAGAACCGAAGAGATATGACATTATTGTATTCCCTTATAAATATGAGGAGAATACCTATTATATCAAGCGTATTATCGGTATGCCTGGGGAGACTGTTCAGGTTGTAGGCGGTTATGTGTATATAAATGGTGAATTATTGTCCAGCGATATTTATGGTGCGGAGGTAATGGAATCTCCCGGAATTGCAGAGACACCGATCGCATTGGGAGCAGATGAGTACTTTGTATTAGGCGATAACCGGAATCACAGTTCGGACAGCCGTGATGGAAGTGTAGGTGTCCTGAAAAGAGATGATCTGATTGGAAGAGCGTGGGTACGGATCTATCCATTTGATGAAATGGGAGTGATCAAGCATGAATAAGCGGGAAGAAGAGAGACTTCGAAAGCAGAAGGAAAAACTGGAAAAAGAGATGGCACGTATTGAGGCTATGTGCGTTTATGAAAAAGAATATGATATGTGCCAGTATATATGTGGAATTGATGAAGTAGGCAGGGGACCGCTTGCGGGGCCGGTTGTGGCAGGAGCGGTTATCCTGCCTAAAGACAATCCGATTCTTTATCTTAACGATTCTAAGAAATTGTCGGAGAAGAAAAGGGAAGCATTATATGATGAGATCATGGAGAAGGCAATTGCTACGGGGATTGGTATGGTAAGTCCGGCGCGTATTGATGAGATCAATATCCTGCAGGCAACTTATGAGGCGATGCGCCAGGCGATTGCGAATCTGAAGGTGCGTCCGGATATACTTTTGAATGATGCGGTTACGATACCGGAAGTTGATATCCCGCAGGTGCCGATCATCAAAGGGGATGCCAAGAGCGTGTCTATTGCTGCGGCCAGTATTATTGCGAAGGTGACCAGGGACCGCATGATGGCAGAGTATGATCAGGTGATTCCGGGGTATGACTTTGCAAGCAATAAGGGCTATGGGACGAAGGCGCATATTGCGGGATTGAAGGAATTAGGACCTTCTCCGATTCATAGAAGGACATTTATCCGGAATTTTATATAAAATAGTAAAAGCATAGAAATATAGGATTGTATAGATAATGAGTAGATGCGGATATAGTAAGAACAGGCGGGAAATAGGTACGCAGTACGAAAGAAAAGCAGGAGAGCATCTGAAGGAAAAGGGATATGAGATCCTGGAATATAATTACCGCTGCAAAGTGGGTGAGATAGATATGATTGCCAGAGATGGCGGGTGTCTGGTCTTCTGCGAAGTAAAATACCGCTCCGGATCGGAGAGTGGACATCCGGCAGAGGCGGTGGATTATAAGAAGCAGCGTGTGATTTCTAAGTGTGCGCTGTATTATCTGACGACTCATGGACTTACGGATGCAGAATGCCGTTTTGATGTGGTGAGCATAGAAGGGGAGCAGATTACTGTATATCAGAATGCGTTTGATTATATTGGCGGATAGCATAACTCATCTTCCGGCAGAAAGCGAATACGGCTGCATACCATGGAGGATAAAGGAGAATCAGAATGAATCTGGGATTAAAATATAAGAATAATGAGCATATATTTGATGAGAAAGAAGTGAATGGGGTGCCATATCTTTCTTATCCCATGCTTGAGAATACAGGTGTAGTAAAACATGGGTTTTCAACAAGGCTTGGAGGCGTCAGTACAGGATATTGTGCCACAATGAATATCAGTACGACCAGAGGAGATGATCCGAAGGCAGTAGAAGAGAACCGGCGGAGGATTGCATCTGCAATAGGAGTGGAAGTGGCTGATCTGACTTATACCCATCAGACACATACGACCAATGTTGCGGTGGTAGAAGAAAAGGATAGGGGAAGCCGTTTTATGGAGACGGATGGAATGGTGACCAATGTACCGGGAATCTGTCTTGTGACATTCTATGCAGATTGTGTCCCACTATTTTTGGTTGATCCGATTCATAAAGCAATCGGACTTAGCCATTCCGGATGGAGAGGCACCGTGAATAAGATGGGGAAGATTACGGTAGAAACAATGCAGAGACAGTATGGCACTGATCCGGGGCAGATCATTGCTGCGATAGGACCTTCTATCTGTCAGGATTGCTATGAAGTCAGTGAAGATGTGATTCAGGAATTCAAAGCAAAATTTGCAGAATCACTGTGGCCGGAATTATTCTATAAGAAGGAGAATGGCAAATACCAGCTGGATCTCTGGAAAGCGAATCAGGCAGTGCTTATGGAGGCGGGAATCCAAAAGGAGAATATTGCGGTTACCAATCTTTGTACCCATTGTAATCCAGAGATTCTGTTCTCGCACAGAAGTACAGGGACCAAAAGAGGGAACCTTAGTGCATTCCTTGCTTTGAAATAACAGGAGGATGAGTATGACAGCAGAGACAACGAATGAAGTAGTAGAAGTTACACAGGATACGGTCGAAGAGATGAATCGTTTTGCACAATATCTTCAGGACAGTATTCCTTCACTGATTGCATTTGGGATTAAAGTTCTGATTGCATTGGTTGTGTTTTTTATAGGAAGATTGGTCATTCAGTGGATTCGAAAGATTGTGCGCCGGTCTTTAGAACGTTCTAAAGCGGATAAGGGAGTGGAACAGTTCGTAGATTCTTTCTTAAGGGCGGGATTGTATTGCCTGCTGATTTTCAGTATTGCGGCGAAGTTAGGAATAGATACGACTTCGGTAGCAGCGCTTCTGGCTTCCGGTGGTGTGGCAATTGGTCTTGCGCTGCAGGGGAGTCTGTCTAATTTTGCAGGCGGTGTATTGATTCTGCTTCTGAAGCCTTTCGAGGTAGGAGACTACATTATCGAGGATACGAATAAGAATGAAGGAACAGTTAAAGAGATTCAGATTTTCTATACGAAGTTGAGTACGATTGACAATAAGACGATCGTCATACCGAATGGTATGTTGACGAACAGCAGTCTGACGAATGCTACGGCTAAGGCAGAGAGAAGGCTGGATCTGAGAGTGTCGATCGCATATGAGGTAGATCTAAGGAAAGCAAAAGCACTGGTTGAGGAGATTCTGCGAAGAGATGCATGTGTTAAGAAAGATGATGAGATCAATGTGTTTGTAGATGAACTGGCAGACAGCGCAGTTATCCTTGGAGCAAGAGCGTGGGTGAGCAATGAGGAATTCTGGCCTACCAGATGGAGACTTCTGGAGACGATCAAACTGACGTTTGACGAAGAGGGTATTGCGATACCATATCCGCAGATGACGGTGCATCATGTCGAAAATGTTTGACAAATGCCATATATTCAAGTAAGATAATAGTAAGCGAAGAGGCCCGAAGTAATTCGAGGTCTCTTTTGTTGTATAGGAAACTTCGTTCCCTATACAACAAACCCCTCCGGGAGGATGCGCACTATGCGCAAGTGGAAAATGGTTGCTAACGCAACCGCGCTTCGGCGCGAGAATGTGCGAAGCACATTCGTTTCAATATGCTGGGTATTTTTTGTGATTCCTGGTGATATAAATATGATAGGACGAGGATGTCTTTCTCATGATCAGCAGTATTATGGGACGGACATCTTTTTGTTTCCGGGAAGGTGATGAATATGGAACAGTTAGTAAATCATGTAGACGGCATTAACCGATTGCTGGCAAGATATGGAGTGAAATTCGGAATCTATAAGAATCAGACATTCCATGAACAGTTATTTCCGTTTGATGCAATACCAAGAGTGATATCAAAAGATGATTTTGCTCTGTTGGAGAGGGGATTGATTCAGAGAGTGGATGCGCTGAATCTGTTCCTTAAGGACGTGTATGGTGAGAAGAAGATTATCAAAGACGGAGTGATCCCTGAAGAGTTTGTATTCTCTTCATCGGGATATCTGGCGGAATGTGAGGGCGCCTGTCCTCCGAAGGATATCTACAGCCATATCTCAGGAATCGATCTGGTACAGGGAAAAGATGGAAACTGGTATATCCTGGAGGATAATCTTCGGATACCTTCCGGGGCATCCTATCCTTTGATTGCAAGAGAACTGGAACGGCGTGTGGCACCGGATACCTTTCGGAAGAATCCGATCATAGATAACCGGAATTATGCCAAGATGCTGACAGACACGATGGAATATGTTAATACAGGAGGCATCCGGGTGATCATGACACCTGGAAGATACAATGCAGCGTATTTCGAGCATTCTTATCTGGCGGAGAGGACGGGAAGCGTGCTGGCGATGTGCAGCGATCTATTCGTAGAGAAGAATCATCTGTACTATAGAGATTACCGCGGTGGAAAACAAAAGGTGGGAGTAATTTACAGAAGAATATCAGATGAATATCTTGACCCGATGACATTTAATCCGGAATCGCTGATTGGTGTGCCGAATATTATGGATGTCTACCGTTCCGGCAATGTTGCAATTGTCAATGCGCCGGGCAATGGTATTGCTGATGATAAGGGAATCTATTATTTTGTGCCAAAGATGATACGGTATTATCTGGATCAGGAGCCGGTGCTTAGGAATGCGCCTACTTATCTGCCATATTATGAAGAGGACCGGAAATACGTGCTTGAGAATATTCATAAGTTGGTCATCAAGGATGTTGCGGAAGCAGGCGGTTATGGAGTCATATTCGGCAATGAATTATCGAAGGAGAAACTGGAAGATATGAAAGAACTGGTTACACGCGAATCTAGAAGATTCATCGCGCAGGAAGTCATAGATTTTCAGGATCTGTATATTGTAGAAGGCGATGAAAAGGTTGCCAGAAAAGCGGACCTTAGAGCGTTCGTATTATCCGGAGAGACAACGAAAGTATGGCCAAGTGGTCTTACAAGATTCTCAAGGAATCCGGATTCATTTGTAGTCAATTCATCACAGGGAGGAGGATTTAAAGACACATGGGTGCTATCTCAATAGAAAAATTAGATCATTTATACTGGCTTGGCAGGTATACGGAGCGGGTATATACAACGTTAAGGAAATTCTACCGTATCTTTGATGATATGATCGAAGCGCCGGAGGGGAGTTATACATATTACTGTAAGAGACTGAATATTCCGGATATCTATACATCAAACAGTCAGTTTGCGGAGGAGTATCTGTATGGGAAGGATAATCCGGATTCCCTGTATTCGAACATGAGCAGAGCATTTGACAATGCAATCGTCCTTAGAGATGAGTTAAGCAGTAATGTGCTTAGTTATATGCAGATGGCACTGGATGTATTTGAATCTGATAATCATGCTTCTCCGCTTCTGGAACTCCAGTCTGTGATTGATTATCTGTTGGCATTCTGGGGTTGTGTGGATGATTATGTAGAAGATGAAGACTGCCGGAATATTATGAAATGCGGGAAATATATAGAAAGGCTGGACTTATATATACGTTTGGAGTATCATACTAAAGATATCGAGAAGGAATTCAGAAAATTGCTGAATCGTCTGCATAAGACGCAGATGTACTATGATGCTGCCAAACTTGAGAAACTGAAGGACATGATTGATGCAAAGATTCATTGTCCTGAACAGGCAGAAGGCAAGGATGCAGAACTTCTTGATTATCTAGGAAATATTATTGAGGTGAGATAACATGAAGTCATTACAGTTCACATACAGGATGGAACTTAAATTCGACCAGCCTGTATGTGACCATTATTTTGCGCTGCGCTGCGTGCCGGCGTCGAATGATGTACAGGATATACAGATTACGAGCAGATATGTAAGCCCTGCAGACAGTCTGGATGAGGTGATCGATGGATTCGGGAATCATAAGTATGTAGGACATTATATGGCGAATCATATGAAGTTCTCATATGAAGTAGAGGGGATTGCCAGGGTGAAGGGGATGCAGGTACAGCCGGAATCTCTGCACCCGATGTATAAGTATCCGACCAGGTATACAGAACCCACGGAGGAACTGATAGAATATGGAGAATCCCTGACCCTTACGGCGGGGGACAATCTTGGAAATGCAATCCAGATCATGGATGCGCTATACCGGGATTTCAAGTATGTTTCCGGCAGTACGGATATCCATACCACAGCCGGAGAGGCATGGAAGAAGCGTATGGGCGTCTGTCAGGATTATGCGCATATTATGATCACACTGTGCCGGATGAAAGGGATTCCGGCAAGATATGTGAATGGACTTATGATCGGTGAAGGCTATACCCATGCCTGGGTAGAGATCTATACAGGGGAAGGCTGGTATGGTCTTGACCCGACGAATCATCTGCATGTAGACGATTATTATATCAAATTAGCCCATGGAAGAGATTATGGGGACTGTGTACTGGATAAAGGTCTGTTCCTGGGACAGGCAAGACAGACACAGACAATCTATGCGAATGTGGAGGAAATATAGATGGTAGAGACAGTTGTGTCTATGGGACTTCCAGTGGACGAGCATCTGGTAATCAGGAAGAACCGCCTGATGCCCGAAGAACTGGGAAAGGAACTTAAGAGAATTGGAATTGTAACAGGGACGCACGGAGATGAATTAGAAGGGCAGTTTGTATGTTATGAGTTAAACCGAAGAATACAGGAGCATCCGGAATATTTACAAGGAATCGTGGATATCTATCCGGCTTTCAATCCCCTGGGAATTGACTCAATTACCCGGGGAATTCCTATGTTCGACTTGGATATGAACCGGATCTTCCCGGGAAGCGAAGACGGCCCTATGATGGAGACGATTGTGCGCCAGCTTATGGATGATCTGGCAGGGGCAGATATGTGCGTGGATATTCATGCAAGCAATATCTATCTTGAGGAGATGCCGCAGGTGCGGATTAACGAAGAGACGGCCGAGAGGCTTGTGCCTTATGCTAAGATGATCAATGTTGATTTCGTATGGGTTCATGCATCGGCAACGGTGCTGGAATCAACGCTGGCGTATAGTCTGAATATGATCGGTGTTCCGACTCTGGTAGTAGAGATGGGAGTAGGAATGCGGATTACAGAGAGTTATGGATGTCAATTGGTAGAAGGCATCCTGAACCTGATGAAAGAAATGGGAATCTGGGCGGGACCAGTCGGGGAAGTCAGAACGCCAATCGTATCTTCTGACCGGGAGATTGGTTTCGTGAATGCTGACCATCCAGGTATCTATCTTCCGAAAGCACGGATATTTGATGATGTAGATGAAGGAGATATTATCGGAAGGATTGTGGATCCTATGACGGGAAACATTATGGAGGAAGTAAAAGCGCCGATTGCCGGAAAAGTATTTACAAGAAGAGAGTATCCAATTGTATACAGTGGTTCACTGCTGAATAGAATTCTGGGAGGTGTGCAGGAGCAATGAAGAAAGAAGTAATATATAGACTGGACTCTCCTTATAGGGAGAGCCTGGATATTACGGGCTACCGCTTCGGGAGCGGGAAAAAGTCTGCGTGTATCGTAGGTTCTATCAGGGGAAATGAGGTGCAGCAGTTATATGTATGTTCTCAGTTAATTAAGAAGTTAAAAGAACTGGAGCAGCACGGTGCAATCGTATCTGACAATGAGATTATGGTGATTCCTTCTGTGAACCATCATTCCATGAATATCGGGAAGCGATTCTGGGCGGTGGATAATACCGATGTGAACCGGATGTTCCCCGGTTATGATAAGGGAGAGACGACACAGCGGATTGCGGCAGGCGTGTTCGATTGTGTGAAAAACTATAATTATGGCATTCAGTTTGCAAGTTTCTATCTGCCGGGAGATTTCGTGCCTCATGTGCGTATGATGGAGACCGGGTATCAGAATACCAGTCTTGCGAACCTGTTCGGATTACCCTATGTGGTAGTCAGAAAGCCAAGACCGATCGATACAACGACGTTGAACTATAACTGGCAGGTGTGGGAGACCAATGCATTCTCTGTGTACACCAGTGAGACGGATGTAGTGGATGAAGTATCTGCAAGACAGGCGGTATCGGCGGTGCTTCGGTTCCTTACGCGGATGGGGATCTTGCGGTATAACAGCCACAGCGGCTATATCGCAAGTATTATTGATGAAGAAGAATTGACAATTGTAAAGACGGATGCGGCAGGAATCTTCCGCAGATTAAAATGCCCGGGCGAAGAAGTGCATATGGGGGAAGTGCTGGGAGAGATTCTTGATCCGTATGAAGGAGAGGTAATCCGTCAGGTGGTATCGCCTACGGATGGAATCATCTTCTTTTCGCATAAGAAGCCGCTGGTAACGGAGAGTGAGATTGTATTCAAGATTATACGCAGGCTGCATGAATGATGGACATATAAAAAGCGCAAACCCGAACAGGTTTGCGCTGATTTTATATCAAGCTGGAAATCGGACTTGAACCGACGACCCCTTCATTACGAGTGAAGTGCTCTACCGACTGAGCTATTCCAGCATATGACAGCGTCTATCTCGCAGTCACAAATATTATTATAGCGAATTTCCGAATATTTGCAAGAACTTTTTTATATTTAACGAAAGTTTTATCAAAGTTTGATAGCCGATGCTTAGGTTTTAAGATATAATAAGAAGACAGTATGTATTGACTGGAGGCGAAGAAAGATTAAAAAGGAAGTTAAAAAGGAAGCAATGCAGGAGATTCAGAAGATTGCCGAGGATATGGAGAAGGCAAGATACGACCTGCAATTCAAATATATCGTAGGGATATTAGAGGCAAAGATTAAGATCATTAACGAGCAGTTATCGGAGAAATCTGGCAGAGAGGTGATTCGAACTGTGCTCAGTCGTATGAAGGAGCCGGAGAGTATTCACGCAAAACTGGAGCGCAAGGGTTATGACCGGGATTTTGCAACGGCGCAGGAGAAACTGAATGATTTGATGGGAGTTAGAATTATCTGTCTGTTCTTAGATGATGTCTATAAAGTAGCCAACATGCTGAAAAAACAGAGCGATATCAAAGTTATTAAGATGAAGGATTATATTGAGAGATCCAAGAAGAACGGTTATATGAGCCTGCATCTGATCGTTGAGGTTCCAATCGGCATCAGTGAACAGCCGGAGGTTAAGAGAGTTGAGATTCAGATTCGGACGGTTGCGATGGATTTTTGGTCTGTATTGGATTATCAGTTGATCTATAAGAAGGATGTATCTGGCGCAGAAGAAGTGAGTAAGGAACTGAAGGGATATTCCGAGGAGATTGCCGCATTAGACCGTAAGATGCTGAAACTCAGGAATAAGATTGAGAAGATGTAAGAAAAGAGAAAAAAGAGATAACAGGAGGGGGATTATGAAATCTTTTTTTATTTCCAGTACATTTAAAGATATGCAGGCAGAACGGGATGTTCTGCATCAGGAGGTGTTCCCGGCACTTAGGAGACGTCTGAAAGAATACGGAGAGGATGTTCAGGAACTGGACCTACGCTGGGGCGTAGATACCAGCCGTATGTCCGAGGAAGACAGCGGAAAACATGTCATAGAAAGCTGCATTGATGCGATTGACCGCTGTAAGCCATATATGGTGGTTCTCGTTGGCGAGCGTTATGGATGGATTCCGGACAGAGCGCTGATCGAACAGAGCCACGATGCAAGACTTGAGATGTGGTGCCAGGAAGAGATTAGTATTACACAGATGGAGATTCTGTATGGAGCCATGAAAGAGGAAAACCTGAAGCAGTGTATATTCTGTTTTCGTGATTCTTCTTTTAATGCTACTGTTCCGGAAGAATACCGGGCATTGTATGAGGTGGAAAGCGAGAAGCACAGAACGAAACTTGAAGCATTAAAAGAGAAGATACTTGCGAATCCTAAAGCACATATTATGGAATATCATCCGGTATGGGATGATGAAGCCGGACAGGCGGGGAATCTGAAGGAATTCAGGGATGGATTGGAGAATGCTCTCTGGGAGATGCTGAAGAGTCAGTTTGGAGAGCAGAAGCAGACAATGGAGGAGCGTATCTTACAGGATGCGGTGCTTACATCTTCCATGTATCTTTGATCCTACGTGGCAAGACAAAAAGAGCAGGAGAAAGGAGCAGCACTTTTAAATGGAAGAAGCGGCGGATGGATCACTGGTGAGAGTGGGAGTGGAAAGAGCGCATATATGGCAAGTATTGCAGCTTCAGCAAGAAAGATTGGAGTCCATGTATTTCTCTATTATTGCGGAAATGAAAACTGTGGGAAGACGGAAGTGCTTCTGGATACGCTGTTATACTGGTTGAAAATGGAGTTTCCCCAGGCTGGATCAGAGATCCCTGACACGAATGGTCTGACGCGAAGACAGAAATTGTTCTATATTGACCGTGCATTGAGGTCCGAGAGAGATGCAGACCGGTTGATTCTGATAGATGCAGTTGATGAGATGGAAGAGGATATCTCTGAGATTCTGATGATTCTTGCAGATGCAGTGATCCGGGAGAAGGTGGAGGGGCATACCTTTGCAATCGGGGTAAGTTCGCTGCCGGAATATTATGAGATGCGAAGTGAAAGACTGTCGGAATATTTCGGAGCAAGACCAATGGAGCCTTTCCGAAATACAGAGATCAATGCTTTTGTACAGATACACGCTGCGCATAGAGGGAAACACGTGGATGCGAAAGTGGTAGCAGAGATCCGGAAGAAGAGAGGGTGCACGAATCCTTACTATCTGTCTTTGGTAATGCAGAAATTATTCATGATGAGTAAGGCGGATTTTGAAGAGGCGGAGCGTCTGGCACCGGGGATGGAAGGAATCTCCCGGTTCATGAGAAAAGAGATTGAGGTTATGCCGGAAGAAGTTTCAGCGTTAACCATCTCCATGCTGGAGGAAGCGGCGGAGAAACTGCGCCTTATGTATGAGGGCGTTGAGAGTGTAAATGAACAGGCAGATCCTATGGAGATTATAAAACTCCTTGCAGTCTCAGAAGGAGGTCTTAAACTGGCGGAGATAGAAGCGATGATCGGGCGGGAAGGCAGGATATTCCTTCCGGTGTTCCTGGAACGTTTCTTCTGTTATCTGTATGATTCCTTTGGAGAAGACCGGGAAGGACGCTGGGACTTCCGTCATAGAATGCTTCGGGAGAGTCTGCTTCAGATCATGAGCAGGGATGAGATCTGCCGTTTTGCGAAGATGCTTTGCGTGCAGAAACTTGAGAATAAAGAACTGGATCAGGCGTTTTTTTATGCGATAAGGGCGAGGGATATCCTGCGGCTTAACCAGTGTATCACAGGAATACTGAAGGATCAGACATTTGATAAGAGAGTACTTATCTTAGAATGTTACAAATTGCTGACCCAGGATGGACAGAGAGTATTTGCAGAGGTACTGGAATCGCCGGAACTTGAGAAAGACGCTTATATAGAACTCCTGTCGAAGATCCTCCTGTCAGATACGGATATGATCTGGCGGGAAACAGGATTGTGGCAGGGATTCTATGGGACATTCGCCAAGGCGGAGCCACTGTCTGCTGCGGCACGGTTCTGGCAGCGGTTATCCGGGCTGGTCTTCTTGAATTATGGAATGGATTCTGAACAGTATCTACAGAAATGGCATGAGATGGTACAGGCATTTGATGCGATAGAGTGTCCTGGCAAAGAGGAGATAGATGCATATTACTGTAATCTTCTGGAAGTCATGCAGGATTCTTCCAGAAAGTCGCTGTGGGAGGAACTGAAAAAGCGATATATTCGATTGGAGTTCAGTATAAAAAAACTTGGATTGGATAAGAAAGAGTATGAGATAGATGAGATGCAGTGTGTTCTTTTCTTCTGGGAGAAACTGAAGGAAAGCAAAGAAGAGGATCAATCGAGTAATTTAGGCGCTCTGCAAACATTGTTAAATATCAATATGAACCGCCTGGAGAGAGAAGGACTTGAAAAATTATCGCCAATCCGTATAAAGGTTTATGAAACGCTTAGAGGACAGCAGGTAATTCTTGTCAGAAGATATCTGAAATTAAAGCGGTATCAGGAGGTCGTAGAACTAACGAAACAGTTGATGTCATATTATGAACTTCGGATGAAACTGCTTCCTTCACTGGCAGAGGGGATGCAGTATGCGAATGTATTAGGATGTCGGAGTCAGGCTGTCAAGATTAATTTTAAGGAGAAATACAAGGAGCAGGAACTTAAGATATGGACACGTTTAGATACGATGTATGAATCGGAGGTTGTTCGTGATTTCCTGGCTTATACCAATTATTCATTGGGAAAGATTCTGGAAGATATAGAGAGATATCCTGAGATAGAGAGAGGATATGATCACGCTGAGAGAATTGTATTCTATTACACCCAGGCGATAGAACTTTATGACGGATTGCTTAAGGATCGGACAGCAGAAGATTCGAATTATTCATATCTTTTGTCCTGGGCATTATATGCGCGGCATATGAGAGTTGCAAGGAGAGTCAGAAGAGATATCTGGTTCTGGAAAGAAGAAAAGTGGGCATATCGTTTTAAAGAGCCAGAGTTTTTCGAAAATCAGATGGAAGATGACTTGAGAAGACTGGAAGCAGGATGCTATGAATTGTATGAGCCGGAGGGGAAAAATGCTTTGAATCGGGAACTTCGCCGGGTATATAGAATCGGGGCACTTTATTATGATATGCACCAGGAGGAAGAAAAGGCAATTATCTGGTGTGGTAAACTCACAGAATGTCAGAGTGAACTGCTGGAAGAACTGACATATGGTGGATGTTGGGTTGCAGTTTCTTACTATATGGATGCTTTAGAAATATATCTGCGGTGGGACAGATGGCAGAAGGTCATAGAGAATGCGGGTGTATGCCTGCAAATCCTGAGACAGATTTCAAATGAATGGATCGAGGAGAACAAGCTGAGGGAGGAATGGCGCAGAACGTCTGCAAATCTGTATCTGATGTTGGCTCAGATTTATCTGCAGGAGAAGCAGGAGCAACAGGTGATTACGTGCTGCAAGTCAGCACAGGAAATGATAGCAGCGCAGGAAGGCAGGTGGGAAGAACTGCCGGAGACGGATGCGATGGTACGTGAAAGATATATGGGCATAGTAGGAAGGCTCTATCACGCTCTTGGTGATGACGCGCGGTCTGCCCAAATCCTGAAGAGTGCAAGAGATTCCTGGAATGAAGAGAAGCAATCCGCACTCGTATTGAAACAGTCTTCCGGCAACCTGGATGTGAGCGATTCCTGGGCGGGCAATCAAAGATATGAGAAGGTAATGCAGAGATATTTTGAGATGCTTAAGATGCAGGAGTTGAGGGCGAAGATTACGGATGACCAGAAACTTCTTCTGGAAGTGATCCATGAGTACCACCTGATATTAGAAAATTACACGACGGATCAAAATGCTTCACGCCGTCCGCTTCTGCTTCGGCAGGCACAGGCATTAGCAGAGTATTATCAGGCGAAAGCGTGGGCAATTCCGGAAGAATTAGAAGATATTCTGTTAGTCAATGAGGAAGCAAGAGACAGCAGGAGAATGCAATATCTGGAAGAACAGGAAGAAACGCTTCGGACAGAATTCCAGGGAATGTGCAAGGATGAGATGGTTTCCGGAAAAGAACTCATGGATAAGCTTCAGGAACTTTCAGATACGCTGTATGATAGGATACAGATCATGAAGAAAGCAAAAGAAGAGTCGCAGGAGATTCGTAAACTGCGTGAGACAAATATATCTTATGTGCGGTGCTGTTCTAAGGTTCTTTGGAAAAAAGGAGAGAACCGAAGGGCTGAGAGCCTGGGAAATTATGTGCTGACTGCGCTGTGTCAGATGAATGAAGATGTGCCAGATACATACGTATCCGAAGAACAATGGGAGTTCTATGTGCTGCTTCGGGAAAAACGAGAGACACTTCCATCTCTTGGCGAGAGTGGAGAAACGGATTGGATGTCTATCATGGGACATTGTGCAGATCTGTGCCTAAGGGCGCTGAAAGTGACCGGGGAAGTGCTATGGCTTGAGCGTCTGCTCTCTGAAACCAGGACATATCGTGAATACATGGCGAAGAGGATCCATGAGAACCCTTCCAGAGCAGAGTGGACCCGTGAGAAAGCCTGGGAAACTTATGACTATGACCAGGAAACATATCTGCTGGCAGGAAAGAAGGGAATCCTTCCAATAGAGCAATGGCTTTTGCCTTATCTGGAATCTGTCAGGGTTCAGTATGAGACCAGGGGAACTCTCGTGAGGGATTCTTATTATATGAAGAGGTTGGAGGTATTCTATGAACTGCAGGATGAGACAGAGGGATATGACGAAGAGATACAGAAGATGATTGATCTGTTCAGCCACAGACAGATGAGGGACGATCAGGATTTTTCTTACTATATGATGAAGGCTGTGCGTGACTTGGATGGAGAGGAAGATATAAACGTAATTATGGCATATATTGAGAAGTTAAAACAAGAGAGTCAATCAATATAGAAGAGAAGTATATGGGTCGAGGATATAAAGAAATGTGAAATGGGGCAGATAAGTTAAAACAAATTTATGGATTGTAGGAAAATGGAGTCGTAAAGATATGAATAACTGAAAGATATGGATAGGTATAATTAAAGTTATGTAGCAGGAGGTGCGTATGAAGCATCTCCTTTTTGACTGTTAAAATCTTTTGGAACACCATTTTTCAAGTGCATTAATGAAAGCATACAATGTCATTGCCATGATGCACAGCAGGCAGATCGACATCAGCAGCCAATCCATCTTGAAGACCTGGCTAGAGTAGATAATCAGATACCCCAGCCCTTCCCTTGCTGCCAGGAATTCACCGATAATCACACCCACCAGGCAAAGTCCGATATTCACTTTCATATTACTGATGATCGCAGGGATGGAACTGGGAATCACCACCTTGATAAGCGCATGAAACCGAGTGCCTCCAAGCGTATAGATCAGTTTGATTTTCCCGGGATCTACCGTGGTAAAACTGGTATACAGGCTTAGAATACTGCCGAAGATAGCGACAGACATTCCGGCTACGATAATCGTAGTCTTGGTTGCGCCAAGCCACACAATAAGCAAAGGAGCCAATGCCGATTTGGGCAGGCTGTTCAGTACTACCAGGTATGGATCCAGGATTTCCGAGAGTTTGCTGCTGAACCATAAGGCAACTGCCACCAGAATACTGATGGCAATTACGAGCAGGAAACTTACAATAGTTTCGTATAATGTAATACCGATATGAAGGAAGATGCTTTGATCCAGCACCATCCCCCAGAAGCAAAGCGCGATCTTAGAAGGGCTGCTGAAGATAAAAGAATCTATGATCCCTACATTGGCAGTGAATTCCCAGATAAAGAGAAAACTTAACAGGATCAGAATCCGAGAGATTCTAACGATACGCTTATGTTTTCGATGCTGAAGAAGATATTGCTGCTGACCGATGGACAGATCACTCATTCGTATTCAACTCCTTCCATATAAGATTAAAATATGTTTTGAATTCCGGGGCGTTACGCCGGTTTAAAGGTGTATCAGATTCCAGATTGAATATCAGTGGTATGGTCTGCTTGATAGATGCGGGGCGTCCGGTTAGGATGATCACCCGGTCTGCTAAAGAAATGGCTTCTGACAGGTCATGGGTTACCAGCAAAGCAGATTTATTCTCCTGCCGGATAATCTGCCCGATGTCATCACCTACATTTAGCCGTGTCTGGTAGTCGAGCGCGGAAAAAGGTTCATCCAGAAGCAGAAGATCTGGTTCCAGTACCAGGGTGCGGATTAAGGCGGCACGCTGTCTCATACCGCCGGATAATTCAGAAGGGCGGGAGGATTCGAACTGCTTCAGTCCATAGAGATCTAGTAGTTCATGGGCGCGCTGGCGCGTTCTGGCAGTCAGCATGTGCTGGACTTCCAGACCTAAGATGACATTATTATAGATCGTACGCCATTCAAAGAGTTCGTCATGTTGAAGCATATAGCCGACATTCGTGGTACTTTCTCTTAAGTATTTTCCATTAATCTTGATGAGTCCTTTTTCGGGAGTGATAAGCCCTGCGATCAGAGAGAGCAGAGTGGACTTGCCGCAGCCGGAAGGTCCGACTATGGATACGAACTCTCCTTTGTTCAGTGCAAAGGAGATATCCGTAAGGGTAGGAGTCTCGCCTTCGAGGGTATGGTATGCGTAGTGAATATGCTTTAGTTCTAATACTTGTTCCATAGGAACCTCCTGTGATGACTATATATTATTTTATGTAAATATTCGGAATTAGTGAAGGATTGCCCTTGAAAGAAACGAAAGAAGCGGTTATAATTCAAAAGTATATATCCTCATATATGTAAGAAGGAGAAGAAACCTGATGAATTATCAGAAAGAACTGGAGAAGATAATCGAGCGTCTGGGCAAGGAAGAGAAGGTGCCGACCTTATTGCTGCACAGTTGCTGTGCTCCATGCAGCAGTTATGTGATGGAGTATCTGAGTAATTATTTTAAGATCACAGTATTCTATTATAATCCCAATATCTATCCGGAGAGTGAATATACGAAGCGGATTCTGGAGCAGCAGACATTGATTGGAAAGATGATGGTCAAGCATCCGATCTCATTTATGGCAGGGAATTATGACAAGGATCTTTTTTATGAGATGGCGAAAGGCATGGAGCATCTGAAAGAGGGCGGTGCCCGCTGTTTTAAGTGTTACGAATTACGTTTAAGAGAATCTGCCAAGATTGCGAAGCAATGTGGCTTCGATTATTTCACGACAACCTTAAGTATCAGTCCTCTTAAGAATGCGGCTAAGTTGAATGAGATTGGCATGAGGCTGGCAGAAGAATATGGGGTTTGGTACTTGCCTTCAGATTTTAAGAAAAAGAATGGCTACAAGCGTTCCATTGAATTGTCAAAGGAGTATGGATTATACAGGCAGGATTACTGTGGGTGCGAATTCTCAGTCCGGCAGACGGAGAATGTATAAGAATATAGATGGTTGATTTCGGTACATTATGAAAAATAAAGATAAGAAATGTAAATTAATACAATAATATTTGATTTTATGCAGAAATGTGATAAAATCGTTTACATGAATTTTATACGAAAGGAAGAGAAAGCCATATGGCACAGTTATGGGGTGGTCGTTTTACAAAGGAAACAGACCAGTTAGTATATAATTTTAATGCGTCGATCTCATTTGATAAGAGATTCTATGCACAGGATATCCGCGGAAGCATTGCGCATGTGATGATGCTGGCAAGACAGGGAATCCTTACAGATATTGAGAAAGAGAAGATTATCGATGGTCTGGAAGGAATCTTAAGCGATGTCACGAATGGGAAACTTCAGATATCAGATAGATACGAAGATATCCACAGTTTTGTGGAGGCTACGCTGATTGACAGAATCGGAGATCCGGGTAAGAAATTGCATACCGGAAGAAGCCGGAATGATCAGGTTGCATTGGATATGAAACTTTATACAAGAGATGAAGTACATATTATGGATAATCTCATTGAGGAACTTCTTCAGGCAATCTTATCAATTATGGAAGAGAATACAGAGACATATATGCCGGGATTTACCCATCTTCAGAAGGCACAGCCGATTACGCTGGCACATCATATGGGAGCATATTTTGAGATGTTCAAAAGAGACCATGAGAGACTTCAGGATATCTACAAGCGCATGAATACCTGTCCATTAGGTTCTGGAGCGCTGGCAGGAACAACTTATCCGTTAGACAGAGAATATACGGCAAGTCTTCTGGGATTCGATGGTCCTACGCTGAATAGTATGGATGGTGTTTCGGACAGGGATTATCTGCTGGAGTTGTTATCCGCTTTATCCATCATTATGATGCACTTAAGCAGATTTTCTGAAGAAGTGATTATCTGGAATTCTAACGAGTATAAATTCGTAGAGATTGATGATGCCTACAGTACCGGAAGCAGCATTATGCCGCAGAAGAAGAATCCGGATATTGCTGAGTTGGTTCGTGGAAAGACCGGACGTGTCTATGGGGCATTGAATGCGCTCCTTACGACAATGAAGGGAATCCCTCTTGCTTATAATAAAGATATGCAGGAAGATAAAGAATGGGCATTCGATGCGATCGATACTGCAAAAGGATGTCTGACTTTATTTACCGGAATGCTTAGAACCATGCAGTTTAACAAAGAACGTATGAAGGACAGCGCAAGACATGGATTTACCAATGCAACGGATGCGGCAGATTATCTGGTGAATCATGGAGTTCCGTTCAGAGATGCACATGGCATCGTAGGGCAACTGGTATTATTATGTATCGAGAAGAAGATTGCATTGGATGAACTCCCGTTAGAAGAGTATCAGAAGATATCTCCGGTATTCGAAGAAGACATCTATGATGCGATCAGCCTGGAGACCTGTGTAAATAAGCGAATTACACTAGGCGCGCCTGGAAAGATGGCGATGGAAGAGGTAATTGCCGTGTATCAAAAATACATGGATGAATATTAGAATAAATAGTATATCAGCAAAAGATTAGTAAAAGAAATGGAGAGAAGGAATTATGGAACAGAAATTAAGAGTAGGTATCTTAGGAGCAACAGGAATGGTTGGACAGCGTTTTATCTCACTGCTTGAAGACCATCCATGGTTCGAGGTTGTAACGGTGGCAGCAAGCCCAAGATCAGCAGGAAAGACATATGAAGAAGCTGTGGGCGGCCGCTGGAAGATGACAACACCAATGCCAGAAGCAGTAAAGAATCTGGTAGTGCTGAATGTAAATGAAGTAGAGAAGGTTGCGTCAACGGTTGATTTCGTATTCAGTGCAGTTGATATGACAAAAGAAGAGATTAAAGCAATCGAAGAAGAATATGCGAAGACAGAGACTCCGGTTGTATCCAATAACAGCGCACATCGCTGGACACCGGATGTGCCGATGGTAGTACCGGAAATCAATGCAGAACATTTTGAAGTGATTAAGTCTCAGAAGGAACGTCTTGGAACAACTCGTGGATTCATCGCAGTAAAACCGAACTGCTCTATCCAGAGTTATGCGCCATGTCTTGCAGCATGGAAAGAATTCGGACCAAAAGAAGTAGTAGCAACAACATATCAGGCAATCTCAGGAGCAGGAAAGACCTTCAAAGACTGGCCGGAGATGGTAGAGAATATTATCCCATATATCGGCGGTGAGGAAGAGAAGAGCGAGCAGGAGCCATTACGTGTATTAGGTAAAGTAGAGAATGGACAGATTGTGAAGGCAGAACTTCCGAAGATTACTTGTCAGTGTGTTCGTGTACCTGTATTGAATGGTCATACTGCTGCAGTATTCATCAACTTTGAGAAGAAGCCAACCAAAGAACAGTTAATTGAGAAACTGGTGAATTATAAGGGATTCCCACAGGAAGCAGAACTGCCAAGTGCTCCGAAGCAGTTTATTCAGTATCTGGAGGAGGATAACCGTCCTCAGGTGAATCTGGATGTGGACTATGAAAAGGGCATGGGCGTATCAATTGGACGTCTGAGAGAAGACAGCATGTTCGATTATAAGTTCATTGGATTGTCCCATAATACGGTTCGTGGTGCGGCTGGCGGAGCTGTGCTTTGTGCAGAGGCATTGACGGCAAAAGGATATATTCAGGCTAAGTAAGAATTTTTTGGAGAAAATTAGTTGGCGTAGGTGTACGGCGTGGGGGTGAATCTTGGGTGGTTGGCAGCCGCCCAAGGCTCACCCCCGCGCCTGTCTTCCTTAACATGATTTTTACAATATCTTTTATTCTTCCTTCTTTCATTTCCTCTTATCAGGTGGTAAAATAAAAAGAGAGTTATAAAAAAGTGCGAGGTACCAGATATGGACAAAGAGATTCTAAATTATACCCAAAACAGAGAACTATCATGGCTTAAATTCAACAAACGAGTATTAGAGGAGGCACAGGACCCGTCTGTTCCGCTTCTGGAGCGCATGAAGTTCGTGGCGATATTCACCAGCAATCTGGATGAGTTCTTTATGATTCGTGTCGGAAGCCTGTTCGATATGGCACATACGGATGCGAATACGAAGGACAGCCGTTCCGGCATGACACCAAAAGAGCAGCTTCAGAAGATATTTGAGGAGGTTGCGCCTCTTTATAAAGAGAGAGATAAGACATACGCTGAGATTAAGAAGCAGCTTAGTCCATATGGAGTATGTGGACTTGGGTTTAAAGAATTAGAGCAGGATGAGAAGAAGTATGTGAAGAAATATTTTAAAGACCAGATCCTGCCGATTCTGTCCCCGCAGATCGTGGATGCAAACCATCCATTTCCGCATCTTTTGAATAAGGACATCTATGTAACGGCGAATCTGAAACTGAAAGAGAAATCCAATGCTAAAAATGTGCTTGGAATTGTTCCGGTTCCGAAATTTGTATCGGATGTGCTTTATCTTCCGGGACATGATATCCGATATATCCGTATGGAGAAAGTCATTATGGAGCATCTGGATCTTGTCTTTGCACAGTATGAAGTGTCAGATGCGAATTATATCTGCGTGACAAGGAATGCAGATATCGCACCGGATGATGAGGCGTTGGAGGTCAATGATGATTTTCGCTATCTCATGAAAGAGACTCTTCATAAACGCCGCAGAATGTCCGTAGTGCGTCTGGAGATTGCGGAAAAATTAAAACCGGATATGGAGGCATATTTCTGTGAGAAATTCCATATCGAGCCGAATCAGATCTTCCGTACGAAGATGCCGATGAAGTTAGATTATGTGTTTGCAATCAGCAGCAATCTGCCGGAATCTATGAAGCGTTCACTGATCTATTCGCCGTTTTCACCGCAGAATTCTCCGCGTGTGCAGGATAGCAGTGTGATGAAGCAGGTGAAGAAGAAGGATGTCCTGCTGTTCTATCCATACGAGAGTATGAATCCGTTCCTGAAGATGATCAAAGAAGCATCGGTTGATCCGAATGTTATGACGATTAAGATTACGATCTACCGATTGGCTAAGAAGGCACGTCTGGTTGAGTATTTATGTGCGGCGGCAGAGAATGGAAAAGAAGTTACTGTTTTGATAGAGTTAAGAGCAAGATTCGATGAACAGAACAATATCGACTGGTCTGAGCGTCTGGAAGAAGCGGGATGCCGTGTGATCTATGGATTTGAAGGATATAAAGTACATTCGAAGATCTGTCTGATTACATATCGGAACCGGAATGAGATTCAGTATATCACGCAGATTGGAACCGGTAACTATAATGAGAAGACCGCGGCAATGTATACGGATCTGTCATTAATGACAGGTAACCAGGCAATAGGCAGAGATGCAGCGGAGTTTTTCAAGAATATGTCGATTGGTAACTTAAGTGGCAATTATGACCATCTGATCGTGTCTCCGACGAGTCTGAAGCAGAAGGTTCTTTATCTGATGGATGAGGAGATTCAGAAGGGAAGCAGCGGACGGATTATTATGAAGATGAATTCGCTTACGGATGTAGATTTTATCAAGAAAGTGTCAGAAGCATCCAAGGCGGGAGTTAAGATAGACTTGATTGTAAGAGGAATCTGCTGTATACTTCCAGGAGTACCGGGTTATACAGATAATTTAAGAGTTATGAGCGTTGTGGGAAGATATCTGGAACATCCTCGTATCTTTAGTTTTGGCACGGGAGCAGAGCAGAAGATCTATATCGGTTCCGCAGATATGATGACGAGAAATACGGAGAAGCGTGTGGAGGTTGCCTGCCCGGTATTGGATGAGGATATTAAGAAGCAGATCAATCATTACCTGAAAGTAATGCTTGCAGATAATATCAAGTCCAGAGTACTGTTAAGTGACGGTACATTCGTGAAGAAGAAAGCATCTGAGCCAATGATAGATTCTCAGGCAGTATTCATGGAGGAGGCGATTCATGCCAAGAAGGAGACTCCGGAGAAAGAAAGGACGCTTGGGGATTGGTTTAAGAGGCTTTTGAAGAGTAAAAGGAGTTAGATAATATCTATGGGGAAATCACTTTATATTGCTGAGAAACCCAGTGTGGCACAGGAATTTGCCAAGGCACTGAAGATAAAGGCTAGAAGACAAGACGGATACCTGGAGTCAGAGGAAGCAATCGTTACCTGGTGTGTCGGACATCTGGTAACCATGAGTTATCCGGAAGAATATGATCCGAATCTAAAAAGGTGGAGCCTTGAGACTCTGCCTTTTATACCGGAGGAATTCAAATATGAAGTGATTCCGGCGGTGGCCAAACAATATAAGACTGTAGCAGGTCTTCTGAACCGTAAGGATGTGGAGGTAATCTATGTATGTACCGACTCCGGACGGGAAGGAGAGTATATCTATCGCCTGGTGGAACAGCAGGCGCATGTACAGGGAAAAGAACGAAGGCGTGTCTGGATCGATTCCCAGACGGAGGAGGAGATTTTAAGAGGAATCCGGGAAGCAAAGGATCTGAAAGAATACGATAATCTGTCAGCATCTGCGTATCTTAGGGCAAAAGAAGATTATCTGATGGGAATTAATTTCTCTCGCCTGCTGACGTTAAAATATGGGAATAGTATTTCCAATTATCTGAATACTAAGTATTCGGTTATCTCAGTAGGAAGGGTTATGACCTGCGTGCTTGGAATGGTGGTGCGGCGGGAACGGGAGATCAGAGAATTCGTAGAGACGCCGTTTTACAGAGTCATCAGTACAATCGGAGAGAAAGGGCAGACATTTGAAGGAGAGTGGAGAGCCGTGAAAGGCTCCAGATGGTTCGAATCTTTTGATCTGTATAAAGAGAATGGATTCAAGGAAAGAAAGAAGGCAGAAGAACTCATAGCTTATCTAAGCAATGAGACACCGCTTAAGTGCCAGATTGTATCCATAGAGAAGAAAAAAGAGAAGAAGAATCCACCCCTGCTTTTTAACCTTGCAGAGTTGCAGAATGAATGCTCTAAGCGCTTCAAGATCAGCCCGGATGAGACCCTTCGGATTGTGCAGGAGTTATATGAGAAGAAACTTGTTACCTATCCAAGAACCGATGCCAGAGTCTTATCAACGGCAGTAGCCAAGGAGATACATAAGAACCTGAATGGGCTGATGAAATACGAGCCGGCAGTACCTTATCTTCAGGATATTGTAGCGCTTAAGAGCCATAAGGGATTAGAGAAGACAAGGTATGTGAATGATAAGCAGATTACTGACCATTATGCGATTATTCCGACAGGACAGGGAGTAGGAACACTTGGCTCATTGTCACATTTGTCAAGCCAGGTGTATGATGTGATCGTGCGAAGATTCTTAAGCATCTTTTATCCTCCGGCGGTATATCAGAAGGTAGCAATCGTTACTAAGATGAAAGAAGAGTCCTTCTTCTCAAGTTTTAAAGTGTTGGCAGAAGAAGGATATCTGAAGGTTGCGGGCATTCCGGGAAAGAAGAATTCCGGAACCGAAGAGGATAGTAATGCAGAGGAGAAAGATACGGATGCGGCATTTTTCCAGAAGATACAGGCTTTGAAAAAAGGAATGATACTGGAGGTGCAGTCATTGGATATCAAAGAAGGCAAGACTTCTCCGCCGAAGCGTTATAATTCTGGTTCTTTGATTCTTGCAATGGAGAATGCAGGGCAGTTGATTGAAGATGAGGAATTGCGGGCGCAGATAAAAGGAAGCGGTATCGGAACCAGTGCAACCCGTGGTGAGATTCTGAAGAAGCTTTTTCACAATAAGTATCTGGCATTGAATAAAAAGACGCAGATTGTAACACCAACGATGTTGGGAGAGATGATCTTTGATGTGGTGGAGCATTCTATTAAGTCGCTGTTGAACCCGGAACTGACAGCCAGTTGGGAGAAGGGACTGACTTATGTGGCAGATGGCGAGATTACGCCGGATGAATATATGCAGAAACTGGATCATTTTATTATGAGCAGGACTCAGGGAGTAAAAGGATTATATAACCAGAACCAGCTTCGAGCCTGTTATGATAAAGTGGCACAGTATTATAAAAAGCCGACGAAAGGAAGGAATGCGTCCAAATCATAAGAGATAGATATGTAGGCAAAAAATAACCAATAAGAGAGGAGAACAGATATCATGAAAGGATTAACAATAGCAGAATTGTATACGCTGGAGGAGACAATCGCAAAGGATATCTTCGAGGGAGCAACTTATCCATGGGAGGTTCTTCCGAAGATCAGTGCATTCATTCTTCAGTTAGGTGCAACGCTTCCGGAAGAAGAATATGACAAGGTAGGAGAGGATGTATGGATCGCCAAATCTGCGAAAGTCTTCGAATCAGCATATATTCACGGACCGGCAATCATTGGAAAGAATGCAGAGGTAAGACACTGCGCATTCATCCGTGGCAATGCGATTGTAGGCGAAGGAGCAGTTGTTGGGAATTCTACAGAGTTGAAGAATGTCATCCTGTTTAATAAAGTGCAGGTTCCACACTATAATTATGTGGGGGATTCTATACTGGGATACAAGGCACATATGGGTGCAGGCTCTATCACATCCAATGTAAAATCCGATAAGAAACTGGTAGTAGTGAAGACCCCGGAAGGCAATATTGAGACAGGCATTAAGAAATTCGGCGCTATGCTGGGAGACGAAGTTGAAGTAGGCTGCGGAACAGTCTTGAATCCAGGAAGTGTTGTAGGCGGTCATACGAATATCTATCCACTCTCCAGTGTCAGAGGATATGTGTCGGCAAACAGCATCTATAAGAAGCAGGGCGAAGTAGTAGAGAAACAGGAGGACTAGACATGAATAAGATCGGTTTTATTGGAGTTGGAATCATGGGCAAATCCATGGTTCGCAATCTCATGAAGGCAGGGTTTGAACTTCATATCTATGCGAGAACAAAATCAAAAGTAGAAGATGTAATCAGTGAAGGAGCAGTGTTCCACGAATCAATCAGTGACTGTGTCAGTGATTGTGAGGCGGTGATCACGATCGTGGGCTTCCCAAGAGACGTTGAAGAGGTGTATTTTGATGAAGGGAATATCTTAGACAGCGTGAAACCGGGAACCTATCTGATCGATATGACGACCACAAGTCCGATGCTTGCAGAGAAGATCTTCAAGGCAGGAAGTGAAAAAGGATGTCATGTGCTGGATGCGCCTGTAACTGGTGGTGATACTGGAGCCAAGGCGGGAACATTATCCATTCTTGTAGGTGGCCTGAAGGAAGATTATGAGGCATGTATGCCGTTATTTGAGGCAATGGGAACCAATATCAATTACCAGGGAACTGCCGGATGCGGACAGCATGCCAAACTTGCCAATCAGATTATGATAGCAGGAGCATTATCAGGTGTCTGTGAGGCGTTGACTTATGCCAAGAGCAAAGGTTTGGATCTTCAGGTACTTCTTGATTCTGTTTCTACCGGGGCGGCTGGAAGTAAGCAGCTTGATACCTTCGGACCGAAGATTCTGGCAGGAGACTATGCACCAGGGTTCTTTATGAAGCATTTCATCAAGGATATGCGGCTTGCGCTGACAGAAGCGAACATGAGTGAACTGAACCTGGAGGTATTAAGCCAGGTGCTTGCAAGTTATGAGATGCTGGAAGCCGAAGGGTACGGTGATCTGGGAACGCAGGCATTGATGAAATATTATGAAGAGACAGAGGAAGAATAGAACTTTGGTTTCTTGTAAATGAAGCGCAGATATAGTATGATGAATATAGAGTTGTAAGAAAGGAGTTTAAGCAATGTTAGATAATAATTATGTAACATTTGAGATAGGCAAGGCAAAACATATTGCGTTGGTTGCTCATGATGGAAAGAAGAAAGAACTGGTAGAGTGGTGTGATAAGAATAAGGACATCTTAAAGAGCCATTTCTTATGTGGAACAGGTACTACAGCAAGATTGATCGCAGAGAAGACCGGACTTCCTGTGAAGGGATATAATAGTGGCCCGCTGGGAGGCGATCAGCAGATAGGTGCGAAGATTGTAGAGGGACAGATTGATTTTATGATTTTCTTATGGGATCCGTTAGCAGCGCAGCCGCATGATCCGGATGTAAAGGCACTTCTTCGTATTGCGGTTGTATATGATATTCCGATCGCGAATAATCTGGCAACAGCAGATTTCATGCTTCATTCCGAATATATGAATGGAACATATAGCAGAAGAGTAGAGAACTTCAATAAGACGATTCAAGAACGTGTGGAGCAGATGAAGTAGAAGAATTTTGTGAGGTATAGTATGGAATTCTATGAATTTGATCAGGACAATCTCGGGAAATATCATTTTAGCAACAAACAGGCGAAGAAGACGCTGGAGGCACGGATTGGCGAGATATGCCGCTCAATTAAGCGGGCGATTCGCTTGCAGGTAATCTTGGGCGTGATCTTTATTGTGTCTGCGGTTGTCTTCCTGCATTCCCTGTATTGCGCTCCGTTATATTTGTCCATATTGTGGATATTTACTTGGAGTACAACCATGCTCCGTATGTATTTTTGTATCCAGGGAATGTGGAAGATGGGGGTTCGGAAAGAGCAGCGTAAGATGGTGTTCCTCCGTATCCGCGGGTTGTTTCATGTACAGCTTATGATTCTGGCGTGGTTCCTGGTTGTGGTGGGATTCTATTGCTATCTGGATATGGGAGTTCTTTTTGTTGGAAATATCCTGGTGATGGGCATTGTTCTTGCTTTCATTGCTTATGCGTTGTCTTATATGACCTGCAGCCAGAAGTATCTGCTTTGGTGGGAGTTCGGTAATGACAATGAAGGATATTGGATACTGGGTGAATAGGAAAGAAAATATCATAAAAAGCCTGTCGGGAGTTTCCCGGCAGGTTTTTTGCGTTGCCAAAGCATGCGGAGGGAACTGCTGGTGGCAGGTTCTGTAGGTTGTTGTAGATTCAGTACAAAGATACTGTGAAAAGATATAAAATTTCGTTGACATTGTATGAAGTATGTGGTATTCTTAGTGAGTGCTGAACTTCAATGCGTTGAAGCGTTGCGGTTTAAAGTGACAAACAGGATGAAAGTTGAGGGAAAAATTATGGCTATCAAGTTAGTGTTACTGGTTGTGTTCTTTGCAGTTATGGTTGCAGTAGGGCTTTATTCCAGAAAACATGCAACAAGTGTAGATGGGTATGTATTGGGCGGACGTTCCGTAGGACCGTGGCTTACTGCATTTGCCTATGGTACATCTTACTTTTCAGCAGTTGTGTTCGTTGGTTATGCAGGACAGTTTGGATGGAAATATGGACTTGCTTCCACCTGGATCGGACTGGGTAATGCATTTATCGGAAGTTTGCTTGCGTGGGTTGTGCTTGGAAGACGTACGAAGGTTATGACACAGCATCTGAATTCTAAGACGATGCCGGACTTCTTTGGTGAGAGATTCGACAGCAAAGCACTTAAGATTACAGCATCAGCGATTGTATTCATCTTCCTGGTGCCTTATACGGCTTCTGTGTATAATGGATTATCAAGACTTTTCGGAATGGCATTCAACATTCCTTATACATACTGTGTAATTGGTATGGCGATTTTTACAGGCATCTATGTAATCCTTGGCGGTTATATGGCAACAGCGATTAATGACTTTATTCAGGGAATTATTATGCTTGTAGGTATTGCAGCGGTTATAGGAGCAGTGTTAAGCGGACAGGGTGGATTTATTGAAGCAATCCGCAAGATGGCAGAGATTCCAAGTGATATTCCGGTTACGATGGGACAGCCGGGAGCATTTACTTCATTCTTTGGACCAGACCCGCTGAATCTTCTTGGAGTTGTGATCCTTACTTCTCTTGGAACATGGGGACTTCCTCAGATGGTTGGAAAGTTCTATGCAATTAAGGACGAGAAATCTATCAATACAGGTACTGTAGTTTCTACTGCATTTGCAGTTATTATCTCAGGAGGATGCTATTTCCTCGGCGGTTTCGGAAGATTGTTTGACAATGCGTCTATCTATGCAGAGGACGGAAGTGTGGTGTTCGATAGTATTGTTCCATATATGTTATCCACATTGCCGGATATCCTGATCGGAATTGTAGTGGTACTGGTATTATCCGCATCAATGTCCACGCTGGCATCACTGGTTCTGACCTCCAGTTCTACATTGACACTGGATTTCCTGAAAGACAATGTGATGAAGGATATGAGCGAGAAGAAACAGGTACGTACGATGCAGATACTGGTTGTATTCTTTATTGTACTGTCTGTAGTAATTGCGCTTGATCCGCCGACATTCATCGCACAGCTTATGGGTATCTCCTGGGGAGCATTGGCAGGGGCATTCCTGGCGCCGTTCATGTATGGCTTATACTGGAAAGGTGTAACCAAAGCGGCAGTATGGGCAAGTTTTATCGCAGGTGTAGGCATTACCGTTTCCAATATGTTCCTGCACTACATTGCATCTCCGATTAATGCAGGCGCGGTTGCTATGATTGCAGGTCTGATTATTGTGCCGATTGTGAGTCTTGTAACACCGAAGATGAAAAAAGAGAAGGTTGATGGTATCTTTACCTGTTATGAAGAGAAGGTAACGATTACAAAGAAACGTTCATTAGAAGCGAATTAGTGGAAAGTGCATGTATAGAGTGCAAGAATAGGCATTTGAAAATGCGGTAGGAAAAAGAAAGAAAAAGAATATTAAAATACATCAAGGAAAGTGATTAAAATTACCACTTTCCTTTTTGTTATATATATGTTAGGATAAGAAAGTGTTAAAAAAAGACAATTTGGTTGATAATTATTATTCGAGTGCCTTTAGTGAGTCAATGAGATTTTGATAGAAGAATACTCTTAAGATGATGCCGAAGTGTACTTGGACGGAATAAAAGAAGGAGAGGTTATTGGTATGAAGAATTATCAGAAATATGAGAGAGCATATTTTATGCCGCCAGAAGTTACATACGATTGGGTGAAGAAGGAGTATGTCGACAAGCCGCCGATCTGGTGCAGTGTTGATCTGCGTGATGGAAACCAGGCGCTGATCGAGCCTATGAGCCTGGAAGAAAAATTGGAGTTCTTCCAGATGTTAGTAGATATCGGCTTCAAGGAGATTGAAGTAGGGTTCCCGGCTGCGTCTGAGACAGAGTATCAGTTTATGAGAACATTGATCGAGAAGGATATGATTCCGGATGACGTTACAGTGCAGGTGCTGACGCAGGCAAGGGAGCATATCATTAAGAAGACGTTTGAGGCTGTTAAGGGGGCGCCTCATGCCGTCATCCATCTGTATAATTCAACATCTGTTGCGCAGAGAGAGCAGGTGTTCAGAAAGAGCAAAGAAGAGATTAAGCAGATTGCGATTGATGGAGCAGAACTGCTTCTGAAATTGGCTTCTGAGACAGAAGGTAATTTTACATTCCAGTACAGTCCGGAGAGTTTTCCTGGAACGGAAGTAGATTATGCGGTTGAGGTATGTAATGCAGTATTGGATGTATGGAAACCGACAGCAGATAATAAAGCAATCATCAATATCCCTACAACAGTAGAGAATGCAATGCCTCACGTATTCGCTTGCCAGTTAGAGTATGTGAATAAGCATCTGAGTTATAGAGATAATGTGATCCTTTGCCTGCATCCGCACAACGACAGAGGCTGCGGAGTTGCAACGGCAGAGTTGGGAATCCTTGCAGGTGCTGACCGTATTGAAGGAACATTATTCGGTAACGGAGAGCGTACAGGGAATGTGGATATTGTGACGATGGGAATGAATATGTACTCTCATGGTGTGGATCCAGGACTTGATTTCTCAGATATGAAGCACATCAGAGAGACTTATGAACGTCTGACAAGAATGGAAGTATATGCCCGCCAGCCATATGCAGGCGATCTGGTATTTACTGCGTTCTCCGGCTCTCATCAGGATGCGATTGCCAAGGGTATGAACTGGAGAGAAGAGAAGAAGTGTGATACATGGACGGTTCCATATCTTCCGATCGATCCGCAGGATGTGGGAAGAAAATATGATTCCGATGTTATCCGTATTAACAGCCAGTCCGGGAAAGGCGGCGTAAACTATATTCTGAAGCAGAGCCACGGAATCAATCTGCCGCAGAAGATGCGAGAAGAGGTTGGATATCTGGTAAAAGATGTATCCGACAAGGCTCACAAAGAACTGAATCCGGAATGGGTATATCAGATCTTCTCAGATAATTATATTAATACCAAGCCGGTATTCCATATCGATGAGTGTCATTTTAAACAGGTGGATGGCATCACTGCTGAAGCAACCATCAATCATGGGGGTGAGAGCAGAGTCATTACCGCTATGGGTAACGGACGACTGGATGCAGTCAGCAATGCGATTAAGCAGTATTTTAATATCAGTTATGAACTTCGGTATTATGAAGAGCATTCACTGACAAGAGGCTCTTCTTCCAAGGCGGTTGCTTATGTTGGTATTATCTGCAAAGGCAAGACCTTCTGGGGTGTAGGAATCGATGCTGATATTATCAAGGCTTCTATCGAGGCATTGATTGTGGCAGTGAATAAGATTGAAGAGATTGGAAGTGCTGATGGCTGCAAAGATGCCAGAATGATCGAGATCATGAATTATATCCAGGCGAATTATATTGATATCACATTGGATGACCTGGCTGAGAAGTTCTATCTGTCCAAACCTTATATTTCCAAATACATTAAAGAAAAGTCTGGAATGACGTTTGGAGAACTGGTGAAGAAGATTCGTATGAAGAAAGCGAAGGCGTTGTTGAAGAGCAGTAATATGACGGTTGAAAATATTGCATTGACAGTGGGGTATCAGAATGTGGAGCATTTTAACAGGATGTTTAAGAAGGCTTACAATATGACTCCAATGCAGTTCAGGAATCAGAAATAAATATATCAAAAAGTAACGATGCTGAAACGTTTATATCATAAGGAGGATATTGAAGATGATTATTTGTGCCAAATATCTCATGACGGGTGACGGAAAGACGGTGCTTGAGGATCAGGCGGTTGCGACCGGAAGTGATGGTAAGATTAAGAAAATCGGAACAAAAGAGGAATTGGTGAAAGAATTTCCAGAAGAAGAGGTCAAAGATTACGGAGATGCTACATTACTTCCGGGACTTTGCGATATGCATGTTCATTTGGGATACTGGTATTCTCAGCCGGATAGTTTCAATTATGGACCACAGTTGATTATGCTCTATGCATTGCAGCATGCACAGGCTGCTTTTGAGCGGGGCATTACTTCTGTGCGTGACATGTCTTCTGCACATGGAGTATGCAAGAATCTGAAACTTGCAGCAGAGAAGGGATTTATCACAATTCCTAGAATCACACATACGGATACAGGCATCTGTATGACGGGTGGACATGCATGGGAGGAAGTAGAGCAGGTAGACGGACCATGGGAAGTTCGTAAGGAGATTCGGAAGCAGGCGCGTGATGGTGCAGAATGGATTAAGGTTCTGACAACACATCGTGCACATATTCCGGAACTGACACAGGAAGAGTTGGATGCGGCAGTTGATGAATGTCATAGAAGAGGAATCAAATGCGGTGTTCACGCAGGAACCAACCCGGGTATCCAGATGTGTATTGATGCAGGATTCGATACCATCGAGCATGCTACATTTATGACGTTAGATCATGCAAAACAGATGGCTGAAAAGGGAATCGCATGGACTCCGACAATTATGGCTTACACATTGCTGTATGATATTTGCAAAGAGAACCTTGAGAAGAACGCAGGTGCTCCTGTCAATGATCCGGTTATGCAGAAGGAGATGAAGGATTATCAGTACTTTGAACCTGCTTATAAAGCATATAGAGACCACTTTAAGGAGTTCTATGATACAGGCGTTACTGTAATCGCAGGAACTGATATGGTAATGTACCAGTCACCGCTGCTGCCGCTTCCAAGAGAATTACAGTACATGGTAGAGTACGGCATTACGCCAGTACAGGCAATCCAGACAGCAACCTCGAATCCGGCGAAGGTTCTGGGCGTGGAGAACGAAAGAGGACTTGTAAAAGAAGGACTGGATGCAGACCTTCTTGTAGTCGGCGGAGATCTGAGCAAGGATATTACCAGGCTGAATGATGTGAAGTTAGTAACTCTGGGTGGAAAGAGAGTGTTTGAAGATGGTGTGCGTTATGTAGGAACCACCAATATGTTCATGTAAGTTCAAAAAGGGACAGGGCAAAACGAAAAAGGGACGGGGGAAATTGAAAAAACAATGTCATTAAGTTAAGTATCAAAACATTGCT
>CAMBRQ010000006.1 GCA_945870325.1 uncultured Dorea sp. | reverse complement strand
ATCTTTTGGAAGCAACAGCCTTGGCCTGGAAATCGGAGAGTTTTTCAACTATAAAAAAGGATTCCCTACCGATTGATGGCAGCAACCTGTCTATTCCATATAATCCGGAGGAAAACAATTGTAATGAAGAAAAGCAGATTTCCACCATGCATTTAGATGGTCTTTTTGATGTGATGAACAAAATATTTGTAGATGTATGTTGTCCGGATAAAAGACAGGAACAGCACAGGAATCCTGTCCGGAATGAAACTGCCTGACCACGAGAACGGAAATATGTTTTAGGATTTTTTGAAAAAAGACAAGAAAATGCCATGAATAGGCTAAAAATAAGGTCGATACGAACACAAAAAATTGATAAAATGACATTATAAAAATCGACAGCGGAACCAAAATATTAAGGAGGAACATTATTATGAGTAACATGCCAGAAGTAAAGATTGGGGTTGTAGCAGTCAGCCGTGACTGTTTCCCGGAGAGCCTCTCTGTGACAAGAAGAGCGAACTTGATGAAAGCCTATACGGAGAAATACGGTTCAGAAGGAATCTATGAGTGCCCGATTTGTATTGTAGAGAGCGAGATCCACATGGTACAGGCACTTGAAGATATTAAAGCAGCAGGATGTAACGCTCTGGTCGTTTATCTTGGAAACTTCGGACCAGAGATCTCAGAGACATTGCTTGCAAAACATTTTGATGGACCGAAGATGTTCGTCGCAGCAGCAGAAGAGACAGGCAATAACCTGGTACAGGGACGTGGAGATGCATACTGCGGAATGCTGAATGCAAGTTATAACCTGCAACTTCGTAATATTAAAGCATATATTCCCGAGTATCCGGTAGGAGATGCAGCTGAATGTGCAGATATGATTCATGAATTCGTTCCAATTGCAAAAGCAATCGTAGGATTAAAGAATCTTAAGATCATCAGTTTCGGACCAAGACCGCTTAACTTCCTTGCATGTAATGCGCCGATCAAGCAGCTCTATAACTTGGGTGTTGAGATCGAAGAGAACTCTGAACTGGATCTGTTCGAAGCATTTGGCAAACATGCAGGAGATGAGAGAATCCCGGCTATTGTAAAAGAGATGGAAGAAGAATTAGGTGCCGGCAATAAGAAACCGGAGATTCTTGCCAAACTTGCTCAATATGAGTTGACGTTGAAAGACTGGATCGAGGACCATAGAGGCTACCGCAAATACGTTGCGATTGCAGGAAAATGCTGGCCTGCATTCCAGACGCAGTTTGGTTTTGTCCCATGTTATGTAAACAGCCGCTTGACAGCACAGGGAATTCCTGTATCATGTGAAGTAGATATTTACGGGGCTCTGAGTGAATTCATCGGAACAGTAATCAGTAACGATACAGTAACACTTCTTGATATTAACAATACAGTACCGACAGATATGTACGAAGAAGATATTAAGGGCAAATACAACTATACGCAGAAGGATACCTTCATGGGATTCCACTGTGGCAATACGGCATCTGGGAAATTATCTTTCTGTGAGATGAAGTATCAGATGATTATGGCAAGAGCGCTTCCGGAAGAAGTAACTCAGGGAACGCTGGAAGGAGATATTGTACCTGGAGACATCACTTTCTATCGTCTTCAGAGTACGGCAGATTGCAAACTCCGTGCTTACATTGCTCAGGGTGAAGTACTTCCGGTTGCAACACGTTCTTTTGGAAGTATCGGCGTATTTGCGATTCCGGAGATGGGAAGATTCTATCGCCATGTGCTGATCGAGGGAGGATATCCGCATCACGGAGCAGTTGCTTTCGGACATCACGGCAAAGCGTTATTCGAAGTATTCAAGTATATCGGTGTCCCGGTAGAGGAGATTGGGTATAATCAGCCAGCAGGTGTAAGATACCCAACAGAAAATCCTTGGAGATAAGTTTCTTCAGGTGTGAAGGAGGAATAATATGCTTTATATTGGAGTTGACCTTGGTACATCAGCAGTTAAGTTGCTGTTGATGGATGGAGAAGGTCAGATTAAGAAGATTGTATCAAAAGAATATCCGCTGTTTTTCCCGCATCCGGGCTGGTCTGAGCAGAAGCCGGAGGACTGGTTTGAGAAGTCCATGGAAGGTATCAAGGAACTTACTGCCACATGCAATAAGCAGGAGGTTGCGGGCATCAGTTTCGGAGGACAGATGCACGGTCTGGTGGCTTTAGATCAGGATGATAATGTTATCCGTCCGGCAATCCTTTGGAATGATGGACGAACAGGCGAAGAAACGGACTATCTGAATCAGGTAATAGGGAAAGACAAATTATCAGAATATACAGCGAATATTGCGTTTGCAGGCTTCACTGCACCGAAGATTCTTTGGATGAAAAAACATGAGCCGGAGAATTTCGACAAGATCTGCAAGATCATGCTTCCAAAAGATTATCTGGCATATAAATTATCCGGTTCTTTCTGCACAGATGTATCGGATGCGTCTGGCATGCTTCTGATGGATGTGAAGAACCGCTGCTGGTCTAAGGAAATGATGGATATCTGTGGTATCACAGAAGAACAACTTCCGAAACTTTACGAAAGTTATGAAGTGGTGGGAACGTTGAAGCCGGAGGTGGCAGAAGAATTAGGGCTGTCCGAGACGGTTAAGGTAATCGCAGGTGCCGGAGATAATGCAGCGGCAGCAGTTGGTACAGGAACTGTAGGAGATGGAATGTGTAATATTTCCCTGGGAACATCAGGAACCATCTTCATCTCCAGTAAGAAATTCGGTGTAGATGAGAATAATGCATTGCATTCATTTGCTCATGCAGACGGCAATTATCATCTGATGGGATGTATGTTAAGTGCTGCATCCTGTAATAAGTGGTGGAATGAAGAGATCTTGAAGACCAAAGACTTTGTCGCAGAGCAGGCAGGAATTACGAAACTGGGTGAGAACAACGTGTTCTATCTGCCGTATCTGATGGGCGAGCGTTCTCCTCACAATAATCCGGACGCAAGAGCAATGTTCATTGGCATGTCCATGGATACGACCAGAGAAGACATGACGCAGGCAGTATTAGAAGGTGTAACCTTCGGTCTTCGGGATTCCTTGGAGGTAGCGAGAAGCCTTGGCATCCAGATCGAACGCACGAAGATCTGCGGCGGCGGAGCGAAGAGCCCGCTGTGGAAGAGAATCATTGCCAATGTCATGAATATGAAGGTAGACGTGATCGAGAGTGAAGAAGGACCAGCCCTTGGGGGTGCTATGCTTGCAGCGGTTGGATGCGGAGAGTACCCGGATGTGGAGACGATTGCGAAAAAGATTGTCAAAGTGGTAGACACGGTTGAGCCTGAACCGGAATTGGTCGCAAAGTACGAAGAAAGATATCAGAAGTTCAGAAAAATATATCCTACGGTGAAAGGATTGTTCTAGATCTCAATTGGGGATGGGGGTTTTTTCAATTTCCCCCGTCCCCAATTCAATTTGCCCTGTCCCTTTTTCAATTTGCCGTGTCCCCAATTCGATGAATCTTTACTTTGATTTACTACCTTTGTGTGATAGAATGTAGAAGAATGTAAAAAAGGAATGATTAAGAGGAGGACATCAGATGGAAAGTAGAAAAATTATCCAGGTAGAGGACAAAGTTCCGGCGAAACTGTTGATACCGTTGAGTATCCAGCATATGTTTGCGATGTTCGGGGCTTCAGTACTGGTTCCGTTCTTGTTTGGAATCAGCCCGGCGATCGTGTTGTTCATGAATGGTGTGGGAACATTGCTGTTCATTGCAATTACGAAGGGGAAAGCACCGGCTTATCTGGGATCAAGTTTTGCATTTCTTGCGCCGGCAGGAATTGTAATCAGTGAGATGGGATATCAGTATGCACTTGGCGGATTCGTGGTGGTTGGATTCTGTGGCTGTATACTTGCGTTGATTATTTATAAATTCGGTTCAGACTGGATCGACATTGTTCTGCCGCCGGCTGCAATGGGACCAGTGGTAGCGCTGATCGGTCTTGAATTGTCCAGCAGCGCAGCAAGTAACGCCGGATTATTGGATGAAGTGATCAATCCAAAGAATGTAATCGTCTTCGCAGTGACTCTGGGCGTGGCTGTATTCGGAAATATTGTGTTCCGTGGATTCTTATCGGTAATTCCAATTCTGATTGCTGTAATAGCTGGATATGTGGCGGCTTTGTGCTGCGGAATTGTGGATTTTACAGAGGTGGCAAAGGCATCCTGGTTCGCGCTGCCGAATTTCCAGACTCCGAAGTTCAGTATGGAAGCAATTATGATTATACTGCCTGTAATTCTGGTAATTGCATCTGAGCATATCGGTCACCAGGTAGTTACAAGCAAGATTGTGGGAAGAGATCTGTTAAAAGATCCGGGACTTCACCGCTCTTTGCTGGGAGACAACCTGTCAACTATGATTTCGGGTATGATCGGATCGGTTCCGACTACAACGTATGGTGAGAATATTGGAGTTATGGCGGTTACGAAGGTCTATAGCGTGAGAGTAATTGCTGGGGCGGCAGTCTTATCAATCATATGTTCATTTGTGGGGAAATTATCCACATTGATTCAGACAATTCCAGGTCCGGTAATCGGAGGAATATCCTTCTTATTATATGGAATGATCGGGGCATCCGGTATCCGTATCCTGGTAGATGCACAGGTGGATTATGGACGTTCCAGGAATCTGACGTTGACCTCTGTGGTATTTGTAACGGGCTTATCAGGAATCGCAGTGAAGTTTGGCGATATCCAGTTGACGGGTATGGTACTGGCTTGCGTGGTTGGCATGATATTGAGTCTTGCTTTCTATATTCTGGATAAACTGAAATTGACGAACGATTAGTAAAAAGGGACAGGACAATCGAATTGGGGATGGGGGAAATTGAAAAAACCCCCGTCCCCAATTCGATTTGCCCTGTCCCTTTTTGCAATCTCCCTGTCCCCGATAAAATAAATTGTAACAGTTCAGCCATAAGCCGGATTGTGTGTTCATTCATGCAAGCATGATTCGCCCACAATCCGGCTTATGGCTGAACTGTTACAATAAATTTTAGAGTGCGCTCTAAAACTCTTGCGTTTTGTCGAGAAAAGTGGTAATATGTAAAAGATTTGAGAGATGATTTAGCGCGTTAATGTGCTGATTACAAATAAAATCCAATAAATGAAATACAACAGGCGACTATCTATCGAAAAACTGCTTGATTCATTTCAACACAGCTAGGATATAGAACGAACCTGCGATATCAATGGGGATATCTGTGTAGTACATATTGCTTTGCGCGCAATTGGTGCGAAGTGTATCTCCATTTGTAAGGCAGAACTCTAGCGAGCGGAATGTTTTCAAGAAGTTTTTTTATTTTGTAGAATTAGTCTGATGGAGGAGTGACTGATGAAATTCTATCCATTAACGGCACCGGCGCAGGATGCGGATGTGGTGTCTACCGAATATAGGTCTGCGCGGGAAATAGGGGTTATAAGATTAGGTGACAGGCATCTGTATTTCCGTAAGAGCAGAAAAGTGTATTACATACCGTATCAGGATATCCGCCGGTGTTTCCGCCGGGTGATGGCAGTGCCAATGCAGTTATGCTGCGGCAAGGGGAATCTGGAAGTGGAGAATCTTGTGATCTGGTGTGCAGAAGGAGAACTTGCTCAGATTCAACTGCCGGGAACACGGGCAGCAAAGATTCTGATGGAGGAATTGAAAGAAAGAATTCCGGATGCAAGTTTCACCTGTCCGGACCGTCAGCCGGAAGAGTGAGGAACATGGACTCATGTAAATGAACTGCCTGAGACAGATTAGGATGGAGTAGGTAAAGTGTGAAGATATGGGAGGGAGAATATGGAGGAGATGAACACCCTTAAGAAGGTGCTGAGATCTTACGAGGCTTATTACAATGTGAACCGTGATACTGCAAAGCTTCCATTCGTGGCTGAAGCAGTGTTTCGTTCTCATGATGAGCAGTTTTTCCTGATGAGAAGTGTGAAATTAGGAGAGGCTGAGTCAAACGAATATGTATTTTTTGCAACATCGGATCATCTGGATGTTGGAGAACTGCGAGAATTTGATGAGGCAGCATGGAGTGAAGGTCTTGCTCGTGTGAAACCTCATTCGAATCATAGAAATACCGACATTACGCTGGTGATATTGGGAAATACAGTCACAGCAGAGGCATTTGCATTAGTACCCCAATTACAGCATTATAAGAGTTATCGTTTTGGCTTCCAGGGGTGGAGCCACTATCGACTGATTGTTTTGGAGGAATCTTCCGGGCGTATGGCCTATAACCGCCAGGGCCAGAGTCTGAAGAAACTCTTTAGCAATATATTTCAATAAATCATTATAGATAAAGGAGAGGGAAAAAATGACAGCAATACTTATTATTCTTGTAGCGATTGTTTTGCTTGTGCTTGGCTATGTTGTCTATGGTTCCTGGCTTGCAAAACAGTGGGGGATTGACCCAGGGAAAAAGACCCCTGCAGTAGAAATGGAGGATGGCGTTGACTACGTTGCCGCTAAGCCTGCAGTACTGATGGGTCATCATTTTTCATCTATCGCGGGTGCAGGACCGATTAACGGACCAATCCAGGCGGCAGTATTCGGATGGGTTCCTGTATTTTTATGGTGTATCATCGGTGGTATCTTTTTTGGAGGACTTCAGGATTTTGGTTCTCTGTTTGCATCGATCCGACACAAAGGAAAATCTGTTGGTGAGATCATCAGAGATTCCATGGGACGCAGAGCGCAGAAGTTATTTACAATATTCTCACTGCTGGTACTGATTCTGGTAATTGCTTCTTTCGTAAATGTAGTAGCAGGTACTTTCATGAGTGATCCTGGTATTGTAGGTATTACGACGAGTCCTACCGGTAACCAGACGACAGCGATGATTTCGGTACTGTTTATCGTGCTGGCAATTATCTATGGTATCGCAACAAATCGTTTCGGCATTAAGACATTGCCGGCAACGATTGCGGGTATTATTGGTATCGTTCTGATTGTCGTTCTTGGTCTGAACTTTGGTCTGGCTATGGGACGAGTTGGATGGATTGTTTTCATTGGTATATATATCTGTGTGGCATCACTGGTTCCTGTATGGATCTTGCTTCAGCCTCGTGATTATCTGTCCAGTTTCCTATTATATGGCATGATGATTCTGGCTCTGGCTGGTATCCTCTTTTCCGGAGTTGCCGGAACTGCTACATTCAACATCCCGGCATTTACAGGATGGACAACAAGTATCGGTACACTGTTCCCGGCGCTGTTTATCACAGTAGCCTGCGGTGCATGTTCAGGTTTCCACAGTCTGATTTCTACCGGGACTTCTTCAAAACAGCTTGCAAATGAAAAGGATGCAAAACCGATTGCTTATGGTTCTATGCTGATTGAGTCTGCGTTAGGAATCGTAGCACTGATTGCGGTTGGCATGGTATTTGATAAATACACCGGCGGCGAGTTTGGCGGACCTCCGGCAGCATTTGCAGCAGGTATCGCTACCATGTTCTCTGATGAGACGACCGGTACATATCATACAATCTATGCACTGTTAACATTGGCTGTATCCGTATTCGCGCTTACCAGTCTGGATACAGGAACTCGTCTGAGTCGTTTCATGTTCTCAGAATTGTTCTTGAAAGAAGATGAGGCTACATGGAAGGATGCAAAGGGCGTGCGTAAATTTCTTGCACATCCACTTGTTGGAACCGGATCAATGGTTCTGATTGGATGTATCCTCGGCGGATTGAGCCTGAGCCAGATCTGGGGACTGTTCGGAGCAGCAAACCAGCTGCTTGCAGGTATCGCTCTGATGGCAGTTGCTGCATGGCTTGGTAATGCAGGTAAGAACAATAAGATGTTCTTCGTTCCTATGATATTCATGCTGGCTGCAACACTGACCAGTCTGCTGATTACGGTTAAGAATAAGATTGTAATGATCGGTGCAGGTGCTGCTCTGTGGGGTGACTGGTTCCAGTTGGCATTCGCGGCAGCGATGGCTATTCTGGCGATTGTTCTGGTGGTAGAAGGTGTGAATACATTTAAGACACAGGCGGCTAAGAAATAAGGAAAGTTAAAAAAGGGACACGGCAAATTTAATTGGGGACGGGGGAAATTGAAAAAACCCACGTCCCCAATTGGATTTGCCGTGTCCCTTTTTAAAGCAGGTCTCTCAGAACGTCCTCTACCGAATCGGTCACATCTGTAGCATAGTCGGATATCCCCGGCGCGCCATCAGACATTGCGTAACTGGTGCCGGCGAACTGCAGCATCTCCGTATCATTATACTGATCGCCGAAAGCCATACATTCCTCCGGCTTAATCCCAAGATGTGCCGCCAGATCAGCAAGAGCCGTGCCTTTATTGGCATTCGGCGCAATAAAATCAATCCATGCATATCCGGAGGTGACGACCTTAATCTCTTTCGCAAACCGTTCTTGAAAATAAGGCTGAATATCTTCCGTGCCCCGGAAATCGCAGATGGCTATCTTTAGAAATGGTTCTGTTACCTGTGCCAGATCATCTACAACTTTCAGGTCATAGCGCAACACGTTTTGGACGTGTTCGATAAATGCGGAATCTTTAGAATCGGTATAGCATGCGAATTCGCAGGATAGAACGCAATGGCATCCGCCATATTCTTTGACTGCACTGAATATGCGAAGCCCGAGATCGCGATCAATTAATCCTTTGGAGATCACTTTGCCGTCACAGATACACAAAGATCCGTTCTCCGCAATGTAGCAGATATCATCTTTGACGGGGGCAAAGAGAATCCGCAGGTTGTAAAGCCGGCGTCCGCTGGCAGCAGTAAAGAGAATCCCTCGCTTCTTTAATTCGCGGATCATATCGAAAAAGTTAGGATTCAGATCCTGCGTTCCTTCCTTCAACAGAGTTCCATCCAGATCACTTGCAATTAGTTTTATCATCAGTATCCCCTTCTTTAAAATGCTTTTTAGTAATGCTTTTGCACAAGGTGTGTTGCTAATTAAGCACTTAGATATTATAATATAAAAAGAAGATGAATGGAAGAGAGGTTATATAAATGAAAATAGGAATCGGAAATGATCATTCGGCAGTAGATATGAAGAATGAGATCGTGAAATATCTGGAAGAATTGGGATATGAAGTTGTGAATTATGGAACGGATACGCATGAAAGCTGCCATTATCCGATATATGGAGAAAAAGTTGCAAGAGCGGTAGTAGCGAAGGAGGTAGACCTTGGAATCCTGATCTGCGGAACCGGAGTTGGAATCTCCCTGGCAGCGAACAAGGTGAAGGGAATCCGGGCGGCAGTATGTTCCGAACCATGTACGGCAAGATTCACCAGACAGCATAATGATTCGAACATTCTCGCGTTCGGGGCAAGAATCATCGGAATCGAGACGGCGAAAGAGATCGTGAAGGCATGGCTGGATGCTGAGTTCGAAGGCGGACGCCATCAGACAAGAGTAGATATGATTATGGCATTGGAGAACGAATAAGAATGAAGATAGAAGGAATCATATTCGATGTTGACGGAACCTTGTGGGATTCGACAGAGCAGGTTGCGATTTCATGGAATCAGGCAATCAGAGAGAAGTCGCGACTTGACAGAGTTCTGACAGCGGATGACCTTAAGAAGGAATTTGGCAAGCCGTTGGATGAGATTATGGACGATCTGTTCCCGGAACTCAGTGCAGAAGAGAAAGACCAGTTGGCTGATCATCTATATAGATATGAGAATGACTGGGTAGAAAAGGCGCCTTGTATCTTATATGATAAGATGCCAGAGACAATTCGTGAATTAAGCAAAGAATACAGACTGTTCATTGTCAGCAATTGCCAGGCAGGATATATAGAAGCATTTTTGAAAAATACAGGTCTTGAGGCTTATATTACCGATTATACATGTCCTGGCGACACGGGCAGATTAAAGGGCGAGAATATTCGAATCATCATGGAACGCAATGGGATTCATAAGGCAGTATATGTCGGAGACACGCAAGGGGATGCGGATGCATGTAAAGAAGCAGGGATACCGATGATATTTGCGGCATATGGCTTTGGACAGGTTGCAGGGGAATATCCGGTGATCCATTCGTTTGATGAACTGATAGATCTGAATTATGATGCAATATCCGGTGAATAAATGCCAGAATTGTGATAAAATAAAATGATAACCGGAATGACATAAATATCCAGTTGATCGTTAGAATATAGATGGAAGTAAAGAAGACAGGTAAGACAGAGATGAGTACAGAGAAATTAAGTGCCAATGAGATTAAGACAAAAAACAGACAGATGATATACAGTTATATCAGAGAGCGGGGCTCCGTGTCGAAACAAGATATTGTTGTGGATATGCAGTTGAGTTTGCCTACGGTTACCTCGAATCTGGAATTTCTGAAAAAACAGGGATTGATTGACACGTCTCGGAAGATTAAGAACACCGGCGGGCGCAATGCGACTGCATTTACCTATATTGAGAATGCAAGACTAGCGATTGGTGTTGATATTACGGAACGCCATATTAAAGCAGTAGCAGTAAATCTATCGGGGGAAATTGTGAGCCTGGTAAGGCGGCGTATAAAGTTCGATCTGGGAGACGATGCATATCTCAAAGAGATTGGCGAAGTTGTAGAATGCGTAAAAAAGGAATCAGGTGTAAAAGAGGAAAATCTGTTAGGAGTGGGAATCTCTGTTCCGGGACTGATTTCAGATGATGGTGAGTATGTAGCGTATGGTCTTACTTTGGATTTCACAGGATATAAGAAAAAAGAAATAGCCAAATATATACCATACAGGAGTCGGCTGATTCATGATTCTTATGCGGCAGGCTACGGAGAGACCTGGAGTGATCAACGCATACGTAATGCTTTTTATATTAGTTTAAGCAATAGCGTAGGTGGTGCAGTGATTATTGACAATGCAATCTATGAGGGCAATACGCAGAAGGGCGGCGAGATTGGTCATATGACTGTCGTGCGGGATGGAGGCGAGCAATGCTATTGCGGAAAGCGTGGCTGTTTTGATACCGTGTGCAGGGCAGGCAATCTGGATCAGTATACGGATGGTGATCTGGAAGAATTCTTCAACTGCCTGAAAGCGGGAGATGAGAATGCCCGGAGATTATGGGATGCTTATCTGGATGATCTGGCAATGGCGATTCACAATATTAAGATGCTGTTTGATGGGGATATCATACTTGGCGGTTATGTGGGAGCATATATTAAAGACTATATGAAGGATCTGTGCCAGCGCGTAGATGCAAGGGATCCTTTTGAGGATCGATCAGAAGAATTCTTGATTGAATGTCAGTATAAAGTAGAAGCGGCTGCAGCAGGCGCGGCGCTGTACTTTATTGATGAATTTTTTGATCATATTTAGAGACGTGGTCTGAAATCTATGGGACGTTATTAATTATCGGTTGTAAAAGATAATTGATGATGTCCCATTTATAATTATTCGGTATAATTGCTTGGGGTAAACTCTTCGATGGCTGACTTGGAACGAGAAGTGCTATTGTGCAATATCGCTAAAAATGACAGTGATATTTTTCCTAATATGTAAATTGACAGAAAGCAGTTTTAGGTTTATTATTTAAATAAGTTTTATAAAACACGTTTAAATAATAAAAGATGAACAGGAGGAGCACAATGGAATATTTATTGGGGACCGATATCGGTACATCCGGAACAAAAACAGTATTAATGAATACGGAAGGAAAACTGATTGCACAGGATCTGCAGGAATATGATGTCCTGACTCCAAAGCCGCTGTGGGCAGAGCAGTGGCCGGACGTATGGTATGAGGCAACGAAGGATTCTATCCGCAATACGGTTGCTAAGGCAGTAGAGGCAGGAGTTAAGAGCGAAGAGATCAAAGGTATTGCAATCAGCGGTCTGTATGGAGGATCTGGTATTCCGCTTGATGAAGAGATGAAGCCAATCCGCCCATGTATGATCTGGATGGACAGAAGAGCAAAAGAAGAGACGGAATGGGTGCTTGAGAATATTGGAGAAGAGAAACTTTTAGAGATCACTCACAACGGAGCCGATCCTTATTATGGATATACAAAGATTCTTTGGATGAAGAATCACGAGCCAGAGAACTGGGCGAAGACTAAGCTGTTCTTGCCTCCGAATGACTATGTGATCTATAAACTGACCGGAGAAGTTGCAATTGATTATTCTTCCGCAGGAAATATCGGTGGAATCTTCGATATGAACACACGTACATGGTCTGAAGAATTAATGGATGCTATGGGAATCCCATCATCTATGATGCCGCAGCGTATCGTAGAATCTACAGATATCGTAGGCGGAATGACAAAAGAGATCGCAGAAGATCTTGGACTGTGGGAAGGTCTTCCGGTCATCGCAAGTGGTATTGACTGTGGTGCAGCGAATATCGGACTTGGCGTATTCGAGTCTGGCGTATATGCAGCAGCAATCGGTACTTCTATGTGTGCGGCATTGATCTCTGACAAGCCTGTAAAAGGAAAAGGATTGATTATCTGGCCATATCTGTACGATGCTAAGAACCTTTCTTATTATTTTGCAGGTGGCAATACGGCAGGTGCGATTGTAAAATGGTTCCGCAACACATTGTGCCAGTGGGAGATTGAAAATCAGAAGAATGGCGGACCAAGCATGTACGACGTGCTGAACGGACAGGCAGAGCAGATTCCGGCAGGAAGTGAAGGACTTGTGGTACTTCCGTACTTCATGGGCGAGAGAAGCCCGGTATGGGATTCCGATGCAAAAGGAACGATCGTAGGTCTGTCATTGACACATACAAAAGGTCATCTGTACAGAGCGTTCTTAGAAGCGGTTGCTTACTGCCTGCGTGATGCAATGGAAGCGACAGGAGAGGACCTTGGCGAGTATATTCTGATCGCTGGTGGAGTAACGAAGTCCAAAGTATGGAGACAGATCTTCGCTGATGTAACAGGCTACCCGGTTGTATGCCCGATCTATGATGTTGAGGCGAATATGGGTGATGTTATGCTGGCTGGTATCGGAACTGGAATTCTTACATATGAAGAAGTGAAGAAGTGGCAGGTTCTGGATGAGAAGATCATGCCGAATCAGGAGAACCATGAGAAGTATAATGAGTACTTCAGATTGTATAAGAGCATTTATCAGCATTTGAAAGAAGATATGAAGGATCTGACGAAGGTTCGGTAGGATTCTTTTGGGGGATGTTGGTGTGTGGAGGGCGGACGTCGCGAGTGTGAGCCATGGGCGGCTTGGGGGCGGAGCCTTTCGTTGAGAATATGTAACAGCAAAACGAGCGATTATTTCGTAACCGGGCATATTCGCCGTGAGCCCTTGATGGCCTCACGACTCAGATGCCCTCTCAGATTGAATTTGAGATTCAATCTTCGTACGAAATAATCGCTCGTTTTGCTGTAACATATTCTAAAACGAAGGTCAACGCCCCCAAGCCGCCCATGGCTCACACTTGCGCCTGGCGCTTCCAATGGACCAGCCGCATCCCCTGTGGGGAATCCGGCGGGATGCGCTGGAACGGTGCTGGCGATATAGCAGTGTGGATAGGGGAATTTAGAATATGAGAATATGTTATTTGGCTAATGGGGTTTCGCGTGCATTCTAACTGGAATCCCTGCCGGTAGATGGCGCAGAAGACGGGAAGGGGGATTGATTCCGGAGGTTAAGCGAAGCCTCGGAGGAATCAATCCCCCTTCCCGGCTTCGGTCACCAACTATAAAATTCCTTCTTATTTCGTTATCCTTGCTAGCATCAACTTATGCTGAATTGCCCCTTGATAATTCTTCTGCATTTCAAGTATCTCGTCCAGTCTCTTGGACGCGCTCTCATAATTCTTAAGTCCGATTTCGCTCAACGCAATCAGATATTTGCAATAGATCATGTTCCGTTCCTGGATGTTGCTTGGGAAGACTTCCAGTTCCGGCAGGGATACGGCGAAGTAATCGTAGGTTACTTTGTCGAAGAGGTGTTTTTCGCCGAATGCTTTCAACTGGTGATATGCTTTCATTGCTTTATCTGTCCGTCCCAAGGCTTCGTTTGCCAGACCCTGATATAGGATGGTGTCGGATGGCTGGTCGTTATAATACAGAACTACGGATGGCTCTTCCAGACCGGTGGATGCTTTTTCAAAATAAGCGACGGCTTTAGTCTCGTCACCTAATTCCCGGTAGCACTGTCCGATATAGTACTCGGCAATGTTATCCTGCACATTCGGGAGTTTGCCCTCGCCAAGATTATCTGGATATGTTAGGGTCTGAGTGAGGAGTTCAATTGCAGTATTATAGTTGTGCTGTTCCATCTTAAGGAGCGCTTTTTCTGTCAAAGCATATCTGTACTGGCCGCTTACCTTGCCTTCGCCGCCCTCCCAGGGGTGGAAGATATGGCTTCTTAAGCAGGCGAGTGCTTCGTCATACTGTCCGGTTTCGTTTAATAATGTAATATATTCCAGGTAGAGGACGTCGCGGGATTTGACAAGTTCTGGATATTGCTCCAGAGTTTCCAGCCGTTCTTCTACGGAAATATGATTCTTAGCGGCAAGCTGATCGTATTCCAGTAAAAATCTTGGATATGCAGGATCAAGCGTAAGTGCCTGCTTCATGAATTCCAATGCCTTCTTGGAGTCGTTACGTTTGTTATAGTAAGCAATCGCAAGATTGCGGTAGGACATGGCATACTGGTCATTCTCTTGGATGGAGAGCGTCCAATGTTCGATTGCTGCCTCATATTGCTTCTTATCATAGAGCAGGTCGCCAAGATAGTGATGAGCGAACGGTGCTGTTTTCATCTGTGCAATCGCAGTGTTCAGTATCACAACTTCTTCGATTCTGTTCGGGAAGCAATAATCCGGGTTCGCCGCTTCGGCTTTGGCAAAGGCTTCTTCTGCCGCCTCGATATTCTGCAGTTTGGTATGTACATATCCCTCATAATAGAAGGTCATAGGATTCGCATCCGTAGCAGAGGTAAGGATGTTCAGCGCATCCTGATAGAAGCCAGCCTTGATATAATCAAGGGAAAGCGTCAGATAATTGTGCGCCGGTGTCCGCATAGCCGCCTTCCATTCTTCGAACTGTCCAAGCATCCGGAGGGAGTTGCCAGTGGCAGATTCCGCAAATAGTGTGCCCTTGGATAATGTGTGATCTGCGGTTGCTGTAAGCAGGCAATTCTCGTAGATGCATCCCATAGACAGAGGATCAATTGCAAGGCTTTCTTTCAGAAGAGCCGAACTGTCCTTCCCTAATGTACGCAGAATGGCTGCTTTCAATGTTCTTGCTTTCATATTATGCCAGTTGCGGATCATAGACTGGTCGATGAATGCAAGCGCTTCCTCGTACGCATGTTTCTTGCAGCTAAGAGCAGCAAGCCAGTAGAATCCGGCACTCTGAGTCTCGTGACTCCAGGTGGATTTGTAAAATGCATCAAAAGCCTCATCCTCCCGACCAAGATAATAAAGTGCAAGCCCTAAGTTAAAGTAACATTCTCCGTAATATGGATTCGGATTCTTCCAGGTCTGTTTCTCGATTGCCCGTTCAAAATGAATCCGTGCCGTTTCAAAATTGCCTCGTTTTAACTGCAGAAGTCCGTAGCCATTGTTAAGGCGGATATCAGAAGGGTCTCTGCGTAATCCTTCCTCATAGTAGTCTGCCGGTTCATAGGTTGCATGGCGGTACTGCTCCAGATGCTGTGCGCCAAGGAAGAGTTCTTCGGTAGATTTTAATTCGGAAGGAGCCCCTAATGGTTTTGCCGGATCTGGAGTTGGCTCTAATTCTTGCTCTTTGGCAGTGTATGACACTAAGGTGCGCCCCTCTGCGGTAGTAACCGTTACGGTGCATCCACTCTCGTCTTGCAAAGTGGTAGCAAATGAAGCCTCAAAATGCTCCTTTGGAGAGGTATCGATTACAGTTTCATATAATGTGCCATCCGGACCGGTAACGGCAAGACGTAGTCCCTGGTAATTGCCGGAGGTATACAGAAGGATAGAGCCGCTGCCGTCTGCGATCTCAAGATTCACCATAGCATCCTTGGTGGCGTTCTTCACCCGTCCGACTCCTTTGTACGGCATAAAATATTGGGTAAATGTCTTCTCTTCATAAGGTTTCAGCCATGTGAAATCTGGCTGGTTATCTGCGAATACCCCCGTCATCAGTTCGATGTAAGGTCCATCTGTCTCGGTAAGGTTGCGGTCCCATGCACGACCAAAGTCTGCGTTACCCCAGGTCCACTGCTTCTTGCCAGGGGAGATGTGATGATCTGCCACATGCAGAAGACCTGCCTGTCTGCCTTCGTCATAATTGCCGATAAAATCATAGTCAGAATGAGCGGCCATGTATGAGGTCGGTACTTTGATGTTCTTATACATGGAAATATCGATTCCGGCAGAATAGTCATACTTGTAGTATTCTCCGGTGGCAATCGGGAAAGTGGATACTGCCCGTTTGCCGTGATCCATAACCGCATGAACATCCGGCGGAAATACGGAGTAAGTCTGGTCGTTCACCGGAACAGCCGGGTTCGCCCACCATAGGAAGGTCTGCGGTGTATCGGTATTGTTGAATAACTGTCCTTTGATCTCGATGTAGGCTTTGTCGGGATAGAGAGTGAATGCAGCCATTCCCTTGGTTCCATACATCTTATCAATCTCGCTGACGTACACCGTCGCGGAACCATCCTCGTTCTCTTGATAAGAACAATCTACCGGAGAATAGGTGCTTGGACGGTGGTGCTGCGGCCAGTTGAACTCGATTCCGCCCGAGATCCATGGACCGGTTAATCCCACCAGTGCCGGTTTGATCACATGATTATAATAGACAAAGTCATAATCGTTCGTCTTATCGTAAGCTCTCTGGATTCTTCCGCCAAGTTCCGGGAAGATCATGACTTTCAGATAATCATTTTCCAGGAAAATGGCACGATAACTGACATCTTCCTTCTCATCTGAGATCTTCTCGGTTACAGGTAATGGATAGACACGCCCGGTGCTGCCCTGGTAAGCGCGGTTTTCGATGAACAGCGGTCCCTTTTCTGGCGGATATACCTTATAGGTTGGAACGATAACAGATTCTTCCCATACTTTTGTGTTTGTAATTGTTTTCATGATATGTCTCCTTTTTGAATAGTCACGTTGCTTTTTATGAACTTAACTTATCACATCGGGAGATAAAAAAGAATATCATATCTTTAGTAATGATGGACAATATTCCATAGTTTTGCTATGATGAAGCCATGATGAATGAATTAAGAGATCAAGAGAAAAAACAAGATGGATTCAAGGACGAACAGTATATTATTATTCCTACGGAATCATTTGCTAATTATGCAAGGCATCCCCTGGTGCGTTCGCTGTATCTGACGGATATCGGGTTCTTCCCGAAGGCGCGCCACCATTACAGAGAAAGGGAGGAAGGAACAGAAGAATATATTCTGATATATTGTATTGAAGGGGAGGGGTATATTCATGTAGAGAATAAGAAGTACCGGATTCGAAGGAAAGAGGCGTTCTGTATCCCGAGTAATAAGAAACATCGGTATTACGCCAGTGAGACGGACCCGTGGAGTATTTTCTGGGTTCATTTTAAAGGGGAGAATACCGTGCATTTTCCATTGGAAGAGTGTGAAGTGATACAGATTAATTCAAGACATGCGGAGAATCGGATCATTACGCTGTTCGATGTGCTGTTTCGAGTTTTGGAGAGGAACTATACGTTGGGAAATTTTATCTATATCTCCCAGGTTCTCTCCCTGATCCTTGCGGAAATATATTTCCGTGAGAAGGTGGATGAGGTGAGCAAGCAGAATCGGCATATTACGGCAATCGTCAGATATATGTATAAGCATCTGGATGAGAATCTGAAACTTGAGGATCTGTCCAGGGAACTACAATTATCTAAGAGTTATATTAATGCGGTATTCAAAAAATATGCGAACCGGGCACCGATTGATTTCTTCATTAATCTGAAGATGCAGGAGGCGTGCAAACTTCTGAAATCTACGGATATGTATATTGTGGAGATTAGTCAGAGCCTGGGGTATGAGGATCAGTATTATTTTTCGCGGATATTCAAAAAGGTAATAGGGGTGTCGCCGACGGAGTATCGGAATGGAGATTATATCCAAAAGCAGTAAGATAGTCCATCAAATAGGTGGATAATTTATTTTAGTACGGAGGAAAACACGGTAATATGGTCTTAAGATCAGTCGAAACAAGGAGGTAAAATTATGAAGTATGAGATTCCGAAGAAGATGATAGGGATGAAACTGCCGGGCGGCGCGCAGGTTGAGTGTGTGGAGCAGGAAGTACCGGTACCAGGGCCGGGACAGGTGCTGCTTAAGATGAAAGCGGCGAGCCTCTGCGGAAGTGATCTGAAGTATATCTATTATGAGCATACGGATAAGACTGGCGGCGCAAGGTATGATAATGTGATCGCGGGGCATGAGCCAAGCGGACAGGTTGTACAGGTTGGAGAAGGCGTGCTTGATTTCAAAGAGGGAGACCGTGTTGTAGTGTACCATATCCAGGGGTGCGGATACTGTGACGAGTGCAAGAAAGGATTCTTTATTAACTGTCAGCAGCCAGAAAGACGTGCCTATGGATGGCAGAGAGACGGTGCATTGGCAGAGTATATGGCAGCAGATGTATCCGCTTGCATCCATTTGCCGGATTTCCTTACGTATGAGGATGGCGCGATGATTGCGTGCGGATTCGGTACGGCGTATCAGGGACTCTTAAGAGCCAATGTATCAGGCAGAGACCGTGTATTAGTGATGGGGCTTGGCCCTGTGGGACAGGCTGCCCTGATTCTTGCTAAGGCGATGGGTGCAGAGACGATCGGTATGGATATATCGGAGGAACGACTAGAGATGGCGAAAAAGATCGGTGCAGATCAGGTGTTCTTAGGGGATGATGACGCGGTGAAGAATGTGATGGACTATACTGGCGGCAAAGGTGTCGAGGTTGCGGTAGACTGCTCCGGAAGTAGCATTGGTCGTCACAGATGCCTGGAGGTGGCAAGAATGTGGGGGCAGGTTGTGTTCCTTGGCGAGCAGGGCACGGTGACTTTCGAGCCAAGTCCGCTGCTGTTGCATAAGAATCTGACGCTTCATGGTTCCTGGGTTACTTCTGTGGGTAACATGGAGCAGCTTGTGGAGTTCTTAGACCGCAAGAAGATTCATCCAAGCCAGATTATTACGCATCGTTATCCGTTAAAAGAGACAGAGGAAGCATACCGCGTATTTGCAACAGGCAAGACGGGCAAAGTGTGTGTGAACATGGAGATGGAATAGGTCTGCATACGATTTGGCATGAGACAGGAGAATCTGGTGGTGAGATAGTATGGATAATGTGAGCAGATTACAGGCATGGCTGAAAGAGACTCCTTATGAGGGAGTGATTCTTGGCAGAAGAGATAATTTCAAATGGATCACGCAAGAGAATGCGAATGCGGTGGTGACGAATGAAGAGGTTGGCATTGCGTTTCTGATTATCCGAAGAGATGGGACGATCGATCTGGTGGCAGACAGCAGCGATTGCCCGCGGATGGAGCAGGAACAGAACGCTTTGAAGGCAAGAGGCATTCTGGTGCCGTGGTATGAGACGGTGGGGCATTTCTTGGAGGAATATTGCGAGAAGGAGGCCTTGGAAGGGAAGTGTTATGCTTCCGATACCGGGATTGTTGCTACGGATCATGTGCAGAGCGACCTTGTGGATCTTCGGATGTTGTTAAATGCGACTGAAGTGGAGCGGTACCGGCAGATTGGGCAGGAGTGTGCGGCAATTGTAGAAGGAATCGTGAAAGAAGCGCGCCCCGGTCAGACGGAAGAGGAAGTAGCGATCGAACTTAAGAAGCGCTGCATCGAACGTGGAATCAGTCCGGATTGCGTGCTGGTCGGAAGTGATGAGCGAATTCTGAATTACAGGCATCCCGTGCCGACAGATAAAGAGATCAGGCATAGTCTGATGGTGGTCTTAGGCGGTGAAAAATATGGTCTGAATATCAGCATGACCAGAATGGTATATTTCGGAGAGGTCCCGGAAGAGATCCGAAAGCGAATGAAGAAGACGCAGTATGTATTCGCGGCTATGCAGAATCTGATGAAGGATGGGATGGAATATCAGGAATACTGGCGGCAGATTCAGAAGGTATATGAGGAGGTCGGATATCCTGAAGAGTGGAAGATGCATCATCAGGGCGGACCTACGGGCTATGGCTGCAGGGAATTCGTGGTAAATCCATCTACAAGGGGAACTCTGAAGGAAGGACAGGCATACGCATGGAATCCGACGATTCAGGGAACGAAATGTGAGGAGACTACCTATCTGAAGGATGGAAAGGTAGAGATTCTGACCCGGACGAAGGAATGGCCGTGTACGGCGGTTCGGACTCCGTATGGGGAACTGGATGTGGCGGATATCCTTGTGAAGTAACTGAATATGGAATAGAAAAACGGGCTGTTGTTGACTTATGGTAATAGGGAGACGGCAGTCCGTTTGTCGATGGAAGAGATACATACTTTAGAAGCATCGCAGATGCGTTTTGCGAATGGCGCGGGCTGAACTGTTACATATCTGTTACATATCTTGTGAAAAATATATAGAAACATATTGCAATATTAAAATGACCATGCTATAATAACGACAGTTGGAAAAATACTTAAATAAACAGTTTAATAAAGTTGAGCAAAATAAAAACGATGAGACAGGGTACGAATAATTTAGAAGTAAAAAAACTGAATAGAAATCGCGTGTTTCGCTATGTGAATAGTCTGGATGAGACGTGTATGCCGGATATATCAGCAGCGTTAGATATGAGCGGTCCTACTGTTCTTACAATTATTAACGAACTGAAAGAGGCTAAAGTAGTTGAAGAGGTTGGCGAGTTCAAGTCGACCGGAGGAAGGAAGGCGAAAGCGATTGCATCTATAAAGGATGTAAAATATGCAATCGGTCTTGATATTACCAAGAACCATGTGAGTATTGTCTATACAGACCTGACTCAGACAGCAATGAAGCATGAGCGGATACATAAACCTTTCTTTTTTGCAGACCAGTATTTCCGGGAACTGCTAGAACTGATCCGGAATTTTGTGGCGAAGAACCAGATACCGGAAGAGAAGATAGAAGGAATCGGCATATCGGTGCCGGCGATTGTAGACACCGAGAGGCGCATCATAACACGGTCTCACGTATTGGGGGTGGAGAATGTATCGGGAGAAAAGTGGATGGAGTATATGCCGTATCCATGTGAACTTTTGAATGATGCTAATGCGGCGGCCATTGCGGAAAGCATCAGCGGCGACTGGCAGGATAATATGGTATATCTGTCTTTGAGCAATTCCGTGGGAGGCGCGGTTATCTTCGCGGATGCGATGAGCAGCAGAACCGGACTGAAGATTGGTCGCGGGAATGGACTTTTATATCTGGGAGATAACTGGAGAAGCGGCGAGTTCGGCCATATGGTGATTCATCCGGGAGGAAAGACTTGTTATTGTGGCAGAAAGGGCTGCCTGGATGCGTATTGTTCTGCGGTTAAGCTGGCGAATCTGGAAGCTGGCAATCTGGAAGCGTTCTTCCGTAAACTGGAGGATGGCGATGCGAAGTATCAGAGAATCTGGAGGGAGTACTTGAGAGATCTGGCAATTGCGGTGGATAACCTGAGAATGTGTTTTGACTGTGAAGTGGTACTTGGGGGCTATGTGGGGAATTATATAGAACCGTATATACCGCAGTTAAGAGCGATGATTGCAGAGAAGAACCTCTTCAAAGAAGGAGACTACGTCCGGGCGTGCCAGTACAGAAAAGAGGCATCTGCTTTTGGAGCGGCACTGTATCAGATTGAAAAGTATATATCCACAATCTAAATGTGGATCAGTATAGATTATATTCTAACATATATTTATATTATAGTAGAAACAGGAGGAGATTTCTTATGGAAGGAACAATGAAAGTAGCTGTAATGAATGGCATTGGCGAGATGGGATATACAGAGAGACCAATCCCGGTGCTGGAAGATAATGAAGTATTAGTAAAATTAGAGTACGTAGGAATCTGCGGAAGCGATATGCACTACTATGAGATGGGAAGAATCGGTGATTATATTGTAGAGCCGCCATTCGTACTGGGACATGAACCTGGTGGAGTCGTTGTAGAAGTGGGAAAAGATGTTAAGCATCTGAAGGTTGGTGACAGAGTTGCATTAGAGCCTGGAAAAACTTGTGGAAAATGTAAATTCTGCCGTGAAGGCAAGTATAACCTCTGTCCGGATGTTGTATTCTTTGCAACTCCTCCGGTAGATGGCGTGTTCCAGGAATATGTTGCTCATGAAGCAGACCTGTGTTTCAAACTCCCGGAGAATGTGAGCACATTAGAGGGAGCATTGATTGAGCCATTGGCAGTAGGCTTCCATGCAGCGAACCAGGGAGGCGCTCATGCAGGACAGACAGCAGTTGTATTTGGCGCAGGCTGTATCGGACTGGTATCTATGATGGCATTAAAAGCATGTGGCGTATCCAAAGTGTATGTCGTTGATATTATGGAGAAACGTCTGGAAAAAGCATTAGAACTTGGCGCAGATGGCGTGATCAATAGCAAAGAGGTTGATGTTCTTGAGAAAACAAAAGAACTGACAGGTGGAGAAGGATTCGATCTTGCAATTGAGACAGCTGGTACAGAGATTACAACCAATCAGGCAATTCAGGTGGTTCGTAAAGGATCTAACATTGTATTAGTAGGTTATGGTAAGACCGGAATGATGAATATGATGATGAGCCTTGCTCTGGATAAAGAGATTACATTCAAGACCGTCTTCCGTTATCGTCACATCTACCCGATGGCAATCGAAGCAGTTGCTCAGGGCAAAGTGAACCTGAAAGGAATCGCAACACATATCTTTGATTTTGACGATATCCAGACGGCTATGGACAGAAGTGTCAATGAAAAGGCAGAAATCGTTAAGGCGGTTGTAAAGATTGCCAAATAAATAACATTATGCAAATTATATAAAATTCCCGAAAAGATTTTGTTTGAAATTACGTCTTGTGTTCAAAGTGACGAAGGTATATAATTAAAACATCTTTTATGAAACGGTTTTATAAAACGCATAAACAAAAAAAGCGTGAAAAGAGACAGTGAATATCAAGGAGGAAGACAAGATGGGAATTATTGAAAGCATGAGACTGGATGGCAAAGCAATCTACGTAACAGGTGCAGCAAGCGGTATTGGTAAATGTGCAGCAATGGCATTTGCAGAGGCAGGCGCAGATGTAGCAATTGTAGATATTAATATGGAAGGCGCAGAGGCAGTTGCAAAAGAGATTGCAGAGGCTACAGGATCTAAGACAATTGCAATTCAGTGTGATGTTACAAGCCAGGAACAGGTTGAAGCAATGGTTGCAAAGGTTGTTGAGACATACGGCAAACTTGATGCATGCTATAACAATGCAGGAATCGCATTGAACGTTCCGGCAGAAGAGATGACATATGAGCAGTGGCTGAAAGTTATCAATATCAACTTAAACGGTGTATTCTTATGTGCAACAGCAGCAGGACGTGTAATGTTGAAACAGGGATATGGTTCTATTATTAATACAGCTTCCATGTCAGGACACATTGTTAATGTTCCGCAGCCACAGTGTGCATACAACGCATCAAAAGCAGGTGTTATCCTGTTGACCAAGTCTCTCGCTATTGAGTGGGCTAAGAAGGGTGTTCGTGTTAACTGCATCAGCCCAGGATATATCGGAACAGACCTGATTATGAATGCTCCACATCTGAAGCCATTGATCGAACAGTGGAATGCAATGGCTCCAATGGGAAGACTTGGAAAACCGGAAGAGTTACAGTCAATTCTGGTTTACCTGGCAGGAGATACAAGCACATTTACAACAGGATCTGATATCGTTGTAGACGGAGCGTTTACCTGCTTCTAAGGGATAACTTCTTACAATTAAGCAAGTTGTTCTACATATTAAGAGATAGCTAATAGCGAAGCTATAAAAAATATTATACTTTAAACAAGGAGGAAAAAAGTATGAAGAAAAAAGTTTTAGCAGCAATTCTTTGCGTAGCAATGGTTGCATCAATGCTGATTGGATGTTCTGGTGGATCAGACAGTTCATCTGATGACAGCGCAAGTGATGAAGGCGGTTCTGAAGGCGGCGGCAAGAAGATCGGCATCACAATCCAGAATATTGAGAACGCTTACTGGGCAGGTGTTATGAGCAAACTTCAGGAGATCCTGAAATCCGAAGGCTATGAAGCTACGATTGTTGGATGTGAAGAAAACTCTGCAAAACAGATTGAGCAGATTGAAAACTTTATCACATCAGGATGTGATCTTATCATGGTTCACCCGAACGATGCTGATGCTGTTGAAGAAGTATGCGGACGTGCTATGGACGAAGGCATTAAAGTTATGTGCTGGGATAACCCGATGGAGAATACCACAGCTAACTGGGTTCTTGATAACACAGAACTTGGAAAAGAGATCGGTAAGACAGCAGCAGCTTTCATTAACGAGCACTATACAGCAGATAACAAAGCTGAAGTTTGCGTAATTGGTAAGCCAGATACACAGGTTCTGTTAGAGAGACAGAATGGTATCGAAGCTGGTCTTGAAGAATTCTGCGAAGACAATTATGAGATCGTAGCTACAATCGACGGCGTTATTAACAACGAAGTTCAGTCCAAGGCTGAGACCGTTCTTCAGGCTCATCCAGATTGTAAAGTATGGGTTGGTGTAGGCGCAGGCGCTATGATCGGTTCTAACACAGCTCTTCTTGCTAAATACGGCGGAGCTGGCAAGATTCCGGAGGATTGCGGCGTTATCACAACAGATGTTACTTCTGAACAGTTAAACTCTCTTCAGGCAGGCGATGAGGCTGTTAGAGCTATCGTAGGTTTCGAAGGATCTAACACAGATACAGCACAGGCTTGTTTCGAGATGTTCAAGAGAATTCTTGACGGCGAAGACTTCTCAGCAGACAAGAATGTTTACAGACCATTATGCGAGATTAATGACGAGAATATCGAAGAGATCCAGGCAGGAATGTAATAGTTGTTAGAAACACAACTAGTAAATGATGAGATGGAGGTGGCTCATGCCGCCTCCAAATAATATAATCACGGGGGATGAATATGAGCGAAGAATATGTATTGCAATTACAGCATATAAGAAAAGAATACCCGGGTGTTGTTGCGCTGAAAGATGTTACTCTTGAGTTGAAGAAGGGTGAGATTCTGGCATTGATCGGAGAGAATGGTGCTGGTAAATCTACCCTGATCAAATGTTGTTCCGGAGCGGTTATTCCTACTTCCGGCAAGATCATCGTAAATAATAAAGAATTCACGAGTATGACACCTCAGCTTGCAGCGGAGAATGGAATTGCGATTATCTATCAGGAATTTAATAATGTAAAAGAATTATCTGCAGCAGAAAACCTGTTCCTGGGTCGTCCGATCAAGAAGGGAATGATTGTTGATAAAGCGGCCATGGAAAAAGAAGCGGCGAAGGCCTTTGAGAGATTGAACATTAAGATCAATCCAAAGACCTTGATGAAGAACCTTACGGTAGGTTATCAGCAGATGGTTGAGATTGCGAAGGCAATCCAGCAGAATGCAAAGATATTGATTATGGATGAACCTTCTGCTCCTCTTACGAGTGCAGAAGTTGAAAGTATGTTCAAAGTAGTAGAGCAATTACGTGAAGAAGGGATTTCGATTATTTATATCTCTCATAGATTGGAAGAGATATACCGTTTGTCTGACAGAATCCTTGTAATGCGAGATGGCGAATATGTTAAGACATTAATTACCAAAGACAGTCATGTTCAGGAACTGATCAAACTGATGGTTGGACGTGAATTGACAGAGTCTTATCCGCCGAGAGAGGATTGTATCAAAGAAGATGATGTACTCCTGGAATTAAAGAACGTTACTGGTAATGGAGATAAGAATATATCTTTGAAAGTCCGTAGAGGCGAGATCCTTGGACTGGGCGGACTAGTTGGAGCAGGACGTACTGAGCTTGCGCAGGTAATATTTGGCGCAGCGAAAAAAGAGTCAGGACAGATGATTTTTAAAGGAAAAGAAATTAACCCAAAGAGTCCAAGGGAAGCGATAGATTTGGGAATAGCGCTTGTGCCGGAAGACAGAAAACGTCACGGTGCGATGCTTGGCATATCTATTAAGAATAATATTAATATGCCAATCTATGAGAGAAATTCAAAACTGAGTGTCATTGATTCTAAGAAGGAATGGGAGATTGCTGAAAAATATCAGAAGAATATGGCAATTAAGACACCTACTCTGAATCAGCTTGTTAAGAACCTTAGTGGTGGTAACCAGCAGAAGGTAATCTTAGGAAGATGGCTTGCGGCTGATTCCGAACTGATTATCTTTGATGAACCAACGCGTGGTATCGACGTAGGTGCAAAATACGAGATCTATAAATTAATGAACGATTTAGTAGAAAAAGAAGGAAAGGCAGTTCTGATGATTTCTTCCGAGATGGAAGAATTAATGGGTATGTCTGATCGAATTATTGTTCTGGCAGAAGGCAATATGACTGGAGAACTCAGTAAGGAAGAGTTTAGCCAGGAGACGATTATGGCATTCGCATCAGCAGCCAAAGTTGAGGAGGTCTAATATAATTATGAAAGATAATAAAGTTGTAAATCAGATAAAGGATAAGGCAATCTGGGTCGTACTCGTAGTCCTGGTTATTGTCTTCACAATTGCAAACTCAAGATTTATTAGTCCTAGTAACTTGCTTACACTGCTTCGTCAGGTTTCTATGTACGGTATTGCCTCTATTGGTATGACGTTCGTTATCCTGCTTGGTGATATTGACCTTTCCACAGGTACGATTATTTCATTTGTGGATATCATCTGTGCTTACATGATGGTGAATATGGGTATGAACCCGGTTATTGCTGTTATTTTATCATTGGTAGCCTCAACATTGATTGGTGTATTGAATGGCTTTATGGTATCTACGATTGGTATCCCGGCTATTATTGCTACTTATGCAACCCAGACAGCTTTCCTGGGTCTGGCATATATCATCTGTGGTGGTATGCCGATTAGTGGATTCTCAAAAGGATTTGCTGTAATTGGTCAGGGCTATGTAGGCATTGTTCCGGTTCCGGTAATTATTATGGCTATATGTTTTGCAATTGGTTCCTTTATCCTGAACAAAACATATTTTGGTCGTTATTTCTATGCGGTAGGTGGTAACGTAGAAGCTGCAAGACTTTCTGGTATCCGTGTAGAAAGAATCAAGTACCTTGTATTTGCTATCTCAGGCTTCTTTGCAGGACTTGCAGGTATCGTAATGCTGTCCCGTACTGCTTCTGGTAATGCTTCAACCGGTGCCGACGGATTTGAGTTCGAGGTTATCACTTGTGTAGTATTGGGTGGTGTATCCGTTAGTGGCGGTGTTGGTAAGATGTCAGGTGTTGTGGCTGGTACATTTATTATCGGAGCGTTAAAGAACGGCATGGTACTTATGAATATTGATTCTTATACACAGAAGATTGTTCTGGGTGTTGTACTTGCTATTGCGGTTGGATTTGACTGTCTGCAGAATAAAAAACGTGCTAATTAATATTCAATATCATGATATTAATGAGACCTCGGCGGGTTTGCGCTGCCGGGGTCTTTTTTTGTTGTATAGGAAACTTTGTCCTAAAAAAGAAAGAGGTTCATATTGACATTGAATTGGTATTGATATACAATACCAATTAAGAGGAATTGTGTCAGGAATATTTTAAAGGGGATTGTGTATGAAGATATTTCAAAAAGGTTTCAACTATTCCCAGGATGGGGATGGCAACCGTCTGGTCTATCATCTGCAGGGCTGCAATATGCGGTGCCCCTGGTGTGCGAATCCGGAAGGAATGCCGATAGAAGGTGTGATTGTGGCGGATGAAGACTGGATATTAGAATCCATCTGTCCGCATCATGCAATTACCGGGAGCAATGTGAACCGGACAATCTGTGAGAGTTGTGAGAAGATGGAATGTATCACGGAGCATAGCACGAAGGGGATGTATCTGTCGTATGAGGAATTGACGGTAGATGAAGTCGTGGATGAAGTGCTGGCAAATGAGATGATGTTCTATGACGGCGGCGGGGTAACATTTACCGGAGGCGAAGTGACGGTTCAGTTTGAAGAGATTAGAGAAGTCCTGAAACGATTGAAAGCACACGGAATACACACGGCGATTGAGACCAATGGAGCGCACGGGCGATTGGCAGAGTTGTTTCCATATATTGACCAGTTGATTATGGATTGTAAACTGTGTGACTCTAAGAAACATGAAGCGATGACGGGGATTCCGAGCGAGCCTGTGATGAAGAATATCCGGGAAGCGGCTAAGAAGCATCCGAGGCTTCATGTAAGAGTTCCTTTGGTTGGAGGCGTGAATGATAGTGAAGAGGACCGGGAGGCATTTCTTAGGTTTTTTGATGAGATTAAAGGTGAGAATGTGACCTTCGAGGTGCTTGCGTACCACGAATTCGGTAAAAAGAAATGGGCACAATGCGGAAGAGAATATCAGATGACAGAAAAAGCCTATGTGGATGATACAGTCCTAAAGTGTTTCCGTAAGGCGATTGCAGACATAGGCGCCTGTTATCGAAGGACATAGGCAAGAGGATAGGCATTGGTAAGAGGATAGGCATTGGTAAGAGGATAGGCACAGACAGGAAGATAGACATGGGTAAGAAGATAGATGGAGATAACGTTTAAGGAGGAGAACTGCTATGAGAATTGAAGAGATCCTAACCGCGCAGGAGATTACAGATCTGGCAAAAGAACGCTTCAAAGAAGAAAGGGCCACAGATCATTTGGAGGGCTGGTTTCTTGCAAAAGAGATTATGAGAGAATGTGACGAGAAGTTCAAAGATGATGTGGACAGTATCCGAATTGCCAGGACTTTGGTAGAAGTGGCAAAGAGAATCCCATTATGGCTCAGTGATTACCACATATTTGCAGGAACTCAGGACGATGCGTTTGCGAGATCATATGCATTGATCAATCCGGCGTTTTCTGTGGATTCATTTTCGGGGTATTGTGATCCGGTTGCGGTATTCGGTGATAGTGATCCGATTGGCGATATTACGCAGGAACGGATTGCTAACCTGAAAGAGTATAACAGTAATACGGAATTTGCGAAAGCGTTGTGCAAGGCTTATGATATCGCAGGTGACAATACCAGCGAAGCGATCTATTTTATTGAACAGGTGACAGGGCATCTGATCCCGGATATGCGGGGCGCGCTGAGAGATGGCGTCGAAAGTATGAAGGAGCAGATTGCAGATCATCAGGCGAAGGCGACAGATAAAAAGAAGCAAGATTATTATACGGCAATGAATATTTCCCTGGATGCCGTTCTGGTTATCGCTGACAGATATGCAGATATGGCGAGAGAGAAAGCAAATAAGTTGAATGGAAAGGATAAAGAACGATTCCTTATCATGTCGGAGACGCTTCGCAAGGTGCCAAGATATGGTGCGAAGAATCTCTATGAGGCAATTCAGTCGTTTATTCTGATGTGGCAGGTAATGTGTCTGGAGCAGACACCGAATCCATATGCATTCTCAGTTGGGAATGCGGACCGGATCTTTGAGCCGTATCGAAGTGCGGAAGATACGGATCGTGACATGACGGCAGCGTTATTGAAGCACCTGTTGGTGTTCTATAATGTAGCGGACAGAAGCTGGGCAATCTCTCAGAATCTGATCATTGGCGGTAAATCTAATACAGGAGAAGATTTGACGAATCCGACTTCCTATGCACTCCTGGATGCATATTATGACATGAATCTGCCGCAGCCGATTCTGTCTGTAAAATTGCATAAGAATACGCCGCAGGAGTTATATGAGAGTCTTGGAAGATTCTTGTTCACACCGGGCTGCCTTACCCCATCTTTCTTTAATGATGATTCGGTGTTCGAGATTCTGAAGGAGAAGAATCATGTAGCGCCGGAGGATCTGGAAGATTATTCGGTGGCAGGATGTCAGGAACCGCTGATCATGGGCAAAGACAATGGTAATACAACCAATAGCTGGCTGAATATGGCGAAGGTTCTGGAACTGAGTCTCAATGGCGGCGTATCAACCATCTCTGGCAAGAAGTTCGGAGGCACGAATGAAGAGAATGGCTGTAAGACAGAACTGGAAGTATTGCAGAATATCCGCTCTATTTTCTATAAGAATCTGGAGATTTACGTGAATCAGATGGTAGAATGTGCCAATGCGGCGTCAGAGGCAATCTCGATTCTTCAAGTGCCATTCCTGTCCACCATTATGGGTGGGATCGAAACAGGTGTTGATGTCAGAGATACGAAAGAACAAGGGACGAAATACAATGGAAGCGGTTGTCTGATTCATGGACTTTCCGTTGTGGCGGACTCCTTTATTGCCATTGATACTCTGTTAGAAGAACGACCGAAGATGCAGGAAGGATGCTGGAGGCGCTTAGAGATAACTTCGAGCAGGACCCGGAGATGCAGCAGTATCTGTTGAAGGCGAAAAAGTATGGCAATAACATCGCGAGAGTTGATCATGAGGCGGCCGAGATTGCTAGCAGAGCCAGTGATCTGGTAACTTCCCAAAAGAACTATCTTGGCAATCCATTCCGTGCAGACTGGGCATCCCCATCTACGCATCTTCTGTATGGATACTGGGTAGGAGCGACGCCGGATGGAAGAAAAGCAAGAGAACAGTTGGGATATGGAATTGATCCGCTATATGGAGAAGCACATTCAGGACTAGGATTCAGGATTATGTCCAATATGAAACTTCCGTTTGAGAAAATGAATGGAGGCTGTGCATCCCATCTTGGAATTAATCCGAATTATTTCAAGACAAATACGTATGAAGAGAAGGGTGTGGAATTCCGGGATAAGATTATGAGACCGTTATTCTTCAACCCGAAGAAAGAGGGCATCTCTCCATTCTACTTATATGTCAATGTTACGACGCCGGAGATGCTGAGAAAGGTGCTTGCGAATCCGAAGAAATATGCTCCGAGCGGAGTCTATATTATGAGAATTCATGGTACATTCGTGAATTTTCTGGATCTGTCACCGGACATCCAGGAGGATATTATTAAGCGTCTTGACATGGAATCTACAAGTATGTAACATGGAGTAACCATAATGAAACCAGCAGTTTATCATGGAGTACTAGACAAGGAAGTGAAGGGCAACGAAGTCTGATTAATATGATGAGCCAAGAGAATCTATATCAGATTGTAAAAGAGAAGATCTATGACCGGATATTCCAGGGGAAATATGAGGATGGCGACCGGATACCGCCGGAGCGTGAATTGGCGGAAGAACTAGAGGTAAGCAGAGTCACCATTCGAAGGTCTCTGGAGGAACTGGAAGAGGAGCAGCTGATTCTTCGGGAGGTGGGCAGAGGAACGCGGATTACGTTTCATAATTGGGGCAATCAGGGGGAAATGGATATGATCGTCCTGATTGCTCCGGCTAAGAATCCGTTTTTTGCTAAATTCATCGCGCAGTTCCAAAGTTATGCTGAGGCGAAGGGGGCGCTTCTTCTGTATGTGGAGAAGCCGAGAACCGAAGAGTTAGAAGACTGCCTCTATCGCCTATATAAGAGAGGACTTCGCAATGTGGTAATCTGGCTTGAGGATCTCCCTGTCAATCTTAAGAAACTGAAACGTCTGCGGGCCATAGGCATGAATCTGGTGTTTTTTGACTCGGATAAGGGTCTGCCATATGCGGATTGTGTGACACTTGATAACCGGTTGGCAATCAAGACTCTCTACGGGGAACTGAAAAGATGCGGATATCAGAGCATCGGCTATGCCGGATGGGATCTATGGGATGTGTATAGCATCCGAGAGCGTGAACAGGCATATATCGAACAGGCCAAATGTGAGGATGTATTCCTGCGTGTGCCTTGGGAGAAACGAGGTAACAATGAAGCAATCGTGCGTAAAGTATGCAAGGATTACAAGGAAAAACTGCCAGAGGCAATCATCTGCAGTGATAGAGAGATGGGCGAGGCAGTATCCAAAGTTGTGAAGAAACTGAAACTGGGGATTCGGATTGCATCTGTGGATGAGGTGTCGAAGAACCGGAGAAGTGAGATTATTACCTATCAGCAGGATCTGGGGGCAATCGTAGAGAAAATATTCGGATGCCTTAAGAGCCAGTGCGAGGATGGGAATAAGTGGATGCCGGAGATCTATTGGATTGAGGGGATCTTGAGAGTGGGAATTTGAGGGAGAAATGTGAGTGATTGGAAGTGGACGGCGCCCCTCTTCGCCGTCCACTTCATAAACAACAACTCTTCATACTCCCAAATTCCCTTTACAGTTCCGCAATTGTGCAATCCCCATAAATGGATTTCCAATCTGCATCAAAATCAGCCACGGCCTTTTCGATATAAGGCTGCTTAAGCGCCGCCACAAGGATGGATGGGTCTAAGGTTGCGGTCTGCGCGCCTGCCAGATGAGCCTTGTTCACCTGTCCGGCATTCTTGAAACTTGCTGCAAGAATAGTGGTTTTATAATCGTACAGTGCGATCATCTCTGCAAAAGATGCGATAATGTCTTCCGGATCGAGTCCCATATTCTCCATGCGGTTGTAATAAGGCGCGATATAGTCTGCGCCAGCCTCCATAGCAAGAAGACCCTGCATCTTACTGTAGATTGCAGTGGCGGTGACATTCACTCCCTGGGATTTTAACTCTTTAATTGCCTTGATACCTTCCATATTCACAGGAATCTTAATATATACATCTTTGTCCACTTTGGTCAAGATGCGATCGGCATCTTTTAACATGCCGGCAGTATCCAGCGCAGTCACCTGGATGTGGAGTGATTTGTCGGTGCCGATGATGGAACGGATCTCGTTCATATGGGCGAAGAAATCAATCTTTCCTTCTTTTTTTACGATGGAAGGATTGGATGTTACCCCTGCGATTGGAAAGATCTCGTAGTAGCGGCGGATGTCCTCAAGATTGGCTGTGTCTAATAAGTATTTCATATTTACCTCCTGTTGAAACGTTTTGAAATATTTTGAAAATATAATTTATCTGTAATACACAGATTCTATAGCGATTTTTTCTATAGCAACTTTTCTATGGCGATCTTTATGCCAAAGTCACGACGATTCCTTGCCTGGTCAGGTATTCCTGTTCTGATGTCGGGATGCCTGAATCAGTAATGACTTCATGTACATTCTTCAATTCCAGGAAGGAAACAGAGCCGGGATGGCTGAATTTCTCTGAGTCTGTCAGCACATAAGTGTGAATCGCGGAAGTGAGCATCTCGCTTAAGGTATCAGAGCGGATCAGATCATCACCGGTAAATCCGAAAGTACGGGAGTAGCCATCCGTACCGATGAATATCTTGTCCACGTGAAATGCTTTGGCGGCGTTCTTCGTCAGCGGCCCTACAAGGGACTGGCTCTTTGGCTGGAGCGTTCCGCCTAAGAGAATCACCTGGATATTCGTATAATCTTTGATATAACTGGCGATATACATGGAATTGGTGATCAGTGTTACGTTCTGTCTGGTCTTGGCAAGTTCTTCTGCAAATAATGCACAGGTAGAGCCGGATTCGACCATGACCATCTCTCCATCCTGTACGTATGTGGCGGCTCTTTTTGCAATCTTCTGTTTTCTGTCATAGTGGAAAGCCATTCTATAATTAATATCTCCCGGATCATTGGGGACGGCATATCCCCGTTCGCGTTTTAGAACTCCCCGCTCGGACAGGTAATCAAGATCCTTGCGGACGGTTACCTTGGAAGTGTGAAGATACTCGGCAAGGATGCCGACCTCTGTCTTGCCATGTTGCGTGATGTATTCCAGAAGAGCAGTATGTCGTTCATTCATCTAAGCTCCCTCCTAACTGATCTCATAGTTTGGTAAAAGATCAATATTATAATAGCATGGAATATTGCTAAAGTCAATATTAAAAGTTTCGTACGAAAGCAAAATATATTTCGTAGTTTACTTTTCGGAAAGCGTATGCTATAATGGCATCGTAAAAATATGATGTGCGTGTAAGAACTTAGTTTGCCAGGGACAAAGGAGCGGAGTGCCGTAACAGTGTTTTGGCGGATGTGCGTGTAATAAGAATAAGAGAGGTGGCAGAAGTGGAAAGATATCTAATTGCACATGATTTGGGAACTTCAAGTGATAAAGCGTCTTTATTTTCAACGGAAGGAAAACTGGTGAAAAGTTATACCATTCCGTATGATGTTCATTTTTTTCATAAGAATTATGCAGAGCAGAACACGGAAGACTGGTGGGAGGCTGTATGTACTGCAACAAGAAAGATTGTAGAGGACATTGATCCCAAGGCGGTGCTTGCGATCTCATTTTCCTCGCAGATGCAGGCGTGTGTCGTAGTTGATAAGGAAGGAAATGCTTTAAGACCGGCGATGATCTGGGCGGATCAGAGAGCGGAAGAGCAAGCGGAGCAGTTGGTGCAGAAGATTGGTGCTAAACGGCTGTACGAGTTGAATGGGCATCGCGTCAGCGCCAGTTACAGTATTGAGAAATTAATGTGGATTCGTGACAATGAGCGGGAGATCTATGAGAAGACTTATAAGATGCTTTTGGCAAAGGATTACATTATCTGTCGGCTGACAGGTGAGTTTGTGACGGATTATTCAGAGGCATCCGGTACAGATGCGTTCGATCTGAAGAGGCTTAAGTGGTCTGGGGAGGTTCTTGAGGCAGCAGGCATTAGTTTGGATAAGATGCCAGAACTCCATGCGTCTACGGATGTAATTGGCAGCTTAAGTACATCGGCAGCAGAAGCCCTTGGTCTTACGACGGGAACGGTTGTAGTATGTGGCGGCGGAGATGGACCTTGTTCGGCACTGGGTGCGGGCAGTATAGAGTCCGGGCAGATGTTCCTGTCTTTCGGTACCTCCTCTTGGATTGCCGGAACAACGGATGAAGTATTCCTGGATCAAGAGAAGACGCTGATCTGCTTCGGACATGTAATCCCGGGTAAATACATGCCGTGCGGAACGATGCAGGCAGCAGGGAGCTCATACTCTTATATTAAGAATGCCCTGTGCAAAGAAGAAGAGAAACTGGCAGAAGAGCAGGGTGAATCCGTATATGATATATTGAATCAGTTGGTCCTGCAATCTCCGGTAGGAGCAAAAGGTCTGGTATTCCTTCCATATATGCTGGGAGAAAGAAGCCCAAGATGGAATCCGGATACATCAGGCAGTTTCCTGGGAATTAAGATGGAGCATGAGAAATGCGATTACATTCGGGCAGTATTAGAAGGTGTGGCAATGAATCTGAGCATTATCCTGGAAGCACAGAAGGAACGCACCGAGATTACAGATCTTGTGTTAACCGGCGGCGGGGCGAAAGGTGATGTGCTGGCACAGATCTTATCAGATGTCCTCAATGTAAACCTTCACCGCCTTGATCATGTAGAAGAGGCGACTTCTATTGCGGCTGCGGTGATTGCGGGAGTCGGAGTTGGCGTGTTTGAAGACTTTACGGTGATTCATCAGTTTGTGAAACAGGTAAGAGATTTTGTGCCGAATCAGGATGTGCAGGGAGTGTATGAGGAGCAGAAGGTACGATTTGAAAAGGGGTATCAGTGTCTGAGAGAGTATTATGAGGTGGAGAAGAGGGGGAATTGATGTAGGAAAAATGGGGATGGAAAGTGGACGGTGCAAGAAGGCGCATGGGAATGGTTCTAAAACCGGGATGCTCGTTAATAAGCCGTAACCGTAAAAATACCAGCAGAGTGGCAACCGAGTACACTCACTCCGAAATCTTGATGATTTCGCAGTTCGGGTACTCTTTCGACTTTGGCTTGAAGCCAAAGTCTCATGCCAATCTGCTGGTATTTTTACGCTAACGGCTTATACAACTCGCTTCACGGTCTTAGAACCATTCCCATGCGCTTTCTTGCACCTGACATTCCCATGCCTCCCGCTTTTTCTTACACGGGAGGATTCCTGCGAGAGAGTGTGGTGGTGGAGGAAAATCTATATTTGTTTTTTGTCGCATCATATACGTTATTGTGCCAGTGCAGTTCCCCAGGTATCCCCTCCCGGCTTCGGTCACCACTTGTTAAATTCCATTTGTCTGTGTTTTGACGTGATTGTTAATAATAAAACAATAAAAACCACATAAAAATGGGTTGATTTATGTTGATTTATGTGGTAATATCAATTTGAAAACAACAAAAAACAAAAAATCGTGTATAAAACCAATGCAATCAAGCACAAGCAAGATGAAAAACAACACGAAACAAAACGGAAAAGAGGTGTTGTAATGTTAGCGATAGAGAGAAGGAATGGAATTCTAGAAAAACTTCAGAAAGAGAAGCGAGTTGTCGTAAGTGAACTGAGTCAGTTGTATCAGGTGACGGAAGAAACGATCCGCAGGGATCTGGAGAAATTGGAGAATGAGGGGCTGGCAATCAAGAGTTATGGCGGTGCGGTGCTGAATGAAGAGAATGTCTTTGGGCTTCCTTTTAATATAAGGAAGAATCAATGCGTGGTTGAGAAGAAGAAGATCGCCGGATTGATTGCAGAGATGGTACGGGATCAGGAAGCGATTATGCTGGATGTCAGTTCTACGGCGGTTTACATTGCGAATGGATTGAGAGAGAAGAAGAATCTGACGGTGATTACGAATTCTGTGGAGATTATTGTCGATTTGTTCGATATGCCGGAGTGGACGGTGATCTCTACCGGAGGAGTAGCGCGGGAGAAATCATTTGCATTGGTAGGACCGCATACGGATCAGATGATCAGTTCGTATCATGTGGATAAGGCGATTGTCTCTTGCAAGGGACTGCATTTGGATGCAGGAATTACAGACTATGATGAGCAGGATGCAAGCAGTAAGAGGATGATGCTGAAAGCAGCAAAAGAACGGATTCTGGTGGCGGATCACACGAAGTTCGACGAGATTGCATTTGTAAAGGTCACGGACTGGTCTGCAATCACGAAGATTGTGACGGATAGGAAACCATCGCAGAAGTGGCTGGATGAGTTTGAGAAGCAGAGGATAGAGTGCATTTATCCAATGGAATAGAGTTTGGGTGAAGATAAAAAGGAGAGGTAGAATATAGTTATGAAAGATATTATGAGAACTATGATTGCGAAACGTAAAGCCGGTATCACCTGCGGTGTGCCATCTTACTGTACTGCGAACCGACTGGCGATTGAAGCCATTCTGGAGCAGGCGAAGAGATTCGATGATTATATCTTGATCGAGGCAACGGCTAATCAGGTGAATCAATTCGGCGGATATACGGGGATGAAACCTGCGGATTTTACACAGTTTGTCTATGAGATCGCAGATTCGGTTGGATTTCCAAGAGAGCAGATCGTACTTGGGGGAGATCATCTTGGACCATTGACCTGGGTAACGCTTCCGGAAGAAGAAGCGATGGCGAATTCCATAGAATTGGTGAAGCAATTTGTATTGGCGGGATTCAAGAAGATCCATCTGGATACCAGCATGAAACTCTCCGGCGATCCGGCAGATGAGATGCTGAGCGATGAAGTGATTGCAGAGCGCGGCGTGACTTTATATCAGGCGTGCGAAGAGGCATATCAGGAACTGCTGAAGACGAATCCGAAGGAAGTGCGTCCGGTGTTCGTCATCGGAAGCGAGGTGCCGATTCCGGGCGGTGCGCAAGAAGAAGAGGATTCCATCTCTGTTACGAAACCGGAAGCGTTTGAAAAAACGGTGCAGGTATATCAGGAGACATTCGTAAGACATGGAATCCCGGATGCATTCGAGAATATTATCGGTGTGGTGGTACAGCCTGGGGTAGAGTTCGGAGATGCGGATGTGTTCCAGTACGATCGTGCCAATGCCAGAGAGTTATGTGGGGCGCTTAAGAAATACGACGGAATTGTGTTCGAAGGCCATTCCACGGATTATCAGACTCCGGAGAGCCTGAAGCAGATGGTAGAAGATGGCATCGCAATCTTGAAGGTCGGTCCGGCGCTTACCTATGGGCTTCGGGAAGGGCTTTTTGCATTAAGTCTTATGGAAAAGGAATTGATTGTAGAGGAAAAACGTGCTAACTTTATAGATGTAATGGAAAATGTTATGCTTGCGGCGCCGGGCAACTGGCAGAAGCATTATCATGGAACGGATGAGGAGAAAGAACTGGCAAGAAAATACAGTTTCTCCGATCGTTGCAGATACTATATGAATCATGAAGAGATGGAAAAAGCGATCCGGAAATTATTCAGGAATCTGAACGAGACCGGAATTCCAATGAACATGCTGCATCAGTATATGCCGCGCCAGTACAGTAAGATCCTGGCAGGCAGCCTTAAGCCAGAAGCGTCTGCGTTAGCGAAGGACTGTGTGGTAACCTTCGTAGAGGATTACAATTACGCAACCAAGCATAACTATATGATCAGTAATATATTTGCAAAATAAAGGAGGAGAAGATATGTCATTAGTTACATCAAAGGAAATGTTATTAAAGGCTCAGGAGGGTGGATATGCGGTAGGAGCATTCAACGTTGAGAACATGGAGATGGTAAAGGCGGTCATCGCAGCAGCGGAAGAGTTAAATGCACCTGTAATGCTGCAGACAACTCCGTCAACAGTAAAATACGGTACTCTGGAGACATACGTGGGAATCGTAGCGGCAGAGGCAAAGAAGGCATCTGTTCCGGTTGCGCTTCACCTGGATCATGGCAGCAGTTTTGATCTGGCTGTACGTGCGATTAAGGAAGGATATACATCTGTTATGATTGATGGCTCCGCACTGAGTTTTGAAGAGAATATCGACGTAACGAAGCGAGTAGTTGCAGTTGCAGCTCCGAATAATATTCCGGTAGAAGCGGAACTTGGCAAGGTCGGAGGAAAAGAGGATGATCTGGAAGCAGACGGTGATACGAATACAGATCCGGCGCAGGCGGCAGAATTCGTAGAGAGAACAGGCGTAACTTCTCTGGCAGTTGCAATTGGAACTGCACATGGCTTCTATGTAGGAACACCAGTGCTTGATAAAGAGAGGCTGTCTGAGATCCGCAAAGTGGTAGATATTCCGTTGGTTCTTCACGGCGCATCCGGCCTGTCTGATGAGGATGTTATGGACTGTGTGAAGAGAGGTATCTGCAAGGTGAACTTCGCAACAGAACTTCGAGTTGCGTATACAGATGCAGTAAAAGATTTATTAAAGGAGAAACCTGAAACATTCGATCCGAAGGCATTCGGAAAAGTTGGTATTCCGGCTGTAAAAGAACTGGTTAAGAGTCGTATGAAGGTATGTGGATGCGAGAATAAGGCTTAAGGCATGTCCGAATAGCAGAAAGAGGAAGACTATGAAAGAATTGTTATTGGGAATTGATATTGGAACCAGTGCCTGTAAGATTGCGATATTTAGAAAGAATGGCGAAGTGGTTGCAACAGCCAATGGGGATTACCATGTGTATTATCCGCAGCTTGGGCTGGCAGAGCAGGACCCGGATGAGTGGTGGGGCGCTGTCTGCAAGGCAACCAAAGAATGTATTCAGAAGGGGAATGTAGATCCGGCAGATATTGTAGGTATCGGCGTAGATGGTCAGAGTTGGTCTGCGATACCGATTGATAAAGAGGGAAATGTCCTGACCAGAACGCCAATCTGGATGGATACCAGAGCCAAAGATATCTGTGACAGACTGAACCAGGAGATTGGGGAAGATGAAATATTCAGGGTAAGTGGTAATTCGCTGACAGCTCCTTACACAACTGGGAAAGTATTGTGGTATAAAGAGAATCTCCCGGAAGTATATAGGCATACGTATAAGATTCTTCAGTCTAATGCGTTCATTGTCTATCGGCTAACAGGACAGGTATCACAGGATATCTGCCAGAGTTATGGATGGCATTGCTTTAATATGGAAAAAGGTATCTGGGATGATGATATGCGTAAAGCAATGGGAATTCCGGAAGAATTCCTTCCTAAGATCAGTGCCTGTCACGCAGTCGTGGGAACGGTTACGAAGAAGGCGGCAGAGCAGAGCGGCCTGGTGGAAGGAATCCCAGTCGTTGCCGGTGCATTGGATGCGGCTTGCGGTACACTTGGAGCAGGCGTCTTACATAATGGGGAGACTCAGGAGCAGGGCGGACAGGCTGGAGGCATGAGTATCTGTATCGATACCTATAAGGCAGACCCAAGGCTTATCTTAAGTTATCATGCAGTTCCTGATTGCTGGATCATTCAGGGCGGCACGACTGGCGGCGGCGGTGTCATGCGGTGGCTGGAAAGAGAGTTCGCAGACTATGAGCGTGTGATGGCGAAGGAACTGGGGAAGAGTTCGCTGGTTCAGTTTAATGAGATTGCCGAAAAGGTGGCGCCTGGTTCTGACGGATTGATCTTCCTCCCATATATGTCCGGGGAGAGAACCCCAATCTGGGACCCACATGCCAAAGGCGTATATTATGGTATGGATTTCAGTAAGACAAAGGGACATTTCGTGCGCGCGGCAATGGAAGGTGTGGCGTATTCCCTCAGACATAATCTGGAGGTGGCAGAAGAGGCGGGCGCATCTGCGGAAGTCTTAAGAGCCATGGGCGGAAGCGCGAACTCGCTGTTGTGGACCCAGATTAAGTCCGATATTACTGGCAAACCAATCGTAGTGCCGGATTCTGATACGGCTACGACGCTTGGAGCAGTTATGCTGGCAGGTGTGGGAGTTGGCCTGTACAAAGATTTCCAGGATGCGGTGGATCTGACGGTAACGATTAAGAGAGAGCATAAGCCGAATCCGGAAGTGAAAGCTGTCTATGATAAAAATTATGAGATTTATCTGGAGTTATATAGGAATTTGAAGGAAACCATGCGTAGATCAGGAGGTATGTAAAAGTGAAAGCAGCAGTAGTAGTAGCAAATGAAGTTGTAGAATATCAGGAGATTGAAGAGCCGCAGGTGGAACCGGGTACTATCAAAGTGAAAGTAAAAGCATCTGGTATCTGTGGATCTGATATCCCAAGAGTATTGCATAACGGAGTACATTTCTACCCAATCGTATTAGGACATGAGTTCTCTGGCGATGTGGTAGAGGTCGGAGAAGGTGTTGAGAATATCAAGGTAGGCGATAGGGTATCTGGCGCGCCGCTTCTTCCATGTATGAAATGTGATGATTGCCAGAAGGGAAATTATTCTCTGTGCAAGCACTATAGTTTTATCGGTTCCAGACAGCAGGGAAGCAATGCGGATTACGTTGTAATTCCGGCAACGAATGCAGTTGTATTCGATAAGAGCATTTCCTATGAGCAGGGCGCTATGTTTGAACCTTCTACAGTTGCGCTTCACGGTGTGCTTTGCAATGATTATAAAGGCGGAGACTATGTTGCTGTACTTGGCGGCGGAACGATCGGTATGTTTACCATGCAGTGGGCGAAGATCTTCGGAAGCAAGAAGGTTGTTGTGTTCGATATCAGCGAGGAGCGTCTGGAGATGGCAAAACGCCTTGGTGCAGATGAAGTTGTCAATACATTGGAAGAAGGCTTCATGGAGAAAGCAAAAGCAATTACTGGCAGCAAAGGATATGGCTATGTATTCGAGACGGCGGGACAGCCGGTAACTATGCGTATGGGATTCGAACTGGCTGCGAATAAGGCACATGTATGCTTTATCGGAACTCCGCATGTCGATCTTACATTCACGCCTGCAATGTGGGAGAACATGAACCGTAAAGAGTTCAAACTTACCGGATCATGGATGTCTTACAGTGCGCCATTCCCGGGCAAAGAGTGGGAACTGACAGCACATTACTTTGCAACGGGACAGTTGAAGTTCGATCCGGCATTCGTATTCAAGAAAGTGCCGATGAGCCAGGCACAGGAGGCATTCCAGATGTTCAAGACTCCGGGACTGGTACAGGGTAAGGTCTTGCTGGTGAATGAAGATTAATGAAAGGATACATAAGCGGGATTATATAGAAGATGTAGATTGGCGGGCGTAGTGATGCGTCCGCCAGTTTTTAGTTACTTTTATTATCTCGCTAGCATGATATCGCTCATATATGAAACAAGGAACACAATGGGAGAATGAGGCATATTTTAATATAGAATAAAATAAACGAGGTAAAAGTATGCCCTATTCAATTATGTTAGATGCCGGACATGGTGGACGCGATCCAGGAGCCGTCTACAATGGCCGCCAGGAAAAAGATGATACCTTAAGACTCACTCTGGCAATCGGAGAGATTCTTCAGAACAATGGAATTGACGTGGAATATACAAGAACCACAGACGTATATCAGACACCTTACGAGAAAGCGATGCTGGCGAATAATGCGGGGGTAGATTTTTTCGTATCGATTCACAGGAATTCATTTCCGACGGATAATGAAGTGTCGGGGGTAGAGAGTCTTGTGTATGATCTGTCTGGCATTAAGTATCAGATGGCACTGGACATTAATGACCAGTTGGAAACCATTGGATTCGTGAATCTGGGAGTAAAGGCACGCCCGAATCTCGTCGTACTTAGAAGGACCCGGATGCCGGCAGTGTTAGTAGAGGTTGGATTCATCAATTCGGATGTGGATAATCAGTTGTTCGATGATAATTTCAATGATATTGCACAGGCGATCGCGGCAGGAATTCTGGATACTTTGAATACTGCGGGTGCAGTGGAGAATGAGTATTATCGTGTTCAGGTTGGTGCTTATCGGAATCGAAGATATGCAGAGAGGCTTCTGAATGAATTGCTGGAGCAGGAATATCCGGCGTTCATTGATGATTCTGGTCCGTATCTGCGTATTCAGGTTGGTGGATTCGATAGTTTGAACGAGGCTGCTGCTATGGAGCGGAGGCTTAAGCAGGCGGGATATCCTACGGTGATTGTGAGATAGGTTTGAAGAATTGAGATGGGCAAGGTGATTCTTATATAAAGTCCCTTGCCTGTTATTTTGCAAACAGAATTAACATAGATTTTGCATAAAGGATTGATTGGTTTTAACAATCCTTCTCTATAATGCATTTATAAAGATAATAGATCATGCATTCGGGAAGGAGAGAAACGTATGAAGAAACTGTGGAATCTGACCAATAGGGTAGACTTATTTCTTACGATAAATATTATCAGTTGGACGGTTGGTACGATGATACTGGGGCTTGCTTTTTGTGCTGTGACCGGAATGTCTATAGGGGAGAGCATCGTTAATCTTATGTGCGCTGCAATCTACGCAGGGATTATCATGGGGTTATTCGGCGGCATTCTATTTCTGATGCGCAGGGAATTTTAAGGTGCTGATACATTTATTAATTGACAAATGTAATATCCGGAGACTTGGATGATGGCTGGGAAATAACAAATGAATGAAGGTGAGTTGGTGTTGGAAAAGTCCGATGCTGGCTCATTTTTTTGACGTGGGGAAAAGAGTGTGCTAATATATTTCCAAATGAAGTATGAAGTGATTGGAGGCAGTCTATCATGGCAGATAAATTGGAGTTCAGAGAGAAATTAAGCGGGATACTGGAACTGGCCAAGAACCAGGGTGGAAGAATTGCATTGGAAGAAGTTGAGAAGTATTTTGAAGAAGATGGTCTTTCTAAGGAGCAGACAGACTTGGTATGTGAGTATCTGATGTCCCAGAAGATGGCGGTTACAGGTTATGTGAAGAGGGGTGGAACCATAAAAGAAAAGGAAGAAGAACCATCCGTACTAAGTCAGGAGGAGCAGTCGTATATTGAAGAATACTTAAGAGATATCGACCAGTTAAAGGGAAATAATATAGAAGATGCACGTATGGCATACTACCTTCCCAAGGTAATAGATGAAGCCATAAAACTGCACCATCCGGAAGTCTTTATCGGCGATATGGTTCAGGAAGGCAGCATCAGTCTGATGCTGGCATTGAATTCTTATGCAGACGGGAAAGAAGATGAGGGTAAGGTTCTGGAAGAGGTTCGTGCCGGAATGCTTGCCTTGATCGAATCACAGACGGAGACTAGACGTCAGGATAAGAAGATGGTAGCAAGAGTATCCGAACTGGACGAGGCTATCAAGAGCATGAGCGAGGAATACGGCAGAAAAGTAGCGGTAGATGAAGTGGCAGAGCGCCTTGGGATTACAGAGAAAGAGATAGATGATATTCTGAAATTGGCGGGGGAAGAAGTGGAAGATTAGTGGGAAAAAATGTAAGAATGTTGCAAGTTTTATTGAGATAATTAAAAAAATATGCTAAACTAGACATGGTTTCAAAGGTAAGGAATAAAGGAGTGAGATGCTCTTTTATTTGCTTGCCTTTTTTGTTCTGAGAATTACCATCAAAATGTTTTCCATGTGAATAATATTAAATAGGGAAAGATATGAGGAAATCTAATCTATGGATGTCATAATTACTTCGCAAGAGTTAAATAGCCTACGTTTCTATCAAGGCGACCTATTACATTACATAACCACTACAGAAGCGGAATCAATAAAATACAATTCCCCTTTCTACAAAACCAAAGGAGCATATCATATCCTGAATCTCTTATTATATCCCGGAATGGATAACGAGATAACACGAATATGCCATGAGAATAAGAAAATCCCCATACATCTGCTGGAGAATATGAGCGAACTGATAGCCATATACGGTGATATCTTCACAGTAATGTGTAAATATCAGCGTATGAACAGACGCAAAGGCAGCATCCATGCTTTCAGAAAAGACCGGATGCAGTCTATGGCAATGGTTGATAATCATGCCACATTTGCTTTCACATCATGCTCCTTAAAAGATAAAGTTGAAGATTATTTCCTGAAAAAGGATGGGCTTCTGCTTCTTGAATATGAGATTGCAGATTCGATTCCATACGTTGTTATGAATGACGTGCTGATTGATAATCCCTATCAATATCAAGAAGAGATATTATTGCCGCCTTTTACAGCTTTTACGGTGTCTGAACTTAAGTTTACGGAAAAAGAACTGAACTATAAAGACGTGAACAAAGAACCGCCAAAGGGAAAATATCTGCTTAGTCCTACACACATGCTGATTCAAGACGCATCGAATGATTCGGCGAGGGAGGTGCAGAATATGGATTTGCTGAATATATGTGACAAAGAACAGATTGACCGTGCCGTCCGGGTGCTGAAGGGATTGGCAGAAGGCGTTGTTATTGAAGAGAGCGAAGTTAGCAGTTACTGTGATTGGAAGAAGGAAGTACAGAAGACGGTAAGAACAATAATGAGAAAAAGTTATTTTTTATTTAATGAGGATGTATGAATATGGATAAAAAGTTTACAAAATTAAAACATGATGTCTATGAGCGTTTGTTGGAATATAAGAAAAAACGAGAATTATATGAGAAGAGCGTCAGCAGGTGTAATCTGGCATTATCACTTTTGAATCCGGTGGCGGCTGTCCTGATATTCATAAGCTTTTTCTTCGATAATTATGAGCCTGTGATGAAGGGGGCTGGGTTGTTTTTCTCTGTGATGTCAGTTGCGCTCAGTTATTACGCCAGAAATGAGAATTTTGGTGGGAAACTGATACAGAGGAGCACTACGTATTTCGCATTATGTAATCTACATAGGGAGATGAGTTATGCTTTGCGTGAAGATGAAAGATATGAAGAATTCGCGAAAAGATTCCAGGAAGTTATGGAGAATGATAATCGGATGAGCCTGTCTAATTCAGTTTCTGTTGTAGATATATTACAGAAAAACTACATGAGCGTGATAGAGAAGGAATCTGACATTCTATCAGGGAATCAGAAAAAACGTTAAAGATTAATTGTATACATAGGAAAAAGAAGAAAAAGAACGGCAGGAGACAATATGGGCAAGAAAAAGAAAAATAAAAAGCATCTGACCATAGAAGGGCAATTGGAAAGGCATTATCTGAATGAAAAACATACTGAGCGAAATGAAGTCCTGTGGCATGCATGGTGTCAGAATAAACGCTGGCTTTCACAGCTTCTTGAAGCAACTATGAGTTCATTTCCAACTTATAGCAAGCATGATGAGTCCCATGCCAATACGGTTCTTCATAACATTGAGATGATTCTGGGAGAGAATAGGATTGGAGAATTGTCAGCATCGGATTGTTTTATGCTGCTCCATACAGTCTATATTCATGACATCGGGATGGTTATTACACATACGGATCGGGAAGAGATTGTGAAAAATGAAAAGTTCCTCGATATGGTGAAGGAACTTGGGGATGAAAATGATGTTGTTTTTCAAAAAGCAGTAAAAGCGCTTCAGCAGACAAAGTATGAATATGATGACGAAGATAGTAAAGAAGAACAGATGAAGAAATTGTACGCTGACAAACTGTCAGTATATTATGGAATTCTTCATCTGATTGCTAATTTCAGGCGGACGGAGCATGGAAACATGTCCGAGGATCGTCTGACTGAGTGGACTTTAAAATCCGAGAAACTCGGCACTGGATTTTCTATGGCGGGTATTCCGCAAAGGATATTTTTACTGATTGCAAAGTGTGCGGGTCTTCATACAGATTCTGATTTTGAACACATTATGAACCTGCCGCAGGAGGATAACGGATATGTCTCTGATTATCTACATCCTCGTTTTGTTGCGGTACTTTTACAATTAGGCGATATTCTGGATATGGACAATGATCGGTTTCATCCTTTGACCAAGGAATTTGTCGGCGTTTTTCCGGAACTTTCAGAGCGTCATTATGAGAAACATCAGGCCATCCGGAGACTTTACATAAGGCCTGACATTATATCCATTGAGGCTGATTGTAGTTCGCAGGAAGCGTTGCGTCTGGTTAGAAAAGAATGTGATATCCTGAAGAGCATCCTGAAAGAAGCGGGTTATAACTGGATGCTGATTTGTCCCAGGAATTTCAGTGGGGCATTGCCTACGGTTGATTCTGTTAAACTGTACCTGGATGGAATGCAGATTCCAGAAGAACTGGTGGCTACACAGTTTCATATCTCTCAGAGTAAGGCATTTGCAATTCTTGAGGGTTCTAATGTGTATAAGGGGCAATTTGTCTTTTTGAGAGAATTCCTTCAGAATGCCATAGATGCCAGTAAAATGCAATATTGGCAGGAATGTGTTCGTACTTGGGGATATTATCGGTCGAGAGATGAACTAAAAAAGATGTCTCCGGATGAACTGGAGAATATTTTATCTACAGATATATTTCCGATTGAGATTGAAATGCAGATTATCAAAAGGAATGAACGTCGGGATGAATTCCCGATTACGGAAGAGGATTTTATCGATCTGCGTAATAAAAAGAATAAAGAGAAATGGCAGTATGGAGTTAAGGTCAGGATTAAAGATTTTGGGACGGGAATAGATAAAGAGAGTATACTTAATATAGCCAAAGTGGGAAACAGCAGGAAACGAGACCGCCATATTATTACGGACATGCCGGAATGGTTGAAACCTACAGCCGAATTCGGAATCGGTTTACAGAGTGCATTTATCTTAACGAATATATTCAAATGCTATACGTTTACGAGAAGTAATGAAAAATATGAAGTCACATTCTCAACAGTGAAATCCAATTATTATGAAGGATATATTAATGTAAAACCAAGAGAGTCCTTTAACACAAAAGATGATGCATATGGCACTTGTTTCGAGGTCTTTGTACCTGCGAAGAAAAAGATGCGACATGAGTTGTATCCGGCAGCATGGGACGGAAAGGATTATTTTGATCAGGACTATGAGGTGCTGCGACCGTTGCGCCACTCTGCGGAACTTCTGGCGCAGATGGCATTGTATCTGGACGAGCAGATCGGAGAACAGCTTTTTCCGATTCATCTGAAGGTTGAGTCTGTTCCAGGGGTTGTAATACCGCTTAATCTATCTGATAAAAATCAACTGAAAAGATTAAAATGTAATCTGAGAGGGGATAAAACATGGTACGATGATCTAAAAGATATTACTTCATGTTGTAAGGATGATACATTGAATCAGTTTGTTCAGAATACAATTACTGACAGGGCATGGAATCGGTCGGGCAAATCTTGGATCTTTTATTATAATAAGGGGAAAGACACCAATAATTATAAGAATAATGGATACTGTGAAAATATATTGATTGAGAAGACAGATCGTTCTATTGCATTACTAGATTGTTGGAATACTCATTTTTATTTCTGGGATAATGAATTATGTACATTTTGTATTATCAATATGAAGAATTTCCTGAAAAGTGAACAAAGAGAAACAGAAAGATTGGATGGACATTGTGAAAATAAGGATGTAAACAGAGGTGTTCTTATATATTATAAAGGGATAGAACTTGATGAAATAGAACTTCCGGATTTTGGGAACGAATTGATTCAGTCGATTGATATCAAAGGAAAACTTGCCAGAGAATATATTAATTTAAGCAGAAAAGGGTTTACCGAGAAAGGAAAAGTATATTTTCTGCGGGAAATATATGAACCGTTGCTGGAATCCGTTCATGAAATTCTAAGAGCAATGAATAAAAACCAACCGAATGAAGTGACACAAGGGATTGAAAACAGTCTGAAACAGAAAAAAGAATTATTTGATACTTTGCCTGAGATAGTTGAAGCGTATAATAGTTCCGTGGTATGTAATGGCATAGTTTCCTTCAATCAGCAAAACACAGTATTTACAAGTGCTGATATAAGACGTAGAATTGATAACATAAGAGAAAGGATAATTGAACTGTGTAAAGAGAACATAGTGATTATTACTATGCTGGCTTTCTTTGCACAAAAAGGAGAATTCAACCCATTATTCAGACTGAGTTGTGACAATGGCGAGGAAGCCAGATGCTGTTGGAATGAAGCATTAGAATGTGCGAGAGAATATGGGAAATGGCTTCAGAATGAATTGCAGGACAGATCGGTGCTGTTTAAGATCGAACACCGGCCAGAGGTAAATCTTCAGAAAATGACTGAAGTGACAGGATATGCCAGTGGTGTGATTAATTTCTCGGATGTTTTTTCGAATGACAATCGTTTTATGATTGTTTCAAAACGTGAAAACGTCTCCGCGCCATGGAAGCAATTTCTGACACCGATTTATATTAAAAGAGAGGTAAAAGATCATGAAGATCCCATTGATATTTTAAAACAGTATATTCTTACAGATAGTTTTTCGAAAGAAAAGAAGGAGTTGGAGGAAAAACTTCAGAAAATCGGTCAGAGAGCCTTGAAAATTGCAACCTATTATGGAATGGATGATGCAGGTGTGAGCGGCGAGATGAGTCCGGGGGAATATCTGCAGCAGTACTTCCTGAAATGGATGTTGAAGTATATTCCAACCGTGGCATTGTTCATGAGTGACGATGGAAATATAAGGATTAATATTATCTGCGGAAAGATATTCCCCTTTATATTCGTGAATCAGTCATTTAAGGTACTTGTGGTAAAGCGTATTCTGGAAGATGCAAAGCGATATGGGATTCAGAGATTCTCTATTCCTGCATGGCAGAAAATGGAGTATTTAAAATGTAAGGAATTGCCCTATACTCATTATTTTGTAAAACGGGGATATATGGCAAGGGAGTCTTATGGAAAATTAATCTTTCCGTTTGGTGCAGAGGAACTCAAGGCAATAATGGAAAGGATGAATTCTCCGGAAGCGAGGAATAATTCTAAAAAACTTAACCAACTTTTTGGAATTCTGAATGTTGAGAAATACTTATCTGACCAGTTTTGGATTGCTTCTGGCGAAATAGACAGACAGATAAAGCAGATTCAGGAAAAGAATTCTGATATTCATAAGAATTATATAGAGATTTATGGACAGTTTAAAGAAGGGTGGAAAAGTGGAAACAGACAAGCGCTTCCACTCATGGTTGAAGTACGCGAGGAGTATCGTAGTTTTACATTAAATTGTATAAGAAAATTGGGAGAATCGCAATCGGAAGATAACCTGCAGCAGGGCTTTCAATTGAAAAATATTACAGAATTCAGAGAGCAGTGTAGTTACATTATTGCTTGTATTTTGTTGAAAGTTATTGGAGAATATTATGGCGAAGATTTGTCAATGTTACTGACCTCCCTTCCAGAAAAACGCTATGCTTTGTTTGTCAAGGGATGGATGTATGTGATCAAGCGGGAGTATATGGCAGACGCTTCGGAAACAGCAAAATATAAGATAAGGTATCTGGAGATACTGAAAAATGAAAGAAGCAAGGAATTCTATAAGCAACAGATGATTCTGGATTATATTGCGCTGCATAATAGTTCTGGTTTACTGAGTAAGCATTTATGGAACTGCTGGTTAAGATGTTTTGAGGAGTTGTTTGATGTATTCACATTGATTGAAATGAATGCCTTTCGCAACCCATATAATGATCTGCCGGATTTGGAATATTTTGAAAAGAAAGTATGAGAAACAATAAATAGATAAAGGGAGAATAGACAAAAGATGCCAACACTTCATATGAGACCGGAGAGAAAAGAATTGATAGATGAAATTTCCCGAATTCTGAAAGAGGAGATCGGCAATGCAGGGCATATAATTAAATATTGTTGGAAGGTGGGTCTGTTTGCCGAAAAGTTAATTATTAGTATTCTCGGAGAAGAAGGATGTTTTTTTCCCGTGGATATAGAGACGCTTGCAACTGAGTTGGGAATCGAGATTGAGGAAAGGAATCTTAATGAATTCCAAAATGAAAACATTCGAGCGCTTAATAGAAAAATTGGTCAGCTTGTGATTCGTAAAGATTCATATACGGGGCAAAAAAGTGTTACAATCTATGTGGACAGTATGGCCCCACCTTCTTCCAGACGTTATGCAATTGCCAATGAGATTGTTCAATATCTGTTGAATTATGATGCTGAGAAATATTATGAAAATTATTTTATTATGCCAATGTGTCCAATGAAGATGGAAGAAATCGCTGCCGATATTTTCTCTGTATTTTTATTGATTCCTATGAGACAGTTTCTGGTAGAATTTGCACGGTATGTGAAATATCGGGTAAGTAATCAGAAGATTCCAATCACAACAGAAGAATGGATCCGCTATCTGTCGGAACGTTCGGTGCTTTCAGATTATTATGTTGCATATGGATACCAGTATCTCCGAGGGATAGGATACTGGGTATATCAGGCGAAGAATGCAGATGAAAAGCAGATGCAGAAGATAAAGATGAGTATAGAGGAAAAGAATGAGATTATAGAGTGGATGTCTGGGTATTATACAGACGAATGCGAAGAGTGGCTGTTTCAAAATTAAACGCATAACTAAGAGACTTGAACGGAGTGAAAGTTAGGATGCCGTGAGATGTGTTCTGGTAGCAGGGGCTTATAGCCTGTGTCTCGAGCCACCCGTTTTTACGGGTGGCGGCGACTATTAAAAAACAAAATTTCTAACCTTTAGGCAACGAGAAGATAAACTCCGTCCCTACCCCCTCGGTACTAACCACATTAATATTCTCCCCATGTGCCTGAATCGCCTCTTTCACAATCGCAAGCCCCAATCCAGTCCCTTTCTTATCCTTCCCGCGAGACAGATCAGACTTATAAAAGCGTTCCCAGATCTTATTCAGAGATCCGCGTGGAATTCCGATGCCGTCATCTTTCACGGAGGTATAGACTTTATCACCGCGCTCTGTTGTCTCGATGGTAACGGCAGAATCTGGTTCGCTGAACTTGATTGCATTATCCAGCAGGTTGTACAGCACTTGCTGGATTTTTCGTTTGTCTGCATTGACGTTCAGTGATTTGGCGGCAAATATTAATTCAATGGATATCTTTTTCTGCGTGCAAGTACCTTCAAAGGAGGCTGCCACATTCTTGATCATCTCGTGAATATCGAATACTTCTTTGTTCAGAAGCAGATTCTTCGTGTCGAACTCGTTGAGAGCCAGCAGATCCTGGGTAAGGTCCGTCAAGCGCTCCGTCTCGAAGAGAATAATCTTGAGATATTTTTCATGTAATTCCGAAGGTATCGTTCCATCTACCATGGCTTCCACATATCCTTTGATAGAGGTCAGAGGCGAGCGGAAATCGTGGGAGACATTTGCCACAAATTTCTTCTGGTAATCCTCCATATCCCGTAACTGGGAAGACATATAGTTCAGCGATGCAGATAGGTAACCCATCTCATCCTCCGTATCAACAGGAATCTCGTAATCCAGGTTGCCGGACGCATACTGGGTTGCGGCTTCCGTAATCTTGTGCAGCGGACGGTACACGAAGAACTGGAAGGCGAGAAGTATCATAAAGGACAGAAGATAGATGACAATCAATGTAATCATCGCCGCACGGAGCAGGATGTACTGAACTTCGTTGATGTCTGAGACATACTTGTGAATCAGCAGATACCCGCTTGGGGAATAGCCATCTATAACCGGAGCGATTACGGTAATTACATCTTCTTCAAAATAATCATGATAATTTCCAATCTGATATTGCTTACTGCCGCTTTCTGCCGGATTGAATTCCTCGATCATGGACGGTGATGAGGGGTAGTTATCGGCGGCAGCAGACGAGAGCATGTCGCCTTCTTTATCTACGAACCATACGGAAGCATCCAACTGGTTCATCATTCCGATTAATTGCAGGTGAACATCGCTGGTAGTTAACTGCTCAGAGAAATAAGAGGGCAGGTAACTGCCTGCTACCAGATTCGCCTCTTTATACATGGAAGTGGCTACATGAGTCTCTAAAGGGCTGCCGGTGAGGTTGTATGTCAGTGTGGCAACCGTAAAGAGGCTTAGGAAGCCGAATATTATGTAGATAATTGCAAATTTCAGATACAATGTGCTGCGCATGTGGTCTCCTTTGAATTGTTGCAAGCGTGAGTGGTGCTTATTTTACCTCGAATTTGTAGCCGATTCCCCAGACTGTGCTCAGGCTCCAGGACTTATGGTCCTTAATCTTCTCGCGAAGCCGCTTGATATGAACGTCAACGGTACGGGTATCACCAATATATTCATAACCCCAGATCTGATCCAGAAGCTGTTCGCGTGTGAATACCTGGTTGGGAGACGCTGCAAGGAAATACAGTAGTTCCAGTTCTTTTGGAGGCATATCTACGTTCACACCATCTACCGTTACGGAATAGTTCGTAAGATTGATGGTGATGCCGGGATATTCTACGCATTTTCCCTTGTCTTCTTTTGGCGTATCGGCTTTTGGAACTGCCTGGTAGCGGCGAAGAACCGCTTTCACGCGGGCAACCATTTCCTTTGAGTCGAATGGCTTCATAATATAGTCATCAGCCCCTAGTTCAAGCCCCAGGACCTTGTCGAAGACTTCGCCTTTGGCTGAGAGCATGATGATCGGAACGTTGGATTTGGCACGAATCTCCCGGCAGACCTGATAGCCGTCGATTCCCGGAAGCATAAGATCCAGAAGAATCAGGTTCGGCTGGTAGGTCTCGTTAGCGATTAAGGCTTTCTCTCCATCATGTACCATCATCGTGTCGAAACATTCTTTTGTGAGATATAGTGAGATCAGTTCGGCGATGTTCTCGTCATCGTCTACGATTAGTATTTTCTGCTTATTAACCATTGTTGCTCCTCCTCGTTGATCATAGTGTCTGTATGCCAGTCTCATCTGTAGCCGCATATATGGTCTGCCTGACAGGGCTGGTGGTTTATTTTAATTCTACGATGGTCACGCCTGCATCTCCTTCGCCAAATGCGCCAAGCCTGAAGGACTTCACGTGTTTCTGGCGTCTTAGATAGGTATGGATGCCAGAGCGCAGGGCTCCGGTTCCTTTGCCGTGGACTATCCGGACAGAAGACAGATGTGCGAGCGTAGCATCGTCCAGATATTTATCCAGTTCTGCAATCGCCTCATCGACTGTCTTGCCAAGAAGATTAATCTCCGTGCTTACGGAGAGTGACTTGCCCATCTTCATCTTACCTTTGCTGGTCTTGTGCATCTGTTTTGCTGAGTAGGACGGTGCCTCCTCAATAATCTCCAGATCAGAGATATTGACCTGGGAGCGGAGAATTCCCATCTGTACAGTGACATTTCCCTTAGAATCAGGAAGGGAAGTGACGGTTCCATTCAGGTTCATACTTAAGACCTTCACAGATTCACCAAGTTTGAAATCAGAAGGCTTATGCTGCTTTTTTGGCTTTTTGGATTCTAATTTCATGCCGGAACTGGTGGCTGCTATTTTCTTGCGCAGCCGTTCGCGTTCTTTTTCCATCTCGGCGGCAGAGATGTTCGCTTTGCCGAACTTGTGGAAATTACGCATGGTCTCATCGGCGGTTTCCTTGGCATCTGCTAAGATTGCATGTGCCTTTTCATTGGCTTCACGGATGATGCGTTCTTTTTGCTCTTCCAGTTTCTGCTGCTTCTGCTTAGTCTCGGTTTTCAAACGCTCCAGTTCGCGCTTGTAGGCGGCGATCTCTTCCTGTTCCTTCTGGATCGTACGCTTGCTGGTCTCCAGATCTGTCAGCAGATCTTCGAAAGATTCGTCCTGTTCGGTCAGATGCGTCTTCGCCTCATCGATAATATAGCCGGGAAGCCCTAATTTGCCCGCAATGGCAAATGCATTACTCTTGCCGGGGATTCCGATTAACAGGCGGTAGGTCGGTCGTAGCGTTTCCAAATCGAATTCGCAGCAGGCATTCTCCACGCCGGGAGTCGATAGGGCATAGACCTTCAACTCGCTGTAATGGGTGGTTGCCATCGTGCGGATGCCACGCTGATGCAAATGGTTCAGGATCGCGATTGCAAGAGCAGCGCCCTCGGTAGGGTCTGTTCCTGCGCCAAGTTCATCGAATAAGACCAGAGAATGCTCATCCACATGTTTTAAGAAAGATACGATATTGGTCATATGGGATGAGAAGGTACTCAGGCTTTGCTCAATGCTCTGCTCATCTCCGATATCTGCATATACATTGTCAAATACTGCCAGTTCGGAGCGGTCCAGTGCCGGAATGTGAAGTCCTGCCTGTCCCATGAGTGTAAAGAGTCCCACGGTCTTAAGGGAAACTGTCTTTCCGCCGGTATTAGGACCGGTAACGATTAACAGGTCGAATTCGTCTCCTAACATGATCGTGATAGGAACGACTTTCTTCTTATCTAAAAGCGGATGACGTCCCTCGCGGATGTGGATGCGGCCTTCGGTATTGAAGACTGGCATAGAGGCATTCATATCCAGTGCAAGGCTTCCCCTTGCGAAGATAAAATCAAGTTCGCTAAGCACCGTGTAGTCGGTTCGGATCGCTTCGATATATTCTGAGACGTCATTACTTAACCTGGCGAGGATGACCTGTATCTCTTCCTGCTCTTTGCCATAAAGTTCTTTCAGATCATTATTCAATTTTACAACAGCCATTGGCTCGATGAAAAGAGTCGAGCCGGTAGAGGACTGGTCGTGAATGAGTCCGGATACCTGGCTTCTGTACTCTGCTTTCACCGGGATACAGTAGCGATCTCCGCGCATGGTGATAATAGGATCTTGCAGATAAGTGCGAAGAGAGCCGTTCACCATACTGGACAGGGTGGAATGCACCTTGTCATTGATCTGTCCCATGGAGCGCCGGATCTGTTTTAACGTGCTGCTGGCATCATCGCTAATCTCGTCTTCTTCTAAGATGCAGCGCCGGATCTCTGTGGTTAGCAGCGTGATAGGCTCTAACTGCTGAAAGAATGCATCCAGACAGTCTTCCTGATCGTCACTGTTCTCATGTCTTCCATATGCTTTGGCGCGTCCGGCAGTTTCCAGTAATTTGCAGATGCGAAGAAGTTCTCCGCTTCCAAGAGCCGCTCCGACTTCCAGCCGTTTTAAGGAATCGCTGACAGGATTACAGCCGCTAAAAGAAAGCCGTCCCTTTTTCACGATTCGTGTGAAAGCGGCAGCCGTCTGTTCCTGGGCGCTTTGTATCTCCGGCAGTGAAGTCATGGGCTTTAACCTCCGGCAGCGTTCTTTGCCGCTGAAGGAGGAAGCCTGTTCTGTTAAAAGTTCTGTTATCTTATTGTATTCTAATTTGATTAATGTTTTTTTGTTCATAATTCTCACCTAGACTTATTCTAACCCATTTGCCCGATAAAGAAAAGGATAAATATTGAACATTCGCTTTTCATAGTTTATACTATAACTTGTGGAGAAACTTGCAGTATATACTCTGTAGGCAGTTTTTTTGATATAAATATAGAATGGATTTTGGTAGATGTTAGAAGGAGAAGGATGCATCTATGGAAGAGCATAAAGATCCAAAAGAAGGGCTGGAACCAAGAGAAAGGACTGACCAGGAATATTCATTCCTGCAGGAGACGATTAAAAACGAACGTGGCGGCAAGCGGAAGGGATTCTTCCGGATGGCCGGACTGGGACTGGTGTTTGGTGTGTTTGCCAGTTTTAGTTTTAGTGCGCTTAGGCCAACGATGGATAGAGTGTTCCAAAAAGATCCGCAGCAGATTACGATTCCGCAGGAGGATGAGGAAGAGCAGGGAGAAGAAGAAGCGCCGAGTCAGGAAACGGTGCAGCAGACTCTTGATGCGGACAGTTACCGGCAGATGCAGCAATCGCTGACGTTGATTGCAACGGAGGCGAATAAGGCAGTCGTGGAAGTGGTCGGAGTGCAGCAAGATCAGGATTGGACGGAAGGATCTGGCGACAGCAAGAATAGCGTGTCAGGACTGATCGTTGCAGATAACGGAAGAGAGTTGCTGATACTTGGCAAATCTTCGGTTGTGAAGGATGCACAGGAATTGCAGGTGATATTTGTTGACGGACAGAGCTGTGAAGCGACGCTCAAGAAAAGTGACGGCAATCTGGGATTCGCGGTCTATGCGGTAAATCGGGCGGAGATCGGCGAGTCTACATGGTCCAGGATTAAGACGGCAACACTTGGCAGTTCGAGTGCTGTGACGAAGGGAGATATTGCAATCGTGCTGGGCAAGCCATTCGGGTATGCGGGGGCTATGGGATTTGGATCAATTGCTTCCGGGAAGAATGTGTATGATTCTGTGGATGGACAGTACCGTCTGATCAATACGGATATTGCGGGCGTGAAGAGCGGAAGCGGCTTCGTTGTGAATATGAAAGGCGAGATCATTGCGTTGATTGACCAGAGTGTCGCAGACGAAGAGAGTAAGGAACTGATTGCCGGATATGGGATTACGGATGTGAAAGATATTATAGAGTGCCTGTCTAACGGGCATGGAGTGCCTTATATCGGGATTCATGGTGTGGATGTTACGGAAGAGATTGAACAGCAAGGGATTCCGAAAGGCGTGTATGTGAAGGAAGTAGAGCCGGATTCTCCGGCAATGGCAGCAGGCATCCAATGTGGTGATATCATTACCAGTATTGGCGGCACGGATGTGGCGACTTATGCGGCTTATCATTCCGTATTGATGGATGAGCGGTCCGGGCGCAAGGTTGTGATAAAGGGACAGCGCCAGGGGGCTGACGGTTACGTGGATATTGAGTTTGGCGTGACGATAGGAAGTAAGGAGTAGGCGCTTGGGAGTAAGTGGCTTTTGGATGGCTCTTACGGAGGCTTGCAGAAGGTTTACATAAGAATAGATTTTAATGATGACAAATCATAAAGTTGGTGTATAATTTAAAAGGCTGTAGGAATATGCATTATTGTGATGAGCCTGTTATGGTGATGGATGTTCGTCTGTGTATTCTGTGAAGGATATTTGGATGAGGATAGGATAAGCAAAAGGCAGTCAATAAAATAAAAAGATGACAGAATGAAAAGAGGCAGAATTATGAGATATATTAATACTCTCCATGAAGGGGAGACTATTAGGAACGTATATTTGTGTAAAGGAAAACGTTCCGCAGAGACCAGAAACGGCAAACCATACGACAATCTGATTCTTCAGGATAAGACGGGAACTCTGGACGGAAAAGTCTGGGACCCGAATTCCGGAGGAATCGCAGATTATGACGAGATGGATTTTATAGAAGTGTATGGAGAGGTTATCAGTTATAATAACAATCTTCAGTTGAATATTAAGCAGATACGGAAAGCGCAGGAAGGCGAATATATCCCTGCGGATTATATGCCGACTACAGAGAAGAGTACTGACAAGATGTATCAGGAACTACTGAAATATGTAGGACAGATTAAGAACCAGTACCTTAGACAGTTGATTGAGTATTATTTCGTAAAAGACGAAGCCTTCATTAAAGTATTCAAGGCACACTCCGCGGCAAAAAGTGTACATCACGGATTCTCAGGCGGATTGCTGGAACATACGCTAAGTGTGGTGAAGTTCTGCGAATACATGGCAGGGGCTTATCCGATACTGAACAGAGACTTGCTATATGCGGCAGCCATCTGCCACGATATCGGAAAGACGAAAGAATTATCCGCATTTCCGGAGAATGACTATACCGATGACGGACAGTTGCTAGGTCATATTGTGATCGGTGTAGAGATGGTCAGTGACGCGGTAAGAAATATTCCGGGATTTCCAGACAGACTGGCAAGTGAGTTGAAGCATTGTATTGTCGCTCATCATGGCGAACTGGAATATGGTTCTCCGAAGAAACCGGCATTAGCGGAGGCGCTGGCACTGAACTTCGCAGACTGCGCAGATGCCAAGATGCAGACATTGACAGAGATATTCAAAGATAAAAATAGTAATGACTGGCTAGGGTATAACCGATTGTTCGAGTCAAATTTGAGAAAAACAGTGATCTAATTCCAATTGGGGACGGGGGATTTTTCAATTTCCCCCGTCCCCAATTGAAATTCCCCTGTCCCTTTTTCGATTTGCCCTGTCCCCAATTAAAATTCCCCTGTCCCCATTTATGAAAAAGAGGTATGTTTATGCAGAAAAATGAGATTGTTACGGTTGTAATTGAAGATATAGGAACGGCTGGCGAAGGTATCGGCAAAATAGATGGATATACTTTATTCATTAAAGATGCCATTATCGGCGACATAGTGGAAGCGAAGATTATGAAGGCAAAGAAGAATTACGGTTATGCAAGACTGATGAATATTCTTACGCCGTCCAAGTATCGTGTAGATGAGCCAAAGTGTCCAATGGCGAGAAAGTGCGGCGGATGCCAGATTCAGGAGATGGATTACGGCAGACAGCTTCAGTTTAAATCGGATAAGGTGAAGGGAAACCTGATGCGGATTGGAGAAGTGCCGGAAGTGTTGCTGGAAGAGGTTATGGAGCCAATCATGGGTATGGAGAATCCGTTCCATTATCGGAATAAGGCGCAGTTCCCTATAGGAACGGACAAAGAAGGCAAGATTATTACAGGATTCTATGCGGGAAGAACCCACAGCATTATTCCGAATACGGATTGTGCTCTTGGGGTGGAAGTGAATGAAGAGATTCTTAAGTGCATTCTGTCTTTCATGGAGGAATATCACATCAGTGCGTACGATGAAGAGAAGCATCAGGGACTGGTGCGCCACGTACTGATTCGTTATGGATTCACGACGAAGGAGATTATGGTTTGTCTGGTGATCAATGGGCGTGCGATTCCTTATGGTGATGTGCTGGCCGGGCGTCTGTCGGCGATAGAAGGAATGACCAGCATCACATACAGTATGAATCGCGATAAGACGAATGTTATCATGGGAAACGAGATTAAACTGATGTGGGGACAGACATATATTACTGATTATATAGGAAATGTAAAGTATCAGATATCACCGCTTTCTTTCTATCAGGTTAATCCCGTGCAGACGGAGAAGTTATATGGTTTGGCGATGGAATATGCAGGGCTTACGGGAAATGAGGTCGTGTGGGATCTGTATTGCGGCATTGGAACGATCTCTTTGTTCCTGGCGCAGAAAGCGGAGAAGGTCTATGGGGTGGAGATCGTGCCTCAGGCGATAGAGGATGCGAAGAATAATGCTAAGATTAATGGAATAGAAAATGCAGAATTCTATGTGGGGAAGGCGGAAGAGGTTCTGCCGGAGTATTATGAAAGGTATGAAAAAGAGCATGAAGGGAAGAAGGCCCATGCGGATGTGATTGTGGTTGATCCGCCTAGGAAAGGGTGCGAGGAGTCGCTGCTTCAGACGATGGTGGATATGCGGCCGGAGAAGATTGTGTATGTGAGTTGTGACTCGGCTACCTTGGCTAGAGATGTGAAGTTTTTGCGGGGGAATGGGTATGAAGTGAGGAGAGTTAGGGCGGTGGATCAGTTTCCGCATACGGTGCATGTTGAGACAGTCGCTCTTCTCGTTAAGAAACGTTGATTTTCCGGGCTTTTCGGGCACTTTTGGGAAAAATGGACTTGTGTTTTTACGAAGAAGTCAGATGTGAATTGAAAATTTTACTCCGGGTGGGGTAAGAGGAAAATAGGGTTTTGTTCTGTGGTATTCGGGAAAGTGGGTACCACGGGACGAAACCCTGTACTTTTTGGCAAAAGTCTATACTCTGTGGCAAAAGTGAGAACCACGGAACGAAAGTTTATACTGCACAGAAAATTAATCTTTGTATGCGAAATATTATGGTGTCTGTATAGGGTTCCATGATATACTGAAAAAATGAAGATTGAAGGTTGAAACTGACAGATAGTTGTCACACTTATTTACGATACGATGAAAAGAAGAAAAGCTGTATTTTGAAATGGAGAGAGGGTATGGACAATCTGGGGATATTGACAATATAAAATCACCCATGCCTTTCCAGCAGGAGGATTTGGGATGATGCAGAATGAGGAGAATAAAACCGGTGATTTGAAGAAGATACCGGGTGTGGGAGCAAATATGGAACAGCATTTGAAAAATATTGGAATCTACTGCATTTCAGACTTAAGGGGAAAAGACCCGGAAGAATTGTATCGTCTGGATTGTATGAAAAAGGGATTCCAGGATGACAGATGTGTGCTGTATGTATTTCGCTGCGCAGTATATTTTGCAGAACATGATCAGCATGAACCGGAGAAATTGAAATGGTGGTATTGGAAGGATAAGGAGTATCCGGAAAGGTGTGAAAATCAATGATTCGATATGTAACGAAAGAGGATATTAACAAGGTACGTTCCATGATGGAACAGGTGAAAGAAGCTTTTCCCGGATACCAGGAGACAGAATTCCTGGAAGCACTTGATAAGGCCATAGACGATAAGGAAGCACTTTTGGAGGAGAAAGAGGGCAGATTGGCGGGAATGCTTACTTTTTCTTATCAGGAAAAAGAGCTTATGTTCCTGGCAGTCATGCCGGAATTCCGAAAACAGGGCGTTGGGAAACGACTAATTAAACGGATGGCAGAGTGCTTTGAGGATGGGGAAGTGGTTCATGTGATTACATTTAGGGAAGGAGACCAGAAAGGAATGGCTGCCCGTTACTGTTATCATTCGTGCGGATTTGTGGATGATGAAGAACTGGTGGTATTTGAATATCCATGCCAAAAAATGGTTCTGAAAGTGGAGCAGATAAAAGGCTAAACAGGGTAGAGGGGAGAGACATTTTGAAGGATTTTACAAGATCAGATTTATTGTTTTCTTTGTGTGGATTAAATTGCGGACTGTGTCCTATGCACCTGGATGCGGCGGCGATGAAGGAAACCAGTCCTGCAAAATAGCCAGATGCAGCCTGCAGCATGAAAAGCCGGAATATTGCAGCCAGTGTCAGGAATTTTCTTGTGAAAAATATGAGAATATTGATGCGTTTGATTCGTTTGTCACGCATCAGAACCGGAAAAAAGATTTGGAGAAGCAGCAGGAAATCGGTGTGGAGGTGTACAGGGCAGAGCAGGAAGAGAAAATCCGTATTCTGAAGTGGCTGCTGCAAAATTATGTGACAGAGCAGTTTCAGAAGGCAGCAGATAAGCAGGGTATTGTGCTAAAACTGAGAAAGAAAAAGTAATTTTGCCTGGGAGGTCGTGATGGATAGAAAAGAAATCGTGAAATATTTTTATGAAGTTGTGGTGACGAATCATCTGCTGGAAGAAGTCGGGAAATATATATCTGAGGACTGTGTGCATAAAAATGGAGAAGAATTGATTCTAATAGGAATTGAAGGAATGAGAAGCCATCTTATTGCAGTAAAGAATACATATCCCGATTATTCTATGAAGATCATCAGGCAGTATTGTGACGGTGATCATGTTATCTCTGAGTTTATCATGGAAGGGACACATAAAGGCGAATGGTTGGGAATGAAGCCTACGAATAAAAAGCTGGTTTTTACCGGGGTAGATATAGACAAAGTGGTTGATGGGAAAATCGTGGAGCATGGGGGAGCAGTAAATACATTTGAAACATTGTTTCAGGAAGGGCTTATAAAGCCTGAAGATTGTACGGATAAATTAGGAGAAAATTGAAAAATGTTTGAGTCTGATATTTCTTGATCTGCACAGTGAAGCAAGGATTGAAGAAGTGATGTATTCCGAAAAAATCTATTTTGCGATGGTACAGGGAAACATCATAGGAACCGGGAGCATCCGGAAGAATGAGATTTGCAGATTGTTTATTTTGCCTGAATATCAGGGAAAGGGATATGGAAGCAAATTGATGGATTTGCTGGAAACAAGGATTTTGGAAAATTATCCCAGGGTTCATGTAGACGCTTCTTTCCCGGCGGAAAGTATGTATCTGAAACGGGGTATCAAATTATTTCGTATGAAAAGATTGAAACGGAAAATGGAGATTTCCTCTGCTATCATACTATGGAAAAAGAGATGTGCAGGAATTTTTCTGTATTGGAAACTGGGATTTCAGGTATTAAGGGAGCAGAATGAAGACTACCTGATGGTATTGGAATTGCAGGAATAAGAAGACTATGAAAAATATTTACTTAATAGGCGGAATGATGGGAGTTGGAAAAACTACCACCTGCCGGATTTTGAAAAATAAACTTCCGAACTGTGTTTTTCTTGACGGGGACTGGTGCTGGGACATGCATCCCTTTCAGGTAACACCGAAAATAAAGAAAATGGTAATGGAGAATATCTGTTTTCTGCTGAATCAGTTTATTCGTTGCAGCGCATATGAGAATATCATATTCTGTTGGGTAATGCACGAGTAGGGTATTATAGATGAAATTATATCAAAGTTGGAAACAGAAGATTGTCAGATATATACCATTTCTTTGATGTGTGATGCGGATGTTTTAAGGAAACGTCTGCAAAAGGATATAGACGCAGGTATCCGGTCAGAGGACGTGATTCAGAGAAGTATTGCCAGGATTGGTTTATATGAAAAACTGGATACGGAAAAAATAGATGTTTCCCATATAATGCCGGAGCAGGCGGCGGAAAGGATTATAAATGGAGAAAGAGGAAAAACGGATGCAGAAGAGACTGCCTGACAGAGTAGCAGACTGATCTTGGCGCTGAGTGGTAGGATTTTCCAGTGCCGTTACGGTGCCAATACAGTGCCATTTTTGAACGTTTTTATCCTAAAATGCGTTATACTGTTCGGGGAATAACAGCAACAGCGGGTTGCTTGTCAGGTGTGAAACATCAATTTATAATGAGAGTACATTATTAAGCAGAAAGGTTGAGGATGAGCAGGGATGGAAACACGGGATATCATTAAGAAACTGCGTGAAAAGAATGGTCTTACGCAGGAGCAGATGGCGGAGCGCCTGATGATCAGCAGGCAGGCTGTCAGCCGTTGGGAAAACGGCGAGACACAGCCGGATACAGAATCATTGAAATTGTTGTCAAAAGAATTTAATGTATCAATTAATACACTGTTAGGGACTCCGCGGCAGCTTATTTGCCAATGCTGCGGTATGCCCTTGAATGAAGATAGTTTGATCAGCCGCGAAAAGGATGGAAGCTATAATGAAGATTACTGCAAGTGGTGTTATGCGGATGGAAAATTTGTCTATCAGTCAAAGGAGTCGCTGTTGGATTATCTTGTGAGCCATATGCCGAATCCTGACAATCTGAAAGACGAAGATCGGCGCATCCAGTTTGATGTGTATCTTTCACAATTGAAACACTGGAAATAATTTCCACCTGTGCGGTTGCAATATTCTTGATATTCCACCTGTGCGGTTTGAATGATTTTTAAAAGTAAATATAGAAGTTACAGGCACTTGCAGGAATGCAGGTGCCTTTTCTGCGTTTAATTTTAGGGGATAATGAATGGGAATCAGGTTTTTGGGGTTTGGGTCAGGCGAGGGATAAGCAGACCAATAATACGCTGCACTTGTGACACAGGAACACATAGATCGTTTTTAAAATATTCCGGCAGGGAATACGGTATTCTCTGCCGGATTTCAGAATTACAGATGCGGGAGATTTTTTCTGTAATTTCGCAGATCTTCTTCACTGACTTCAGAAATGATTTTATCAAATGTTTCCAATAATTTCGGTTTATCCTCCGGCAAATGTCCCCTGAGCTGGAAAGCATTGGAAGCTCCCATTGCGGCGAAATAGGTGGATATATTCAGATTTTCCACAAGGGTACGGAGTTCACGGTATTTTTCCAGTTCACCTTCTTCCTGCCAGTTTCCGTTTTGGATTTCCTGATATAAATCGGATTCCGGATAAACTGTCAGCATATTTGGACCAATTAGGAACGGATGAAGCTGATTGAATATTCCTGCGGATAATTTTGCTCCGGTTTCGCCGTGTCCCTTACCGGAAATACTGGTCAGATAGAAGAAGCCATATTCGATACCGGTCTGCTCTAATCTTTTGCATTGGGTTAGAATGTCCTTGGAAGTATACCCTTTACGCATAAAGGCAAGTGCATCATCATCTCCTGTTTCAACGCCGATGGTCAGCCCGGTGTATCCTGCCTGCCGAAGCCGGATCAGCTCATCATCTGTCTTCTTTATGGAATCCGTAATGCGGGCAAAGCATCCAATGGATTTAACAGAGGGAAAATACTTGTGAATGAGGGATGCAATTCCAAGTAATTTTTCTGTTTTCAGGACAAATGGGTTGGCTCCTGTTAAGAAAACACGGTGAATTGGCTCCGGGTTTTCTTTTCCCTGCAGGCGGGTTAACATTTTTGAATAGGGATTTGTACGCAGAACCTGAGCTTCCAGTAAATCGTCTTCTATGTCTTCCATAGGTGACATTCTGAATTTGAACGGCAAATCACTGTACAGGGTACAGAACTTGCACTTATGATGGGTACAGCCCGCTGTTACTTCCAGCAGAAGCGAGTCTGCTTCATAGGGCGGACGCCAGATTGTTCCTGTGTAATGCATGATAACCACCTCAAATCAAATTAAGATTATGTACAGGCAACGAGGCAAACCTGTACATTGCTGTCCCGTTAGGATGATTATAGCAAAGCACACCAAAAAGAAAAGTACTGTACTTTTTTGCAGTACCTTTTATTTTTGCGCAGAATAGGGTATGATGTTGAGGGAAGGAGATGGAGAAATGAGAAAATCGGAAGAAGCAGCAAACCGTTGTAAGACGATTTCTATGGTGCAGAAATTACTGGGAGGGAAATATAAGATTGAGCTTCTCTGGTATATTGGAAAGTGTGATATCCGGCGTTTCGGACAGCTTCGCCGCCAGATAGGGGAAATTACAGAAAGCTCTCTTACGAAGCAGCTCCGGGAACTGGAAGCAGATGGCTTCATTATCCGGCATGATTTCTGTGAGGTTCCTCCACGGGTGGAGTATACGTTGACAGATCTTGGGAAGAGCTTTTTATCCGTTCTTGATTATATGAAATCCTGGGGAGATGAGAATCTGCTGGTATAGACAAGGTATGATGGCTATATAAAATGATAAATTGGAGAGTTATATGGATTATAGAATAATTTTGACAGGAGGCAGTTCGTGATGAAAGAGAGGAAGGAAGTTCTGGACTTTGGGCTGACTTTCCCGGATATGAAAACAGGGAAGAGATGATTTTAATATGAAAATTGACAGATTATTGGAGATTATTATCTATCTTTTAAATCATGAAAACGTATCAGCAAGTGTTTTGGCAGAAAAATTTCACGTGACAGTCAGAACGATTCAGCGTGATATGGTGTGTATCACGGAAGCAGGCATTCCGGTTTATTCAAACCATGGAAAAAACGGAGGCTATTCGATTCTTCCGTCTTATAAGATGAAAAATTGTGATATCCGCAGGGATGAACAGCAAATGATCCGGCAGGCGCTGGAAAGCCTGGCGACCTCTTACGCAAATGAAACACTGGCAGGATTGATAGAAAAGTATCATGCTGTTTCTGAGGATACAGAAAGTCAGAAGACCTTTTTCGATTTTGGAATCGCGAAGGAAAACCGAAAGGTACAATGGGACAATCTGATTTTGGAAAAGGCCATCGCAGAGGAAAAACTGGTAACCTTTTCGTACAGGGATGCGAAGGGGCAGGAAACACGGCGGCTGGTTCAGCCGCTGGCAATCCAATATAAATGGTATTCGTGGTATTTGTTCGTCTGGTCTGTGCCGCAGGAAGCATACCGTACTTTTAAAATAGCAAGAATCTCAGAATTACGGGTAACTTCCAAACATTCTGATAAGAAGCATGAGGATGTGGGACTTCTTATAAAACAGGCGGATGAGGCATATTCGGATACCTGTGTCACAATCGAAGTACATTTTGACAGTAAAATAAATAGCATCATCGAAGAATATTTTCCAGACAGTGAGATGGAAGAACTTTCCGGAGAAATGTCACGGGCGTGGATTCGGGTCCCTCCGGGGGAACGGTTATGGAAAGCATTATTACTTAGCCTTGGAAACCAGGTTACGGTGATTTCGCCGGAGATGTATCGTAATGAGCTGATTGAAACAGCTCAAAATTTTTTATCTAATTACGACATATAGCTGTCGCATACATGTGATAAGATGCTAAGAAAAAAGAGAGGATACAATGTATGAGTGAATTTGTAAAAGCGTTATTGGAATGCCGGGAAGTTTCTAAAATTCCGGAGCAGTACGACTGGTTTGCATCCTTGTTGGGAGACTGGGAGTTTGATTACTATGATGTTATGGATGGAAAGGGGGGACGTCATGTGGAGGGGGAATGGCTGTTCCGCCGGGCGTTGGACGGAACCTGTATTGAAGACCTCTTTATCTGCCCATCCAGGGCCACAAGAGAGAGTAATCCGCAGCCGGATGGGGAATATGGAGCAGCCATTCGGATGTTTCAGCCGGAAACGAAGGGCTACGATATGGTTTATACAACAAGAGGAAGTATGACCCGGCTGAGGATACAGAGAGAGGAAGGCGGGATTGTCTGCACGGTATTGAGCGATGCCTGTGCAAAATGGGTATTTGACAGGATAGCAGGAGATACCTTTCACTGGAAAAACGTAACGGTAATGGAAGACGGTTCTTGGAGAACAAATTGCGAAGTGTTTGCTGTGCGTAAGAAAACCTCTGATTATGGGAAGGTGTATGAGGATTGCCCGATATTTGACACCGGGAGATATCGTCTGCGTCTGGTGGAAGAGTCTGATGGATCAGACCTGCTGAAGGTATATTCCGATGAGAAAGCAGTACCGCTGTTTAACAGTGACAATTGCCATGGAGATACGTTCCACTATACATCTCTGGAACGTATGGAAGAAGCAATCCGGTACTGGCTTTGGGAATATGAAAGAAAAGGTTTTGTCAGATGGAGTATTTTTGACCGTGCCATTGGAGAAGCAGTGGGGACAATTGAGCTGTTTCACAGGGATGCAGAAGATTATTTTACAGAATGCGGTTTGCTGAGGCTGGATCTGCGCAGTGATTATGAAAAGAGGGAGTGTATCAAAGAAATACTGAAGCCTCTGCTTTCCCCTGCTTTTCTTATGTTTTCCTGTGAAATTCTGGCTACAAAGGCAGTGCCAGAAGCGCAGGAACGCGCGGAGGCATTGACAGAATTGGGATTTCAGAAAAGGCGGGAGACATTGAGGGGGCATGATGGGATACAGTATGGTGCCTATTGGATATTGAGAAAAACGGAAGCGTAAATAGGAATTTTATTTAATGAGAGAGATGATTGGAAGTATCTATTAGCGGCAATACTCTTTATACATGGTAGATTATGGAAAGTGGGATTGCATCGTAACAGACAGGTCCAAGGCGGATTGCATTAGTACATGAGAAGTCATGAATATGTGCGGTACTGCCGGGAAGGAGAAAGACGATGCCTGACCCTGCGCTTTTATCGGCTGCGAAATGCTTGATAAGCGGAATGCTAGACACCAATGAAAAATATTGTAGTATAAGTGAAAATCAGATATTTCGTCCGCCGGGACATGCCCCGTGCGTAGAGGTTCATTTTAGAGACCGTAAAAAGTTGAATGTTAGCTTTTTGCGGTCTTTTTTTGCGTTTATGGAGAAGGCTGTCAGTTTTTTCTGGCTTTACCGCAAGGTAAAGAAAGGAAAGCTGTATGGCAAAACGAAAAATTAGAATCCGATCCGGAGAACTGGAAGCATGGCTTGAGGTTACAGAAGAGGAATACCAGAAGTATTACCGCCCATGGTGGCAGCAGAAAAAGCGGGAGCAGAGGAACAGGGAAGCAATGGGGGAACAAGGGTATAAAGAGGAATCGTATGAAGAATGGAAAGAGAACGATATGCGTACAGAGCTTTTTTCAGAGAGCATGGAGGAACTTTTGCAGAAAAGTTACACGGCGGGCTTTCTGACAAAAAAGCGTGTGATGAACGAAGGGGAGATTCAGCAGTTTTATATTGAGGATGACCATGAAGCCATCATTGAGCCATGGATTTGGGAGTGCGTACAGTTGGAGATGGAACGCAGGAAACGGTATCTGGAAGAGTATGGGACAAATTCCTTTTCCCACAATACAGAGCAGAATCCATTTGCGGCGAAGATTATTTGCGGAGAGTGCGGCAAGGTTTTTCATAGGAAAGGTTGGCAGAGCAGCACCGGTAAGACTCGCAGAATCTGGCAGTGCAGTGAACGGTATAAGGTGAAAGGCGTGTTGGGATGCTCCAATCGGCATATAGATGAGGATACCGTGCGGAAGATTTATTTCATGGCATGGAATAAGCTGCTGGAATGCCGGGATGCGCTTCTGCCGGAGTGGGAAGAGAAAGCACAGGGAGCGGATTTGCTTGCGAGGTTCCGAGCGGTGGATTTTATGGAATTGACGGAACATGCACAGCCCATACAAGAGCTGGATGCCGATTTGATGCTGCGGACGCTGGATCATATTAAGGTATATGAGAGCGGCGTGATGGTGACGGTGTTTCTGGATGGGACGGAGATTGAGTATAAAGCGGAATAATGATAGATGGGAACCAGCCGGGATAAAAAATATCTTGGCTGGCTTTTTTGATATAAATTCGAAAAATAAAGTTTACAACGTAATGACAATGTTGTACAATAAAAGTACCAAATATCGAGGAGGAATGAATATGGCAAATACATCATTGTTACAAGTCAGGACTTCATCAGAGGATAAGGAGAAGGCATCGGAGATCCTTGAAAAGCTGGGAACGAATTTATCTGCTGTGGTAAATATGATGATAAAGCAGATTATTCTTACAGAAAGTATTCCATTTGAGGTGAAAATAAACCATTCAGCATATTCAGCGGCAGAGGCAATCAAGGAAGTGAAAGCGACTATGGCGTTTGAAGGAATGGATTTGAATGAAGAAGATATCCGGATGCTGCGTGCTTATAAAAACGGAGAAATTTCGGGAGATGAGTTAAGAAGCCAGATATTAAGTGAGGTCAGATAAAATGCCGGATCGTATATACTGTTATCCGGATTCCGATGTTTTGAAAAACAAAATGGGAGTCAGGGATTCCGAACGGTTGAGCCAGTTGGAAAGACGGCTTACAATGCTGCGTTTGTTGGAACTGATAGACAAACCAATCAGGGGAAAGTTCAATTTGAAACATCTGCAGGCAATCCATAAATATATTTTTCAGGATATATATGAATGGGCAGGGGAAATCAGAAAGGTTGATATCGCAAAAGGAAATATGTTCTGTAATGTCAGATTCCTGTCAGGCCAGGCAGCAGAAATCTTTGGAAAATTGAAAGAAGAAGATTACCTGCGGGGGTTAGAGGAAGAAAATCTCATAGGTCGGCTGGCATATTATTTTTCAGAAATCAATGCCCTGCATCCCTTCCGAGAAGGAAATGGCAGAAGCCAGCGTGAGTTTATCCGATGTTTAGCATTGCATAATGGGTATGTGCTGAATTTCGCAAATGCAAGCAAAGAAGAAATGATGAAAGCGAGTGAGGATTCCTTCCTATGTGATTATAGAGCGATGGAACAGCTGTTTAAAAAGTGCATCAGAAGAAAGGGATTATAACTCTCTTTGCTTTGATTTGTTGAAGTGGGTAAAAAAGGTTGAAAATGGTGTATAATTTGAAGAAAAGATGGGGGAGAAGGTAAATGGCACAAGGAATCATTGGTGGTGCGACATCTTATGAGGAGCAATCATTAAGTGATATTTTGCTTGACATTAAGAAATGGCTGGAGTATACAGATAAAATCAAGCATAGTATGGAGTTGTGGCTGAAATCATCGAAAGAAAATGGGTTTTGGCAAAGGGTAGAGTTTGATTTTCAAATGACAGTTTATTCGTCTATTTCATATTTTAATACAATTGTCGAAGATTTAAAAATGGTGAAAGTTGCTATTGAAACGAATAGTATTACGGAGAGAGAGGTTTCACTGTTACGCAAAATTGGTTGCAAAACTAATGAGTATAATAATGAATATCCTCGAACGTATAAAAGTGAAAAAAGATATTGGCATGATTATGGCAATCCAGATTTTGAAATTGTTGAAAAAATGTATGCAAAAGGCAGAGATTACTTTGTTACGTTGCAAGACGCTGGTAATGCAGCATCTAGATTGGAGGATTATATGAGTAGAGGACAAACGATTAATAATACTATGAATATTTCAGGGAATGTTACAGGCTCTCAAATACAACAGGGAACTGTGAATTCATGTCAGCAGATGAATAATGAGGGGGAATTTTCATATGAAAAAATATTAACTATCTTAAATCAAATTAAACAATATTCGGAGAATGAACTTTTTAATAGCGAATTTGGCGATAAAGCGGATGCGATTCGAGAAATGGTAGATGAAGCATTAGAGGCAACTGAACAGAAAAGTGAACCGTCAAAAATAAAGAATACATTGACTAAACTTAAAGGATATGTAGCGAATGTCGGATGTGGAATTATTGCAAGTGGAATTTTTAAACTGATTGAGTCTGTTTTGGAAAATTGGTAAGGAGAAAAATGTCAATAGTTATAGAATTGCAGAAGGCGGCTATCGATAGCAATAGTGATATATTGTCTTTGCTGAGAAAGGCATATTTGATAGCTAGAAAACTAGAAATTTCAGATTTTCAAGAATGGATTTCCAGTGAATTGAATGGGTATGAAGATTATGATAAAATTCCTGATTATAGAATGATAACAGGTAGTTTAAAAGGGTGGAACCCATATCATGGCTGGATTCCAGTAGTTATACCGGACAGTAGCACGGAAGATGCTTTTCATACGAGAAAATTATTTGATTCTATTCCCAGTTTAGTTAATATTATTAACGAAACGGATAATAATGTATTGTCTTATTCTTTTGATGGAAAGACTCTTGAAACTTTGTGTAGAATGACAGGACATGCATCAAATTATACGCTTCAATTCTCAAAGAATGCAATTGTAAATATTGTAGAGCAAGTAAAAAATAAAATATTAGAATGGGCATTGTTGCTAGAAGAGAATGGAATTCTTGGTGAGGGATTACAGTTTACGGCAGAAGAGAAAGAGAAAGTATATAATATTCCTCAAATTGTAAATTATGTGAGTAATTTTTATGGGGATGTTAGAGAGTCACAAGTACAGCAAGGAACAACTGATTCTGTGCAAAATAGAAGTACATAGAAAAGGGATTCTGTATAATGGCAAGAATTATAGCTTGCTATATCTGGTGGACTAATACTTAACTCCGAATTGCTTACTGAATGAATCAGCCGTTGGCGGACAACGAAAAAATTAGCCATAAAAGAGAGTTGGTAATGCTGCGGTATTATGGCTTTCTTTTTAAATTAATAAGGAGAATAAGAGAACTGTATAAAAAGAACTTCTTGACAAAAAAGCAATCCAGAGTGATTACTGGACTACTAAATTTGTTAAGGAGTTGATTTTGAATGACAGAGGAACAGAAACAGATGATTGTGCGTCTCCGTAATGTTGGGATTGGCTATCGAAAGATAGTTGACGTATTGGACATTCCACGGGATAAGGTCAGGAATTATTGTAAAGCAAATGGTTTGGATGGATATGCAAAAAGACTTGTGGAAAGAAAAGATCGGGAACAAATACGGAATGAGTGTCCGGAAATTTCATGCAAACAGTGTGGGAAACCGCTTAAAGTAGAAACGGCAGGAAGAAAGCGGGTTTATTGTTCAGAAAAATGTAGGAAACAATGGGCAAAGGAGCATCCCACATTATATAAGCATGAGTGCGTATTCTGCGGAAAAGAATTTGAAAGCCGGAACAGACAGCAGAACTTCTGTAGCCATGATTGCTATATCAGGAACCGATTCTGGCGTCAGGAAGATGCAGAAGAAATCTTTAATATGCTTCTTTCCGGCAAGAAAGTGCAGAAAGTTCCCAAATGGATGAAGGATTTGCTTTCAGACTGAGTTTACCCCTTTGGATTGAAAAAGGGGTGAATCTGTTAGAAAAGAAGAGAAATTTTGACAAGTAGTATACAATTGGAACAAAAAATATTGAACATTTGTGTATATACGGTAAGTTTGAAAAGGACACAAACAATATTGATGTTGAAGAAATAATAAAAGCAAGTGATGCAGGATTTGTTTTTATTGTTGATGCAATAAATGAAATGTCTGAGGAAGGTCAGTATAATTTATTAGGCGTTTTAACAGAACTTAAAAAATATCCTATTGTATTCAAATAATGCGTTATTGTTAAGCATGCTATGTGATGTACTATCGTCAAAAAAGATTGTTGATGAAACTGAAAATGGAATTGCGTCTATCACTTTTATTTTGGAGCAATATATAAAAAAGACCATAGGTAAGGTGTTTAAGGATCACCTAACTTGCCAGGGTGTAGATGTTTGGAAAGATACAAAAAGAGTTGCTCAATGGATGTATAGGAATGGGGAAAAGCGTATTGATGAGAATAGTCTACTCTCGGTAATTAAAACAGGAGAAAACTTTCTTCCATCCATGATACAGATGGGTTTTATGGATTGCTATGAAAGTGATAATAAAAAGCAATATTACTTTGTTATTGATTCTTTGACAGATTTTTTGATTGCCCGTTCCTTATTTGAAGATATCAGAGGGAAAAAATATGAGGAACAGATTAGTATTATAAAATCAAAAGTAGAGTCTTTGTATAATCTTGAAGAAGCCTTGATTATAGCAATATTTGATAATATGTCTCCAGATTATGAGAAAATAAAGGACTTATTAATTGGTACAGAACTAATTGAGGACCTGGATTTTAATACATTGGTTAAAATTCATTATAAACGAGAGAATATTGCAACTTTTCTGAGGATGTTTAAACCTATTGACCATAGTACATTATTGTGGGTATTATTTCCAAAATGGGATAAAGAATAGGCTGAAAAATGTGTTGTACTTTACGACATTAAATGACAGAGAAGACAGAAGAGACGATGAGGCATTTTATTTTGGATTGCTCTGTTGTGCAGCACCTAATAAAGATGTTAGGTGTTTGGCAATGAAACTACTATATGAGGTGGTTTCAAAGAATGAAGGCTATGTTAATAGACTTATTATTGAATATGAAAGAATTTTTGATTTCTATATACAAGAAGCTATTATTTATGTTCTAAGCCAAATAAAAAAAGATAACGGTAAAATTCTAGACTTTTATAATAAGATTATCGAAACGCAGGATAATCTGACAGCAAAAAGCATTCGCAGAATTTCGACTTATTTTGGGAATCCTTACTCTTATATTAAGTGGAACAGGAAAAACTTATTGGTTATGGTAGACGGAATAGTGAAAATAATCCATTGTGTTCTGTGTGTCCACATACCAATATTATTGAAGACGAGCCAGACGATTCTCTGATTCCTGATATAGAATGGCTGAACAATATGTTTGTAGAATATGGAATTGCAGATGATATTGATACGATTGACGAGATAGATTTTTAATACCAGTTGACTTCTTTATAAAGAAATACAGTTTAAGGGCAAGATTCCTACATTGCGCGAAGAATGGTAAAACTGCTTGCTACGAAATGTCTGGAATTATGGGATATCATGCTTGAGAGGCAGGTGGGATCTGTAAGAGTGCTCAGTGAGTTGAAAATTAATGGAACGATGAAAGGAGGTTCGCAGATGAAAAATAAAAAAGATGATTCTAATATTGTTGGAAACGAAATCATCATATATCAAACGGAAGATGGACTTACCAAAATTGATGTTAAATTGGAAGACGAAACGGTTTGGCTTACGCAGGCGCAATTATGCGAACTTTACCAAACCAGTAAATCTAATATCAGTGAGCATATTAAGCACATCTTTGAAGAGGGCGAACTAGAGGAAAATGCAGTTGTTCGGAAATTCCGAACAACTGCTGCTGACGGAAAAAACTATAATGGACATACAGCAGCAGAAGTTATATACGAGCGTGCGGATGCCAATCAGCCTTTTATGGGATTAAAAAGTTTTTCTGGTGATTTTCCTGTATTGAAAGATATAAGTATTGCAAAGAATTACCTTAATGATGAGGAATTGAAAATTCTAAATAATATTGTATCAGGTTACTTTGATTTCGCAGAAATTCAGGCTATGCGCCATAATCCTATGTATATGGCAGATTATGTGGAGCATCTTGATAATGTTTAAAAAACAACAGGTGAAAAGGTATTACAAGGGGCTGGAACGATTAGTCATGCACAGGCAATCGAAAAAGCAACAGAAGAATATAGGAAATATCAGGCACAGAACTTATCGCCGGTTGAAGAGGAGTATTTGGAAAGTATTAAAAATATTCATAGCGTAGTAAAGAAAAAGGGTAAGAATTGACTTCAAAAGTGTATCTGTGTAAATGATGAGATTAAAAAGAGATTTTTTAGATATTGGTGAAAATATAAGTTTGGACAACGATAATCATGTTGAGAGTGTCGTGTTGATGTCACGAGTTGAGAAATAAAGAACTGAAAAAGTGTAGAAACAAGGGATTTCCGGGAGTTGAGACGGTTTGGATGACAGTTTCAATTCCCGGATTTTTTGCGTTTGGGAAGTCTGTGGGAACTGGTCTACTGCAAAAAATGACGGAGAGTTGAGAGGACAGGATAGATATTGGGTATGTTGTGGAGACAGGATAGATAAAAGGGGTGTCGAATTGACAGGATTGTTAAATCCGATAAAACTTGCAATTGTTTTTATATTCGATTAATATGCTACTACCTTGAAAATAAGCATGAAAAGTGCCGTTGACTTTTCCCCTGGGGCAAAGTTTATACTGGTACCAGAAGGAGGTCTATTATATGTTGACAATTGGAGAATTTTCGAGTATATGCCGGGTATCCACAAAAACACTTCGATATTATGCGGAAATAGGATTGATACTTCCAGAAGAAATCAATCCGGAAAATGGTTATCGGTATTATTCTATTAAGCAGTTGGAGACGATGCTGTTCATTAATCGGCTGAAAGCATATCATTTTTCGTTGGAAGAGATTAAGGCAATTCTTGAGTCAGAGGAGGTAATGGATGACAAACTATATGCGGCTCTTAGTAAAAAGAAAAAAGAGATTTCAATGCAAGTGATGATGTATAGAAGTACGTTGGAGCAGATAGATGCTGATATGTCCGCCTTAAGAAAGGGAAAGTCAATTATGTCATATATGGAAGATATTGGTATAGAACTGGTGGAGGTGCCAAAGATGTATCTTCTGTCCATCCGAAAGATGATTCAGGAACAGGATTTCCCTGATGAATATGGGTATTGTTTTGGAGAGCTGTTTAAGAAAATGAAGGAAAAGCGCCTGACAGCATCCGCTCCACCGATGGTTTTGTTCCATAGTGATGAATATAGTCCATTAGGGTTGGATACAGAATTTGCTGTCCCAATCAAAGAGTATGCAACGGGAACCAGGGACTTTTATCCTGGACTTTGTTTGAAAACTGTTGTGCATGGTTCCTACTCGCAGCTCTCTTCTGTTTATGCGAAACAAATTGAATGGGCAGAAAAAGAAGGGTACGAAAATTGTAATGCACTTTATGAAGTTTATGTAACAAGTCCTTCGGAGGTTTTGCAGGAGAGCGATCTCATTACAGAGGTCTATTATCCAGTAAAAAAGATATTAAAAAAATAAAGCGGGAAATAAATGCGTTTACAAATTGGTTAAAGTAAAGGAGATACCATGGATCAGAAAAGAATTAGAGATCTTGAACATAAAATCAACACTGATTATGGAAATACCACAGGTGTGGCGGTATTAAAAGAAGGAAAATTGGTATATGAAAAATATTTCAAGGGATGTACAAGAGAAAGCCAGGTTCATGTTTATTCTGTAACAAAAAGTATTATTTCAATACTGATTGGGATTGCAGTAGATAAAGGATATATCCAAAGTATTGATCAGAAAGTGCTGGATTTTTTCCCTGAATACATAGTAAGGAAGAGAGAAAACACCATCCAAAATATCACAGTCAAGGATATGCTGACAATGACAGCACCTTATAAGTATCGTTTTTTTGCTCCGTATGTGAAATATTTCACTAGTGAGGATTGGGTGAAATTCTCTCTAGACTTGCTAGGGGGCCGGGGGAAGATCGGAACATTCCGATATGCACCTCTGATTGGTCCGGATATTTTTTCGGGAATATTAGTAAAAGCAACAGGGCAGTCGGTATTTGAGTTTGCAGATGAAAATTTATTTTCTCCATTAGAAATTCATATAGAAGGAGATTTGATGTTCAAAAGCAAGGAAGATCAACTGGCATTTAATGAATCTATAGATACCAGCGGATGGGTTCGGGATTCATTAGGGATTCATACAGCGGGGTGGGGACTTACACTTTCCCCTATGGATATGGCAAAAATCGGTCAGTTATATTTGAATAAAGGCATATGGAATGGAAAACGAATTGTATCAGAAAAGTGGGTGGAAGAAAGTACGAGAGAGCATAGCCGATGGAAGAAACATGATTTACCGTATGGATATTTATGGTGGGTAAATGAAGATGGTTATGCAGCGATGGGGGATGGAGGAAATATCATTTATGTGAATACAAGAGATAAAATAGTTGTGTCATCTTCTGCGCTTTTTGTGCCAAAGGCAAGAGATAGGATAGATTTAATCAAAACATATATAGAACCAATATTTAGATAGCCTGATAAAACGGTTGTTTAGAGTATTCCGTAGCGTTGCTAGTTGTCTGCGGAGGCTTTGCTATCCGTTTCTTTAAATGGGAATAGATGCGGAATTTGTAGTTGACTTTATGCCGACGGCGATTGAGGAAATCATACGTTGGATTGGAGATAACCGCTATAAATTGAATGGAAATCATTTTAATATATACCATATATCACCTGAGATGGAGCAGTCAGAAGATGAGATGGTTACAGAAGTATGTTTTCCAGTCAGCCCAATTTGATGTTGTCTGCAATTATCTTGCCAGAACTTTTGCGAATATGCTCTTGACTCTCAGACTATGCGAGGGCTTATAGTGGAGGTCGCAAAGGAGGTTGGAGAATGAAACGATTAGGCGTGGGCAAAGAACTATATTGGCATCAGCAAGAAAAATACATATTTTGGGATTAACATGAAATCGCCGGAAGCAGACATTTCGCAGATCGTACAAAAGGGAATGGCAAAAAATGCAGAATTTTTATCTGTTACTCTGAATCTGAAGGCATTTCACTCTCGGACAGTAACGCTTCTGTGGTGGCAAGGATGACACGAAGCTGCCCTTCATCACAGCGTGTAAGCAGACGCTCAATCTGCTGATATGTAGTATTGGTCAGATTCTCGTTTGGATAGATGACAGTATCTGCTGACAGGTTGAAGTAGTGGATTACTTTTTTGAAGACATCGTAGCTCGGATTGTTCCGGAAGCGCTCTAGGTCTTTGAGATATGGTAAAGAAATATCCAGTATTTCAGCTAATTCTGCTTGTGTGAGTTTCTTATCCATTCGTGCATTTTTACGGTTAAAAAAATTCAGGCAGTATCCGTAGAGAACTGCACCATCAGCCTGCGGGCATTGGGAAGAATCCTGATGTTCGCAGGCTGTTTTTTGTTTGCGAAAATATCTTTAACTGCTATAATAAACATGACATACTATTGTCGTGTTGAGTTTGCTATGATATGAACGGAGCGTGAGAGATTATGAAGATAGATAGGCTTATCGGGATATTGTCGATCTTACTGCAGGAAGAAAAGACAACGGCTCCTGAACTGGCGGAAAGGTTTGAGGTATCTCGCAGGACAATAAATCGAGATATTGAAGATCTTTGCAAAGCGGGTATTCCTATAAGGACTACTCAGGGTACTGGTGGTGGTATCAGTATTATGGACGGATATCGTATGGACAGGACGATTCTGACTTCCAAAGATATGCAGATGATTCTTACGGGACTGCGGAGTCTGGATAGTGTGACCGGCAGCAGATACTATGGCCAGTTGATGGAAAAGATTCAGGCTGGATCATCTGAATTCATTAGCGGCAAAGAATCCATGCTGATCGATCTGTCATCCTGGTATAAAGGTTCTCTTGCTCCTAAAATTGAGGTGATCCAAGACGCTATAGAAAACAGACATCTTCTGGAGTTTAAGTATTATGCACCGACCGGAGAAAGTAACAGGACGATAGAACCGTATTATCTGGTTTTCCAATGGTCAAGCTGGTATGTATGGGGATGGTGCTCAGACCGTGAAGATTACAGGCTATTTAAGTTGAACCGTATGGATCGGGCTGCTGAAGCAGAGCAGGGATTTGTATGCAGAGATGTACCGATGCCTGATCTGTCAAGTGAGAAGATATTTCCGGGCGGGATTAAGGTAAAAGCTCTTTTCACACCGGATATGAAGTGGCGACTGGTTGAAGAATTCGGGCCGCATTGTTTTACAGAAGCGGATGATGGAAGGCTGCTCTTTTCGGCGGACTATACGGATATGGAAAACCTTGTGACATGGCTCATGACATTTGGGGCAAAGGCAGAGGTGCTGGAGCCGAGAGAAGCGCGGGACATTATCCGCAGGAATGCGGAAGAAACATTACAGATTTACATGGAGGATTAGCATAATGAGATTAGATGGTTTCGGATTATTTGTTGATGATATGGCAAAGATGATCCGTTTTTACAGGGACGTTCTTGGATTTGAAATCAAGGAAGAAGAAAACACATCAAATGTTTACCTTTGCTGATCCGGAGGGGAATCTGATTGAGATGGGTTCCTGGAATAAGCCTTATGAAGAGAAGGATCTGACGGAGGGATAAAGAATATGGCGTTTGATTATAAGAAGGAATACAAAGAATTCTATATGCCGAAGGGTGCGCCGACTATTGTCACCGTCCCGAAAATGAATTATATAGCAGCGAGGGGTAGCGGGAATCCCAATGATGAAGATGGCGAATATAAGCAGGCTATCGGTCTTCTGTATGGGATCGCATTTACGATCAAGATGAGTAAAAAGGGAAATCATCAGATAGACGGATATTTTGATTATGTGGTACCGCCATTAGAGGGATTCTGGTGGCAAGACGGAGTGGTCGGCGTAGATTATGCGCATAAGGATTCTTTTCAGTGGATATCTGTCATCCGCCTGCCGGATTTTGTTACCAAGGAAGATTTCGATTGGGCGGTCAAAGAAGCTACAGTTAAGAAAAAACAGGATTTTTCTAAGGTTGAGTTTTTTGCCTATGATGAAGGCCTGTGTGTGCAGTGTATGCATATCGGATCGTATGACGATGAACCTGCTACGGTAGATGCGATGCACAGGTTTATGGAAGAGCAGGGATATGTACTGGATATCACGGAAAAGAGAATGCATCACGAGATATATCTGAGTGATGCACGGAAGGTTGCACCGGAGAAATTGAAGACCGTGGTACGGCATCCGATAAGGAGGACTTAAGCGTATGGAATATATAAGGGTTACGAAGGAGAATCTCGAAAAGGAGCATATTTGCTGCGCTATTTCCAACAATAAAGATGTTCAGGTATCGTCAAAGAAGGCGTGGCTTGCGGACAGATTTGATGAAGGGCTTGTATTCTTGCAGCAGCAAAGAAGAAGCCGTTCCTGGCTGATCCGAAGTTCTTAAAGTATAAGGGCTTTGAAGTCTGTGATGAGGCTGATAACGGGATTCAGCTATGGTATCTGCCGTTTGAAAAGGGAGCAGAGGCTCCGGTGTTCAAAGAATGCGCAAAGCATCCCCATATAGATGAAAACGGTTATGTCCTTTACTATACGAATCAATGTCCATTTAATGCAAAGTATGTGCCGGTTCTGGAAGAGACCGCTGAGAGGAACGGCATATCATTCAAGGTCGTGAAGATCGAAAGCAGGGAGGATGCTCAGAATGCACCGACTCCGATCACGACGTATTCGCTGTTTTATGATGGGGAGTATGTCACTAATGAGCAGATGAATGATAAGAAGTTCCTAAAGCTTATCAACGGGTAGGAGGAAGTAATATGGCATCAACAAAAGAGTATCTGGATTTTGTCCTGGAACAACTACTTTGGAAAGAAAACCGTTATCTTTCCGGTATGAGGAAACAGATTGATAAGAGAATGGCAAAGGATTTACTGCAAAAAGGGCGTACTCATGTGACGGATTTCTATTCGCAAAAAACAGGAAAGAACTTTACTGCAGATCTGCTTTTGGAAGTTGTGGACGGACGGGCAAATTTCCATTTGGAATTTCCAAAACGGAAGGGAAGTAAAAAAGCAAACAGATAAAAAAATCCCCGCCACCTGCGGGGAGTGACCTATATTAATGGAAAACCAAGTTTCAAAATAGAGTGCCAGTCGCTTTTGGCGTACAAGAACCGTACAATATTTACCTGCTTTTCTTCCTCTGAAATGGTATAGAAAGCAAGATGATTTCCTACCGTTACGAAACGGACTCCCCAGGAAGAAAGAATTTTATCATCTACAAGCGGATGTTTCATGGGAAATTGTGAAAGTGTGTTGATCTGGCGTTCTGCTTCATCTAACAGATGATCTGCGGCCTGCGGGTTCTTTAAAACATATTCGATATAATCCGCTGCATGAACCATATCTTTTTCGGCTGTAAGGGTAATGTGGATATGATAATTCATCGTTTGCGGCGGCTCCTTATGTCAGTCATTGCTTCTGAAAATGGGCGTGTTCTGCCTGCAGCGACATCTTCAAGACCTTCATGGATCAGCCCGTATAATTCAAAGCGGCCTACAAGCTGTTCGTATGCTTCAATACTCATGACGGCGAGATCACCTTTCCCATTTTTAGTAATAAAAACAGGTTCAGAATAATCATGGCAGAATGTAGAAATTTCGTTGTAACTGTTACGCAAATCTGCGCTTGAACGGATTGTTGGCATATCAGCACCTCCTTTGTAAAGAAATTATACAAAAATTTCTTTATATCGTCAAGGGGAATGGGAAGGTTTTTGTATTTGTATAGTATAGGTGTTTTTTAGTATACGGTAAACTATGAGTACCGCCTTGTTTATTAGCCGCCATTTGGCGGCCTGAATTATACGTTTGTTGTTTTGGTTTGCTATGACAGATATCCGGAAGATTCTCTGACCATGGTAACAATTCCTGAATAAAGCTGTAATCCGTATCATCCTGATGATTCTTCAGAATTGTCAGGACGTATTCCAGATAACGGAATGGATTGAGATTGTTTGCCTTGGCTGTTTCCGTGATACTGTAAATAATAGCACTGGATTTTGCACCATCAATACTGTCGATCAGTTTCCAGGTATGCTTATGCAGACAGAAACTGCGCAATGAACTCTCTGTTGCATTGTTATCAAGAGGCACTTCTCCGTCATTCAGGAATACTTTTAAGGCTTCTTCCTGATTAATACAGTATGTAATCCCGTCCAGTGTCTTGCCTTTGGAGAGCCGGTTTCCTGTCTGGATATCTTTTGCCCATGCAAAGAAAGCCTCTACCAGAGGTTTGATATTGATCTGTTGTTATTTTTTTCGTTCATCTGCAGATAGCGTTTTTAACTGGTTATCCAGATGATAGATTGCGGCGATCCGTTTCAATGCTTCATAGGCAACGGTTCCTTTTGCATTCTTTTGTGATGCTTTCGGAAGTGCTGACAGTAGTGGAAAGATATAACCAGGCATTGGAATTGTTGGATGCCTATGATCATCAGAATATGGAACGTCCGAAAGGAAATAAGCCAACGTATATTCTAACTTATGAAGAATGTAGAAAAGTCATTGATAATATGAAATTTGGAGATAGTAGTTCCTTATTTGGTAATGAGAAGGATGATTCTTTCAAGGGAGCATCGGGGCAATTTATCAAAGTTTTGCGGGAGAAGATTTGTATCCCGCTTTGGAGGAAAAGGCAGCAAATTTATTGTATTTTGTCACAAAGAATCACAGTTTTTCTGATGGAAATAAGAGAATTGCAGTAACGATGTTTCTGTATTTTCTGGACAAAAATGGTGTGTTATTTCAAGATGGAGAAAAATTAATTGATGATCATACTCTTGTGGCACTTACTATTATGATTGCAGAATCGAATCCCGAAGAAAAAGAAATGATGATAAGTGTAATTATGAATTGTATAAAAATTGTATAAAATCTGGAAAAAACTCCGAAATACCCTATAATCAAGGGCACTGAAAAACTCCCATTTTTGTGTGGGAGTTTTTCTTTATATAGTATTTAAAATATTTTTTTCAATGACGCTCATTAAAAACACTGTGCCTATCCCACAGCATATGCTACTAATCGGTTATTCTTTTTTGCGTTCGCAACAAATGCTGTAAAATATGTTTGTAACTGCATGACAAACGGCCCTGTTGAATCTGCCCTACGCAGTCCATGGGCTTCTTTTAATTCTCCAAGGATCAAATGTACTTGCAGAAAGCACACCACTTGCCATGGCACGGAATATAAACAAGCTTCATAATAAGATTCAAAAAGGCAGGACAGGAATTCATTTATTTTCTTTAGAAAGTGCCTGAATTTTAACTTTTCAAAATGAATTTTAAGCCATCGAAAATGGCTTATTAAAGTGCGTCTTTATCATCAATTGACCAAATAAATCTTTAGTTTCTATTGGATTTAAAAAAAACAGAAAAATGAAGTTGCCGCTTTGGCATGCATTATCAATTTGTCAACTATTCATTTTTAAGCCTCTTATATTTCCGACGATATTGGGCAGGGGTAGTCTTATAATATTTCTGGAATGCCCTATTATAACAGCGAAGATCAGAAAAGCCGTTCTTAATTGCAATATCAATTAATGGCAGATCACTGCCTAACAAGTCTTTATGTGCATTATTAAGACGAATGTTTGTTAGATGTTCGCGGAATCCCTCCCCTACATAAGTAGGAAATTCCCGTGAGAGATGCTCCTTGGATAAGTGAATGAAAGAGGCGACATCTTCCAAACTAATTGGTTCATTGTAATGTTCCTCCATGTAGCGCATAATTTCGCGATAACGATTGTAATATTTCTCAGAATAATGGAGTCTATCTGCCGGATAGTCGCTACGAATATGCGTAACCATCAGATATACAATATGAAATAAAATGGAGTTTGCTTCTAAAAGCAAGTACGGCTGGGTATTTTCTTCAGAATAAAGTTCATATAATTTCTGAGCACAGTCTGCAATTTCTTTGCGAGCCTCCGGGCTTCGATTTAAGTCAAACCAGCAGTGATTTTTACCGCAGTATTTTTGGAAAATCTCAGGTGCAATGCGAAGTGACAAACTGGTAAAGGAATGACCTTCCAGAGCGGAAACACAGTGTATCTGTGAGTTGTTTATTATGGCAACATCGTTTTCCTTGAGATTAAATGTATTTTGATCGCAAGAGATATGTAACTGTGAATCTAAAGAAGCAAGCAGTTCCACCGATTCATGCCAATGGGGTTGGTTAATGGATTTACTTGTATGCAGTAGTATGATGGCAGGAATGTTTTCTGGTGTGATAACTATCTCGTGAAAAGCCTGCATTTTCCTCCTCCTTTGCTGTTGATATGTTTTTATTTGGCATTTTGCTGAAAAATGCATATGATTGATGTCAAAAACAGCAATTAATTGATATTGTAGATGAAAAATTGTGCAATATAATCAAAATAGTAATTATAAATTACCACAACTTAACCAATGCGTCAATGAGTATTCTCTAATATAAATCAATTTTGAGTATATAAATCTTTCAAAAAATAAATCAATTTTTGGCGGTTTTCTCCGCATATAATTCCAGTCAATTTATTTGTTAATTCTATATAATTGAACACAATGAAGGCAAATAAGAAGCAAAGGAGGGAGATTATGGCTATTATTCGTGTTCGTTTTTTTTCTAATTGCCTGATGCGTACGGTTCCGTTCACGGCAGTATTGCCCAATGATGGAGGGTTTCTGAAAGATGGAAGTCCTGATTTTGTGTTGGAAAATATGAAAACACTGTATTTGCTGCATGGATATACCGGAGATGAGAACGACTATCTTGTACATACTCATATCAGTGAGTTAAGTAAAAAGTATGGGATTGCAGTAATTATGCCGGATGGTGATAACAGTTTCTATATTGATCATGTAGCAGAAAACCGTCATTTCGGGAAATATATTGGGGAAGAACTAGTCGAGTATACGCGCAGGCTATTTCCATTGTCGAAAGAGAGGGAAGATACATATATCGGCGGTCTGTCAATGGGTGGATATGGTGCCATGCGTAATGGATTAAAATATGCACACACTTTTTCGAAGATTTTGGCATTTTCCGGAGCATATATACCCATTCGTATTGTTGATAACGGAGGAGTTCCGGTTGACGATGGCGTGTCAAATGTGGAGTTCCAATGTCGTGTATTTGGAGATCCGAAGATGCTTGCAACGAGCGATTTGGACCCAAGGGTTATTTATCAGGAATTGGAAAAGAGCAAAAAAAGTATTCCAAGAATTTTTATGACAGAAGGCAGTGAGGATTTTCTGCTCAAAGAAAATCATGCTATGCGCGACTTCTTACAAGCGCAAAATGCGGATTTTACATACATTGAGGATACAGGGGAGCATGATTGGGATTTTTGGAATAAGCACTTGGAGGAAGCATTTGCTTTTCTAAATGAGTAAAAGGAAGGTTATTTTATGGAAGTAAAAGAATGGACTTATGAAGAAATTCCGGAATTTACAGAGGAAATAGAAGGTGTTCAAGTGATTCAGACCACCGGTGACGAAATGGGTGTTTCCTATATCCATAATGTAGAGTATGCCGAGATAGATTCTGTTCGGCTGCATCTGCAGATCCTGTTGCCTTTTAGTCGTAACAATCCTGAGATGGTCTGTCCTTGTATTGTGTTTGTGCAAGGTTCAGCATGGCTTCCCCAAGATGTGTTCCATCAATTATGTCGTGTTTCCAAATTGGCTGAGCGTGGTTATGTTGTGGCTGTTGTCGAGTATCGGCATTCTGGCATTGCGCCTTTTCCTGCACAGATTATGGATGCAAGAAATGCGGTGCGTTTTATGCGTGCCCATGCTGCAGAATATCATGTGGATGCTGAGAATATTGTTATTGCGGGTGATTCTTCTGGCGGGCATACAGCTATGTTTGCAGGTATGATTCATGATGATGTGGAGAATAACCTATTTCCCGGCATTTCTGCTGAGGTCAAAGGCATTATTAATTATTATGGAAGCTGCAGCGTCATGAACGAAGACTCCAATCCTATTCAGGTTCTTCACTGCCAGCCGGATAGTCCGGAAGGACTGGTTATGGGGCGCGTGGATTTGAGAGATAATCTTGAATTAAAGAAAAAACTTTCTGTTGAATGCAACATTACCGAAGAAACGGTTATGCCGCCGACCATTATCTTTCATGGTACGAAGGATCGTTTGGTCAATTGCGAAGGTAGTGTGATTCTCTACCGCCAGATGAAAAAGTGTGGTAAGGATGTTCAATTGTATTTCATAAAAGGAGGCGATCATGGAGGGGCGGAGTTCTGGACCAGCCAGGTCGTCGATATTGTGGATGACTTTCTCAAGTACTGTTTCAGAAGATAGTTATCTTGCTGAATGCCGGTCTGGTTGGCGGTGTTATTGCGTTCTCTAAGATTTTCGATGGCGTGTCTGACTTGATTGCAGGTCAAATTATTGATAGCCACAAAAGTAAAAGAGGGCATTGTATTCCCGTTATACTGAAGTGGGCTATTCCTATGGTGCTTTCCGTTATTCTGGTATTCCTGGTTCCGGACGGAAGTGTAGCCTTGCGTATAGTTTACATCTTTGTTACATATAACCTGTTTAATACTGTTTTGTACACTTATGTGGGCATGGCCGCTAATTCTCTTCCGTCCTATGTCACAAATGACTCTGTTGACCGTTCGCAGATGCTGATTTTTTTCATGATGTTTTCAGCTTTGACACAGACTATTATGGCATCTGTTATGATGCCGATGGTTGATTTTTTTGGAGGTCAAGGGCTGCAGTCTGCATGGATTAAGTCTATTATGGTCTTTGGTATTATCGGTCTGATACCTTTGGCATTGAATGTATTGTTTGTCAAAGAACGGGTAGAGAATGATGTTCCTCCGGAGAATCTCATCGTTGGTATCAAATGTGCTGTTGTAAACAAATATTGGTGGATGGCCTTTGTTGTTAATTTGATGGCCAATTTTATTCTGACCTTTAACCTGTCTGTTTCCATTTATTACCTAAACTCTGTGTTGGGAAATATGGCTTTGATGGGAACGTTTGTTGCATGCTCCAACTTGCCTGGCGTATTTCTGTCTGCAGTGGCTCCTTTCTTTTTGAAAAAGTATACGAAGCGACAGATGGTATTGTTCGGTTCAATCTGTATGGTGGTGGCTCAGGTTGTATTTATAGTAGTGCCGACATCCTCTACTATTTTATTTGCTACGGCGCTGTTGCGCGGTATTGGAATGGGCTTTGCGATGGGTATGGCCGGAGCCCTCATCGGTGACACTATCGATTATGGCGAGTGGAAGACCGGTATACGTGTTCAGTCTGTCTTGTTCTCTGCAAGTTCTGTAGGCGCCAAAATCGGGCAAGGAGCTTTGACAGCAGCCTTTGGATTCTTCTTAAGTGCAGTTGGATATAATGGTGCTTTGGAGGTTCAGTCTGCAAGTACGATCAGCGGTATTGATGCATTCTTTAAATTCGGTCCCTTAGTTGTTGCTATCATCTTGCTGGTTGATATCTGGTTCCTGGATGTTGAAACAAAAAATCCGCAGTATATTAAAGAAATTGCAGAGCGTAAAGCAACTCAGAATGCAGGCGAATAGATATACTTGTAATGTAAGACCCATCTGGAAAATGATAAAAAAAGGTGTATCGAAAAAATTTTCGATACACCTTTCTAATCATCCTAACAACTTCTTAGTTAAGTTTCTCTATAAATATTGACAAAGCAGTTTCCCCAGAAAAATACTCTTTAAGAGCATTGAATAACTTCATCATTATCATTCACTTCCTTCTCATTTATTCTCGTTCCTTAAACTGTTAAAATATTAACACGTAGTATAGATAATGTAAAGATAAATTTTTAACAAAGTTTGGCTTGATTTCATTAGATATTTTGTGCGCTTTTTCAAATGACGCGAATCTCGCAAATTTAGCAGAATTGAAATATACAAGTTACAGACCTATTGATTGATTAGAGAGATGCCTGCAAGGTAAGAAAGATAATCTGATGTAATGGAGTTGACATTTCCAAGCAGCATGTATATGATAATGACTGGACAAACTACATAAGATTGATAACAAGGGGAGCTTATAGAATAGGCTGAGAGGAAGTTGTCAACTTCGACCCATAACCTGATGTGGATAATGCCAACGTAGGGATGCGTTATAGATTGGCTTCAAGCCCTTTTTGTTTTCAATCGGAGACAAGGAGGGCATTTTTATGTTTGATCTATTAGTCAATGCAGAAGGCGGTCTGACAACTGCCGGATATGCGGTATGTATTGTTGTTGGAGTTGTACTCTTTATCGTTGCGTTATTTTTTGCGGGGAAGAAATCCGGGAAAAAGAAGATGAGCACAAAGCAGTTAGTGTTCTGCGCGATGGCAATGGCGCTGGCGTTTGTGACTTCTTATATGAAGATATTCAAGTTGCCGTGGGGTGGAAGCGTAACGCTGTGCAGTATGCTGTTCATTGTATTGGTCGGCAACTGGTACGGAGTACAGACTGGAATCCTTGTGGGGCTTTCTTATGGGCTCCTACAGTTCATCCAGGAACCGTATGTGCTTTCATTCTTTCAGGTTTGCTGTGACTATGTGCTGGCATTCGCGGCGCTGGGCGTTGCCGGATTTTTCGCAAAAAGCAAGAATGGCTTGCTGAAGGGATATATTGCGGCGGTTCTCGCCAGAGGAGCATTCCACTCTCTGGGAGGATACCTATATTGGATGGACTACATGCCAGATAATTTCCCGCAGTCATTGAAGAGCATCTACCCGATTGCTTATAACTATAGTTTTCTGCTGGCAGAGGCGGTCATGACGGTGGTTATTATCTCAGTTCCGGCGGTGGCAAAAGGACTTAGCAGGGTAAAACAGACAGCGTTAGATTAACGCACTAAAGAGGGGACATTGTTTTTTTCAATTTCCCCCGTCCCCAATTAAAATAGCCGTGTCCCTTTTTGAATTTGCCGTGTCCCTTTTTAATTCATGATAATCCCGACTTTATCTAACCCCTCGCCAGTATACAGATCTTTTATTCGAATTTCTTTTGTTACGCCTCCGGCGAATTCGATGATCAGTTTTTTATTCCGTCTCCTTAATTCTTTGTGCCATAGATTTTTGCGATCTGGCACAGCCAGGTGGATACCTTGCAGTTCCCGTTATACTTGTTTGCGCATCGGACTGCCTGATGGAATGTTTCTTGTGTCAGTTCTTCGGCAGTATCTGTCTCGTGGCATAAGGAGATTAGAAATTTATATACCAGTTTTGCATGTTCGCTATATATGGAATCCATATCTAACATCGCGTCACATCCTTCTTTGCTTATATATACCCCAACTAGTCATTTCGTTACATCATGTCGTCATTATTTTATAGAAAAATGTTCTCGGATAAAAGGTTAATTATCTGTGAGGATTCAGAGATTGTAGCAGAAATGCAGGGATAACTGTTGCCAGATAATATGTATTACAGTTCTTTAAAAATTCGTACACTTCCTGCATGGTAAAATCCTCCCTATATGTAAATGTAATGCCCAATATGGTTTGAAAATATTTAAGTTTATGAAATTATTGCAGTTCTCTCTCGAGATTATTATAATAAATAATAAGAAATTGGGTAAAATGCAGTCCGGTATACCTACTCTGTCGGACAGGAAAAATGTAAAGGAGAAGCAATATGACTGAATTTGAAAAAATGCACAGCACGGATCTATACCTTCCCAATGGCGAAGAGATTATGAAAGAACAGGAGCAGTGCCTGGAGCGCCAGTACGATTACAACCTGACACGACCGTCAGAAGGCGCCAAAAGAGAGGCGTTATTAAAGGAGATGTTTGCTGAGATTGGTGACGGCTGTTATATAGAACCGCCTCTTCACAGCAACTGGGGTGGTCATCATACGCACTTCGGGAAGAATATCTATGCGAATTTTAACCTGACACTAGTGGATGATACGCATATCTACGTAGGCGATTACACCATGTTTGGCCCGAATGTGACGATTGCCACGGCGGGGCATCCGATCCTGCCGGAACTTCGCCAGCAGGCATATCAGTATAATGCACCTGTTCATATTGGGAAAAACTGCTGGATCGGAGCAGGAGTAATGATTATGCCTGGAGTAACCATCGGTGATAATACGGTGATCGGAGCAGGAAGCGTTGTCACGAAGGATATTCCATCTGATGTGGTAGCTGTTGGTAATCCCTGTAAAGTGATGCGGCCAATCGGTGAACGGGATAAAGAATATTATTTTAAGAACAGAAGAATTGATGAAAGTATAAGATAGAAGGCGTAACCCTGATTCCAACTGAAAATAGGATAATAAGAGAAAAATATCGGCAGATCTTATGAAGTATAAGTTCCGCCGATATTCATTCTGTTATTTACCAGTATTTCTTGCTGTTCGTTTATTTTCTTAGCCATATAACCGCCAGAAGAATCAGGATTCTTCTATAAAGTTCTGTAGAAATTCCTGTATAAATGGCAGTGCTGCCCCGATCGCCACGGCATCATTCCGGCATTTCCCAGGCAGAATATAAGTAGGCGCATCCCCAAATGCCGAAAATTCAACGACCTTATCCTGAAGCATTTTCAGATCTTTATCGGTGAGATACGGGATGATATCTCCGCCGAGAATGACGGTACTTTCTAAGACCATGTGCAGATTATTGATCAGGATGGCAAGATAGTATAAGAATTCTTCCCAGCGTTTCTGGTAATCAGAGTTGCCCTGTGCTTTCTGCTGGAAAAAGTCATCAAGATCCATCTGGTCATCAAGAAAAGTACTGGCGGAACAATAGCATTCTGCGCATCCTGTACGTCCGCAATAGCAAGGACGTCCGCCGGGAATCAGAGTCATGTGCTCAAAGATGCCTGATTTGCCCGTAATGCCCTCTTTAATCTGTCGGTTTAGAATCAATGCGCCGCCCAGATGCATGCAGAGAGATAGATAGATAGCATCGTTGATCTCAGGATTCACCCACAGTTCACTGTTCGCGGCACAGTCAGTGTTATGTATAAAACGGCATGGCCAGGAAAAATATTTTTCAAAGATATCAATGGAAAGGCCCTCCACATCAATAACCGTCGCATAAGTGATCCGGCGGCCACCTTGTGAAACCAGTCCCTGAATCCCGATGCCAATTCCAAGAATCTGCTCATTTTTAAAATGATATTTCTCAATGAAAGCAAGAACATGATCACGAAGTGTCTCAAAATACGCCTCTGTTCTTTCGAATTTCAAATTAATCTTTACTTTTGCTTTTTTGACAACGTATAAGTCAACTGCCGCGATATGAACGGTGTGTTCCGTAAGTTCAATGCCGATAGCAATCCGGGCAGTAGAGATAATAGAATAAGAAGTTGCCTTTCTTCCGCAAGTGGAATTTAACTGGCCGCTTTTTTCTACGAGCTGATCTTCCATCAATGCTGTCAGATGCTGAGTGACAGTAGGAAGCGTTATGCCAAGCTGGTTGGCAATCTTCTGCTTGGAACTGCAAGGATTGTTATAAATATAATGAAAGATGTCTATGCGATTCTTTACTTTTATATCTGAAAGAGAAAAGCGTTCCATAATGATTCCTCCTCATAATAATAAAACTATAGTGGTTAATATTTGAAATGGTTTTATGAAATGCATTTTAAAATGATTATATCAGAAAAATCAGAAAATAGAAATACAAATAAAAGTAAATATAACTAAAAAGTGGAAATGAGATTTGTTCAATATATCATATTGCGTAGTTTTTTATCCAGTGCTATTATATAACTATATTATATAAAACTGTTTTATAAAATGAACGACTAAAATGAAACATAAGGAGGAAGAATACATGAAAAGTGAATTAGACATCAAAAAAGAGATGTGCGAGATTGGAAGACGGGTATATGACCGGGGAATGGTGGCTTCTAATGATGGCAACTTTTCGGTAAAACTGAATGACAATGAGTATCTGTGCACCCCGACAGGAGTCAGCAAAGGTTTCATGACACCTGAGTATATCTGTAAGGTAGACGGTGAAGGTAATGTACTGGAGGCAAATGAAGGATTCCGTCCATCATCTGAGATTAAGATGCATATGAGAGTCTACAAGGAGAGACTGGATGTGAATGCTGTTGTTCATGCACACCCGATGTATGCAACAACATTTGCTATTGCAGGTATTCCACTAGAGGAGCCAATCATGCCGGAAGCAGTCATTGCGCTTGGCAGCGTTCCGATCGCAAAGTACGGAACTCCTTCTACCGTAGAAGTGCCGGATTCCATTGCCGAATTCCTGTCACGCTATGATGCCGTGTTATTAGAGAATCATGGCGCGCTTACATATTCAGATTCTTTGCTGAATGCATATCATAAGATGGAATCTTTGGAGTTCTATGCAAGGCTTCTGTATCAGGCTAAGATGCTGGGTGGACCGCAGATCTTAAGTCAGGAGAGAGTAGAGCAGTTATATGATATCAGGAGACAGATGGGGCTGACCGGAAGACATCCGGGAATCGACAAATAATCAGTGATAGTGAATCGAAGATAACTAGTCATAGGTACCTTACTGTGTGAGACTATGAGTACAGGGAAGAAGGAGAGTGTGGTATGGGAGAGAAGGCGAAGAGCGTACTGGCATTTGATTTTGGCGCATCCAGTGGACGTGCGATTCTGGGAACGTTGGAAGATGGCAAGATCGCTATGAAGGAAGTACATAGATTCTCCAATGATCCGGTGACCGTAAACGGAACCATGTATTGGGATACACTGCGGCAGTTTTATGAGATAAAGCAGGGGATGATCAAGGCAAAAAGGTGTGGGGATTTTGAAAGTATCGGAATTGACACCTGGGGAGTAGACTTTGCTCTGTTGGATGAACATGGGGAACTGCTGGAGAATGCAATCCATTACAGGGATGACCGGACCCAGGGGATGATCGAAGATGTATTTTCCAAGATTTCCAAAGAGCGCCTCTATGAGATTACAGGAAATGAATTCATGTATTTTAATACAATTTTCCAGATGAATGCATTGAGGGAGAAGCGTCCGTGGATGCTGGAACGAGCGAAGAAGTTCTTATTTACACCGGATCTGTTAGGGTATTTCCTTACGGGGAATCAGAAGTCAGAGTATACCATGGCAACGACCTCTTCCATGTATGATATCCGTAATAAACAATGGTCGAAAGAGGTGGCGGATGCCCTGGAACTTAAGGAGGATTTCTTCCCGGAGGTGATTGAAAGCGGGACGGTGATCGGAGAGTTGAAACCAGAGATCTGCGAGGAGTTGTCCATTGATTCCAAGAAAGTGATTGCGGTGGCGTCTCACGATACACAAAGCGCATCTGTTGCGGTGCCGACTCAGGAGGAGGACTTCATCTTCATCAGTTGTGGCACCTGGAGTCTCTATGGTACAGAATTATCAGAACCTGCGATTGGCAAGAGATCTCTGGAACTGAGCGTGACAAATGAAGGAAGTTATGGCGGCAAGGTGAATTTCCTGAAAAATATCACTGGCTTATGGATGGTTCAGGAATGCCGGCGTCAGTGGATTCGCGAAGGGCAGGAATATAGTTTTGGTGAACTGGAGCAGATGGCGGCAAAAGCAAAGCCTTTTAGAAGTTATATCGATGTAGATGCACCAGAATTCGTACCCGCAGGCAACATGCCAAGAAGAATCCGGGAATTCTGCCAAAAGACAGGACAGCCGGTTCCTAAGACCGTAGGTGAGATCGTGTGCTGCATTAATCAGAGTCTTGCTTTAAAATATAGGAACGTTCTGGAGAAGATTGAATTCTGTCTGGATAAAAAGTATCACAGAATCCATATGATTGGTGGGGGGATTCAAAGCAAGATGCTTTGCCAGATGACGGCTTGTGCCAATCATTGTGAAGTGATGGCAGGTCCGGTGGAAGCAACGGCGCTTGGAAATCTGGCGGTTCAGTTTATGGCGCTGGGCGAGATCAAGGATATTAAAGAGGCAAGGCGAATTGTTGCGAATTCCGAGAATGTGATGTCGTATGAGCCGCGGGATGCAGAGGCTTGGGATGCGGCATATGAGGAATTCAAGGGGGTTCTTAGGTAGAAAATGAGAGATTAGAAGTGAACGGCGAGGGAGGATGCTTGAGGGGATGCCAGCCGGAGTCCTGCGCCGTACACTCTCTATTCAATTCCGTATTCTTCCATTAAGTGTTCCTGATATGCTTCATCTTCGATGGAATGTTTCAAATCTTGTATACGATTATCTTCTATAAGATGGTAGTGAAGTTTGTTAACACGCTCTTCACCTAGTTTTTTGCCGGTTTTGTTGCCTTCCTGCCATGCTTCATCACGTTCCTGTTGAAGATGGCGTTCTTCGTTATATTCATATATGCTCACTTTGATTACCTCGTTTTTGTTCTTTCGTAAAAATTCCGCTAAAATATCTTCGTTGATACATTCGTCTACGGCATATTCTACAGCTTCTGCAAAGGGCATTTCTTGACTGTAATTCCGAATCTTGGATACCAGGATCATGTACTCTCGCAGTGTTTGACATTTATTCATTAATTCTTCATTATATCCCGAATTGATATTCAACTCAGTTACTTTTAATTCCAGGTCTGGATTCTCGCTTTTTATTTCATATGCATCTGAGAGTTTTAATTCTCGGCGTTCTTCCATAGATTCTATTCCGTTATAGAATACGACAAACTTTGGCTCTGGTATCTTTACTAGAGTAGAACTATATAGATTTTTATCTTTTGTCAGATTAGAATAGACATCTGCTACGTACAGTAAATCCCGTAATGGCATGTTGGGATTCTTGGTGGATTGGTGTTCATACAATGTCAACTGGTCGTAAAGCATAAAAGATATGTCATTTTTCATGCCTAGATAAATTGCATTTTCTAACGTTGTTACAATTAGATCATCCTCATTGGTATAACTGGTTCCATTCATGGCATTGTAAAGTTCGAGCAATTCCCGTTTTTCTTTGAATATCATGCGAAAGATTCTGTCTTTATAAGCACGCAGTGGCATGCCGATTACTTTGTGATGCGTGACAATCTCATTCGCTGCCTGTATGATTCTTTGGTCTTCCGTCATTCATGGTCCTCCTTTTTTGGGATATAAGAGGACTCTTTCATTCTTCTTAGAATCCTCTCTGCTGTTCTTGGGTCTGTGATTAAGCATCGAATTTTCTAAGATTATAAATATCATTAGAATTTGGAATGACTTTGTCATATAGAATGTTTAGAAAAATAATGCTTGTTTGAATTATAGCATGCATCTTTAAAAATGTCAGCCTTTATGTTCAAGGAAATTCCTTGATTTTATCGACATTTTTCGCTAATATCGGGAGTTATAGGTTGACACATAATGGTATTATGATATAATACCATTAAAGGGAAACTATGGAAGTATCAGGAAAGGAGGGGACTTGTGAATTCGGAGATAACAGAATTAAGGTATATCGATCTAAAGAATGACATCTGCCGTCAGATCTATGAAGGTGTCTACAAGAATGGCGAGAAGATTCCTTCGGAGCGTCAGCTTGCCCAGGATTACGAAGTCAGCAGAATTACGGTGAGAAAAGCATTGGAACTTCTGGAGGCGGAAGAACTGATTGTGCGTGAAGTGGGTAATGGGACACGGGTAACGCTTAAGAATTACGGCAATCATAATATGCTGGATATGATTGGAGTAGTTGCGCCATCCAAGAACCCGTTTTTTGCCAGGTTTATCGCAGACTTCCAGAAATGTGTCTGGGAGCGGGAGGGTCTGATGCTGTATGTAGAAGTGCCGGAGCATACGTCTTTGGAAGATTGTCTGTACCGGCTGTACAGTAAGAATATCAGAAATGCGGTTGTGTGGCAGGATGACCAGAAGATTGACCCGGAAAAATTACTGCGTTTGAGAAGTATTGGGATGAATCTGGTATTTTTCGATACGGATAATGCATTTCCCTATGCAGACAGTGTATTCCTGGATAATGAGGATGCAGTAAAGGTTTTGCTTGACTGTCAGAAAAAGCAGCATCAGGAGTATGTGTATATTGGCTGGGATAATCAGGAGATCAGCAATGTAAGAAAGAGGGAAGAAGCGTTCCGGGGACTGCATCCTGAGGCAGAGATATTACATGCGCCTTGGCGGCGTGACAGGAGGATGTCTGAAGAAGCGCTGAAGGCAGTGGAGGAGAAGGCTTCGGGGATGGAAGAAGGTCTGTTCTTGTGTGGGACTGGTGAGATTGGGCAGCAGACGGCAGAGAGGCTTCTGCAGGCAGGATTCTTGGAAGAGGGAAAGATAGCCCTTGCGGTGATTGATGATTTTGAAGGATCAGAACGTTATCCGGTGGATATCTATAATCAGGATTTGCGGGCAACGGCAAAACGGATCTATCGGCAGTTGGAGATCCAGGCAGAGGAAAGATCTGCATGGAAGGCCAAAGATTGGCAGGTAAAAGGGAAGCTAAAATAGAAATGTCAGCAAGGCAATGAAGATAAAGATGATAGGAAGACAAGGAGGTAGCGTATGGAGACAGTGAATCCATCTCTGGTTCCTCAGAGAAAACTGAACAATGGAATGATCATTCCCGGAATTGGTATGGGGACATTCGGGAATGACCGATTCACATCCGAAGAGGTGGCCGATGCGGTGTACGGAGCGATCAGAGCAGGTTATCGTCTTTTTGACGGAGCGGCGGCTTATGGCAATGAGAAAGCCATTGGAGAAGTGTATGCAAGAGCGTTCGCAGATGGAATCGTACAGAGGCAGGATCTGACAATCATGACGAAGGTGTGGAATGATATGCACGGGAAGGGAGATGTCCTGGTGGCGTGTGCGCAGAGTCTGAGAGATTTGCAGTTGGACTATGTGGATATCTATATGGTACATTGGCCGTTCCCGAACTATCATGCTCCGGGAGCACATCTTACTGGGCGCAACCCGGATGCGGTTCCATTTACCGTAGAGGAATATATGACGGTATGGAGGCAGATGGAGAGGCTTGTAGACCTGGGACTGGTAAGAGCCATTGGAATGTCCAACATGACGATTACAAAACTTGAACAGGTTCTTCCGCTTTGCAGAATCAAACCGGCGGTACTGGAGGTAGAGATCAACCCAACATTCCAGCAGCCGAAGTTATTCGAATACTGCAAGGCACATGATATTCTTCCGATTGCATACAGCCCGATGGGATCACCGTGCAGGCCAGAGCGTGATACGGAAGAAGGAGATGTGGTGACATTTGAGATGCCGGAACTTGTAGAGATTGCGAAAGCGCATCACTGTCATCCGGCGACCATATGTGTGAAATGGGCGGTACAGAGAGGTCACGTACCGATTCCATTTTCAATCTATGAAAATGAATATGTAGGGAATCTTAAGTGTACGACAGAGGATTTCCTTACAGAAGAAGAGATGGAGATATTAAGAAAGGCAGATAAGAACGCACGTCTGATCAAGGGAAAGGTGTTCCTGTGGGAAGACGCGAAGGACTGGCGGGATATCTGGGATGGTGAAGATGCATGGAATGTTTTGTAGGAATTGATCTTGGGACATCTAGTGTAAGAGCAGTTGCGGTTGATCCGCTGGGAAGAACAATCGCAGAGGGACAGTGCGAGTACGACATTATGAAGCCGGAACTGAACCAGGCAGAGCAGGATATGGAGCAGTTGTGGCAGGCGACGATTCGGGCAATCCGCAAGATGCTTGGAACAGCACCTGAGATTCGAGAAGGAATCCGAGGAATCGGATACTCCGGGCAAATGCATGGATTGGTTATGGTAGATGCAGACGGCAAACCAATTCGTAATGCAATTATCTGGGCGGATCAGCGAACCGGAGAGACGATTCGGAAGATATATGAAGTTGTGCCGGAAGAGCAGTTCGGCCAGGTATTCTGCAATCGCTTAAGTGCCGGATTCCTTCTGCCGTCCCTGATGTGGGTGAAGGAGAATGAACCACAGAATTATGAGAAGATCTATAAGGTGATGCTGCCGAAAGATTACATTCGGTACCGGATGTGCGGAGAATGGGGGACAGATGCTTCAGATGCCAGTTCGACAGGTATGTGGGATATGAAACATCGAACATGGGCATACGAGATTCTGGAGAAATTAGGAATTTCGGCAGATCTGCTGGTGGAAAGCCATGAGGCATATGAGCAGGCGGGTGTGATTACGGAAGAATGTGCCGGGCAGACCGGACTTAAGAAGGGAACTTTTGTTGCATTTGGCGGCGGAGATTCTCTGATGATGGAACTTGGCAATGGAATGATTAAGAGTGGAAGAATGGCATCTACCATTGGAACTGCCTGCCATCTGACTTGTGCATTGGATGCGCCGCTGTATGATCCGTCGCTTCGGACGAATACCTGGTGCCATGGCGGGGAGACGTTATGGAGTATCATGGGAGCGCATCTAAGCGGAGGAGTTGCACTTAAGTGGCTTAAGAATAACATTTTGGAGTACGGAAGTTTTGATGATATGACGGCAATTGCAGAGAAGATTCCGGCGGGAAGTGAAGGGTTATTATTCCTTCCATACCTGAATGGTGAACGGACACCGCACAACGATCCGGATGCGAAGGCCGTATATCTTGGAATGACGCTGAAGCATACGAAGGCACATCTGATTCGCAGTACGATGGAGGGAATTGTCTATAGCATGAAGGAGTCGTACGCGATCTTCCAGTCGCTTGGAATTACGGCGGATCGTGTGATTGCAGCGGGCGGCGGGGCTAAGAGCCCGTTGTTCAGACAGATTCAGGCGGATATGTATAATTGCCCGATCTATACGAATCAGGGGAAGGAGCAGGCTAGTATCGGGGCTGCGATGACGGCTGCGGTAGGAAGCGGGTATTTCCGGGATTATGAAGAGGCTTGTGAGAGTATGGTGAAACTGAATGAGGAAGTTACGGAGCCGATTCTTGAAAATGTGAAGAAGTATGAAGAGGAATTTTTAAGATTTAAGGAAATCTATCATGCCAATAAGAGGTTGTTTTAGAGGTTATTTTTATATTTGACAAGTGGACGCAGTTCTGAGAAGCGAGATATTCCACGCAAACGGGATAACATTCCGGCGAACTAACTGCTAACTGCGACTAAAGCACTCAGGAGAGCCTTCGTGCTTAAGTCTTCGTAAGCAGTGGATTTCGCCTCCATTAAGAGCACCCCTGAATTGTTTGCTTAGGAACATCTCGCTTCTCAGAACTGCTGTTTATTAGCAAAGGATATAATAATAACCTTAAAGGGGACAACGAGAAAGAGAGTGTGTGGGGGAGTGGGATTGTCGAGGAAAACTTTGGGGGAGTGGGGAATTGTTTGGAGTGGGGAAGAGTGGTATTATGGGGGAGATAGTATGGGGAGAAGGAGTGGAGCATGTGTATGGATAGAACTGCGTGGAGCAAGCGTATCATGCAGGAGTGCTGCCTGTGTCCGCGAAACTGCAAAGTGAACCGCAGGAAAGGACAGAGAGGATATTGCCAGGAGACAGGGGAACTTGTGGTTGCGAGGGCGGCGCTGCATATGTGGGAGGAGACCTGTATCTCAGGAAAAGAAGGATCGGGGACAGTGTTTTTCTCCGGGTGCAATATGGGATGTGTCTTTTGCCAGAACTATAGCATTGCCAGGTCGAAAGTGGGAAAGCCTATCAGTGTAAAACGGCTTGCCAGGATATTTTTGGAACTGCAGGAGCAAGGGGCAAATAATATCAATCTGGTAACGCCGACACATTATGTCCCCCAGATAACTGAGGCGCTCGATATGGCGAAGCAGGAGGGCTTGAGGCTTCCGATCGTGTATAATACGAGTGGATATGAGAAAACGGAGACGATTCAGATGCTTAAAGGGTATGTAGATATCTACCTGCCGGATTTTAAATATATGGAAGAAGAACTGGCGAAGAAGTATTCTCATGCGCCGGATTATCCTGCATATGCAAAAGAGGCGTTGGAAGAGATGGTAAGTCAGGTGGGAAGCCTGAAGTTCGATGAGAAGACGGGACGGATGAAGCGTGGCGTCATTGTCCGTCATCTCGTGCTTCCAGGGCATGTGAAGAACGCTAAGGCGGTGATCCGGTATCTGTATGAGACCTATGGTGAGCGGATTATGATCAGCATTATGAATCAGTATACGCCTATGGAACAGGTAAAGGATGATCCGTTGCTTGCAAGAAAGGTAACCAAGAGAGAGTACGAACGAGTGGTGGATTATGCCATGGAACTAGGCGTCGAGTGCGGATTCATCCAGGAGGGGGAAGTGGCATCGGAGAGTTTTATCCCGGAATTCGATGGGGAAGGCGTATAGAAGCAGATTCGTAATAGATTACGAATCTGTGTGTGTTATATTTATCGCATGAATTCGTTAATCACATGCAGTACTCCGTCTTCATCATTAGACTTCGTAATATAATCAGCTTTTTCCAACACCGGAGGCTGTGCATTCGCCATCGCTACGCCCAAGCCTGCAGTCTCGATCATAGTAAGATCATTATATCCATCTCCGCAGCAGATCATCTCATCGGAAGTCAGTCCGATACTGGCAAGAAGTTTCAGCAGGGAATGCGCTTTATCAATTCCCGGTGGCATGATCTCCAAGAAAAATGGATCGGAGCAATAGATATACAGGTAAGAGTGGAAGTAATCGATGGCTTCTTCTTTCACGCGTTGGATAATCTGTGGCTCGCCGGTAAGTAGGAATTTATTCGGGGATTTTTCGAAATAAGAAGGAAAGTCTTCCACCCGAATAATCGGCATATGGTTGATTCGGGACTCCAGTTCGCTGTACTGGTTCGGATTGATTCCGGACAGTAGGGAGTCGGAAGTATAGCCGATGATATCGATTCCGGTATATTTCTTCGCAATATGGAACAGAGGGGCGGCAACATTTTCAGGAAGAACTTTATTGTAGATCACCTGACCGCTTCGGCAGTCCGTGATGCGTCCGCCGTTAAAGGACAGGATATAACTTCCGTATTCCTCCAGATGAAGTTCTTTGGCAAGGGGAAGGACGCCGTTCGTGGGGCGTCCGCTTGCAAGTACTACTTTTTTCCCGTTTTTTTGTATATCGATCAATGCTTCTAACGTGGGCCTAGAGATCTCTTTCTTAGAATTGGTAAGAGTGCCGTCTAAGTCCAGTGCGAGAATCTGATAATCCATAGCAATAACTCCTATTACATGTTTTTCAAGGCATCTACAATCTCTGGGAATTCCATGCCATGAGAAGCCTTTACAAGAACATTATCCCCATCTTGGATAATATCATCCGCAGCCGCGAGGAAATCAGCCTTTGTCTCGAACCAGAGTCCCTGAGTGGAGGAGTTGCTTTCGGTCACACCTGCAATCAGGTCTTTTGCAAGGCCGCCAATTCCGCATACGAGATCAATACCTTGTTCGGCAGCGTATTTGCCGACTTCGCGGTGAAGTTCCTGCTCGTTATTCCCAAGTTCGCCCATGTTGCCAAGGATAGCAACTTTACGGCCGATTGCCATATTCAGGACATCAATGGATGCTTTCATGGAGATTGGATTCGCATTGTAGCAGTCATCCAGAATAATCAGTCGTGCAGTCTTAATGATATTGTTGCGTCCTGGAATGGAAGGAAGCCCTTCGATACCAGCTTTTATCTCATCTGGTGTCAGCCCAAGTGTATAGCCGACTGCCGTTCCGGCAAGTGCATTGGATACCATATGGATACCCGGCAGCGGAACAACGCAGTCAAAAGAAGCGCCATCCGGCAGGTGAATGGTACAGGCGGTTCCGCGAAGGCCTAAGGGTTCAATCCGGTCGGCACGGAATTGATTGTTATCGTCAAGTCCGAAGAAGATAGGAGTAACGCCTTTGATAGGACCTGTCTTTGACAGAAGATCATCATCTCCGTTCAGAATGATGGTTCCGCCATCTTTCATGTCCTGGATCATCTGAGTCTTCTCCTGATAGATTCCTTCTCTCGTCTTGAAGAACTCCAGATGTGCAACTCCGATATTTGTAATGACACAGATATCCGGGCTTGATACAGAAGAGAGGCGGCGCATCTCTCCAAAATGATTCACACCCATCTCCAGGATTGCTACCTGATGTTCTTCGTTCATCTCGAAAATGGTAATCGGAAGTCCCCATTCATTATTGAAGTTGCCTAATGTCTTATGTACGTTATATTTCTGAGATACAACAGAAGCGATCATCTCTTTTGTACTCGTCTTTCCAACGCTTCCGGTAATACCGACTACCTTAATGTCGAAGGAGTCACGGTAGAGTTTGGCAATATCGAGAAGTGCCTGCCCGGTAGATTCCACCAGGATATAAGGATAGTCAGTCTCACCAAGATCCTCGTGGGATACTACGCAGAGTGCGCCTTTTTCGATGGTGTCAGGGATGAATTTGTGGGCGTTGAATCTGGCACCGTCAATAGCAACGAAGAGATATCCTGGCTTTACCTTGCGGCTGTCGATTACAACCCCTTTTACTTCCTGACCAAGAAGGCTATCGTTCCCGCGATAGGTGCCATTACAGGCTTTTGTAATATTTTCTAAAGTGAGGTTTTTCATAATGCTGCTTTCCTCCTTGAAATCGTGTATTTTGCGATATTATTTTTAATAAAAATGTCAGACCAAAGAAGTATTCTCACATCTTTGGCCTGTTGTCTGTAAAGGGTTTACTGTAAAGGGTTCAGCGATAGCGTGCCTTGTAGGATTCCTCAATAATCCTGTCGCATAAGTCGCCATACTCAATTCCGGCAGCTCTTGCAGCCTTAGGCATCAGACTTGCCGGTGTCATTCCCGGCAGTGCATTCATCTCAAGACAGTAGAATCTGCCATCGGCATCATCAACGATGAAATCAGCACGAGAGTAAACATCCATTCGAAGTGCTTCGAATGCTTTCTCGCCGGCAGCCTGGATTGCTTTCTGTGTATCTTCGTCTATGGATATCGGAGGGCAGATCTCCTGAGCGCCGCCGTCCTGATATTTGTTCTCATAATCGAAGACGCCATCCTTCGGGATGATCTCAACCAGAGGGAGGGCTTTGCCAGCCAGGATACCGCAGGCGAATTCACGTCCTTTGATGTAAGGCTCAATCACAACTTCGTCCTCGTGGTTCACATCGAAGGATTCATGAATTGCATTCGTATATTCTTCTTCTGTGTGGACAATATATACGCCGATACTGGAGCCTCCGGAGCAAGGCTTTACAATCAAAGGAAGGTAATAGCCAAGTTCGCTAAGAGGAGTATCCTTCGTCTCCTGAGTAAGGGAAGTTCCGCGCGGTGTAGGAACGTCTGCAGATTTGAAGATCTGCTTGGTCACAAGTTTATTCATAGATACGGCACAGCCCAGGGAATTCGGTCCGGTATACTTGATGCCAAGGATATCGAAAGTTGCCTGTAATTTGCCGTTCTCTCCTACGGAACCGTGAAGTCCCATGAAAGTAATGTCTGCCATGCGGCACAGTTCGATGACATTCGGTCCTAAGTAACAGTCAGACTGGTCCGGACGGGATTTTTTCAGTGCTTCAAGGTCCGGAGCAGTTGTCTTGATGCCTTCTGCAATTTCAAGACCGGCACCCGGCAGATCGAAGACTTCTTCCAATTTACCAGAATCATAAGGGAATCCGAAGAAGACATCCATTAAGAATGCCTGATGCCCCTTTTCTCTTAAGGTTCTGCAGATCCCAGCACCTGAGATCAATGATACGTCACGTTCAGGACTGAGTCCGCCTGCTAATACAATAATCTTCATATGATATAGTCTCCTTTTATTCAGTAATACTCATTTGATCTAGTAATGATTTCTTCACTTCGTAAAGTTTTGGCGACAGATCCACGTATACCTGGTGAGGATAGAAGAGTCGTTTGGTTTCCTCCCACAGAGTCTTCTTCTCCTGCTTGCAGTATTCGGCGATCTCTCTCACAGAAGGTGACTTATAGATGCATTCTCCATTCTTGAAGATCGGGACAAGAATCTCCCGCATCGTATAAGAGCCGCCCGGAAGTTTGGTCTTCTTCCATGTCTCGATTGGATCAAACAGAAGTAGATCCTCGCTGGTATCAAATGTCTCTCCTGCGAAACAGATCAGGTCGGCTTTTACTTTGCCCGTTGTTTTATCATAGATCCGATAGATCGTTTTGTTACCAGGATTTGTGATTTTTTCTGTATTTTCGGATATTTTAATCTTCGGTACGAATACGCCTTCTTCGTTCTGGATCGCAGCCAGTTTATATACGCCGCCGAAAGACGGGTTGTCCTTGGAAGTGATCAGATTCGTGCCGACACCCCAGGAGTCGATTGCTGCACCCTGCATCTTAAGGTCGTGCAGAAGATGCTCGTCCAGGTCATTGGAAGCGCAGATCGATGCATCGGTGAAGCCGGCCCCGTCCAGCATCTTACGGGCTTCTTTGGACAGATATGCAAGGTCGCCGCTGTCCAGGCGGATTCCGTACTTCTTAAATGGTTTTCCGGCATCTCTGAATTCCTGGAATACACGGATGGCATTCGGAACTCCGGACTTCAATGTATCGTAAGTGTCAACCAGCAGTGTACAGTTATCAGGATACAGTTCCGCATAGTATTTAAATGCGGTATATTCATCCTTGAAACTCATGATCCAACTGTGGGCATGGGTTCCCATCACAGGCACATCGAAGAGTTTGCCAGCCAGGACGTTCGACGTTCCGACACAGCCACCAATGATGGCAGCTCTGGCACCGTACAGTCCGGCATCCGGTCCCTGGGCTCTTCTTAAGCCGAATTCCATGATTCCGTCCCCGTCGGCAGCGAATACGACACGGGATGCCTTGGTAGCGATCAGAGACTGGTGGTTGACAATATTAAGGATTGCTGTCTCTACGAGCTGGGCTTCCATAATCGGTGCAATGACCTTAAGCAGAGGTTCTTTTGGAAATACGACCGTTCCTTCCGGGATGGCGTAGATATCTCCGCTAAAATGAAAACCGCTCAAATAATGAAGAAAATCTTCGCTGAATATTCCGAGACCTCTCAGATAATCGACATCATCATAAGTAAAATTCAGATTCTTAATATAGTCAATGACCTGTTCCAGTCCGGCACAGACGGAGTAGCCATTGTTACAAGGATTCTGCCGGAAGAATACGTCAAAGATAACTTTTTCGTTCTGTCCTTTGGCATAATAGCCCTGCATCATGGTAAGTTCGTACAAGTCTGTCAGCAAAGTTAGATCTTGTCTGTTCATTTCTTTTTATTACTCCTTTGATTTGGCAGTACAAATGACTGCATAATAGTATGAATGTAAATTCTGTTTTATTATAGCACCAGAACGGATAAATGTAAAAGAAAAAGTAAGACAGGCGCTTATACAAGCGCCTGGTTCTTATGAATGGTTTCCCGAATAATGTTCTGACAGTATTCTCCGATATGTTTCTTTGTCTCTTTGTCAAGATCTTTCATATAGATTGGTTTCCCGTACTCCAATACTACATGAGTCTTTTTGATCCGTGGCAGATGACCTTCGAAGATATCGATGGTATTGTTCATGGACATAGGCACAATCGCACATCCTGATTTCTCCGCAATTTTAAATGAGCCATTGTGGAATGGCAGCAAACTGAGTTCTTCGCCATCGTTGCGGGTTCCTTCCGGAAAGATACAGATGGATATGCCATTCTTCACATAATCAATCGCTTGAAGAATCGTCTTCAATCCCTCTTTCGGATTGTCACGATCAAGGAAGAGACAATAGAGCCGTTTCATCCAGTCACGAAGAAGCGGGTAACGCAGCATCTCTTTCTTGGCAACATATCCGGTCAGGTGCTTGCATCGTGAATAGGTCAGCAGGATGTCAAAATAACTTCTGTGATTCCCGATAAAAAGCACTGGCTCGTCTGGTACATTCTCTTCTCCGATTACAGTTACTTCTACGCCGGCAATCTTAAGAATCACCTTGAATGCCCACTGAACGATGCGAAGGCTCTGATAATCACTGGCTTCTTTGTTGAACCTGCCGATGATCCATTCAATTCCGAGTACCGGAATTCCAAGCAGCAGGAAAAGGAATAAAAATAATGCTACGAATATAATTCTTATCATCGGTATGGTTCCTCCTGTCTAATATCTTCCATATAATCTGGACATATCTTTTAGTTTTTTGGCAAGTTCCGGTGTGAGTACACCTTCTTTATAACGCCAGCTCCAGTTGCCGGCCGCAACGCCCGGCGTATTCATACGTGCAGAGGAACCGTATCCAAGCACATCCTGCATCGGGAAGATGGCATAACGTGCAATACTTCCAAGTGCGGTGCCGATCAGGTCGTGGCTAATGTACGCAACATCCGTGCAATGTGTATAGCGGCATACTTTATCCTGGCATTCTGGATTCAGCGTCATGTACCAGCCAAGCGTAGTGTCATTGTCATGGGTTCCTGTGTAGCATACGCAGTCAGGATTCGTGAACTGGTGCGGAAGGTATGAGCCTTCTCCTGTGGAGTCGAATGCGAACTGCAATACCTTCATCCCTGGGAAATGGAATGCTTCGCGGAGCGCATCCACTTCAGCCGTAATAATACCTAGATCCTCCGCAATGATCGGAAGATCATCACCCAACGCATTCTGAATTGCCTGGAATAATTCATAGCCAGGTGCTTTCACCCATTCGCCATTGATCGCGGTCTCTTCGCCGTAAGGGATAGACCAGTAAGCCTCGAAGCCGCGGAAATGATCAATTCTAAGGATATCCAGTGAACTTAACTGATGGCGGATACGTGAAATCCACCACGCGAAGCCTTCCTGCATATGGGCATCCCACGCATACAGCGGATTGCCCCATAACTGTCCGGTTGCTGAGAAATAATCCGGCGGCACGCCTGCAACTTTTAACGGATAGCCTTTGGAATCCAACTGGAACAGGTGCTGGTTCGCCCATACATCAGCGCTGTCCATTGATACGAAGATCGGAATGTCCCCAATAATCTGAACTCCGTGCTTATTGGCATAAGATTTTAACTGCAGCCATTCATCGAAGAAGATAAACTGCAGGAACTGATAGAAGCCGATCTCATATGACATAGTATCTCGAAGGTGCGCCTTGAATTCTTCTGTAGGGAGGCGGTATTCATCGTCCCACTCCAGCCAGCTCGCACCGTTATTGGCATCTTTGCATGCCATGAATAATGCATAATCATTCAGCCAGTAACGCTCCTCTTCGATAAACTGACAGAAGGCGCGTGCCAGTGGTTCATTGTGATAATCCGGAGCAGCGAAACGTGAATAGGCAGTTTTAAATATGTTCTGCTTCCATGGGATAATGCTTCCGTAATCGATATGCTCTGGGCCCGAGACAGGGCAATCAGCCAGGACGGAAGCGTCGATCAGTTCCAGTTCTTTCAGATGGGAAAGGCTGATCAAAAGAGGCTGTCCGGCAAAGGCAGAGAAACTCTGATAAGGAGAATCTCCGTATCCAGTGTGTGTCAATGGGAGAATCTGCCATAGATGCTGTCCTGCCTCCGTAAGAAAATCTACAAATTCGTATGCTGCTTCGCCCAGGTCTCCGATTCCATATGGGGAAGGAAGGGACGTTGGGTGGAGCAGGATACCCGAAAGTCTTTGGTTGTTCATAATAATTCTCCTTCACATTATTTTCCATAATATAAAAACCATTATACTACAAAATTGGAATTTTTCCTAGAGTCGGTGTGTATGATATTAGGGGAAGAGGTGTGTTTTTTATGTGACAGGGGGAGGCAGTGGAAAAAAACAGCGGTTGGTGGAGTGAGGATGAAAAAGTGAGGCTGAGGGGGATGTTAAAGGATGGATGCTGTTAATTTAGGAGGTGTCAGGTCGTATGGCAAAACGTGGGTTTAAGAAGGTTTTTTGCAGGATGAAGCTGCTGGGAGGGATGGCGATTGTGGTGAGTTGTCTGGGGGTGGCTGGGTGTTCGGTGGAGAAGGTGGAGGCGGAGAAGGTGAGAGACGTGGAGTTTACGGTGGTGGACCGGGAGGATGTGCCGGAGGAACTGCTGGGGGAGATTGAGGAGGCCAAAGAGGAGGAGATGAAGTTAAGTTATGGGGATGACGGGTATCTGTATGTGGCGAGAGGGTATGGATGCCGGGAGACTACGGGGTACAGCGTTGAAGCCACGGAGTGTTATGAGACCAAGGATAGTGTCCGGGTTAAGACCAGGCTTCTGGGACCGGGGAAGGAGGAGAAGATTCTTGACAGGGAGACGTATCCTTATGTGGTGATCAAGATGGAATATGTGGATAAACCGGTGGTGTATGATTGATGGATTGTAAGATCATATGAAGCGAGAGGCATATGAATTGTTCAGGCGATGTTTGAGATCTGACGGTGATAATATAGGAGGTTCAAGAAGATGGAATATGTAACAAAACAGATGCATACTTACAGGACGGGGAAGACGATTACGGATCAGTTCTATATAGATGATGATTATAATGTACCGGATGCCAAGAGCGATGTGAAGAGAGTGATTCTAGGAGAAGGCACTCTGTCTGTAGAGGACATGAAAGTTGTGGAGAATTACATAAGGGTTGCGGGAAAACTGAATTTTAAGGTGTTGTATGTGACGGATGAGGGAGAGGCACGTCTTTCAAGTCTGGAGGGGCGGATTCCTTTTGAGGAAATGGTCTATCTGGAGGAAGAACCGGTGGGGAATCTTTTCATCCAGTCTTCCAGTGTGGATCTGACGGTGACAGCAATTCATTCCAGAAAATTGAATATTAAGACGTTGGCGGAACTTGCCATCTGTTCCGAAGGAAAGCGGGAGGCAGAGATTACGGTGGATGTTGACGGAGATATCTCGTTGTATAAGAGATTCGAGAACAAAGAACTTTTGAAAGTATTTGCGACGAAGAAGGATACTTACCGGATTAAAGAAGAAGTATCGATCGGAGGAACGAAGGAGAATATAGGGACGCTGCTTTGGACGGAAGTGACCAGCAGAAAACTGGATACCAGACTTGAGGCGGATGAACTAAAACTGCAGGGAGAGTTGCTGTTGTTCTGTTTCTATGAATCGCTGGATGGGAAGACGGACTGGATTGAACAGACAATTCCCTATGAGGGACGAATAGAATGTTATGGAGCGCAGGATAATATGTATCATCAGATCTATCCGGAACTTGCAGATGTGAATATTGATGTGAGGATGGACGAAGATGGTGAGATGCGTCTGATTGGAGTGGAAGCAACTCTGGAGGTGCGTTTGATCGTATATGAAGAAGAACGCCTGGATGTGCTTGCGGATGTCTACTCTCTGAAGCAGACGTGTACGCCGAAACTCTCAGAAGAAATGATGGAACAGCTTCTGATGCAGAATCATTCCAAATGCAAGGTGACCGAGCAGTTGTCATTGCCTGAGATTAAGGATGACATTCTGCAGATTTGCCATAACAGTGCAAGAATTCAGATCGAGCACACTGAGGTGGCAGAGGGCGGAATCCAGATAGAAGGGGTGCTGCATATCAGTTTTCTGTATGTGAAAGCGGATGATGAGATTCCGTTTGATACCTGGCAGGGAATGATTCCGTTCTCATACCTGTTGGAAAGCAATGAGACATCGGAGGATATGACTTATGGATTGACCTATGCCGTGGAGCAGCTCTCGATCGGTCTGCTTGGAACAGACAAAATAGAGATCAAGGCGGTGCTGGCGTTCCATAGTTTCTTGAAAAAACCTGTACGACTTAAGAATATCGGAGAGATTGATTTCCAGCCGATTGACATGGAGGAGATGGAGAAACGTCCCGGAATCACAGGATATATTGTGCGGGATGGGGATGTTCTGTGGGATCTGGCGAAAAGATATCATACAACGGTAGAAGGGATCAAAGAGGTAAATGAACTTGACACGGATGAGATAAAATCTGGCGATAGGATATTGATTTTTAAAGAAAATATGAGTATACTATAAGTACACTGTATACAAGATA